>PAPH01000071.1 GCA_002709005.1 Hyphomicrobiales bacterium | reverse complement strand
TCGGCTGCACGAGCACCGGAAACTGCAACGAGAGCTGCAGCGGAGCCGAGGAGAAGGCTCTTGATGTTCATGGTTGACCTCCAGTCAAAAGTTTCAAAGGGCTTGGGTCTGCTGAAGGAGCTGTCCCCAACCCCATCCCCAAAAGACGAAGAAAGACGATGTCCGCCTTGGCTTCGAGATCGAACATACCCACGGCGGCGGCGCACGCAACGAAGAACCACCCAAATGAGGCGCGCCCGGACACCCTTGCCAAGTTCCTGTTGCACAAATGACACGATTTCGAGGGCGCCCCCTCCGGTTTGTTAAGGTCCCGTTAGGAATTGGGGCAGATCGCGCCCCGATTTGCGTGCCGAACCGGGAATTTCACAGTGGAATCACGTTTGACTTGGGTTTTGGCGCGGGAATCATCACGCGACGGCGGCGCCAATACGCAAGCCGCTGAAAATATTTGGCTGCCGTCACGATTGATCATGGAGCGGAAACACCAGAGAGACGCGCGCCTATATATAAGGTCAGTGGAACCTAACGCTTTCCATTACGAATCAAGCACGCTGCCGCGCGGTCTTCCGCCTTGCCCGAGGGTTTGCGCGCGCGGCAGCGTGGAGACGAGGCAAAACCGGTTGATTAGCCGGACGCAGTCGGATAACAAGCGCACTCGACGGAGAGGTGGCCGAGTGGTCGAAGGCGCTCCCCTGCTAAGGGAGTAAACCGGGAACGGTTTCGAGGGTTCGAATCCCTTCCTCTCCGCCATTTTTTCGGTTGCGCTTTGCCGCCCGCCAACCCAAGGCGCATCGGCACCGAATTACAATTCAGCCCGGTTCCACTGTCATATCTGACTTCGCGTTTGTCATGCTGGCGGCTTCACAGCCGCCCATAGGCACGGACAGCGCTCACCATGCGCCTGTTCCGCCGCCTCAGGGCAGCAGCCGCGCCAGAATGCCGAGGCTAGAAGCCGAAGGCCCGCGGGATCGCAGTCGAAATCACCGGAATATAGGCAATCAGCAGCACGGCGACCGCGCTGGTGATATAGAAGGGCATCAGCGCTTTGACGATATCCTTGACGGGTAACCCGCTCACCGCCGAGCCGACGAACAGGCACAGGCCCACTGGCGGCGAGATATGCCCCAGCGCCAGGCAGGTGATCGTCACCATGCCGAAATGCAGCGGATCCATGCCGAGGGTCAGCGCCACCGGGAAGAGGATCGGGGTGACGATGATCAGCGCTTCCGTCGGCGCCAGGAAGGTGCCGAGAATGAGCAGCAGGATCATGTAGCCCGGCAGGAATACCGCCGGCGACAGGCCGCCGAGAAGTTCGGCTGCCGCGTAGGGCACACGGTCGAAGGCGATCAGCCAGCCGAATGCGCCGGCAAAGGCAAGAATCAGCGCCACGACGCCGGTGAGAAGCACCGAATCACGCAGGATCGCCGGAAAGTCCGAGAGCTTGAGCTCCTTGTGCACGAACATCGAAACGAACGTTCCGTAGACGACGGCGATGGAGCCCGCCTCGGTTGCCGTGAAGACACCGGCGACGACGCCTCCGATGATGATGACGACCGTCATCAACCCCGGCACCGCGTCGAGAACGATCTTCGCGGCTTCGCGAACCGAGACCGCATCGGAAACGGGATAACCGCGGCGCACCGAGATGATCCAGCCGGTGATGATCAGCGCCACGCCGATCAGCAGGCCCGGGAGATATCCCGCGGCGAACATGGCGCCGACGGACACCTCGGTGACCCAGCAATAGACGATGACGATGATGCTGGGCGGGATAATGGTGCCGAGCGGCGAGGAAACGACCGTAACCGCCGTGGCGAAGGATTTGTCATAGCCGCGCTTGACCATGGCCGGAATGAGAATCGAGCCGATGGCGGAGGTATCGGCGGTCGCCGATCCCGAGATGCCGCCGAAGAACATGCTCGCCACGATATTGGTGGAGGACAGCCCGCCGCGCGACCGTCCGACGAAGACATTGGCGAGCTTGATCATCCTGTCGCCCATGCCGCCGCGGCCGACGATATTGCCCGCCAGGATGAACAGCGGAATGGCGACGATCGAGAAATTGTCCGAGACCGCCGGGATGACCCGTTGCGGCAGCGCCAGAAGGGGAAGCCCCTGGTAGATAATGGCGGAGAGCGAGGCGATCCCCAGCCCGAATACCACCGGGACGCCAAGGAGGATGCAGAGCGCGAAGACGGCGAAAAGGGTGAGTGTCATTGAATGGCTTCTCTCTCATCGAGCTGCATCGTCGGCGAACCGCGCAGGAAGCCGCCCAGGCGTCGCAGCGAATAATAGAGCATGAAGGCACTGCCGACGGGTGCCGCGAGGTAGACCCAGAACATCGAGATCCTGAGCGTGCTCGATTTCTGCCCGGCAGTGATCTGAGCCATCTGCCAAGAGTAAATAACGAGAATCACAAGGAAAATGATCACGGCGAGTTCGACTGTGATGCGCAGCGCGCGGGCCATCTTCACCGGAAAGGCGTCGGTGAACATGTCCATCGCCATATGCCCGCCGAAGCGCATGACGAGGGCGCCCGAAAGGAAGGACAGCCAGGTGAAGGAATAGCGCACCACCTCGTCCGCCCAATGCAGGGATACGGCGAAGACGTAGCGCGCGATCACGTTGGCGAAGAGGAGAATTACGATCTCCACCAGCAGGGCCCCGCAGATGAATTCGAGCCCCTTGTCGATGAAGCGGAAATAAAACGGATATCTCCGGCGGGCGATCTCCCGATCGCCCGCGGCATGACCTGCATTCTCCTCCACGGACCTTACTCCTCCCGCCAATCTGGCTTATTCCGGTTTCAGCTCCCGGATTTCGTCGACCAGCTTGGCAGTTTCCTCGCCGAACTCGTCACGGAACATGGTGTACACCTCTTCGACCTTGTCCTGGAACGGACCGATCTCGGGATGCGTCACCTTCACGTCATGCGACTTCAACGTCTCCTCGAGCGAGGCATCCTCGTCGAGCACGAACTGGCGCTCCACCTCGGCGGATTTCTTCGCCGCTTCGGTTACCCAGCCCTGCTCCTCCTCGCTCAACCCGCTCCAGGTGTTCTGCGACATATGGAGAAGCTGGACGGAATAGACGTAGTTGATCATCGCGACATTGGGCGCGACCTCGTAGAACTTCTTGCTGACATAGGTGTTGATGCCGCCTTCGGCGCCATCGACCATCTTCGTCTGCAGCGCCATGTAGACCTCGCCGAAGGGCAAGGGCGTCGGGATCGCGCCGAGATCTTCCCAGGCGCGAACGTAGTACGGCGCTTCCATGGTCCGCAGCTTCAGGCCGGAAAGATCGCCAATGTTTTCAACGGGCTGAAGGCCGTAATAACTGCGCGCGCCGCCGATCCAGTAGGCGATCGGGCGGATGCCGGCGTCGATCAGATCCGGTTCGATCTTGCCGCGGATATCCTCGGAGTCCATGGCGGCGAAGGCATGCTCGTAGCTGTCGAACAGGAACGGCAGGCTGAAGACCTGGTAGTCATCGTTGAAGGTGCCGGTAAGGGCCGAGGTCACGCTGATGGCGTCGACGGTGCCGATCTGCAGCGCTTCGAGCAGGTCGCGCTCGTTGCCCATCACGCCGTTGGAAAAGATGTCGACCTTCAGTTCGCCGCCGGAGGCTTCCTCGAGCGCCTCCTTGAAGGCCACCGCGCCCTTGTGAAAGGCATGGCTTTCCGGCTGGACATGCGCCAGCTTGAGCGTCTTGGCGAGCGCCGGCGAAAGCGCGAAACCCATTGCCGAGACGCCGATCAGAGCGCCCGCGAGAAGACGCGATGTTGTGGTGGCTATCGTCATGATTTTCCTCCCTATCATGAACCTTCGTTTCCCGCTGCCATTGGACTGGCAGCACTTCTCCTCAAAATCAATGCTGCTCGGCCGGTGAACGGCCGGGCAGCATGACGGAGTATCTCAGGCGGCCTTCGACCCGAGATAGACGCCTCCCTCGTTCAATTCCTTCTGAAGCCCCGGAACATCGATATTGGCGACCGGGGTATTGGTGCGCAGCGCCCGCGCCGCGGCCACGCCGGCTGCTTCGCCAGTGACCATGCAGGGCGCCATGTTGCGCGTTGCCCCGTGGGCGAACGACGTCGCCGAAATGCAGCGTCCGGCGACAAGCATGTTGGAAAAGCCCTTCGGGACCAGCGAGCGATACGGAACGTCGAAGGCGCCGTCGCCGCCGATGTCGTGGAAATGCGCCTGTCCGGTATCCGGGTCGTGGATGTCGACGGGGAAGCAGATCTCGCCGATCGTATCCTCGAACTTGCGGCCGGAGAGCACATCCTCGTCCTGAATCTCGTATTCTCCCAATATGTTACGCGTTTCGCGAACGCCTGCGAAAATGGCCGGAATGTAATAGCCGTTCTCGAAGCCGGGAACGTGCTTCTTGAGGAAGTCACCCGCCTTGCGGACCTGCCGGGTAAGATCCACCGTGGCCTTGGACAGGGCCACCGGATCGGTGCCGTCGACATTGAAGACCGCGGATGTGTTGACGTTGATCTGGTTCGGCCATGTCGTGTTGAAGAACACCTTGTGGTCCTCATTGGGGAAGATCTTCTCCTCCCGGATCACATCGTTCCATTTGCTGAACGTGCCGTTGAAATAGACCGGGAACGGCTCGCCGCCGTCCTTCGTCGCCATGGCCGGATTGACCTCACCGATTTCCTGGGCGATGCGGCGGGTATCGACGTTGAAAAACCGCATCAGCATCGAAACGGGCTGCATCTTGCCGGTCTTGCTGTCGCCGATCCGCACCGTGGCGCCGGCATAGGCGGCGACATCGCCGTCGCCGGTCGAATCGATGAAGGAATTGGCCTCGATACGCCGCAGCCCGCCCTTCATGGCAACGGTCAGGTGACTGACGTAGCCGTCATTTGCCTCAGCACCGACGACGTTGCATCCATAGATGATCTGGACACCGGCTTCGGCCAGCATTTCGGTGACCGCCACTCGAAAGATATCGCCGTCGACGGGTGTCACCGCGCTGACGAAGCCGTCATAGGGAACATGGCCAACGGAGCCGCCAAGTGCCTGAAGGCGCTCGACGATTTCCTGGGCAAGTCCGAACACCACCTGGCGGCGGTCGCGGGTGAGAAAGCTGTGCAGGCAAAGACCGGTGGTGGCGTTGCCGCCGACGAAGGTGCGGGATTCGAGCAGAATCGTCTTCGCCCCGGCCCGGCTGGCGACCAGCGCCGCAACCACTCCCGTCACTCCGCCGCCAACGACGACAACATCTGTCTGAATTACATTCATATTCACGATCCCTGTGATTAAATTCTCCCTAAATCAGAGGGACTTGGGGGGCCGCAGTCAAACGCCGGCGGACGATGACGCGGCGCAAAAAGGGACGTGCATACGGCATACTTTTCACTAGCTACTCTAAACTATATAGATTTGATGAAAGGCTGAATGCCCTGGTACGGCTGGATTCCGGCGGGATCGGTCGTCTACCCTCGTCCACGAAGCTCCTTTGCGCGGGGCTGGAACTTTGAATGCGGTGAAAGCGATGGTTCTTCTCGAAACGCCTGACAAACGGCCTGTCCATCTTCAGATTCGCGATCTTTTGAAGGCACGACTGGCCACCGGCGAGTGGGCCGCGGGTGCGCTGCTCCCCACCGAACTGAAGCTGGCGGACGACTATTCGGTCAGTGTCGGCACCATCCGCAAGGCGCTCGAAGGGCTGGTGCACGAAGGGTTGATCGTGCGTCGCCGCGGGAAAGGCACTTTCGTGCAAAGCCACTCGCCGAGTTCGGCCATCGATCACTATTTCCGCGTCGTTCCCGACCGGGGCACCAAGATCTTCCCCCGGGACGTGATC
Source organism: Hyphomicrobiales bacterium (assembly GCA_002709005.1). Taxonomy (GTDB): domain Bacteria; phylum Pseudomonadota; class Alphaproteobacteria; order Rhizobiales; family Rhizobiaceae; genus Pseudohoeflea. The sequence continues at coordinate 53,540 of PAPH01000071.1, read as the reverse complement.
ATAGCCGAAGACGAGTTCATCGCCTCCGACGAGGAACGCGAGCTTCTCGGCCTGGCGCGCGGGCGCAAGGTCCACCGCACCTACAGAAAGCGCTTGATCGACGGCGTTCCGGTAATCGCCGACATTCTTTCGGTCCGCAGCGAGGATTTTCCCGGTTATGACTGGGGCCGCTGGAGCTCCGTCTTCGAAACGCCCTATGAATATTACGAGCACAAGTTCGGAATCCGCGTCGTCGACGTAACGGAACGGCTCAAGGCGGTCGCGGTTGATCAATCGCGGGCGGAAGTCCTGCAGCTCAAGCCCGGCGAACCCATCCTGCTCGTCGAACGGTTCGCAGCAACCTTCGAACAGAAACCCGTGGAACTGCGGAAAAGCTTCTGCGACACACGCCATTTCCACTACCTGACACGCATTACCTGACCTTCGGTCTCCGCAGGCACCTTTCAACGCCCGTTTTTACCGCGTTTCTCCTTGAAAACCAGGTCCCGAACGGCTGTTCGGGAGCAGGCCAGCGTGCGGCTCTTTCATGCCTTGATTTTCATATTTGACTGGAGGTCAACCATGAACATCAAGAGCCTTCTCCTCGGCTCCGCTGCAGCTCTCGTTGCAGTTTCCGGTGCTCGTGCAGCCGATGCCATCATCGCAGCCGAGCCCGAGCCCGTTGAATATGTCCGCGTTTGCGACGCATTCGGCACCGGCTTCTTCTACATCCCGGGCACCGAAACCTGCCTGCGCATCCACGGCTACGTCCGTTTCGACGTTTTCGGCGGTGAGCTTTTCGAACGCACCAGCACCACCGGTGAGGGCACCTACGCTCACAACACCCGTCTGTCGCTGCGCACCTCGACCGCTTCGGAAACCGAACTCGGCACCCTGCGCACCTACACCGAGACCCGTTTCAACTGGGGTAGCGCACAGAACTACTTCACCACGGGCACTTCCGGCGCAGCTCCCGGCTACGACACCGACAGCCGCTGGTCGCTGAACTTCGCCTGGATCCAGCTCGGCGGTCTCCGCGTTGGTAAGGACGAATCGTTCTTCACCACCTGGACCGGTTATGCCGGCGCGATCATCAACGATACCCCGCTCGGCGGCTACGGCCCGTTCGACACCAACCTGATCAGCTACACCTACACCGGTGGCGCTTTCCGGGCTGGTATCGCTCTGGAAACCGGCGACGACAACTGGGGTGGTACGGGTACTGCCTACAGTGCAGCAGCTCTCACCGGCGTGAGCGGCAGCCACGGCCAGGGCTGGGGCATCGACGACTACATGCCGCACGTCGTGGTCGGTCTCGGCGCAACCTTCGGCATGGTTGACCTGTCGGCCGTTGCCGCTTGGGACAGCCGCGATGGCGCAACCACCGGCGGTTGGGCCGGCAAGATCCGCGCCGACGTCAACATCAACGACGCCTTCTCGCTCTTCGCCATGCTGATGTACGGTGAAAACGAGTCCGGTTACACCACCTGGGGTAACGGCGGCGCTGGCTTCGACACCTTCGGCGTTTCGGCCGGTGGTTCCTACGCCTTCTCCGACAAGGGTGCATTCAACTTCGAAGTCGACTGGACCGAAAGCAACGGCGCCGTCGTCGACGACGAATGGGCGATCACCGCGAACATCGCGTACGAACTGGTCCCGGGCCTGACCGTTACCCCGGAAATCCAGTACGTCGACAGCGTGTCGGGCGACATGTTCGGCGGCGGCGTGCGCGTCCAGCGCTCGTTCTAAGGAAACCTGGTTTCCGACCGACAATTTCTCCGGCATGGCTCGCCCATGCCGGAGAATAGTGCATGAAATGTCAGCTTCCTTACAGAAGCTCAAAAGTATGTGTTGCGTTCTTGGCTATTTTTGATCCGGGTAGCGGGGGGAGTAGTGATTTTTCGGGTAGCAGAGCTCTGGGCGGGGATACCACTTCTGCGAGCGTACGGACCGCTGGCGTCGACTATGTTTCGACGCTTGCCGATTTCTGGCGCCTTTACTCCGATATTCTCTGGGAAAACGGTCAGCACAAGAGCACCTGCAAGCTCTTCATTTTCGAAGCGAACGATTTTCTCCGAAGCCACTCCATTTCCGAATTCGACGATGCCACGATCGATGCCCTTGTCGGCTACTACCGCAAGAAGGGCAACCGCAACTCCACGATCAACCGCAAACTGGCGGCGATATTCAAGCTGCTGAAGAAGGCTGAACGGGGGGGACACATCGCCAGGCTACCAACATATCTGAGGCTGAGAGAGCGCAACGGCCGCGTCCGGTTCCTGACCAGTGACGAGGAGCGCCGCATCTTCCAATCCATCGGCGCCCGGAATCCGCACCATGAACTGCTGGCGGTCTTCCTGATCGATACCGGCGCGCGCGTTGGCGAGGCTCTGGCGCTGAAATGGGGCGATATCCAGAACGGAAACGCCACCTTCTGGATCACCAAATCGGGCCGCAGCCGGACGATACCGCTGACCGAGCGCGCACAGGCGGCACTTGAAGCATGCCGCGAGTTCAGCCGCAGCGCGGGTCCGTTCCTCGACATCCCCTACCAGAACTTCAAGTACAACTGGGATGCCTCCAAGAAGGAATGCGGACTCGAGAGCGATCCCAACATGGTGCCGCACATCCTGCGCCACACCTGCGCATCGCGTCTCGTCCAGGCCGGCATCGATCTGCGCCGCGTGCAGACGTTCCTTGGTCACCAGACGATCCAGATGACGCTGCGCTATGCGCATCTCGCCACAAACGATCTCCAGCAATGCGCCCGCGCACTGAACTCGCTTCAGCATTGAGAGCGGCCGTGCGGCGCTGACCGTGGCGGCATCTGTGGACTATCAGGGGCAGGACCCTAACGACCTTCCGGCCGACCCCGGACACAGGAGCGTCACATGACCCGCAAGCAAACTCGTTTGACCGGACATCGCGCGGTCAACTCGCCTCAACTGGCACAGCTCGCCCATCAGGCCCTTTCGTTCTATCAAACCGGCAGGCTGCATGAATGCGAGGCAACCTGCCGTCGCATGCTCGCAATCGATGCCGAGGATCCGAATGCCAACCTGATCATCGGGATCCTGGCATTCGGCGCGGAACAGTATGACGATGCGATCCGCTTTTTCCGCACCTCCATCGCGCGCGACCGCAAGAATGCCGATGCCCACGCCAATCTGGGGCTGGCACTAGCGGCTGTCGATCAACCTTTCGAGGCCCGGGCAAGTCTGCAGACCGCAATACGTCTCAAACCTTCAGCGCCTGAAGCCTATGTGAATCTGGCCAATATCGAATCGAAACTGGGCTACCTGGAGAAAGCAGTTCCGTTGCTCGCCAAGGCCGTCGAACTTGCGCCCCGAAATATCGAACTCCTCCTTCAGTACGGCCACATTCTGATGAGGGACAATGATGCGGAGAAGGCCGCGGCCCAGTTCCGGCGCGTGTTGGCGATCGATCCGGCAGACAAGGATGCAAATCTCGGACTGGGTACAGCCTATCGCAACCTCGGAAACTTCGAGGAAGCGGAAAAATCCATGCGCAAGGTGGCGGCAAGCGAGGAATTCAAGTCCGATTTCGTGCTCGGTCTGGTGGGGCTCTCGGAGCTCTCCGAGGATGAAATTGCCAAGGTGGCGGCTGCTCGCGACAATCTTCCCGAAACGTCGAAAGAACGTCCGGCCTACGATTTCGCGCTCAGCGACATAGAGCACAAGCGGGGAAACTTCGAATCCGCTGCCCGTCACCTCAGATCTGCAAATGCCGGAAAACGGCGGTCTCTCGAGTACGACCGTTCGAAAACCGAGGATGAATTTGATCAGACGATCGCGGTTTTCAACGCAGATTTCTTCGCCCAACGCGAAGGCTTCGGATGCCCCGACGAAACCCCCATCTTCGTCCTCGGCATGCCGCGATCGGGCACGACTTTGACGGAACAGATTCTCGCCAGCCACCCCGATGTCTACGGTGCGGGCGAACTGGCGACCCTGAACCTGCTGAAACACAAGAGCCGGGAATACGGCGTGCCGTCCGACAGTCTGCCGGAGTTTGCTGGCAAGATTACCAGGGCAATGGCCGCGAGATTGGGACAGAGCTACATCGAACGTGTTCGCGAGTTCGAGCGGAATGTGCGTTTCATTGTCGACAAGATGCCGCACAATTTTCTCCGCATCGGCCTCATCCGTCTCATCCTTCCCAATTCCAGGATCATTCATTGTCTACGTGACGCAAGAGAGGTCTGCCTCTCGAATTACAGGACGAACTTCACCAATGAGGGGTTGGCATACAGCTACGACCTTGATGACCTGATCCACTATTACGGGCTCTACCGAAAAATCATGGATCACTGGTATTCGCTGTTCGGGGCCGACATCATCGAGATGGATCACGCCAAGATGGTGAAGGATCCGGAAGCCGAAATCCGCAGGTTGCTGGCCGCCTGCGATCTGGAATTCGTTCCTGAATGTCTTGAATTCCACAAGACAAAGCGCAGCGTGCAGACCGCGTCGGTGACCCAGGTCAGACAACCGATCTACGATCCCACCAAACGCGGCTGGCGGAAATATGCCGACTATCTCCCGGAACTGCACGCGCTCGACAAATATGCCGACCCGACGTGAGGGCGGGAATAGACGGCAAGCGCCTGCCCTTCAGCCTTTGATCGACAGGCGCGCGACCGGATGATTTGACGAGCGTTTTCCCACGCGTCAGAATGTGGACAAAAGGACGCGCGGGCTTGTTCGACGTTTTTGAGAGTCCCCTCGCCCGACCTCCTTTGATACGTGAAATCTCCTTCACGTCAGATCGACCGCCAACCGGGAGCATCAGCATATGAACCGCAAGCAGCGCAGGCTGTCGGCGAAATCCGGCCACGGCTCCGGAGAGCGCCAACTCGATGAAATGGCCCGGCAGGCAGCGGCGCTCTACCAGGTCGGACGACTGCAGGAATGCGAAACCGTCTGCCGGCAGATCCTTTCCGCCGACCCCGGCCATGCCGATGCGAACCTGCTCGTCGGCGTGCTGATGCTGACCGCCCGCCGATTTAACGAGGCCCTCGCGTTTCTCAATACCTCGCTATCCCGAAACCGCAAGAACCCGATGGCTCATGCCAATCTCGGGCTGGCGCTCGCCGAAACGGGCCGCGTGATCGAGGCGCGGGAAAGCCTGCAGACCTCCCTCCGGCTGCAGCCGAAATACCCCGAAGCGCTGTCGAACCTGGCAAGCCTCGAGGCCCGCCTGGGCCACCCCGCCCGCGCGGTGGAACTGCACGCCAGGGCCGTCGAGCTCCAGCCGCAAAATCGCGCGCTCCGCACCAGCTATGGCGGCTCGCTGTTGCGCGACGGTCAGCTCGACAAGGCCATCGAGGTCTTCACCGCCCTGCGGGCGGAAGATCCGGCCGACAGCAAGGCCAATTACGGCCTCGGGCTCGCCTATCGCGATCGCGGCGATCTCCCGGAAGCCGAAGCCCGTCTGCGCGAGGCCTCGGCCCATGGCGCGGTCCATGCGGATTCGGCGCTGGCCCTCGCCTGGATGGTCGACGATGTGTCAGCCGCCGAACGCGACGCCATCCACGCGGCGGAGGCCGCCTCGCCGGAAAATTCCCACGAACGGATGATCCTCGATTTCACCCTCTCGAAGATCGAACACGATAAGGGCGACTACGAGGACGCGGCGAGATATCTTCGGTCGGGCAATGCGCTGCGACGCCGCGAACTCGACTATGACCGCGACAGGGTGGAAGCCGATTTCGAAGAGACGATGAGCGTTTTCGATCGTGAATTCTTCGACAAGCGGCAGGATTTCGGCACCTCGGACGAAACTCCCGTCTTCGTTCTGGGCATGCCGCGCTCCGGCACCTCGCTCGTCGAGCAGATTCTCGCCAGTCATCCGGACGTCTATGGCGCGGGCGAGCTCGTCACGCTACGCGAGATCGGCGGCATGACAGGAAGCGCCGGCCGACAGGCCACCCCGCCGCAATTTGCCGCCGCCCTGTCGAAGGGCGCCTCGGAAACGCTCGGCCGCAACTATGTCCGGTCCGTGCGCGAACTGGACAAGACCTCGCGCTTCATCGTCGACAAGATGCCGGGCAATTTCATGCTGATCGGCCTTATCCGGATGATCCTGCCCAACGCCAGGATCATCCACTGTACGCGCGACCCGCGCGAGACGTGCCTGTCGATGTACCGCACCTATTTCTCCGGCGACGGCCTTGCCTTCGCCTACGATCTTGACGATCTCGTCCATTACTACGGGCTCTACGCGAGATTGATGGAGCACTGGACCTCGCTCTTCGGCGACGTCATCATCGAGGCCAACCACGAAAAACTGCTGAAGGATCCGGAGGGCGAAATTCGCGCGATCCTCGCCTCTTGCGATCTCGAGTTCGCGCCGGAATGCCTTGAATTCCACAAGACCCGCCGCGACGTGCGTACCGCATCTGCGGCGCAAGTCCGCCGGCCGCTTTACGATTCGTCCAGGCGCGGGTGGCGGAAATATGCCGAATATCTTCCCGAGCTCGCCGGTCTCGACAAATACGCATGAATGAATTCAACGGCCTGTTGAAGCCGACCGTTCGTACTTGTCGTGAAGCGGTCTACCCGGCGATGAGATAGGGCAGCATCGCTGCGCCGCCGATCAGCAGGAATGCGAAAAGCGCAAACAGCCCGTCCCGCGCCAGAAGCGCGATCGACATCAGGCTCACCGCGGCGCCCAGCACCGACGAACTGAACGGCACGAATTCGAGAAAGGGCATGGCAAGCCCGCAGACGAGACAGGCCAGATGCAGCACCGAGGCGGCCGGGCGGTGAACGAGAACCGTCAGTCGCCGCCCGGTAATCGCGTCGATCGCCCCGGCCGGCTTCCTCAGCCACTCCACCGCCCATTGCACATTCTTGCGCTCGATCGTGCGGCGGCGAATCCATTGCGGCATCCAAAGGTGCTTGCGGCCGGCGAGGATCTGCACCGCAAGCAGCGCGATCACGAGCCCCATGAGGCTGGAAAAGCCCGGTATGCCCGACAGCGGCGTCACGACGATAACCGCGGGAACCAGAAGAACCGCCGTGAGCGAATGTTCGCCGGCCGTTTCGAGGATCGCGGACAATGTGACCTCGTCGCCCTCGCCCGCGTCGCGAACCGCGTTCAATACGCTTGTAATCTCGCCCATCCGCATTCCGATTCCGTTTTGCGTCACTGAGCCCTAATGCCGCTCGGAGCTTACCGTTCCTGTGAAGTTGTGCACAGCAACCGTCACAGAGCTGCAATCGAACCGTCACACTCCTGAAAACTGAATCGGGTGTAAGCACAGGCAATTGCAAGGGGCGCGGACGAGAAACGATGATCGAGAAGACCTACCGGACACTGTTCATATCGGACGTCCACCTCGGCACGCCGGACAGCCAGGCCGGCATGCTGGTCGACTTCCTGCGCGAGCATCGGGCCGATACGATCTATCTGGTCGGCGACATCATCGATTGCTGGCGCATGAAGCGAAAGGGCTTCTACTGGCCCCAGGCGCACAACGACGTCGTCCAGAAGCTGCTGCGCCAGGCCCGCAAGGGCACCCGCATCATCTACATTCCCGGCAACCACGACGAGATGCTGCGCCTCTATCAGGGCATCCATTTCGGCGGGATCGAGGTGTGCGAGCGCGCCATCCACGAAACCGCCGACGGCAGGCGGCTCCTTATCCTTCATGGCGACGAGTTCGACATGGTGGTCCTCAATCACCGCTGGCTCGCCCACCTCGGCGACATCGCCTACGGCCTCGCCATGTGGGCCAACAAGTGGCACAACCGCATACGCAATCTCCTGCGCCTCCCCTACTGGTCGTTCTCGCGCTGGGCCAAGAGCAAGGTCAAGCGCGCGGTCAGTTTCATATCCGATTTCGAGGCCGTGCTGGCCGAGGAAGCACGCAAGGAAGGCGCCGACGGCATCGTCTGCGGCCATATCCATCACGCGGCGAACGAGATGCACGGCGACATCCGCTACATCAATACCGGCGACTGGGTGGAAAGCTGCACGGCAGCTGTCGAGCATCACGACGGCCGCATCGAGATCATCGACTGGTCGCAGAAGATCGCCGAACGGATGCGCCGCCCCCGCATCGCCGCCACGACCCGGGAACTGCCCCCGGCGCGCCAGGGCGAAGCCGCATGACACCCTTCTCCCCTCATCCCGGAGCTGACCGATGAGCATGATTGAAACCGCCGGCGTCGGCGAAAGAATCGACCAGGCGGTCGTCCGCTCAGGCAAACTCTCCCGTTCCGGCCTGCTCGAGCGTACCTTCTCCGCCGCCTTCCGGGGGCTGGTCTATCCACAGATCTGGGAAGACCCGATCGTCGACATGCAGGCGCTGGCGCTGAAATCCACCGATGATGTGGTGGCGATCGCCTCGGGCTCTTGCAACGTCATGTCCTACCTGACCGCAAGCCCGGCCAGCATCACCGCGGTGGACTTGTCACCCGCCCATATCGCGCTGGGCCGGCTGAAGATTGCCGCCGCGCGGCACCTGCCCGACCAGCGAAGCTTCGAAAACTTCTTTCGCCACGGCAATCTCAAATCCAACATCCGCCTTTACGACCGCTATCTGCGCGACCGCCTCGATCTCGAGACCCGCGCCTATTGGGATGGCCGAGATCTCGCCGGGCGCCGGCGGATCAGCCGCTTTGCCCGGGGCTTCTACCGGTCCGGCCTGCTCGGCCGCTTCATCGGCACCGCGCATATTCTGGCGAAGGTCTACGGCGTCGATCCGCGCGAACTCCTGTCCGCCCCCACGATCGAGGATCAGCGCGCCTTCTTCGACAACCGGATCGCACCGATCTTTGACAGCCGCAGCTTCCGCGCGCTTACAAGCTTGAAGGCGTCGCTGTTCGGGCTCGGCATTCCGCCCGCCCAGTATGAGGCGCTGGCCGGCGACGAAGCCGGCAACATGACCCGCGCCCTGAAGGTTCGCGCCGAGCGACTCGCCTGCGGGTTCGATCTCAAGGAAAACTACTTTGCCTGGCAGGCCTTCGGCCGCGGCTACGGCCCCGGCGAGACAGCAAGCCTGCCGCCCTATCTTCAGCGCGGTCAGTTCGAAACCGTCCGCCGCAACGCGTCGAGACTTTCGATCCACAATGAAAGCCTGACTGCGCTTCTGGCCGAAAAACCCGATTGTTCGCTCGACGCCTTTGTGCTTCTCGATGCGCAGGACTGGATGACCGGTCGGCAGTTGAGCGAATTGTGGGCGCAGATCACCCGGACGGCCCGGCCGGGCGCGCGCGTAATCTACAGAACCGCCGCAGCCCCCTCTCCGCTCGACGGTCAGGTGCCCGACGCAATCATGGAAAAATGGGACTACCGGCGCGAAGAGAGTTTGCGGTTCACCACCCTCGACCGCTCCGCGATCTATGGCGGCTTTCACCTTCACCTGCGCAAGGGCGCCTGAGCCTATGGTCACCCCGCTCCCCGCCTCGGATTCGACAGCATCGCTGATGGACGGCATCTACCGCTATCAGCGGCATGTCTACGATGCGAGCCGCCGGTATTATCTTCTCGGCCGCGACCGGATGATCGCCGAACTGGACGTTCCACCGGCAGGGACCGTTCTGGAAATCGCCTGCGGCACCGCGCGCAATCTGGTCGCCATCGCCAAAGCCTATCCGGATGCCCGGCTTCACGGCATCGACATCTCTGCCGAAATGCTCAAATCAGCCCAGGCGACGATCCGGCGGGCGGGCCATGGTGAGCATATCCGACTCGCACAGGCTGATGCGGCGAACCTGGACACTGAAGCCCTGTTCGGCATTTCGAGGTTCGACCGGATCATCTTCTCCTACAGTCTGTCGATGATCCCGCCCTGGCGGCATGCACTGTGGCAGGCCGCGGACCATCTTGCCCCAGGCGGCGAGATCCACATCGTCGATTTTTCGGCGCAGTCGGGATTGCCCGGCTGGTTCGGCCGGGCGCTCACCGTCTGGCTCGGAAAATTTCACGTTTCCCCCCGTTTGAACCTCGAGACCGAGCTGGCCCTCCTGGCCGCGAAGGCCGGCGGCACCTCTCGCCTCACGTCAATCTACCGTGACTACGCACTCCTCGGTCGCGTCAGGCGCGGTCCCATTCGTTAAGATTTGAACGGTTTTCTCCACCGGTCCTTAGCCTGACGGCGAAGACTCCGTGATTCGCGCAAAATAAATCACGGAATGATGATGCGTGCCCATCCGGCCAAAAATCACATAAATATCAGTTAGTTGATATTCTCGGGGGCTACATATTTGTCCGCCACGCCAGTTTTCCAATGCGCGTTTCTGCATTTGAACGGGAACGAAATCGCAAACCCAATCGTTAACAGTTCAAAATCCGGGACATGATGGCACATGCGCCAAATAATTCCGGGATGTGAGACAATGCACAGGCCGGCGGTAAGGTAACCGCTAGAACAGTCTGCAAGGAGGCGGTGACAAAGAGATCACCGATAAGCCGATGAAAAACGCAACTGTCAAGAACACCATTCGTAACGTCATTGCCGGTACCTTTGTACTTGGCGCAGTTCTCTCGGTTACGAACTCCGCAAGTGCTTTCCAGATCGAGAACGAGAACGCCGTCCAGGCACCGGAAACGGTTCTTGCATATGCCGATCCGAATTTCGATGCACGTTTCGGCAATACGCCGGAAGCCGATGAATCGGTCGACCATGAACTCAACGACGCGTGGCTCGGCATGAACGTCACCTCGGAAAACGGCGAAGTCTTGGGCTATGTTGTTGACGCGCTGATCGGCCCTGACGGTGAAGTCACCGATCTGGTCATCACCGACGATCCGAATTCCGAAGTCGAGGTTTTCGTTCCGGCCCGTCTGGCCACCCTGACCGACACCGATGTGCAGTTGGCGCTCAACTCCAACGATGTTGCAGCCCTGCGCACCGCCTACAATGCAGTTCTCGCCTCGAGCGAGTAACGTCTAGCCGACCTCCAGCAAAAGTTCCGGGCCCTGTCCCCCGCCCGTCTTTTGGTTCGGCTTTCCGGCCCGGTGCCCCCACACCGGGCCGGTCCCATTTTTTCAAGACCCTTTTTCAACACCCTTTCCCCTCGCGCGATTTTATCCGAAACTGGACGCTGACCTTCATCGGATCGGCGGTCACACATTGCGTCCGTCAAATTCATACGCACTCACCTCCGGAGCACCGCATGTCCCGACTTTCACCGCTCGTGGCCCTGCTCATTGTAGCCGGAACAATTCCCTGCGCGCTCGGTGCGGAGAATTCCTCAGCAGCCATGTCGAACGCCGAGCCCGGCGCGCTGGAACTCAGCGCCGCTCCCGACCTGCGCGACTACCTCAAGGGCCGCGGCTATCTGGACGAGACCACGAAGCTCGATGTGCTCAGGACAGGGCCAAACGACTCCTCGAGCGGCATTTCCGACATTTACGCGCTCCAGTATCTCGACGCCGGCAATTGCGGATCGGCAGGCTGCACCCAGATCATCGTCACGAAGGCGGAGGACGGGGCCTTTCTCCTCTATGAGGAATGGCTCGGCACCGGACTGACGATGCTCGACACCGAAACCGACGGCGCGCGGGACCTCGTCATCCGTACGGATCAGGGCGTTTTGGAAGGCCGCTTCAACGGCACCAAATATGTCTGGTCTCCCACGAGCGGCCAGGCGAACGGCGCAAGCGCCAATCCCACCGTAAAGCAGCTCGGGCAGACCACATCCGGTTCGCAGGGATCGAACGAACCGGCGGAAACGTCGGGACAATGCATCGATGACCATGTCTGGCACGGCTACGCCAACGGCCGGCGGGCGGGCGGCGGCGGTGCGCTCGGCTACGGACTTTGCCGCACCAACCGGGAGGCCAATTTACTGCTGTTTTCCTGCAAGCCGGGAGCCGGGGAAGTCGAGGTCGCGGTCAACATGACAACGAGGCGCCTCGATGACTCCGATCCGGTCACCGTGGCGCTCGTGGTCGACGGCACATCCTTCGAATTCAAGGGCACGGCCTATTACGACGTCATGACCGGACAGGTCGAACCCGAGCTCGCGCCGATATCGCTCGATCATCCGCTCTTCGCGGCGCTCGAAACGGCCGACGGTTCGGCTTCGCTGTCCATCAACGGCGACAGACGAAAGATGACCCTGTCCGGCGCGCCCGGCGCGGCGGCAATGATGAAGCAGGCCTGCGCGGCACCGCTCAACCCGGCAGAAGAATAGCTGAAACCCTATTCCGCTGGTTCGGCTTTCCCTTCGCCTGACGTCCTACGGCCAAACCGGAAACGGTTGCGGAACCGTTGCCAGGCCGCGGTTACCTTGCTGTCGTTCGACCGCGTGACGATCATCAAGAGCGAAGGCGTGACGATCAGTGTCAGGATGGTTGAGAAGGCCAGACCGAAGACGATGGCGCTCGAAAGCGCAATCCACCACTGGGTCGACGGCGCACCATAGGTGGTCTCGTGGCCGAGCAGTTCCAGATTGAAGCCGAAGGCAATCGGCAACACGCCGAGAATGGCGGTCACGGCTGTCAGAACGACGGGACGTGCGCGCTCGCGGCAGGTCTGGAGCACCGCTTCAAGCTTGTCCATCCCCTCGTGCCGCAAGAGGTCGTAGGTGTCGATCAGCACGATGTTGTTGTTCACCACAACGCCGGCGAGCGCGATGATGCCGATGCCGGTCATGACGACACCGAAAGGCTGGCCCATTATCAAAAGGCCGAGGAATACCCCGATTGTGGACATGACCACCGCGGTAAGCACCAGGAATACCGAGACGAACTTGTTGAACTGCGCGAGCAGCACGATGAAGATCAGAAAGATTGCCGCGCCGAAGGCCTTGCTGAGGAATTCGCCAGCGGCCTTCTGCTCCTCGTCTTCGCCGCCGAGTTTGTAGCGGACGCCGAAGTCTTGGAGATTCTGCGCTTCCAGCCGCTCGACGATGCCGCGGCGTATCGGATCGGCCTGGACGCCCTCCTTGAGCCCCGCATCGACCACCACCGTGCGCGATCCGTCGATGCGTGTCAGCGTCCCGGTACTGGGGGCTGCCTCGCGCGTGACGAAATTGGAGATCGGCACCGCGCCCTGATTGGTCTGGATCCGCAGATTGTCGAGCTCGGACAGCGTCCGCCGGTCCTCCGGAAGACGGAGCCGGATATCCACCGCGTCGTCGACGCCGGCCGGCCGGTAGTCGGTCAGCTTGAGGCCGGTGGTAACCAGCTGGACGACAGTTCCGACAGCCGATGGCCCCACGCCGTAGCGCGCGGCGGTGGAGCGATCCACGTTGAGCTCCCAGTCGACGCCGGGCGGCGGCAGACCGTCGGAGACGTCGATGACCTCCGGAATCTCGCGCAATCCCGCGGCTACCTCGCGGGCGACGCCAGCCAGGTGTTCGGGGTCGGCCGCTGACAACTCGATCTGGATCGCCTTGCCGGTCGGCGGCCCGCCTTCCGGCACTTTCACCTCGATCTCGACACCGGGGAAACCCGTCATGTTGGCGCGGAAATCCTCGAGGATCTCACCCGCCGGCTTGCGTTCGCGCCAGTCGACGAACTCGTACTGGATCACCCCCACCACGTCCTGCGCGACTTCGTTGCCGCCACCCGAGACATTGCCGACGCGGGTGTAGACGCTCTTGATCCCCGGCCAGCCGAGAATGCGGTCCTCGGCCATCCGTACGGCAGTGTCCTTCTCGTCGAGCGACAGGTTGCCGCGCGCATGAACGTAAAGCAGTCCGTATTCAGGCTCGATACTTGGGAAGAATTCGACGCCCGAACCGTATTTCCCGTAGGCCACCGGCACCGCCACCAGCAGGCTGATGGACAGGAACAGCACGATGAACGGATGGCGGACCGCCTTGCCGACCACCCACATATAGGCGCCGTCTTTTGCGTGCTCGTCCTCAGGCGTCGGCTTGGCGAACATCGCCCCGAGGGTCGGCGTGAAGACAAGAGCGTAGAGCAGAGAAGCCGACAGCGTCGCGATCAGCGTGATCGGCATGTATTTCATGAACTCGCCGACGATCCCCGGCCAGAACAGGAGCGGCGAGAAGGCCGCCACACGGGTCAGCGTCGCTGCGATCACCGGCCCCGCCATGCGCTTGGCCGCCAGCGAGAACGCCTCGCGCCGGTCGAGCCCCTCGGACATCCGCCGCTCGGCGAATTCGGTGACGATGATCGCATCGTCCACCAACATGCCCACGGCGAGAATGAGGCTGAACAACACCACGATATTGACCGTCAGCCCGGCCATCGACAGCGCGAGAATTCCCATCAGGAATGAAGCAGGAATCGCGAAGCCGATCAGCATCGAGGCGCGGCCGGACAGCGCATAGAGAATGACGATGAAGACGAGGATAACGGCCGTAAGCACGGAGTTCTGCAGATCGCTCAGAAGCTGCCGGATCGAGGTCGATTTATCCTGGCTGTAGCTGATCTCTGCGCCTTCCGGCAGCAGCTTCGCGTATTCGTCGGCAACCGTCTTAACGGCGTCGACGGTCTCGAGCAGGTTCGAGCCCGAACGCTTGGACACCTCGATCGCAATCGCCGGCTTGCCGTTGAGGCGGGTGATTGTGGTGGCGTCGTTGAACGCGGAGCGGATCGTGGCGAGATCGCGCACCCGTACCACCGCGTTGGGCCCGGCGACCACCGGCAGATTAGCGACGTCCTCCACATCCTCGATCAGCAGCGGTACCTTGACCGCGTAGCGTCCCTCCTGCCCTTCCAGAGAGCCCGCCGCCACCACCGAATTGCCGGCATTGATGCCCTGTATCAACTGGTCGAGCTGGAGCCCGTAGGACGACAGTTTGACGGGATCGATGATGATCTCGACGAGATCGTCGCGCGCACCCTGAAGGTTGGCGTCGAGCACGCCGTTGATTTCCTCGATCCGGTCGCGCAGTTCGCGCGCCGTCCGCGTCAGCGCGCGTTCGGGCACGTTCCCCGACAGCGTGACGACGAGCACCGGGAACTCGGAAATGTTGACCTCGTGGACCGAGGGCTCCTCGGCGCCTGACGGCAGATCCTGCCTGGCGTCGTCGACCTTGTTGCGCACGTCATCGAGCGCCTTGTCGAGGTCGGCACCGGCCTGGAACTCCAAGAGCACGTTGCCGCCGCCCTGATAGGCCGTCGAGCGCATTTCCTTGATGCCCGTGATCGTCTGGAGCTTGGTTTCCATCGGTCGGAGCAGCAGGCGCTCGGAATCCTCGGGCGAAATCCCCTGATAGATCATGCTCACATAGATGACCGGGATCTGAACGTCCGGCTCGGCTTCCTTCGGGATGTCGAGATAGGCCATCGACCCGGCGATGATGAGAAACAGGAGAACCGCCAGCGTCAGCCGGGCATTGCGGATGGCAATGTCGACGAGGTTCATTCGACGGCCCCGGTCTTGAGCTCGCCGCCTTGCGAGGCCTTCGCATCGACGGCGTTCACCACCTCGCCCTCGGTCACCAGATCCTGGCCCAGGACGACAATCCGCGACCCTTCCGGGATGCCGCCGAGAACAAGGCCTTCGGGGGTGTCGTCGATCAGGTCGATGGGGACGAATTCGACCTTGTTGTCCGCGGATACGACCCGCACGCCGAGATTGCCCTCCTCATCCAGCGTCACCACGGAACGCGGCAGACGGACAGCCTTGACGGGATCGGCTCGGAGCCTGATCTCGGCGGTCATCCCGCCGGGGATCGTGTGATCGGGGTTCCCGGCCACCACCTCCAGCGGAAACGTCCGGGTTTCCGAGGTCGCTTCACGGCTGATGAAGCGGATCGTCCCTTCGACGGTTTCGCCGTTGATGAGGGCGATTTCCGCCTTGCTGCCGACCGCGATCAGATGGCGCTCGCGTTCCGAAATCTCGCCGGCAGCGACGATCGGATCGAGCGAGAGAAGGGTCGCCACCGCCTCACCGGCCGGCGCCCAGCTTCCTTCCTCCACGGAGACGCTATCGATCACGCCGTCAAAGGGCGCACGCACCTTGAGCCGGTCGAATTCGGCCTGCGCCGCTTCGAGTTGCGAACGCGCGGCAGCCAGCGCCGAACGGGAGTCGTCGGCCTTGGTTTTCGGGGAAATACCCCGGCTGATCAGTTGCTCGGCATTGTCGGCTTCGTTCTGCCGCTGTTGCAGCAGGGCCTTTGCGGTATCCACAGCGGCTTCCTTGTCCGGACCGTCCAGCGTCAGGATCACCTCGCCCGCATCCACCCAGTCGCCCTTCTTGACGGCGAGATCTGCGATCACACCGGAAACACGGGTGGCGAGCGTGGTCTTCTTGTCTGCCTCGGTCACCCCGGAAACGCGGACGATCCGGTCATGCTCGATGAAATCGGGGCTGGATACCGCCACCGTATGCTGTCGGGCCTCCGCCTGCCCCGCGGCGGGCTCGGTCACGGCGGAACCGGTCTCGGCAGATGTCTGATCCTCGTCAG
This sequence comes from Hyphomicrobiales bacterium, assembly GCA_002709005.1. Taxonomy (GTDB): domain Bacteria; phylum Pseudomonadota; class Alphaproteobacteria; order Rhizobiales; family Rhizobiaceae; genus Pseudohoeflea. The sequence continues at coordinate 37,197 of PAPH01000071.1, read as the reverse complement.
TGGCACTGCCGACCGATGCGAACTCGCCCGTGGCGACCCAGGCTGCCGAAACGGCCAGAACCACGAACGCGGCCAGACGATGAAATCTCATGCGCGGCATGTATTGCCCCCTCTTTGGCGCTCGGCCGATCCGCCTCGGTGCGCCGCCCCTCAAGCGAAATCACTATTTTCACAATGCGCGAAGCGCCATCATTTGCGGCACACGCTATATAGGGACTTTCGTCACTGTTGAAATGCCTTCGTTGCAAGTACTGCCGCACCACTACTTTCGCGTCCACCCGTGATACCCGTGCAACGACGAATGCATTATCGCGCCACTTTGTCCTGTTTGGGGCAGCAGCACGCCGGCTGCGCGTATAAAACGGACCTCCCAGCTTAAAATCGTGGCGCCGGAACCGATTGCCTATCTTCGCCGTTGGCCCTATTGCCGCCGATATCACCGGCATATTCAGTTTGCGTTCAGCTTGGTTCCGGCAGATTCGGCCAAGCGTTACAAAGTTCGGGGAACAACATGCTTATCCGTCGTCTGTCCTCTTCCGTGGCACGTCTCACCCTCGCCATGGGCACTGCCACACTGCTGCTTTCGGTTCAGGCCCACGCTCAAGACTGGGGAACCCTTCTTGTCACCCCGGACGGCCGCGTTATCGAGGATGTTCCGGAACTCGGCTCCGTGCGCACGACAACCGACGTTAACGGGCGCGTTCTCGTGCTCGACAGGAACAACGTCGTCATAGGCTTCGAGATGACCCCGGGCGAATACCGCCGTGAATTCGGCCGGCGGCCGTTCCAAGACGGCGACCGGGGCTACGCATCCACCCCGACCTATCCCTCCGACATGCCTCCGGAAGCCAAATATCCGATGAACCCATATCCGGACGATGGCGGGTGGGACAACCGCGGCGATGTCTACGGCCCCGACGATTTCCCCACCGCGCCGCAAGCAAGCATCGAACGGCGGGATCTCAACCCCGATACCGCATCGGTTCCGCCCCGCGACGATATCGGCCCGCGCCGGCCGAACGAGTCTCAAGGGATGACGGCCCCCGCGACCGCCAAGCTTTCGAAGGCCGAAGTCGCCAACCTCCAGGTGTTTCTCGACCGGGCCGGCATGTCGCCGGGCGTCATCGACGGCCGGATGGGATCGAACGTCGAAAAGGCGCTCGCCGCCTGGACCGAGGCCGGCGGCCAGAAGATCGATCCGTCCGACGCGGAAGACATCATGGACCGGCTCGCCAGCGGCGACGGCATGGCGTTCACGACCTACGAAATCACCCCCGAGGATGCCGCGGGCCCCTATGTCGCCTCCATCCCCGCCGATTACAGCGAGAAGGCCAAGCTCGAACGGCTTGCCTACACCTCGACCATCGAGATGCTCGCCGAGCGCTTCCACATGGATGAGGATTATCTCAAGGAGATCAACCCCGACGCCGACTTCACCCGTCCGGGCACACGCATCAAGGTGGTCGCCCCCGGAGCCAAGCGGAAGGGCAAGGTCGCGAGCATTATTGCCGACAAGGGCCGCAAGCAGGTCCGCGGGTATGACGAGAACGGAAAGCTTCTGGTCGCCTATCCGGCCACCATCGGCTCGAGCGACACGCCCTCGCCCACCGGCACGGTGGAAATCAAGCGTATCGCCCATAATCCGGGCTACACCTACAATCCGAAGGTCAATTTCAAGCAGGGCGAGAACGACAAGGTTCTGGAAATCCCCCCCGGTCCGAACGGCCCCGTCGGCAACACCTGGATCGCGCTTTCGAAGCCGACATACGGCATTCACGGCACGCCGGAGCCCTCGAAGATCGGAAAGACCGCCTCTCATGGCTGCGTCCGCCTGACCAACTGGGACGCCAACGAGCTCGCCGGCATGGTCGAGCCGGGCGTGACGGTAACGTTCGAGGAATAGCGTCAGCCTGGAGAGGGCGGGAGCGGAACCGGTTTCGCCCCCCGCTTCGCCGGAAGGATTTGTTAGAAGATCCGCTCGACGACCATCAGCCATACGCCCGAACTCAGTGCGGCGAGTGCCGTGCCGATCGTCATTGAGGTCGAGGCAAGCCTCTGGCCGGTTCCGAACCGCGTGGCGATCAGCCATGTATTGGCGCCTGCCGGCAGCGAGGCCGCCACAACCACCACTTTAGCGGTCAGTTCCGGCAGACCGAGCGCCAGCGCCACGGCGAGGGCCGCGGCCGGCATCACCAGAAGCTTCAGCCCCACCAGGACGAGCGACGAGGCGATTTGTCCGCGAATTCCATAGCCGAACAGCGATATCCCCATTGAAAACAGCGCCAGCGGCCCGCCCGCTGATCCGAGGCTCAGGATCACCCGGTCGGCCACCTCGGGAATCGGAAGACCGGTGATACGCACGACGAGCCCCGCGAAAATCCCGATGATCAGCGGATTGGCCAGAAGCTGGCGCAGGAAATTGCGGGCGAGAGCGACGGGACCCGCCGACCGCTCGGCAAGCCCGTCGCGGCGCAGGCCGTAATCGAACGCGATGATCGACACAGCCATCATGATCGGCAGATGAATCGACAGGATCTGCGACAGGAGCGCCAATCCCTTGTCGCCGTAGATTCCGGTTATGAACGGCACCCCGATGAGAAGCAGGTTGGAAAACGAGGCTGTCACGCCTGCCACCACCCCGCCGCGCACGTCTCGGCCGAAAAAGGCGCGCAGAAGGGTATGGCCCAGCGCCCAGGTGGAAAAGACGGCTGTGAAATAGGTCAGCCAGAGAAGCAGCGGCAGACCGTGGTCGAACTCCGAATGAACGATCGTCCGGAACAAGAGCAGCGGCAGCGCCACGGTGAACACGAAATCAGCAAGCCCCTCGCCCGTCGACGGCCGGATCAGCTTCACTCCGGCCGCGGCATAGCCGAGCGCGATCAGTGAAAAGACGACGATGATTGTCTGGGCGAAGGACGGCATGAAGAGGCTCCGGGAGGGGTGGTCGTTCCTACCCCGGCGCTCCGACGCTGCAAAGCCCCTTTCCATGGGACTTGCGGCAAGCTCCGTGGACGGCTAGGGGCATCAGGAGGAGAAATACGCCATGGATGCCTTTCGCCGTTTCACCGGGCTTGCCGAATCCCTGCTGCCGACCGTGCCCTTCGTCGGCCCTGAAACGCAGGAACGCGCCATGGGGGCCGCCTTCCGCGCCCGTCTCGGCGCGAACGAAAACGGCTTCGGCCCGGCTCCCTCTGTAATCGAGGCGATGAGGGAAGCAGCCCCTCTGTCCTGGCGCTATGCCGATCCTGAAAATCACGACCTGCGCGCGGCCCTTGGCACGCATCTCTGCCTCTCCCCCGGCCGTATCGTCGTCGGAGAAAGGATCGACGGGCTTCTCGGCCTCGTGGTGCGGCTGGTCGTGACCCACGACACTCCAGTCGTCACCTCGCTCGGCGCCTACCCGACCTTCAACTACCATGTCGCCGGTTTCGGCGGGCGGCTCGTCACCGTGCCCTATCGCGCCGACCGCGAAGATCTAGATGCACTCACCGAAGCCGTGCGCCGCGAAGACGCCCCGCTCGTCTATCTCGCAAATCCAGACAACCCGATGGGAAGCTGGCACCGGGCGGAGGCAATCGTCGAATTCGCGAATGCGCTGCCCGAGACCACCCTTCTCGTTCTCGATGAAGCCTACTGCGAATTCGCACCGGCCGACGCGGTGCCGGCCATCGACGCTCTGGCCGACAAGCCGAACGTGATCCGCTTCCGGACCTTCTCGAAAGCCTACGGCCTCGCCGGCCAGCGCATCGGCTACGGTTTCGGAACCACCGGCACGATCTCCCGCTTCGACCGGGTGCGCAATCATTTCGGAGTCAACCGGCTCGGCCAGGTCGCGGCTCTCGCGGCGCTTGCCGACGAACTATGGCTTGCGCATGTGAAATCGTCGGTATCCCGCTCGCTCGAACGGATCGCCGAAATCGGCCGTGGGAATGGCCTCGCGCCTTTGCCGACAGCCACCAATTTCATCGCGCTCGATTGCGGCGATGGCGCTCGCGCCAAAACGATCCTCGAGGAACTCGCCAAGGAGGGCATCTTCATCCGCATGCCTGGCCCCGCGCCTCTCAATCGTTGCATCCGCATCTCCGCCGGCCCCGCTGCGGAAATCGACATTCTGGCCGAGACGGTACCGAAAGTGTTGGCAAAGCTCGGCTGACGTGCGGTTGCGAAAGCGGAAAAGCCGCGCCAGCCTTGTTTCGGCCGGTCGCGGCTTTCGCGAAAGCCGGACATGTCCCCTCACAGCCCGGCTTTCCCCCGTTCCCCCGGGGTGTTCGATCGCAGGCCCTGTCCGGCGCAGCGATCGAAAATTTCAGTGCATCGTCATCCATTCGCGCGCCTGGCGCAGAGCCGTGGCCAGATCGGACTTCGACATCGTGTTGGCCAGTTCGGCCCGCAGGGCTGCGGCCCTGTCCGAGCCCTTGACCGCCGCGATGTTGAGCCATTTGTGAGCGGCAACCATGTCCTGCTCGCAGTCGCGGCCGGAAGCATACATCAGCCCCATCTCGCAATAGACTTCGGCGCGGGTTTCACCGCCGGCGGCGGCCTGGTCGAGATCGTGAATTTCATAGCGTGCCATTGTAATTCTCCGTCTGCTCTTGTCTTCGCTTGCCCTGTCAGCCCCTGAGAGCCGTCTTAATTTTCCGCCGGCTTCTGCCGGTCGTTTCGTGGTTCGGCCCGGCTTGTTTCCGGCGCTCGTTTGATGCTGACCACTTTGCCGCAAGCGATTGAAAAGGCCGTTAAATTGAATGATTAATGCGAGACAAATAAAGTTCAAATGCTTGGTAAATTTGGGTTTTCGTTAATCATCGGAATCCCGGCACCGCGCGCTCCCGAAGCGATTTTAACCCTCCGTTTGCACCTCAAAAATCAACCAACGGCTAACCACGCTTCAATCGCCTTTGTCTAAAATGCATTTCAAATTTCCCCGAACGCCCGCCTTTCGGCCGAGCGGAAAAGCGGACGATGATGGCTCGCAGCCGCCCCGGAAGCTTCGCCACAGCTTCGTCAACTTCGCCATTTACGTTTACGTAGCCTAGAGCTAGGTTAGAAATTGAAGCGTCTCGCACAGGCGCATCACAGGGAGGAAATGATGAAACGCATTCTTACGACTGCCCTCTTGCTCACTGCGTTCTCGGTGGCCCCGGCCCTTGCCGATCCCATTGAAGGCAACTGGAAGACCAAGAGCGGCGAAACGGCCGCGATCTCAAGCTGCGGCGGCTCCTACTGCGTGACGCTGAAAACCGGCGAGCACGCGGGCAAGCGCATCGGCAAGATGTCGGGCAGCAACGGCAAATACTCCGGCTCGATCACCGATCCGTCCAAGGACAAGACCTACTCGGGCAACGCCACCCTCAGCGGCAATACGCTGAAAATGCAGGGCTGCGTTCTCAAGGTTCTCTGCCGGTCGGAGAACTGGAGCCGCATCTAAACCAGCATTCCGGCCACGTCGGATTTTGAAGACCGCGGTGTGCGAACGCCGCGGTTTTTCTTTGCGCGAACGCCGCAATAGGGCGCGTTAAACACCTTGAACCCCAGATGAACGGCCCTCTCAGCCATGGTTCAGCCGGACTTTGCCATATTCCGGCCACGAACAAACGAGGGACCACCCAAATGACGATCCTGGCACGCCGCTTCATCCTGATCTGCCTGATCGCGGCAATCTTCGCGATGCTTCTCGCGGCCGCCGTCGCCAACACCAATCGCGGCGACTGGATCAGCGCTTCGCGCTTCTGCTCGCCCGCCGATGGTCCCAATTGCCTGCTGGTCCGCCAGTAAGAGAGGAACTAACGATGATTCGCACCGCAACACGCTCCGCCGGCCGCTCGATGGCGATCGCTCTGCGCATCGCTCTCTTCTCGTCCATCTTTATCGCTCCCGTCGGCGCCTTCGCCTATTCGGCGGCGAATACCGCCGGCAACGGCCTGTCGGGCGCGGGCTTCGTGCTCTTCGTGAGCCTGCAGCGCAACGCCGGTTGAACGGTTCACGCGCTCCGACGGGGATAACCATAAGGCCGGGGAATTCACTCGCTTGCAATTCGTGGTAACCTCCGCGCCGGGGCAATCCGGAAATGATCCTTGTCAGGAGGGGACGCACATGGCGGAGAAGAGCTGGTACTACGCCGAAAACGGCGAGCGAAAAGGCCCGGTGAGCGAAAGCGAAGCGGCGCGCTTGGCGCAGGACGGAACGATAGGCCCGGACACGCTCGTGTGGTCCGAAGGAATGCAGGACTGGGCAAAGGCCGCAACCGTGCTCCCGACGCTGGGCGGCACCCCGGTCGCAGCCCCTCCGCCTCCTCCCGGTTCAGGCCAACCATTGGCAGCGGAATTCCAGAACGCCGAGCAGGGTTATCACCCGAACGGATTTCAGGACAGCGTCCGAACCGTCTTCAAGCGATACGCCCTTTTCCAAGGCCGCTCGCGGCGCCCGGAATTCTGGTGGTTCGTCCTCTTTTCCTTCATCGCCAACCTCGTCGCATCGATGGTCGACCTCATGCTGTTCGGTGCGAACGACTTCTCGCCGCTCAGCACGCTGTTCTCGCTGGCTGTACTCGTTCCCTCGCTCGCCGTGGGCGCACGCCGCCTTCACGATACCGGCCGTTCCGGCTGGTGGCAGCTGCTCGGCCTGATCCCCATCATCGGCTGGATCATACTGATCATCTGGTTGGCCAAGAAAGGCGACGAGCACCCCAACGAATACGGCCCCGCCTGAGCCGCCAGGCGGCCCGCATTTCCGGGCCGCCGAGCTTGCCCTGGGGCGTCAGTTGCGGGGACGTCTTTTGCATGTCGCGATCTTGCGGCTATAACTCGCCATGGACAAACGATTCACGACCCGGCCGGAAAACGGCATCATCTCACCCGAACCCTTCGAAGCCCGGCAATTCGACGACGCCACCGCCGCCGTCGACGCGCTGGACAAGCTTTACGAGCGCAATACGAGTTTCCTCCGAAGCTCCTTCGAAAACCTGGCGCGGGAAAAGCCCCGCGGCAGATATCGCGCCTATTACCCGCAGGTATCGCTCCAGACGAGTTCCTTCGCCCAAGTGGATTCGCGCCTTTCCTTTGGCCATGTCGCCGCCCCCGGCCTGCATGCGACCACGATCACCCGGCCGGATCTGTTCCGCGCCTACCTGATCGACCAGCTTTCGCTCTTGATCAAGAACCACCAGACCACCGTCACAGTGTCGGAATCCGACACGCCGATCCCGCTGCACTTCGCTTTCGGCGAGGGCGCCTATGTTGAAGCCGAGGTCGCCGAGAACCTCGATATTCCGCTGCGCGACATCTTCGACACACCGGACCTGACGAATACCGATGACGACATCGTCAACGGCACCTACGAGCCCGCGCCCGGTGAAGGCCAACCGCTGGCCCCCTTCAAGGCGCAGCGCGTCGACTACTCGCTCGCCCGGCTGTCCCACTACACGGCCACCAGCGCGACGCATTTCCAGAACTTCGTGCTGTTTACCAACTACCAGTTCTATATCGACGATTTCATCGCACACGCGCGCAACCTGATGGCCGAAGGCGGGGGCGGATACGACGCCTTCGTGGAACCGGGCAATCTCGTGACACCGGCCGGCCATTCCGAGCCGATCAAGGGCATGGCCCCGCCCCGCGGGCCGCAGATGCCGGCCTATCACCTGATGAAGAAGGGCCATGGCGGCATCACCATGGTCAATATCGGCGTCGGGCCCTCCAACGCCAAGACGATCACCGACCACATTGCCGTTCTGCGTCCGCATGCCTGGCTGATGCTCGGCCACTGCGCGGGACTGCGCCACAGCCAGGCGCTGGGAGACTACGTCCTCGCCCATGCCTATGTGCGCGAGGATCACGTTCTTGACGACGATCTGCCCGCCTGGGTGCCGATCCCGGCGCTCGCCGAGGTCCAGGTCGCGCTCCAGGAGGCGGTGGCCGATGTCACCGGCTATGACGGCTACGACCTGAAGCGGATCATGCGGACAGGGACGGTCGCGACCATCGACAACCGCAACTGGGAACTGCGCGACCAGAGCGGCCCGGTACAGCGGCTGTCGCAGTCACGCGCCATCGCGCTCGACATGGAATCGGCCACCATCGCGGCCAACGGCTTCCGCTTCCGCGTTCCCTACGGCACGCTCCTTTGTGTATCGGACAAGCCGCTGCATGGCGAACTCAAACTGCCGGGCATGGCGTCCGACTTCTACCGCAAGCAGGTCAACCAGCACCTGAAAATCGGATTGATGGCCATGGAGAAGCTGGCCGCCATGGCGCCCGAACGGCTCCATTCCCGCAAGCTGCGCTCCTTCTTCGAAACCGCGTTCCAGTAGCACCGTTCCTCTGCCCGGAGGCTCGGATCAGGCCAAGAGAAACGGCGACAGAGCGGCCAGCACGGCGTCGGGGTTTTCTTCCATCGCGAAATGCCCCGCCTCGACGCTTTCGCCCGTCACCGTCTCGGCCCATTCTTTCCAGAGCCCGAGCGGATCGCCGGATTGCGCCGGGAAGCCGTGATTTGACCAGACGAAATGCAGCGGAACGGTGATTTTCCGGCCGGCGGCGCGATCGGCTTCGTCGAGTTCCCTGTCAATCGTCGCACCGGCGCGGTAATCCGCACACATCGCCGCGACCCGATCCGGCTGCGAATATGCCTCGCGATACATCGCCAAGGCCCCGGGGTCGAAAACCTCCAGCGACTTGTCCCGGGTCCAGCTCTTCAGCGTCCAGTCGACATAAAACTGCGGATCAGCGGAAATCAGCTTTTCCGGCAGCGGCGCCGGCTGGGCGAGAAACGTCCAGTGATAGGCGCCCATCGCCATCGCCGCATCGAAGTGCCGCCACATCTCGCCCGTCGGGATCACCTCGACGATGCCGAGCTTCTCGATCCGCTCGGGGTGATCGAACGCCAGCCGGTAGGAGACGCGCGCGCCGCGATCGTGACCAACCAGGCTGAAACGGTCGAAGCCGAGATTATCCATCACCGCGAGAAGATCGCGGCCCATCGCGCGCTTCGAATAGGCGGCATAATCCGAGCCGGCATCGGGCACGCCGCTCGCGCCATAGCCGCGAAGATCGGGCAACACGACGGTGAAGCGCTCGGCCAACGCCGGAGCGATGCGGTGCCAGGTGGCATGGCATTGCGGATAGCCGTGGAGAAGCACGAGCGGAGGACCGGAGCCCTTGATCCTGAGATGAATATCGCAGCCGTCGCCGGAAACCGTGCGCGTGTCGAAACCGACAAACAGTTCGCTCATGGACACATTCTCCCCCGCCGGTTGAGGACTTCCCGGCGCGCGGATGGCGGTCCGCGCGCTACATGTCTTGGTAGACAGGACCTTCCCCGCCCTGCGGCGGCACCCAGTTGATGTTCTGGTTCGGATCCTTGATGTCGCAGGTCTTGCAGTGCACGCAGTTCTGCGCGTTGATGACGAACACGTCCTTGCCGTCCTCCTCGACCCACTCGTAGACGCCCGCAGGGCAGTAACGGGTGGACGGGCCGGCATAGATGTCGTGTTCCGACCGCTTCTGCAGCTCCATGTCCTTGACCTGAAGGTGAACCGGCTGGTCCTCCTCGTGGTTGGTGTTCGACAGGAACACCGAGGACAGCCGATCGAAGGTCAGTTCGCCATCCGGCTTGGGGTAGTCGATCGGCTTGAATTTCGATGCCGGCTCCAAGCACGCGTAGTCCGGCTTGCCGTGCTTGAGCGTGCCGAGGGGCGAGAAGCCGAACAGCGTGTTGCACCACATGTCGATGCCGCCGAGCATGACGCCGCCGATCGTGCCGAATTTCGACCACAGCGGCTTGACGTTGCGGACCTTCTTCAGGTCGCTGCCGATCGCCGAGCTCCGCCAGGCTGCATCATAGGCTTCCAGAGTATCGTTGCTGCGCCCGGCCGAAATCGCCTCGACCAGGTGTTCCGCCGCCAGCATGCCCGACAGGACGGCATTATGGGAGCCCTTGATGCGGGGCACGTTGACGAAGCCGGCCGAACAGCCGATCAGCGCGCCACCCGGGAATGCCAGTTTCGGCACCGACTGATAGCCGCCTTCCGAGATGGCGCGCGCGCCATAGGAAATACGCTTGGCCCCTTCGAAGACCGGTGCGATCGCCGCATGGGTCTTGAAGCGCTGGAATTCCTGGAACGGCGAAAGATAGGGGTTCTTGTAGTTGAGGTGAACCACGAAGCCGACGGCGACCAGATTGTCGCCGAAATGATAGAGGAACGAGCCACCGCCGGTCTTCATGTCGAGCGGCCAGCCAAAGGAATGCTGCACGGTTCCCGGCTTGTGGTTCTCCGGCTTGACCTCCCAGAGTTCCTTGAGGCCGATTCCGTATTTCTGCGGGTCGCGCTCCTCGCCCAGCGAGAACTTCTCGATAAGCTCTTTCGACAGCGAGCCGCGCACGCCTTCGCCGAGCAGCACATATTTGCCCAACAGCGCCATGCCGCGCGCATAGGCGCCGCCGGGTTCGCCGTCGCGGCCTACGCCCATGTCGCCGGTCGCGACCCCGATGACGGCGCCCGCGTCGTTATAGAGAACCTCGCTCGCCGCGAATCCCGGATAGATCTCGACGCCGAGCGCCTCGGCGCGGCCCGCAAGCCATTTGCAGACATTGCCGAGCGAGACGATGTAGTTGCCGTGATTGCTCATCAGCGGCGGCATCATGAAATTGGGAAGCTTGACGGAACCGGCAGGACCGAGAACCAGGAAATGATCGTCCGTCACCTCGGTCTGGAACGGATGGTCGGGGTCGTCGCGCCAGTCCGGGATCAGCTTGTCGATACCGACCGGGTCGACCACGGCGCCCGACAGGATATGGGCTCCAACCTCTCCCCCCTTCTCGAGAACGACCACCGTCAACTCGGGATCGAGTTCCTTGATGCGAATGGCCGCCGACAGGCCAGCCGGGCCGGCGCCGACGATGACGACATCGAATTCCATGCTTTCGCGTTCCGGGAGTTCCATGCCGATATCCTCTTCCCTGCTGTTTCGCGGAAATCCGAACCCGTACGGCCCCGCGCTGCCATTGTCGCCTTTTTCTGGCAAATGCCGACTCATATGTCGAGTTGTCTCCCCTCGATTTCAGGGAGATTGGCGAGCAATCATCTAGCAATTATTGACGTTGACGTAAATGTAAGAAAACCCATCCCGCGGCGGAGGGTCAGTCCCCCGCCACATCGGCGAGCGCATCGAGGTCGCCAACGATCACGTGGCGGTTGTTCCGCACCTCGATGACGCCTTCCTTCCGCAGCTTCGTCATCTGGCGGCTGACGGTCTCGATCGTCAGACCGAGAAAGTCTGCGATGTCCGAACGGGTCAGCGGGAGATCGAACTCCGCGGAATCGCCGTCGTTCTCCGGGTCCGCATTGGTGGCGATCAGCAGAAGGAAACTCGCGACTTTTTCGGCCGCCGTCTTGCGGCCGAGCGTCACCATCCAGTCGCGCGCTTCGTCGAGTTCCTTCAGTGTCTGCTCGAGCAGCCTGTGCTCGAGTTCCGGCGTGTCGGCGATCATCCGCTCGATCACCGTCTTGGGGAAGGTACACACGCTGACATCTGTCGCCGCTTCCGCGGTCAGGGAACTTTCCGCACGGAAGGGCCGCCCGAGAAAGTCCGGCGCGAACTGGAGACCGACAATCTGCTGGCGTCCGTCGGCCAGCATTTTCACCAGTTTCACAACGCCGCCAATGATGTTGGAATAGCTTGACGTGGCGAGGCTTTCGCCGACGAGTTCCGCACCCGAACCGAGCTTCTTCCGGCTGGCCGACTTGCTCAACGTCTGCAACTGATCGGAGGAAAGAGCGCCACAGACACCGCGATGCCGCGCCTCGCAAGCCGCGCAAATGGCCGGTACGTCAGAGTTGTGGATGTCCTTGCGTCTCGCGTCCATCACCATCTCTCCCCATGCTCAAAAATGCTTTTCGCAACATACTAATTATCGAATTGCTGCGATACCGGTTTCTTGTCGGCAAGCCCTCGCGGATCAGTTGAGCCTTGATCGACATCAATGCGCCCGGCCTCCTCCGGCGTCATTCAGGAATGACCGCCAACAGGAATTACCGAGCATGCAAAAAGTTCTCGTCCAGCGCCATGCCGGCCCCGCGCCGCGTTATACGAGCTATCCCACCGCGCCGCACTTCCATGATGGCGTGGATTCCGCGACATACGGTCGCTGGCTTCGCGCGCTCAAACCCGGCCAGACCCTCTCGCTCTATGTCCATATCCCCTATTGCGACCGGCTTTGCTGGTTCTGCGGCTGCACCACCAAGCAGACGCTGCGCTACGAGCCGCTGACGACCTATCTCGCCGCACTCAGGCACGAGATCGACACCGTCGCCGAGCTTGTCGACCCGGGCTGCCGGGTCACCGCGCTGCATTGGGGCGGCGGTTCGCCGACCATGCTGAAACCCGAGGACATGATCGCCCTCTCCGATCTGCTGCGCAACCGCTTCGACTTCGATCCCGACGCCGAAATCTCGGTCGAGATGGACCCGAACGATCTCGACGGCCCGCGTTACGACGCGCTGGCCGAAATCGGCCTGACCCGCGCCTCCATCGGCGTTCAGGACTTCGACGAGAAGGTGCAGAAGGCGATCAACCGCCTGCAAAGTTTCGAACAGACAAAAGAAGTGATCGATCAGGTCCGCGCGCGAGGCGTGAAATCCGTCAATTGCGACGTGCTCTACGGCCTGCCCTACCAGACCCGCGAATCGGTTCACCGAACTCTCGAGCAGGTTCTCTCCTTCTCGCCGGATCGGATCGCGCTCTTCGGCTATGCCCATGTGCCGTGGATGAAGACGCACCAGAAGATGATCCCCGAAGACGCCCTGCCAGACGTCACCGAGCGTTTCGCGCAGATGAACCATGCCGCCGCGCAGGTCACCACTGCCGGTTACGCAGCGATCGGCATTGACCATTTCGCTCTTCCCACCGACAGCCTCGCGATCGCCGCCGCGACCGGGACCATGCGCCGCAACTTCCAGGGTTATACGGTCGATACCGCCGACGCCCTGATCGGCCTCGGCGCCTCCTCGATCGGCCAGATGCCGCAAGGTTATGTCCAGAACGTGCCGGCGACGGCCGAGTACCAGCGCCGGGTAACGGAAGGCCGTCTAGCAACCGAGCGCGGATTCGAGCTTGCTCGCGAAGACCGGGTGCGCGCCCGCGCCATCGAACTTCTCATGTGCGATTTCGCCTTCTCCTTCGCCGGGATGACCAGCGAATTCGGCCCCGACGCGAACGCGATCATCGAGGAAGCCACCTCGCTGGCGGAATCGGAAGCCGACGGACTGGTCGAACTCAGGAACGGTGTCTTCCGGTTGACCGAAAAGGGACGGCCCTTCGTCCGCTCCATCGCCTCGGCATTCGACACCTACCTGCAAACCGGCAAGGCGAGGCATTCGCTCGCCGTGTGAGGCAGCGGGAGAAGCGCGCGAGGAGAAGAAAACCTCCGCGCATTCTCCCCATTGGCTTTTGGTGTGGTTTTTTCTATAGCTTCCCGCAATTCGCACGACCAAGAGGGAAAAGCGCGTGACCGCTACATTCGACAAGGTCGCCGACATCATCGCAGAAACCAGCGAGATCGACCGCGACACCATTACGCCCGAGAGCCACACCATCGACGACCTCGGCATCGACAGCCTTGACTTCCTCGACATCGTGTTTGCGATCGACAAGGAATTCGGCATCAAGATTCCGCTCGAGAAGTGGACCCAGGAGGTCAACGACGGAAAGGCCTCCACCGAGGAGTATTTCGTTCTCGGCAACCTCTGCACCAAGATCGACGAACTCCGCGCGGCGAAGGCCTGAGCGCGGCCGTCGGATGCTGCTTGAATATTTCCAGATGATTGACACCGTCGTGGCGTTCGACCGCCACGAAGGACGTCTTACGGTCAATAGCAAGGTGCCGGCGGAAAGCCCTGTCTTTGAAGGGCATTTCCCCGGCATGCCCATCGTTCCTGGCGTGCTTCTGATCGAGACCATGGCGCAGGCCGGCGGCTTCATGATCATCGGCCGCAGCGATTTCACCGTCATGCCGTTCCTGATGTCGGTGGACAAGGCGAAGATGCGCGATTTCGTCAAGCCGGAAACCGAACTCGTCGTCGAGGCGGAACTCGTTCACGAAGGCTCGGGCTTCGCCGTCACCAAGGGCAGGATCACCTCGGCCGGCAAGACGCTCGCCGATTGCCAGCTCAAATTCCGTACAATACCCTTCGACCAGACGCCGCTGGCGGACGTGATCCGCAAACGCGCGACGGAGACCGGTCTCGTGGCACTCGCCGAGAGCGGCAGCGAAGCGGGAGGCCAGTCATGAGCAAATCCGCAAGGGATGTCGTCATTACCGGCATCGGTATCGTCACCTCGCTCGGCATCGGCCGCGCGGCCCATCAGGCGCTGCTCAGCGGCAAGGAGCCTCTGAAGCCGGCCGTCGACAACAACTGGGAGGCGCATTACGCCGTCCACCCCCTGCCCGAGATCGACTGGTCGGAACAGATCCCGCGCCGCGGCGACCAGCGCCAGATGGAAAACTGGCAGCGCCTCGGTGTCTTTGCCGCCGGCCTGGCGCTCGACGACGCCGGATTGAAGAATGACGAGGATGCATGCGCCAACATGGATCTCATCGTCGCCGCCGGCGGTGGCGAGCGCGACATCGCGGTCGACACTCTGATCGTCGAGGAATCGCGCAAGACCAATGATCGCGAGGTCATGCTCAACGAGAAGCTGATGACGGAACTGCGCCCGACGCTGTTCCTCGCACAGCTTTCCAATCTGCTTGCCGGCAATATCTCCATCGTTCACAAGGTCACCGGTTCGTCCCGCACCTTCATGGGCGAGGAGGGCTCCGGCGTCTCGGCGTTCGAGACCGCCCGCGCCCGCATCGCGGCGGGTCAGTCGACCCATTGCCTGGTCGGCGGCGCGCTATCGGCCGAGCGCCCGGATATCCTGCTGATGACCCAGTCCGTCGGCATCGCCGACAAGCGTCAGGGCGAGGCAGAAGATCCCTCCGCCGTCACGCCCGACGGCGTGGTCTTCGGAAGCGCCGGCGCGTTTCCGGTGCTCGAATCCCGCGAACACGCGGAAGCGCGCGGCGCGACGATCTACGCCACGCTCGATGCCGTCGAGGGTGACCGCGGTTCGCGCGACGCGGGCAAGCTCGAAACCCGCCTCGGCAGGCTCGCCGGCATGGTGGCACCCGAAGCCGGCGCGGTCGATCTCGTCATCTCCGGCGCCGCCGGCGAACCCGTGATTGCCGCACGCGAGGAAAACTGGCTCGCCGATCACTTCTCGACAGCGCAACTGCGACGGCAGGCCCTTGCCTTCGGTCATGTTATCGAAGCCCAGTTCCCGCTGGCTCTGGCGCTCGGAGCCATCGCGGTATCCGCTGACGTCCCGACCGCACGGTTTTCTTCGGAAGGCGAAGCGGACATGCCGACCGCGCCGAAAACCGCACTCGTCACCGCGCTCGGGTTTCAGCGCGGCGAAGGCATGGCACGCCTGACCAGAGCCGCTTGAGGGAGGCATCCATGGCATCGAAATTCACCGATCACCTTGGCCGCCCCATCGTCGCGGTCACCGGCATGGGCGTTCTTACCTCTCTCGGCGAGGGAATCGAAGACAACTGGAAGGCGCTGACGGCCGGCCAGTCGGGCATTCATTCCATCACCCGCTTCCCGACCGAGCATCTCTCGACCACCATCGGCGGCACGGTCGATTTCATGGACATCCCCGTCGCCAACTCGGTCGAGCGCTCCCACGCGATGGCCCGCAAGGCTGCCACGGAAGCCCTGGCCCAGGCCGGCATTTCCGGCGATTTCGACGGACCACTCTTCCTCGCCGCCCCGCCGGTTGAACCGGAATGGTCGATGCGCTTCGATCTCGGCGACCGCGTGCCGGAATCCGCGCGCGACGGCAACGCCTATGCCCAGTTCCTTTCGGTGCTGCGCGACAAGCCCGACGCCTACGTGCAGGAATCGATGCTGTTCGGAACCATATCCGAGCGTCTCGCAGACGATTTCGGCACTCGCGGCCTTCCGGTGACGCTGTCGACGGCCTGCGCATCCGGCGCCACCGCGATCCAGCTCGGCGTCGAGGCGATCCGCCAGGGCCGGACCGACCGGGCGCTCGCCGTTGCCACAGATGGCTCGGTCTCGGCTGAAGCCCTGATCCGGTTTTCGCTTCTTTCGGCTTTGTCGCGGCAGAACGAGTTTCCCGAAAAGGCGTCAAAGCCTTTTACCAAGGACCGCGACGGCTTCGTCATCGCCGAGGGTGCAGCGACACTCGTGCTCGAATCGCTGGAAAGCGCGCTGGCGCGCGGCGCCAAGGTTCTGGGCATCCTGGCCGGCTGCAAGGAAAAGGCCGATTCCTTCCACCGCACCCGCTCATCACCCGATGGCGGCCCGGCGATCGCCACCATTCGCGGCGCACTGGAGGATGCCGGCCTCGATGAAAGCGGCATCGGCTACATCAACGCCCACGGCACATCGACGCCCGAAAACGACAAGATGGAATATCTCGCCATGTCGGGCGTGTTCGGCGACCATCTCAAATCGATTCCCGTCTCGTCGAACAAGTCGATGATCGGCCATACGCTGACGGCGGCGGGTGCCATCGAAGCCGTGTTCTCGCTGATGACGATCACCACCGGCACCCTGCCGCCGACGATCAACCATGACAATCCGGACCCGGCGATCGAGCTCGACGCGGTCCCCAACGTCAAGCGCGATCAGGCGGTCACTTCGGTCCTGTCGAATTCCTTCGGCTTCGGCGGACAGAACGCCTGCCTTGTCATGACGGCTGAACCCGCTTAATCGGTCCACCAGACGTTTTTGAATTCGAAGAATCCGCCGCTCGAACGGCGGGGGAGCTGACATGCAGGCACTTCAACTCATCGAGGACCGCAAGCTCGAACTGGTCGAGGTGGCCGATCCCGAAGCGCCAGGCCTCGGCGAAGTCACAGTCAAGATCGGCGCGGTCGCACTCAACCATATCGATGTCTGGGGCTGGCGCGGGATGGCCTTCGCCAAGCGCAAGCTGCCGCTTACCATCGGCGCGGAAGCAGCCGGCGTCGTGGAGACCGTGGGCCCCGGCGTGTCGAACCTCCAGCCCGGCCAGATCGTCTCGATCTACGGAGCGCGCACCTGCGGGCTTTGCCGTCCCTGCCGCGAGGGCCGAGACAATCTCTGCGAACATGTCTCGGGGGTTCACGGCTTCCATCTCGACGGCTTCGCCTGCGAGCGTGTGAACCTTCCCGCCCGGCTGCTCGTCCCCGCCCCTCCCGGCGTCGACGTCGTTGCCGCGGCGCTGGCCCCCGTTACCTTCGGCACGGTCGAGCACATGCTCTTCGACAACGCCAGGCTCGAGCCCGGCGAGCACATTCTCGTCCATGCCGGCGGTTCGGGCATCGGCTCGGCGGCCATCCAGCTCGCAAAGAAGATGGGCTGCACGGTCTACACCACCGTCGGCTCGAACGAGAAGATCGAACCGGCCAAGGCGCTGGGCGCGGATCACGTTATCAATTACCGGGAAGACCGCTTCGAGGGCGTGCTGCGCAAGCTGACGAAAAAGCGCGGCGTCGATGTCGTCTTCGAGCATGTCGGCAAGGACACCTGGGCGGGCTCCATGTTTTCGCTCAAGCGTGGCGGCCGGCTGGTGACCTGCGGATCGACCTCGGGTGTGTCGACCGACGTCAATTTGATGATGCTCTTCCAGCAGCAGCTCCGCCTTATCGGCTCCTTCGGCTGCCGGATGGAGAACATGGCCAACGCCATGCAGAAGATGGCCGCCGGCCTCGTTCATCCGGTCATCGACACCGAGGTTGATTTCAAGACCATCGACAAGGCTCTCGCCCGGATGGAAACCCGCGACGTCTTCGGCAAGATCATCCTGCGACTGGATTGATCCTCCGCATGAGCAAGAAGCCGCTTCCCCACCCGCTCATCGTCAAGACCTTCGTGATCACACGCAAGGTCCGGCATTGGCTCGTGGGAATGACGGTCATCGGCCTTTTGAAGCTGGCCTCGCTCCTTCCTGCGAACGCGGCGATCGAGACTGTCGATCGGCTCGCGCGCAGGATCGGCCCCCTGACGTCGCGCCACAAACTGGCGCTCGCCAATCTCGAAATAGCCTTTCCCGAAAAGTCGGCCGAGCAACGCGAGGCGATCGCCCGCGACATGTGGGGCAACATGGCCCGACTCGGCGTCGAATACGTTTTTCTCGATCAGATTTTCGACCTGAACCTGGAAAATCCGGCAGCCGGCCGGGTCGAGGTCGATGGGGCAGAAATCTTCGCCAAGCTGATCGAGGAAAAGAAGCCCTTCATTGTCTTCACCGGTCACACCGGCAATTTCGAGCTTTTGCCGATTGGCGCCGCCGCCTACGGCCTGGAAGTGACCGCGCTCTTCCGCCCGCCCAACAACCCCTATATCGCCCGTCAGGTCCTTTCAGCCCGCCGCACGCGGATGGGGCACCTCGTGCCCTCCCGCGCCGGAGCCGCAATTGCCCTCGCCCGCAGGCTCGAGAGTAATGGCGGCGTCGGCATGCTGGTCGACCAGCGTTTCCGCCGCGGCGCGAAGGGCACTTTCTTCGGCAAAGAGGTCGTGACCAACCCGCTTCTGGGAAAACTCGCGCGGCAGTTCGATTGCGATGTCTATCCCGCTCGCTGCATCCGTCTGCCGGGCGGCCGCTTCCGGCTGGTGATCGAGCCGGCAATCGAAATTCCACGCGCCGCCGACGGTCGCGTCGATGTCCCGGCGACCTCCCAGATCCTCAACGACAAGATCGAGAAGTGGGTGCGGGAATATCCCGGCCAGTGGCAGTGGTTCCACGACCGCTGGGGGATCAAGCACACGATCGGCAAGCGGAAATGACAAAGGGCGCCTGATGGCGCCCTTTCCCTTATCGGATCAGTGAAACGTCATTGCGCATCCTGT
Source organism: Hyphomicrobiales bacterium (assembly GCA_002709005.1). Taxonomy (GTDB): domain Bacteria; phylum Pseudomonadota; class Alphaproteobacteria; order Rhizobiales; family Rhizobiaceae; genus Pseudohoeflea. The sequence goes on along the minus strand of PAPH01000071.1, from coordinate 18,299 downwards.
GTTCAGGCGAAATCGCCTGATGCAGAAAAGATGCCCCACAATCAAAGCACGCCCTAGTGATTGATGACGATGCGGATGTTGGAGTGGCCGTTGCGCTCCACCATCGAGAAGAACTTGGCGGCGTTCGCCGTTTCCAGACGGATGCAGCCATGCGAGGCCGGACGGCCGAGACGGCTGACCTGATTGGTGCCGTGAACCGCATAGCCGCCGCGGAAGAAGACCGCGTAGGGCATGGGCGCATTGTTGTATTTGCGCGAGCGATGATGCTTGGACAGCCATTTCGGCGAATAGCTTCCGGTCGGCGTTCCGTAGCCCTTTCGGCCCGTGGAAACCTTCCAGCGGTATTTCACCACCCCGTTCTGCGACACGGTCATCGTCTGTGAGGATATGTCGACCTTGGCCACGATCCGGGCCGCATGTGCCGATGCCACGGACATCAGCATTCCGGCTGCAATTGCCCCTGCAAGAAGGATTTTCTTCATCCCGCTCTCCCTGATAGATGCACGCAAAAATTGCCCCTGTGGAAAAACAGTATATTCGCGCGCAGATCAAATAAAGTTAAAACAACGGGATAAACGTGAGTTAAAATCCTAGTTTATTGTTTTCAAAAGAGAAAAACTGAAACCAGAAGTGCCAGAAAGACAGTGACTGCAAGCAAGTCCGCCGCTTTGCCCCCGAGTTGGACGGCATTTTCGACGGTATCGACCGTTGCATTTGGAGAGCCCCCACCATTGAGGCAAGGTGCCTTCACAACCAGTTCGCCATAGGTCCGGGGACCGCCGAGCGCGAGACCGAGGGCGCCCGCGACGGCGGCCTCCGGCCATCCCGCATTGGGGGACCGGTGGAGTTCCGCATCGCGGAGCGCGACGCCGATGGCGATGCGAGCCGCGGCCCGTCCGCCTGTCCACCAGGCCGCGAGAGCGAAGAGCGCTGCCGACAATCGCGCCGCCGGCCAGTTCATCACGTCGTCGAGCCTGGCCGCCGCCCATCCGAAATCGCGATACCTGGCGTTGAGGTGACCGATCATCGAATCGGCGGTGTTGACCAGTTTATAGGCCAGCAGCCCCGGCAACCCGCCGATGAGATACCACAACGCCGGCGCCATCACCCCGTCGGAAAAATTCTCGGCGAGGCTTTCGATCGCCGCCCGGCAGATCCCGGGCCGGTCGAGGGTCTCGGGGTCGCGACCGACGATGAGCGAGACCGCCTTCCGCCCGCCTGCAAGTCCGCCTTGCCGCAATCCGTCGGCGACTGCGCCCACATGGTCGAACAGGCTCTTCTGGGCAAGAAAGACCGAGACCAGAAGTCCCTCGATCAGAGCGCCTACCCAGCCCATCAGGCCGAAAAGATCGGAAAGCAGCCATCCCGCCGCCACCACCACCGCAACCATGGCCGCGAGCGCGACGATGCCGCGCCGTTTGCGGACAGTGGAACCCTCGACCGGGTCGTTCAACTGCCGGTCGGCCAAGCCGATCATCGCGCCGAAGAGCACGACCGGGTGGGAGAACCGGCACCAGAGCCAGTCCGGATCGCCGACCAGACGATCGATCAGCAGGCCAAGGAAAAGCACCGCAAGGCGGCTCATGACCGGACTACCGCCGCCCTGATTGCCTTGAGAGCGCCGGCCAGACGCTCCGCTTCCTCTCCACTCGCCACCAGACCGAGGCGCAGCCGGCGCGGCGAGTGATCGAACGCGCGGGCAAGGATGCGGTGCCTTGCAAGAGCGTCACGCATGGCGGCACCGTTACCGGCATCGAGCAGGAAGAACAGCGCGGTCTGGCCGAGCACGGTCGAGCTGGCATCCGCGATTGCCCAGGCCGTCATCGCGTGACAGCGTTCGATCTCCGCCCGCTGCCGCGCCAGGCGATCATCCGACGAGAAGGCGAATGCCGCGATCTCCAGCGCCGGCCCGGAGACCGGCCACGGCCCCAGCGCTTCGGACAGCGCCCGTGAAAGGGGCTCGGCAGCGAAGGCAAAGCCCAGACGCACGCCCGCGAGCCCGAAGAACTTCCCGAAGGAACGAAGCACCAGAAGGCCGGGGATAGCCCCCGCCCGATCCGCCGCGCTGATTTCGGGATGGCAATCGGCGAAAGCCTCGTCGACTACGGTCAGCCGGTTGCCGCGCGCGGACGCAAATACCGCCAGTTCGTCCGGCGCAAACATCCGCCCGTCGGGATTGTTCGGATTGGCGAGCACCACCGCATCCGCGTCCCGCGCCTCGGCGAGCGAGGAAACGGTGCGGACCGCAAACCCCGCCCGCCCGAATGCCGCCTCGTACTCGCCATAGGTCGGCGAGAGGATGGCCACCTCCCGCGCGCCACGCTCGAGCAACCGTGCGAGCATCGGCAGATGCTGGATCGCGGCCTGGCTGCCGGACGTTATCACCGGCATGACCGCAGCGCCGTAGTGGGACCGGGCCAGGTCCGCCACGTGCCGCGCGTGTGAAGGGTCAGGCAAGCGCCGCCAACTGTCCGCTGAAAATTCCGGCAGCGGAAAGCTCACCGGACTGATCCCGGTCGACAGATCGAGCCAGTCCTCCGCAGTCCCCCCATGGGCCGCCATGGCGTCGAGAAGCGCTCCGCCGTGATCGATCACGTATGCCTCCTCACCCGGCAATGTCGATGACATGCATGTAGGAGCCGGCCACGGATCCGCGCCTGAGGCCTGCTTTCGGCAACTCCGTGCCTTCCGCATCCACCGCCGCGAACAGCGCCTCGCCCGGCCCTTCCTCGATTACCATGGAATAGTGGAACTCGTGCGCGGTCAGCGGCATGGCCCAGACGAAGCCCGGCTCGGGCTTCAGTTTTCGATAGCCCAAATGCCGCTTTCTTTCGGCGAAACTCGTGACCAGCGGCAAGGCGCCGAGCATTTCGTGGCGCGCACCGCCGGCGTCGATCAGCCCCTCGCCAAGCACCATGTAGCCGCCGCACTCGCCATAGACGAGGATATCGCGTGTGATCGCCTGCGCCATGCCCGCCCTGAAGTTTGCCACATCCGCAATCCGCCCTGCATGGAGTTCGGGATAGCCGCCGGGCAGGAAGACAGCATCGGCATCCGCCGCCGGCGCTTCGTCAGCGAGCGGTGAAAAGAAGCTCAGCTCAGCGCCACGGCGCCGCCAGCTCAAAAGCATATGCTCGTAAGAAAAGGCGAAGGCCAGATCGCGGGCGACCGCAATCTTCTGTCCGAGCGGCGGCAGCCGCGGGATATTGGCAGGAGCCTCGAACGGCGTACCCAGCCGCGACAGCTTCTCGATCGCCGCGATATCGACATGCCTTTCGACGCGGTCGGCGGCGGCTTCCACGAAAGCCTCGAGATCCGCGTTCTCGCCTGCCTGCACCAGCCCCAGATGACGCTCGGGCAAGGAGAGGGCGTCATCGCGGGGCAATGCACCGAGGCAATCGATATTCGCCTCTGCAAGTGCTGCCCGCAGCATCCGCTCGTGCCGCTCGCTGCCGACCTTGTTGAGAATGACGCCGCCGACATAGAGATCCGACGCGAAATTCGAATATCCGCTCGCAAGCGCCGCCACCGAATGGGACATCTTCGCGCAATCGATGACGACGATCACCGGCAGCCCGAGCGTGCGCGCCAGATCGGCCGAGGAACCGGTGCCGTCGGCGGCCCCGTCGAAAAGCCCCATCATCGCCTCGAGAACGAAGGCACGCCCGCCCTCGGCGGCAAGGCTGGCATTGGCCCGGATCAGATCCGGACGCATACCCCAGGGATCGTAGTTCATGCATACGGCGCCGGAGGCGACCGAATGGAAGGCGGGATCGATATAGTCCGGCCCGGCCTTTGCCGGTGCCACCTTCACGCCACCGCGCTTCAGGGCCCGCAGCAGGCCGAGCGTCACGGTCGTCTTGCCGGAGCCCGAATGCGGCGCGGCCAGCATCACGCCCCTCATGCGCTGTCCTTCTGCTCCGCGGCGCGCGTGCCGAGCGGATCCGGCGTCAGTGCTTTACCGTCGAGCGCGCCGAGCCAGTCGAACGCCTTCCGGAACTCGACCACCTTGCCGATCACCACGATGGCCGGCGGTTCGAGACCCGAGGCTGCGAGATCGGCCGATGCCTTGCCGAGGGTCGTTTCGAGTACCTTCTGGTTTTCGGTCGAGGCATCGGTGACGAAGGCCACCGCCTCGTCCGCGTCCCGCCCCGCCTCCATCAGCCGCGCGGCAATCGCATCGAAATGCTTCATCGCCATATACATGACGATAACCTGGCTGCCGCGCGCCACGCCATCCCAGTCGATGCCGTCAGGGACGACACCGCTCGAATTGTGGCCGGTGAGGAAGGTGACCGTGTGGTTGGTCTCGCGGTGGGTAACCGGAATACCGGCATAGGCCAGACCTCCGATGCCCGCGGTTATGCCGGGAACGATACGGAAGGGTACGCCTTGCTCGACCAGCGTCAGCGCTTCCTCGCCGCCCCGGCCGAAAACGAAGGGGTCGCCACCCTTGAGTCGCAACACCCGGCGGCCCTGCTTGGCGAGTTCAACGAGACGATAGGAAATGTCGCGCTGTTTGGCCGACGGCTTGCCGCCGCGTTTGCCGGCATATTCGATTTCCGCGCCGGGCTTGGCGAGGCCGAGACAGGCATTGCTCACCAGCGCGTCATGGACAATGACATCGGCCTGCAAGAGCGCATTGACCGCATGGAGCGTCAACAGGCCCGGATCGCCCGGTCCCGCGCCAACCAGCCACACCTCGCCCGGCTTCATCTCCGGCAGGTTGCGGGTGATATGTCCCAGTCCGTTTTCCATCGGCCCGATGATCGCTCCTTATCGCTTTCCGGTCTATCGCGCAGCGGCTATATCGGCAATCGCACGATAGGAATAATGTGGCGTACATGACGGAGAAAAACCGACAGGAGACGACGGAATCCGGCACCCGCCTGAGGCGTGGCTGGACCACCGGCGCCTGCGCGACCGCCGCCACCAAGGCCGCGCTCACCGCGCTGCTGACCGGCCGTTTTCCCGACCCCGTCACCATCACCCTGCCGCGTGGCCAGACCCCCTCCTTCGCTCTCGCCCGGGAGCAACTGGGAAGCAACGAGGCCATGGCCGCGATCGTCAAGGACGCCGGCGACGACCCCGACGTCACCCATGGGGCGACGATCATCGCGACCGTGCGCAAGGGGCCGGGAGGCTCGGGTATCATGTTTCGCGCCGGGGAAGGTGTGGGCATGATCACGTTGCCCGGCCTGCCTGTCGAACCGGGGCAACCCGCGATCAACCCGGTGCCGCGCCGGATGATGACGGAGACGGTCGAAGGCCTGTGCGCCGAACACGGCGTGCGCCCCGACTACGAGATCGAGATCTCGGTCCCGGGGGGAGAGGCGTTGGCGGAGAAGACCTGGAACCCGCGTCTCGGGATCAAGGGCGGGCTGTCGATCCTCGGCACCACCGGCATCGTCAATCCCTTCTCCTGTTCGGCCTGGATCCACTCCATCCACCGCGGCATCGACGTGGCCCGTGCGGCCGGTCTCGACCACGTGCTCGGCTCCACCGGGTCGACATCCGAAAAGACGGCGCAGGAGCTTTACGGATTGCCTGACATCGCCTGTCTCGACATGGGCGATTTCGCCGGAGGATTGCTGAAATATCTTCGCCAGCATCCGCTCCCGCGCCTGACCATCGCGGGCGGCTTCGCCAAGCTCACCAAGCTCGCCCAGGGCGCGGTGGACCTGCATTCCGGCCGCAGCCAGGTCGACATGGAATGGCTCGCCGAGAAGGCCGGACCGAGCTTGAATCAGAGTGTGAGGGACAGGATTCTGTCTGCCAACACCGCCCTCGAAGTGCTTGAAATGACTCAGCAGGAAGGAATCGACCTTCCGGCGATCGTGGTGGCCGGCGCCCGCCGGACGGCACTCGACACCCTGCGCAGCGCTCCCGTCGAAGTCGACATTCTCGTGACCGACAGGAAGGGCAATATCCTCGCCCGGACAGCTGTCGATGACTGAAACCATCCTCATACTCGGCGGCACACGCGAGGGGGCAGAGCTTGCCGCGCGCCTCGTCATGAGCCGTCCGGAAGCCCGCGTCGTGACCTCGCTCGCGGGCCGCACCAAGGAGCCGGCGCCGCTGTCGGGAGAAGTCCGGATCGGCGGTTTCGGCGGAGCGGCAGGGCTCGCGGACTGGATGAAAAACAACACCGTCACCGCTCTCATCGACGCCACCCATCCCTATGCGGAAACCATTTCGGCCAACGCCGTGGCGGGGGCTGAAACGGCAGGCGTCCCCCTGCTCCGCATCGCCCGTCCGGCCTGGCCCCCCGAGGCCGGCGACCGGTGGATCGAGGTTCGGGATCTTGAGGCGGCGGTCGATGCAGTGCCCGGGCGAAGCGTCTCCTTCCTCGCGCTCGGCAGCCAGCATGTCGGCGCCTTCTCCGTTCGCCCCGATTGCCATTTCATCGTCCGGATGGTTGACCCGCCGGAATCGCCCCTGCCCTTTGATGCGGAGATTGTGCTCGGCCGACCGGGCGCGGACGCGACGTCGGAAGAAGCTCTGTTCCGCGCTTACGACATCGATTGCATTGTCTGCCGCAACTCGGGTGGCGACGCCGGCTATGCGAAGATCGCCGCCGCCCGCAATCTCGGTTTGCCGGTCATCATGATCGCCCGACCTCCATCATCGTCGGCAGGACACGCCACCGTCGACGACCTCCTGGCTGCACTCGGCTAGACCGACGCCTTCTTCTTTTTCCCGACGTTCCTGAGCACGTGGGAATAGTCGGCATTGTAGAGGTCGCTGTCGCGGAAACTGACATCGCCGAACACCTTGCCGACCATGACGAGCGCGGTGCGGGTGATCTTGTTCTTGCGCACCTCCTCCTTCATTTCGGCGAGGGTCGTGCGGATGAAGAGTTCGTCCGGCCAGGTGGCGCGATAGGCAATGACCACGGGACAATCGTCGCCGTAATAGGGTTCGAGCGCGCGACGGACATAATCGAGATTGCGCACCGAGAGATGGATTGCAAGCGTCGCCTTCGACCGGCCGAGAATTTCGAGTTGCTCACCCTCGGGCATGGCCGAGGCCTTCATGCCGGTTCGGGTGATGATGATCGTCTGGGCGATCTCCGGCAATGTCAGTTCGGTCGAAAGCCGCGCGGCGACCCCCGCGAAAGCCGGCACGCCCGGTACCACCTCGTAATCGATCCCAAGCGCATCGAGCCGGCGCATCTGCTCGGCTACCGCACCGTAGATCGACGGATCGCCCGAATGCACACGCGCCACGTCATGGCCCTCGACATGGGCCGCCTCGATTACGGCGATAATCTCGTCGAGATTCATCGGCGCGGTATCCCTCACCTTCGCCCCTTCGGGCGCGGCCTTGACGATCTCCTCCGGGACAAGCGAACCCGCATAAAGGCAGACCGGGCAGCGCTCGATCAGCTTGAGCCCGCGCACGGTAATGAGATCCGGTGCGCCCGGCCCCGCGCCAATGAAATAGACGGTCATTCTGCCGCTCCTTTGAGTTCTGCAGCGAGCTTCATCGCGCTGCCTTCCTTCCGGGCATAGCCCCGCGGCGTGTAGACCCAGTCTTTCCCGTCGCCCGTCCGTGTGACCGCCGTATTGGATGAACCGACGATCACCACGGTCAGCATGTCGACATCGTCGACCTGAAGATCGCCGAGCGGCACCACCCGCACCGTCTCCCCGTCACGACCGAGATTCGTCGCCAGGATCACCGGCGTCGAGGCCGGGCGGTGGCTCAGCAATTCATCGCGTGCCCAGGCGAGCTGCGTCCGCCGCTTGCGAGACACCGGATTGTAGAAGGCGATGACGAAATCGCCCTCCCCCGCCGCCTTCACCCGGCGCTGGATATCGTCCCATGGGGTCAGCAGGTCGGAGAGCGAGACGGTGCAGAAATCGTGCCCCAGCGGGGCCCCGGCGCGCGCGGCCGCCGCCTGTAGCGCCGAGATGCCCGGGCTGCACTGGATCGCAATCCGCCGCGCCGCATCGGTAAGTCCGTCTTCGCCGCCCGCCTTCTCCAGAAGTTCGAAGACCAGCGTCGCCATGGCGTAGATGCCGGCGTCGCCCGAACAGACGAGCGCCACCGTCCGGCCCTGCCCCGCCAGTTCCATCGCGTGGTGGACGCGCGCTTCTTCCTTGCCGAGATCGAAATCGTGCCGCGTCTTGCCCTCGGCGAGCGGCCCCAGCAGATCGAGATAGAGCGAATAGCCGACGAGATCCGTCGCTTCGCTCACCATCCTGCTGACTTCCGGCGAGCGCCAGCCCTCCGAGCCCGGACCGATGCCGACGACGAAAAGCGTGCCCCGTGCCCGGCCCGGTAGAGCATCCTCGGAAAGCACGACAGGCGAGCGGCCGATGGCGACCGTGGCCCGCCGGCTCTTGATCTTGGTGACGACGAGTTCGCCTTCCGCGCCGACGCTCGCAAGTGCCGCGCCTTCGGCCACGCCGTGGCAACCTACTTCCGAGAACACGATATCGGACGGATTGGCGAGCCGGGGCGTTTCCGCCTCCAGCCGTACAGCCTCGAAGAACCGTGCTGGCACGCCGAAATGGCAGGCCACCGCGTGTATGGCTGCTTCGTCCGCCTTCAAATCGAGTGAGGCAACGGCCGCAACCGATTCCGGAGACAGACCATTTTCCGACAGCGCCTTTTCGGCGAGGTCGATTGCTTCCGCCGGATCGCAGCCCCGCTCACAGCCCATGCCGAGCACCAGCGTCGCCGGGTGATAGACGAGTTCGAGCGTGCCCGCCTGGTGCACGCGGTCGGTCACGGTCAACTTGACCGCGCCCTCCTCGGAAACCGGCAGCATCGAATTCCGGAGCCATGCCACTGGCTCCGCTTCGCCGACCACCCCGGCCGAAGCCCCTGCAACGAGTTCCGCCATCACCGCCTTGGCGGCGTCCGGGTTGCGGAGACGAACGCCCTCGGGCGGCGCATCGAGCGCGATACCGAAACGCAGGTCACCGGCCGTGGTAACCGCTGCCACACCTGCCAGCACGTCAGCAATCTCCCGCGCGAGATCGTTGGCGCCGTGATGGCCGCCGAGCAACGGCACGGCCACTGACCCATCCTCCGCCACCGCGATCACTGGCGGCTCGGCACGCTTGTCGGACAGGAGAGGCGCGAGCAACCGGATGACCGCGCCCGCGGCCATCACGGCGACAATCGGACGCCCTTCAACGAACAATGCGCGCAAATGCGTGCCCGTCTCCTCGAACCCCACGTCCAGGCCATCGACTCGCCGCCGGAGCCCGTGGATTTCGCCGCCGGTCGTTGCCTTGATCCGGGTCGCCACCGGCAGGGCCGAATCCGAGAGAATGAGGATCGCGGGTTTCGAAGTCATGGGTTTGCCTCTGCCGGCGCTGCGGGCCTGGCCCAGCTTTCAGCGCCCTTGTAGATCAGGATGATCGAGAAATAGGGAGCAGTGTCTCCGCTCACTTCGGAGAGCGGCATGACCCGCTCGCCTAGGAGGGTCACCCGTTCCGCATAAACCGCTTGAGCCGTCAGATTCAGTTTGTCGATCAATGCCCGCAAGCGGTTGAAATGACGGCCGACTTTCATGATCGCGACAGCTCGGGAAGCGGCGATCCTTTCAGCGATTTCATCGTCCGGCAGCGGTCCGGGAATGACCGTGAGAACGTCGTTGCGCGCCGAGAGCGGCCGCCCGGAGGCGGCGCCCGCCGCCATGATCGAGGACACGCCAGGGACGATTTCAGTGGCGTAGCGGCCGGCCAGCCGCTCGAAGAGATACATGAAGGAGCCGTAGAAAAATGGGTCACCCTCGCAGAGCACGGCGACGTCGCGGCCCGCATCGAGCTCTGCAGCGATCTCCTCCGCCGCGCGGTCATAGATCTCCTGTGCCGGAAACCGTTCGACGCGCATGGGCACCCGGATCGCGATCTCCGCCTGCCCGCCGGGAAGATGCGGCGCGGCGATCGACCGGGCAAAGCTGTCGCCCTTGTCGGGAGCCGGCCAGGCGATAACCGGCACGCTCTTGAGGATCCTGAGCGTTTTGAGGGTAATGAGTTCGGGATCGCCCGGACCTAGCCCGACGCCGTAGAGTTTGCCGGTCATGCGAAACCCTTCCTGACGGACCACAGCGTGACCGGCATCATCGGCTTCCAGCCAAGAAAGCGGCCGACCGGTTCGGCGCGGCTGACCTGCATGCGAACCAGCTCGCCTCCGAAATGGTCGCGAAGACCGAAGATCCGCGCCTCGCTTTCGACCGTCACGGCGTTGGCGACCAGACGTCCGCCGGGCTTGAGCGCCGCCCAGGCTGCTTCAAGAATGCCCTCCTCGCTCATCCCCCCACCGATGAATACCGCGTCCGGCGCGTCGAGCCCTTCAAACGTCAGCGGCGCTTCGCCGTGGCGGATATCGAGCGTCGGCGTCCCGAGCGTCATGGCGTTGGCGGCGATCCGCTCGCATCGCGCCGCATCGCTCTCGATGGCGATGGCTTTCGCACCGCGCGCCGTCCGCATCCACTCGATGGCGATCGAACCGTTGCCTGCACCGATATCCCAGAGCAGCGCACCGGGCATCGGACCGAGATGGGCGAGCGTCGCCGCGCGTATCTCGCGCTTGGTCAGTTGCCCGTCATGCTCGTAAGCCTCGTCGGGCAGGCCCGGTACGGGCGACAGACAGGCGGCATCCGGATCGGCCACGCATTCGACCGCCAGTGTGTTGAAATCCGCGAAGACCGCCGAGCCGGCTCGGATATCGCGGGCCGCCATCTCGACGATCTTTTCCCGCCGGCCGCCCATATGTTCCAGGATGGCGATCCGCGAGCCGCCGAAACCGCGCTCGACCAGAATGTTAGCTGCCGCGCCGATCGTCCGGCCCGTCGAGGTGAGTGCGATGATCCGATTACCGGGCTGAAGGTACGCCGAAAGCGCGTGCACCGAGCGCCCGTGCAGCGAGATCATCGCGACGTCCTGCTGCGCCCAGCCGAGACGGGCCGCGGCGAGCGAGAAGGCCGAGGGCGTTGGAATCACCCGTATTTCGTCGGCACCGATATGGCGCATCATCGTCGCCCCGATGCCGAAATGCATCGGGTCGCCGGTCGCGAGAATGGTGATGGGATCACCCCGACGTTGGAGCAGAAGCTCGATCGTCTGACTGACCCCGAAGGTCCAGGGGATCACCTCGCGGTTGCCCGTGTCGATCTCTTCGAGCACGCGCGCCGGTGCAATGATCGTGCGCGCGGCATCGAACAGCGCCCGCGCCGCCGGCGTCAGGCTGTCGAGCCCGTTGTCGCCCACGCCGAGCAATGTGAGCCAAGGGTCCGTCGGCATCTTCATATCAGCCATGCCCTTCCAGCCCCGCCGCAAGTGCGTTGAGGGCCGCGGCGGCGATCGCCGATCCGCCCCGCCGTCCCCTGACCGCGATGAAAGGCACACCGCGCGGATCGGCAATGAGAGCGGCCTTCGATTCCGCAGCACCGACGAAGCCGACGGGTGCGCCGATGATCGCGGCCGGCTTCGGCGCCCCCTCGTCGATCCGCTCGAGCAGCCGGAAGAGCGCGGTCGGCGCGTTGCCGATGACCACAATCGAATTTTCCAGATACCCGCCCCAGAGATCGACCTGCGCCGCCGACCGCGTTGTCCCGAGCTCTTTGGCACGCTGCGCCACCTCAGGGTCGGACAGCGTGCAGATGAGGGAATTGTCCGCAGGAAGAAGCCGCTTGATCACGCCTTGGCGCACCATCTCGACATCGCAGATCACCGCCCCGCCCCTCTGGAGAGCGGCCTGTCCCGCCGAGGCAAAATCCGGAGAGACGACGATATCACCGGCGAGATCGGTCATCCCGCAGGCATGAATCATCCGCACCACAACCTGAGCCGTCGACGCGTCGAAGCGTGTGAGATCCGCTTCCGCCCGGATGGTGGCGAAGGATTGGCGATAGATCTCCGCCGGATCGGTGATGTAGCCGGCAATCGTCACGTTTTCGGCTTTTCCATCGATTTCGGCCCGTGCGGATGGTCCGCATGGGGATAGGGATGGTGGTGATGATCATGCCCGTGGTCGTGGCCATGCGAATGATCGTGGTCATGGTCATGATGATGGTGATGGCCGTGGTCGTCATGATGGTGATGGTGATGCCCATCGTGATCGTCGTGATGGTGATGATGCCCGTGAGCGTGGACCGGTTCCAGCGGCCCCGGCTCGGCATGGCTGTGCACAGGCGTCCAGGGAAGACCGTGCTTGCGGCAAAAATCCTCGTCGCGGCAGGAGGCGTCGCAGTCGCCGCCGCAGGGGCAGTTTTCCAGGCCCCCGCCGATGCCTTCGACGTGATGGTGATGGCTTTCCTGCGGCAGGCCGACTTCCGCCTCGAAGCCCAGCACCTGTTCGCGGTACTTGCACATCTGGCAGTTCATCAGCGCCTGCCCCTCGACGATCTCCTTCACCCTGTCCTGGAAGGTGTCCAGCACCAGCGGATGGTCGTTGAGATAAGGCGCCTTGATGAACTGGATTTCGGGATGGTTCGCCGCCACCTCGTCGGTCTGCGCGTAGATGCGCTTGACCAGCACCCCGGTGAACAGGAAGTACGGGAAGACGATGATCCGCTTGTAGCCGAGCTTGGCCGCATGCTTGAGCCCCGGGCCGACGAGAGGAAAGGTGACGCCCGAATAGCAGGTCTCGCCCCAGCCGAAACCGAAGCCTTCCCAGAGCATGCGCATGACCTTGGAGACGTTGGAATTGGCGTCGGGATCGGAGGAGCCGCGTCCGACGACCATCAGCATGGTGTCGTGGATCGGCACATCGCCACTCTCGCGGTTGGCGGCGTCGAGCGCCTCCTGAATGCGCTCTCCGGCGGCGCGGATCATCTTCAGATCGATTCCGAGCTCGCGGCCATAGTCGATCCTCATGCCGGGGTTCTGCGCCTGATAGGTGTTGAGAACGCTCGGAATGTCATTTTTGGCGTGACCGGCGGCAAACAGCATGCCGGGAACCGCGAGAACCCGCTCGACGCCGACAGCGCGCAGCCGGTCGAGACCGTCGGCAATCACCGGATTGCAGAATTCGAGGTAGCCGTATTCCACCGGCATGTCAGGGTAGCGGGCACGCAGGCCCTCGGCGACAGTGGCGAATTCGCGGGCTGCGTTCTGGTTGCGGCTGCCATGGCCGCAGACCATGATTCCCGTCTTTGTCATCTCATGCTTCCTTCAGGCGCGCGATTGCGCGCGTTCGGGTTTCCTCGGCCCCGACGAAAAGGATGCGTAGGTGAAGAACGGCGTTCATCCGCATGTCCGCTTCCCCGTCGGGCGTCGTTTTCAACGTACGCAACGCCGGACCCGTCCGCAGAAAACACTTCCGCAGACCGGGAAACCGAACCGGACAGCCCCGGACTTGGCCCTTGGAATAAGTCGGCCGCACCGGGATATCTCTCAGCCTGTCGTCAGGCGCCGTCGCACATGAGGACGGACATTAGGCAAGCGATGATGAGGCGTCAAACGGCGAATGCGCCGCGTGCCATCCCATTCCCGCCATCCAGGGCGAAAGCCTTGTGGAAAGCAAATCTATTCGAGGCCGAGACGCTTCGCGGTGGCGTGAAACAGCGTCTTCTCGGCTTCGGTCACAGATCCGTCCGCGCGCGCCATTTCCGCCAGGTGCGCCATCACCTCGCGCTTGCGCGCATCCGGCAGTCCGGCGAGCATCTCGGCGGCCTGCGCGGAACTCGTCTCATAGCCGAAATCGTCGATAAACTGCAGAACGTCGTGCGCATCGTCGGCGTCCAGGCCCAACTCACGGCCCAGAAGCGACTTGAAGGCGGCCGCCTCCGGGGGATTGACCGACCCGTCGGCGAAACTCATGCGGACGAGAAGCAACAATTCCGCCATCAGGGCGGGATTGTCGGCGACCTTCTCGACCGACGATTTTTCCGAAATCAACGCGCCCAGCTGGGAAGCCAGCTTGCCGAAACCACTCTCGCTCATCGACGTCTCATGTCTCCTCAGGGAGCGGCTCAAGCAGCCGCGCCGTCATCGTGACCAGCCGGATCGCCTGGTCGGTATCTTCGTCGTTGGCATCTGCCAGTTCTTGCATCAATGCCATCATCCGGCAACGCGCCGTCATATCGAGCTTGCGCAGCAGGAAAAACAACTGCGTCTCCGCCGCCTGGCCTTTCGGCGATTCGAGCAGATCGTGCAATGACGGTAGTTCATGCGGCTGAATGCCGAACTCGCGGATGCAAATCGTCTCGAACGCCTCCAGCTCGCGCTCGCCGACGATACCGTCCACCAGTACAAGCCGGAACAGAAGCAGGATCTGCGCCATTGCCGGCGGATCGTCCGACAGCTTCCGCAGGCCGCGCGAAACCACAGCCTTCCGCCACAGAATTTCTGGAAGTGTCCCTACCAGCATCAGACGAGCCCCCCGGCCTTCTGGTATGTGATTCTTCGCCTACGCAGCGTAAGGTTGTTCGCCGGATTGTCCAGCCTCACGGGATGTGCAAGAAGCCCTGTTCGCGCTTTCAGGCAAAAAAACTCGCCTTTCGGAACGATACCCGGCCATGCAAGATATCCCGACCTATTTTCTACTGGCGCTGATCCTCGCCGCTTTTGCTGCCGGCTTCGTTGATTCGATCGCCGGCGGCGGTGGGCTGATCACCATTCCGGCGCTTCTGATCGCGGGCTTTCCCCCGGTCGCCGCCCTCGGCACCAACAAGCTTCAGGGCCTCTTCGGCTCGGCTTCCGCGACGATCGCCTATGCCCGTGGCGGCCATGTCGACCTCAGGACGCAAGGGGGCGCAGCACTGCTCTCCGCACTCGGAGCAGCCGTCGGCGCGCTCGCCGCCACCTATGTGCCCGGCGAACTCTTCGGCGCGGTCCTGCCCTTCCTGCTGATCGCCATCGCACTCTATTTCGCGCTCAAGCCCAACATGGGCGACATCGACCGCGCGCGGCGTCTCTCCCCCTTCCTCTTCTCCGCGACGCTCGTGCCGCTGATCGGATTTTATGACGGGCTCTTCGGCCCTGGGACCGGATCCTTCTTCATGCTCGGTTTCGTGTCGCTCGCCGGCTACGGGATGCTGAAGGCGACCGCCCATACCAAGCTGCTGAACTTCGCTTCCAATGTCGGCGCCTTCGCGGTCTTCGCCTCGGTCGGCGTCATCGCCTGGAAGATCGGGCTGATGATGGGCGTCGCACAGTTTCTCGGGGCACAGGTCGGTTCGCGGCTGGCGATGAGAAGCGGATCGCGCATCATCAAGCCGCTGCTTGTCATCACCTGCGCCGCGCTCGCCGTCAAACTCATGTCCGACCCTGCTCACCCGATCCGGATCTGGCTGGGTTTCTAGCCGCCGCGAGAAACTACTTGCGCCGCAGCGGAACCCGGATCGCTCCCGGCCGTTTCCTTGGGTCATTTTCAAGGGGGTTCCATCATGGAAATGCACTCGCCGGCCGTTGCCGGCATGCGCCGTTCGGCGCTTCGTACCCTGGCCGGCAGCCGTTTCGCGCTTCGCCATGCCAACCCGGCCCGCCTTCTTCTCGCAGGCTATCTGTCCTACATCCTCGTCGGCTGGGCGCTCCTGTCGCTACCGGTCGCGCAACTCCACCCGGTCTCCGCTATCGACAACCTCTTCATGGCGACCTCGGCCGTCTCGACAACCGGCCTCGTCTCGGTCGATCCGGGGACGAGCTACACCTTCTTCGGCGAGGCCGTACTTCTGCTGCTGATCCAGCTCGGCGGCCTCGGCTACATGACGATCGGCTCCTTCGCGGTGCTGGCGCTCGCGCACAATCTCGGCCCCTTGCGCCAGAACACGGCACGCGCCGCCTTCAGCCTGCCCGCCGACATCAACATCGCCGCCTTCCTGCGATCTGTCGTCCTCTTTACCCTCATCAGCGAGCTCATCGGCATGCTGGTGCTCTATGAGCTCTTCGCAGGCCGGGGCGTGGAGGAGCCGCTCTGGAGCGCGCTTTTCCACTCGGTCTCGGCTTTCTGTACGGCGGGGTTCAGCCTGTTCCCGAACAGTTTCGAGGACTTCCGCGCCGACGTGCCGGTGAACCTCACCATTTCTGCCCTCAGCCTTCTCGGCGCCATGGGCTTCATCGTCATCGGCGACACCTGGCGCACGATGACGGGCCGCAAGAGGAAGCTCGGCTTTACCAGCAAGGTGATCGCCCGGATGACGCTTGTCTTCCTCGTCGCCGGTACAGCGCTGCTCTTCATCGCCGAGCCCGGCATCGATGCGCTGCCGCCGGGCGAGCGGCTGATGACGGCCTTCTTCCAGACGATGACGGCCTCCACCACAGTCGGCTTCGACACCTACCCGATCGGCTCGTTGACACATGCCTCGCTGGTTATTCTGTTGTTCCTGATGGCGATCGGCGCCTCGCCGGCGGGCACCGGCGGCGGCCTGAAGACCACCAGCTTCGCCGTCCTGCTGGGGCTGGTGCGCTCGACGCTCAGAGGCCGGCGCCATGTCCACTTCTTCCACCGGCGGGTGAAGCCGGCCCGCGTCCAGACCGCCGGCGCGGCCCTCGCCTATTTCTTCGGACTGCTGCTCGTGGCGTTGTTCATGCTGATGCTCACCGAGCCGCAGGCGCCTTTCGAACAGGTGGTCTTCGAAGCAATTTCAGCCATGGGCACGGTCGGCCTTTCGATGGGAGTGACGGGCGACCTCAGTTACCTCGGCAAGGTCGTCATCGTCGTGCTCATGATCGCCGGACGGCTCGGCTTTCTCACCTTCGGCATCGCTCTCGCCACCGTGGACGAAACGAGTGAGAGAACCGACAACGAACTGGTGCTTTAAGAGCGGGACTTAGTACTCCACGCCGATCTGCGCCTTGATGCCCGAGCGGAAGGGATGCTTGATCATCTCCATCTCGGTGACCAGATCGGCGAATTCGATCAGCTCCTCGGCCGCGTTGCGGCCGGTGAGCACGACATGGGTCATTTCGGGCTTTTCCGCCTCGAGAAAGGCCACGACATCGGCGATATCGATGTATTCGTAGCGCAGCGCGATATTGATCTCGTCGAGCAGCACCATGGTGTTCGTCTCGTCGCGGATAAGCTCCTTGGCTTTCTCCCAGGCGCTCCGGGCCATGGCGATGTCGCGCGCCTTGTCTTGGGTTTCCCAGGTGAACCCCTCGCCCAGCGTGTGGAACTCGCAGACGTCGGAGAAGCGCTCCTCGATGAGGTTGCGCTCACCGGTCGCCATGCCGCCCTTGATGAACTGCACGACGGCGCATTTCCGCCCGTGCGCGATGTGGCGGAAGATCATACCGAAGGCCGCGGTCGACTTCCCCTTGCCCTTGCCGGTATGGACGATGACGAGCCCCTTTTCGCCGGTCTTGGTCGACATGATCTTCTCGCGCGCGGCCTTCTTCTTGGCCATCTTCTCCGCGTGGCGGGCAAAATCGTCGGTCTTGGTCATGAGCGTTTCCTGACTTGCAATATCATTGGTGCCGGCCGATATTCTTACACAAACTGATCGATGGAAGGACGTAAGATGACCGATACGGCTACCCTTTCTTCCAAATTCCAGATTTCCGTACCGAAAGCCGTACGGGAAAAGGAAGACTGGCGTCCCGGACAAAAATTCGCCTTCGTCCCGCGCGACGGCGGCTTTCTCCTGGTTCCTGTTCCCAGCATGACCGAGTTGAAGGGCCTCGCCAAGGGCGCAAATCGGGACTCGGTGCGCGACCGGGACGACCGCTTCTGATGCGCGTGATCGATTCGTCCGTCTGGGTCGAAATTCTTGCCGACGGCCCCGTTGCAGACCGTCTGCTTGCGGAACTTCCGGAAAATCCGGCCGAAATCGTCGTGCCGTCGATCGTCGTTCTCGAAGTGGTGAAATGGATCGAACGCGAGGCGGACACCACCGTTCGACACCGCTTCCTCGCCTTCGTCATCCAGTGCGTCGACGCACCGCTCGACACGGAACGGGCGCTCGCCGCAGCACGCATCCATCGCACCCATGGACTGGCAACGGCTGACGCCATCGTCTATGCGACGGCGATGGAATTCGACGCAGAACTCGTGACCTGCGACAGCCATTTTCGATCCCTCGACAAGGTCATCCATATCCCGAACAAATAGGCTCACGCGGCCGCCATCTCCTCAAGCTGGAACCGCGCCGAATTTGATTTCGGTGTCCAGAGCCCCCGGTCCATCGCCTCGAGGAAGCGCTCGGCCATTTCCCTTAGCGCGTCGGGGTTCTTCTCCTCAAGGAAATCGTGCACTGGCGCGTCGGTGAGGTAGGCTTGGTAGAGCGCCTCGAAATGGTGGTCGCGCACGGCACCCGTGGTGGCGGCGAAGGCAAAGAGATAGTCGACGGTAGCGGCCATCTCGAAGGCGCCCTTGTAGCCGTGGCGCATGACCCC
>PAPH01000070.1 GCA_002709005.1 Hyphomicrobiales bacterium | reverse complement strand
TTCGCCTTCAATCCGTCGGAAGCCTCGGCGGGGATCGCGGCGGGCGAACTGCCCGAAACGGTCCGCTCCTTCACCTTCTCCGGCGGCACGCTCGGCAATACCCATTTCGTCGCCATTCCCTACAACGCCGCCGCCAAGGCCGGCGCGCTGGTGCTCGCCAATTTCCTGATCTCGCCGGAAGCGCAGGCCCGCAAACAGGATCCGGCGATCTGGGGCGATCCGACGGTTCTTTCGATGGACAAGCTGGACGAGGCGGACCGGGAAAAGTTCGCGGCACTCGATCTCGGAGTCGCGACGCTGCGCCCGGATGCACTCGGGCCCGCGCTCGACGAGCCGCATCCGAGCTGGATGGAGCATATCGAGGGCGAGTGGCTGAGACGCTACGGTGCCGCAAACTGAGCCGGCTCACCACATCGTCGACGACTGACGCGGGGGCCGGTTTCGGCCCCCTCACCCGTTTCGCCCCGGCGCTGACCATCGCCGTGCTCGTCGGACCGATCCTGTTCGGCTTTCTCGGCACGGTTCTTCCCGCCTTCGGCTACCTGCCGGGGCTCGGCGGCAGGGGCTTCACGCTTTCCCATTTCGCGGAGCTGGCGGGCGAACCGGGCATTGCCCGCTCTGTCGGGCTCAGTCTGGCGACGGGACTGGTGACCACGCTGATCTCGGTTCTGCTGCTCCTGGCGTTCACGGGCGGGCATCTCGGCAGCCGGTTCTTCGCCGCGATGCGCCGACTGCTCGCGCCGCTGCTCGCCGTTCCGCACGCGGCGGCCGCATTCGGCCTCGCCTTCCTGATCGCCCCGTCGGGGGAAATCGCCCGGCTTTTCTCCCCCTGGCTGACGGGATGGTCCCGTCCACCGGATCTCTTCATCGTCCACGACCCGATGGCGCTGTCGATGATCGCCGGACTTGTGGTCAAGGAGATCCCGTTCCTGTTTCTCGTCACGCTCGCAGCGCTCCCGCAGCTCAATCACGCCGACGGAATGCGCCTCGGTCGATCGCTCGGCTACGGCCGGCTTTCGAGCTTCACCTATCTCGTCTGGCCCGGCCTCTACCGGCAGATCCGGCTCGCGGTGCTGGCGGTCCTCGCCTATGCGACTTCGGTGGTCGACGTGGCGCTCATCCTCGGACCGCAACTGCCCGCGCCCCTTCCGGTGCGGCTGATCGAATGGATGAACGATCCCGACCTCTCGATGCGCTATCTGGCCTCGGCGGGCGCGCTTCTCCAGCTCGCCACCACGCTGGCGGCAATCCTGATCTGGCTCGGATTCGAAAGGCTCGGCGCCGCGCTGGTAGCGGCCTTCCGCGACAGGGGCCGACGGATGGCCCACGATCGTCCGGCGCGGTTTTTGGGCTTGACGGGTGTGGCCGGAACTGGGGCGGTGGTAATTGCCGGCATCGCATTACTGGCGCTGTGGTCGGTCGCGGGTCTCTGGCAGTTTCCCGACGCGCTGCCATCAACCCTGACCGGACGGTCCTGGATGCGCGCCCTGCCGCGGCTGTTCGAGCCGCTGACCGTGACACTGATCGTCGCAACCCTGTCGGCCGGGATCGCCGTCATTCTGACGCTGCTCTGCCTGGAACGGGAAAACGAAACGCTGAATACTGGCGGCACGCGCGCGCTGGTGCTTCTCTATCTGCCGCTGATCGTGCCGCAGATCTCCTTCCTGTTCGGGGTGCAGTATATCGCCATCCTCAGCGGTCTCGATGGCGGCCTTCTCGGCATGACGCTGGCGCATCTCGTGTTCGTGCTGCCTTACGTTTTTCTCTCGCTGTCGGACCCCTGGCGCAGCTATGACCGGCGCTATGACCAGATCGCCGCCGGGCTCGGCATGGGGCGAATACGCACGGTTCTCACAGTCCGTCTGCCAATGCTGTCGCGTGCAATACTAACGGCGTTCGCGGTCGGGTTTGCTGTCTCGATCGGGCAATATCTGCCCACCGTGCTGATCGGCGCGGGCCGGCTGACGACGATCACCAGCGAGGCTGTGGCGCTGTCGGCGGGCGGCAACCGGCGGGTGATCGGCGTCTACGCCTTCCTGCAGACGGTGCTGCCCTTCCTCGCTTTCGCGATTGCCACGGCTTTGCCCGGCTTGCTATTGCGCAACCGGCGCGGACTGCGCGTCTGAACGGAGCGGCAATGGCAACGGCAGAGGAGCTCAGGCTCGAGGACATTTCGATCGCGCTGGACGGTCGGGAACTGATCGCGGTCGATGCGGCGATCGCGCCCGGCGAGGTGCTGACCGTGATGGGCCCGTCGGGCTCAGGCAAATCGACCCTGATCGCCTATATGGCCGGATTTCTCGATCCTGTCTTTTCGGCGCGCGGGCGGGTGCTGGCGGGCGAGGTCGAGCTGACCGCGCTTCCCGCCGAGGCACGGCGCTCCGGCATCCTGTTCCAGGATCCGCTGCTGTTTCCCCATCTGAGCGTCCTCGACAACATCGCCATCGCCGTGCCGCAGTCTGTTTCCAGCCGGCGCGAACGTCATGAGATCGCTCAGGCCGCGCTCGACCGGGTGGACCTGGCGGGCTTCGGTAACCGCGATCCCGATACGCTGTCGGGCGGGCAGAAGGCTCGGGTCGCCTTGCAGCGGGTGATGGTCTCGCAACCCCGGCTGCTGCTGCTCGACGAACCCTTCTCAAAGCTCGATACGGCGCTGCGCGGACAGGTCCGTACGATGGTGTTCGAGCATGCCCGCGCCGCCGGATTGCCGGTTGTGCTGGTAACCCATGACGGCGCCGATGCGGACGCCGCCGGCGGGCGCATCATCGAAGTCGGGGCGCAATGAGCGGGATTGCCGACCGATTTCCAGAGCTTCCGGTCCACGAGGCGCTGCAGCCCTTGCGCCAGGCGCTTCGGGAGAACACCCGCGCGGTGCTCGCGGCACCGCCCGGCGCGGGCAAGACGACCCTGGTGCCGCTCGACATTCTCGAAGCGGCGTGGTGCACGGGCAGGATCATCCTGATCGAACCGCGCCGCCTGGCCGCACGTGCCGCGGCGCGGCGGATGGCGGCGATGCTGTCGGAAAAGGCCGGCGAGACGGTGGGTTACAGGATGCGGCTCGACAACCTTGTTTCGGCGAAAACACGGATCGAGGTGGTGACCGAGGGCGTGTTCACCCGGATGGCGCTCGACGATCCTGAACTCGCCGGCATTTCCTGCGTGATCTTCGACGAGTTCCACGAACGCGCGCTGGAAGCCGATTTCGGACTGGCGCTGGCGCTCGATATCCAGTCAGGCCTGCGGGAAGACCTGCGGCTTCTCGTCATGTCGGCGACGCTCGACGTCGAAAGGGTGGCGGCGCTGCTCGAGACCCAAGCCGTGGTCGAGAGCGCCGGCCGGGCCTATCCGGTCGACATCCGCCATGCCGACCGGCCGGGTGGGGAGCGGATCGAGGACACGATGGTCCGCACCATTCGCCGGCTGCACGGGGAGGAAAAGGGCTCGATCCTCGCCTTCCTGCCGGGACAGGGGGAAATCGTCCGCACAGCGGAGATGCTGGGCCAGTCTCTCGGAGAAGCGACCTCGGTGTTTCCGCTTTACGGTGGACTGACGGGCGAGGAACAGGACCGGGCGATCCGGCCAGCCGCGCCGGGGGAGCGCAAGGTGGTACTTGCGACACCCGTGGCCGAGAGTTCGATCACCATCGACGGAGTGACGATCGTCGTCGATTCCGGACTGGTGCGGCAGCCGGTTCTCGAGCCCGATACCGGGATCACGCGTCTCGAAACCGTGCGCGCCTCCCGCGCTTCGGCCGACCAGCGCGCCGGCCGCGCGGGACGCACCGCGCCGGGGATCGCGGTTCGGCTCTGGCATCAGGGCCAGACGGCCGCTCTTCCCGCTTTCGCCGCGCCGCAAATTCTCGCCTCCGACCTTTCCGGCCTGATACTCGATTGCGCCGCCTGGGGGTTGAGCGACCCGCATGAGCTCAAATTCATCGATCCGCCGCCCGAGGCCGCCGTGACGGAGGCGCGCAAGCTTCTCGTTTCGCTCGGCGCGCTCGACGGCGATGGACGCATCACGGAACGCGGACATGTGATGCGTGCCCTGCCGTTGCCGCCACGGCTTGCGGCGATGGTGGCCGAAGCCCGCGAACATGGCGACGCCTTCGTCGCGGCGGCAATCGCGGTGCTGCTGACGGAACAGGGCCTGGGCGGAAACTCGCCGGATATCGACGACCGGCTGACGCGGTTCCTGCGCGACAACGCCCCGCGCGCCAGGGCCGCCCGATCACTCGCCGCCCGCATGGCCGGCGGCAGCGAACGCGGAAACGCGCAGGGCGAGACGGCGGCTGCGCATCTGGCGATCGCTTTCCCCGACCGGATCGCCCGTCAACGCGGCGGACGCGGGCGCTTCGTGATGGCGAACGGCCGGGGATGCGAGATCGAGGAAACCCAGCGGCTCGCGGGCGCGGACTATATCGTGGTCGCCGACCTCACCGGCCGGGCGGCGCGCTCGCGGGTGCTGGCAGCCGCCGAGCTCAGCGGGACCGATCTCGAGGACACGCTGGCCGGCGCGGAGGAAACGGACGAGTATCGGTTTGATCCCGAGAGCGGCGGGGTGCGGGCACGAAGGACCCGGCGCCTCGGCGCGATCGTTCTGTCGGAAAAGACCATAGAGAAGCCGGACCGGGAGAAAATCCACGCAGCGCTCAGCCAGGGCCTGCAGCAGGGCGGGGTTTCGCAACTGCCCTTCTCGAAGGCCGCCGAACATCTGCGCGAGCGCGTCGGCTTCCTGCGCCGGACCGCGGGAGAGGACTGGCCGGAGATGAGCGACGAGGCGCTTTCGGCCCAGGTCGCGGACTGGCTCGGTCCCTTTCTGGCGGGGATCACAAACATCCGGAAAATCGGCGCCGACACGCTATACGAGGCTCTCAAGGCGCGCGTGGGCTATGGGCTTGCCGGCGAGATCGACCGGCTGGCGCCCACCCATTACGAGGCGCCGACTGGCTCGAACGTACCGATCCGCTATGACGGCGACGAGCCGGTGCTGGCGATCAGGGTGCAGGAACTGTTCGGCGAAAAGAACCATCCCTCGATCGTCGGCGGCAGGATACCGCTGCTTCTCGAACTGTTGTCGCCGGCACACCGGCCGATCCAGACCACCCGTGACCTGCCAGGTTTCTGGCGGGGTTCCTGGAGCGACGTGCGCTCGGAGATGCGCGGCCGCTATCCCAAACACGACTGGCCCGAGCATCCGGAGGACGCGAACCCGACACGGCGCGCCAAGCCACGCGGCGGATAGAATAGGCCGGCGGGGGATGGCCCGGGATTTTGACCTTTGTTCCCCGTAGGCTAAAGACGGTTCCGAGATGACGAATTACGAACCCTTTGTCGACAATCGCTCGATCCGCCACCGGCTGCGGCTGAGCACGCTGACGCGGCTGCGGTGGCTGGCGGTGGCCGGGCAGAGCATCGCCGTCATCATCATCGCCCATGGCTACGGCTTCCCGATGCCGGAGCTGTTCTGTTTCGCGATGATTGCCTGCTCGGCCTGGCTCAACATCTTCCTCAGCGTGCGGTTTCCGCCGAGCCACCATCTGCCGCCGGCCGGTGCGACGGCGGTGCTCTCCTTCGACGTCATCCAGCTTGCGAGCCTGTTGTTCATGACTGGCGGCATCGCCAATCCGTTTTCGGTGCTGGTCTGCGTTCCGGTGATCATCTCGGCGGCCTCGCAGCCCGTTCGCTACACGGTGGGGCTCGGACTTCTGACGGTCGCCAGCCTGACGCTGATCGCCTTCTTTTCTCTGCCGCTGCCCTGGCATCCGGGCGTGACGCTTGAAATCCCCTTCCTGCTGATAGCCGGAAACTGGATTGCCATCGTTTCGACGACGGCCTTCGCGGCGGTCTACGCATTCCAGGTCTCCGCCGAGGCCAATGAACTTGCCGACGCGCTGACATCCGCCGAACTGGTTCTGCAGCGCGAACACCACCTCTCGGCACTCGACGGACTGGCGGCGGCGGCCGCTCACGAACTCGGCACGCCGCTTGCGACCATTTCGGTCGTCGCCCGGGAAATGCAGAAGGCGCTCTCCGACGATCCGCGCTATTCAGAGGACGTGCAGCTTCTGGTGAGCCAGGCCGAGCGCTGCCGCGACATCCTGCGCCGGCTGTCGAGCCTTTCGACCACCGAGGAGGAGCATATGCGGCTCCTGCCGCTCGACTCGCTGATCGAGGAGATCGTCGAGCCGCACCGCGAGTTCGGCATCCGGATTTCCGTCAGCCGCGAGGGGGACGGGACGCCCGAACCCGTGGGTCTGCGCAATCCCGGTATTCTCTACGGTCTTGGCAACATTCTTGAAAACGCCGTGGATTTCGCCAAATCGGAAGTACGCGTGAACTCGCGGCACGATTCCCAATCCGTCACCATTAGCGTGTCGGATGACGGGCCGGGGTTCTCGCCGGACACGCTGGCCAGGATCGGTCTGCCGTTCCGCCGCAGCCGCGACAAGGTCGAGCGGCAGGGAGCGGGCGGACTGGGCCTCGGGCTGTTCATCGCCAAGACGCTTCTCGAGCGATCGGGGGCCGAATTGAGCTTCGAGAACGCGGAAGAACCGGGGCACGGCGCCAAGGTGAACATCACCTGGCCGCGCGAGAGGATGGAAATCGGGCCGGAAGCGGGAAAATACAGGCCCGGATTAACGCATTAGATGTGAAAAGTCGTATAAGGTGAGCATCATGGAAGAGACCAACAGCGAAATCAGCACCGTCGAGGCCGGTTCGACCCTGTTGCTCGTCGACGACGACGGCCCCTTCGTCCGCCGGCTCGGCCGCGCCATGGAAAGCCGTGGCTTCACCGTCGACATCGCCGAAACCGTCGCGGAGGGACTGGCCAAGGCAAGCGCCACGCCGCCCGATTACGCCGTCATCGACATGCGTCTGGGCGACGGCAACGGGCTCGACGTGATCGAGGCGATCCGCAAGGTCCGCGAGGACACGCGGATGATCGTGCTCACCGGCTACGGCAACATCGCCACGGCGGTGAACGCGGTCAAACTGGGCGCCGTCGATTATCTCGCCAAGCCGGCGGATGCCGACGAGATCTTCGCCGCGCTGACCCGCAAGCCTGGCGAGCGGGTGGAAATGCCGGAAAACCCGATGTCGGCAGACCGGGTGCGCTGGGAACATATCCAGCGTGTCTACGAGATGTGCGACCGCAACGTCTCGGAAACGGCGCGCCGGCTCAACATGCACCGCCGTACGCTGCAGCGCATTCTCGCCAAGCGCGCGCCGCGCTGACTCTAAGTCATATCGGGTCTGCCGATCGACCCCGCCAGTCCATGGGCGGCGAGTTCGGCCTGCATCAGCCTGTCGGCGGCGAGCCGGGCGAACTGCCGGGTGAGCGTCTTGCGCCGCGCACCGGCAAGCTTGTGCTCGGGCGCTTCGCGGACAAGATGGGCGCCATAGGCATCTGCGACGATGAGGCCGCAATCCTGAGGGAATATCTCGGCGGGAACACCGCCATGGGTGGCGAAATAGAGCCGGTCGCAATAATCGCGATAGCCCGGCCATTTCGTGTCCACCCGGAAGTCCTCGATCGACGACTTGATCTCGATGATGAGAAGATCGCCCTTCTCGGTGAGCGCGATCAGGTCGGCGCGCCGGCCCGAGGCGAGCGTCATTTCCGGCACCATCGAGACCCTGAGATCGAAAAAGAAGCGCTGGACGCCGCGCCGGACCATCAGCGCGCGGTCGGACTGGCGACCGTCGATGAGCGGTGAGGACTTGTGCGGAGTAATGATGGCCATGCCGAAAAAGGTGGCACCGGAGGATTGATTCGACAATGGTGCAGCCGGGCTTTGTTGCACAAAAGACAAAAGCCGCGAAAAATCATCGGCCGGCCCTTTCGGCTGCGCCACATCGATCTTGCCAAACCGCATTTGATTCAAAATAACCACGGCGGGGTACGCGGCGCGTATCGGCGCCCGCCTGATTCGTTGGAAGACAAGCACATGACAATTCGCTCCGTTGTGACCGCGCTGGGCATGGCCGCCGTGCTCGCGCTCGCCGGTTGTACCACCCGTTCTGAGGACGGCACCGGTCCGGCCACCCAGATCTTCACCTCGGAATACGGTGCGGTGACCGACGCCGGCTATACCGTTCCGGCCGTTCCGATCTCGAAGATCGACAAGCGCTATCATCGCCAGATCGTGCGCTACAATTCGGGCGAGAAGCCCGGCACCATCATCGTCGATACACCCAACCGTTTCCTCTATTACGTCCTGCCGGGCGGCAAGGCCGTGCGCTACGGCATCGGCGTCGGACGCGAGGGCTTCGCCTGGCAGGGCAATGCCTATATCGCCTGGAAGCAGGCCTGGCCGAAATGGACCCCGCCCAAGGAAATGGTGGAGCGTCAGCCGAAGCTCAAGAAATACGCCGAGGATGGCCAGCCCGGCGGTCTGACCAACCCGCTTGGCGCCCGCGCGCTCTACCTCTTCAACGAGGAGGGCCAGGACACGCTGTTCCGCCTGCACGGCACGCCGGAATGGAAGTCGATCGGCACCGCCGCTTCCTCGGGCTGTATCCGCCTGATGAACCAGGACATCATCGACCTCTACGAGCGCGTCCGTCCCGGCAAGCAGGCCAAGGTCATCGTCAAGCAGTAATCGCCCGACATTATTCCGAATAAAAAAACCGCCGCCGGAGCGATCCGGCGGCGGTTTTTTATCGTTCCGCTCGCGGGCCTCAGGCGGCTTTCGCCTTGAACTCCAGCCGGCGGCGGTGGAGCACCGGCTCGGTGTAGCCGTTGGGCTGCTCGCGGCCCTTGAGCACGAGATCCAGCGCTGCCTGGAAGGCGACCGAGCCGTCATAGTCGGCGGCCATCGGACGGTAGGCGGGATCGCCCTCGTTCTGACGGTCGACAACCTTGGCCATCTTCTTCATCGTCTCGACGATCTGGTCCTTGTCGACGACGCCGTGATGGAGCCAGTTGGCCATGTGCTGCGAGGAAATCCGCAGAGTGGCGCGGTCCTCCATGAGGCCGACATCGTTGATGTCGGGAACCTTGGAACAACCGACACCCTGTTCGACCCAACGCACGACGTAGCCGAGAATCCCTTGCGCGTTGTTGTCGAGTTCGGCCTGGATCTCCTCGGGCGTCCAGTTCGGGCGCGGAGCCACAGGCACGGAGAGAATGTCGGATAGCTTGGCGCGATCGCGGCCTTTCAGCTTCTCCTGAACCTCGGCGACATCGACCTTGTGGTAATGGGTCGCGTGCAGCGTGGCGGCGGTCGGCGAGGGCACCCAGGCGGTGTTGGCGCCGGCCTTCGGGTGTCCGATCTTTTGTTCGAGCATGTCATGCATCAGGTCCGGCATGGCCCACATGCCCTTGCCGATCTGGGCATGGCCCTTCAAACCACATTCGAGTCCGACGTCGACGTTCCAGTTCTCATAGGCCGAGATCCAGGCCGCCTGCTTCATGTCGCCCTTGCGGATCATCGGGCCGGCTTCCATCGAGGTGTGGATCTCGTCGCCGGTGCGGTCGAGGAAGCCGGTGTTGATGAAGACCACGCGGGCGGAAGCCGCGCGGATGCATTCCTTGAGGTTGATCGTGGTGCGGCGCTCCTCGTCCATGATCCCCATCTTGATGGTGTTGGGCTTCATGCCGGTCGCCTTTTCGACGCGGTCGAAGATCTCGTCGGCGAAAGCGACTTCCTCGGGACCGTGCATCTTCGGCTTGACCACATACATCGATCCCTTGATCGAGTTCAGATGGCGGCCGTTCGGGCCGATGTCGTGCAGCGCGATCAGCCCGGTGAGGAAGGCGTCCATGATGCCCTCGGGCACCTCGTTGCCGTCCTTGTCGGTGATCGCCGGGTTGGTCATTAGGTGACCGACATTGCGCACCAGCATCAGCGCGCGGCCCTTGACCGACGTCTGCTTGCCGTCCGGCGTCGCGAATTCAGGATCGCCCTTGAGCTTGCGGGTGAAGGTCTTGCCGCCCTTGGTGACCTCCTCGGTGAGATCGCCCTTCATCAGGCCGAGCCAGTTGCGGTAGACGACGACCTTGTCCTCGGCGTCGACCGCGGCAACCGAATCCTCGCAATCCATGATGGCGGTGACGGCGGATTCGAGCGCGATGTCGCCGATGCCGGCCGGATCGGTCTTGCCGATCATGCTGTCGGGATCCACGAAGACCAGCGTATGCAGACCGTTGGTGGTAAAATAAAGCCGGAAGGCCGTCTCGTTCTCGCGCTTGAAGCCGGCATATTGTTTCGCATCGGCCAGCGTCGTCTCGCCGGACGCCGTCTTAACCTTCAATTCGCCATTCTCGAAATCGAAGCCGGTCGCATCGGCCCACTTGCCGCCTTTGAGCGGCACGCTGTCATCGAGGAAGGATTTGGCCCAGGCGATGACACGCGCGCCGCGCTCGGGATCGTAGCCGCCGCCCTCGGGCAGATCGCCCAGCGCGTCGGTGCCGTAGAGCGCGTCGTAGAGCGAACCCCAGCGGGCATTCGCCGCGTTGAGCGCATAGCGAGCGTTCATCACCGGAACCACGAGCTGCGGGCCGGCGATGGTGGCGATTTCCGGATCAACATTCTCGGTGGCGACCTCAACCGGCCCGCCTTCGGGCACCAGATAGCCGATTTCGCGCAGGAATGCCTGGTAGGCGTCCATGTCCGACGGCGCGCCGTGTTCGCGGTACCAGGCGTCGATTTCAACCTGCAGCTCGTCGCGCTTTTTCAGAAGCATCCGGTTCTTCGGGCCGAGTTCGTGGACCGCGTCGGCAAAGGCGGTAAGGAAGGCGTCCGGATCGACGCCGGTCCCCGGAATCGCCTCATTGACGATGAAATCATGGAGATCGCCGCTGATCGACAGACCGTACTTCTCGACGTTCGTCATGTCCTTCTCCCTCATAGTCGTGCGGCGCGCACAGGGCCGCAGCATGTCTGAATGTGCCCGGGAGAGTGCCTTCCGGACGATTTACCGTCAATCGGACAAAATCGAACAGGATTGTTTCCGAAACGGACAAAGCGGAGTTCAGCCGCGCGGGGTCACCCGCATCTTCAGGCCGCCGCCCGGCTGGGTGGTCAGCTTCTGCACCGGCCAGGGGCTGGTGTCGGGCAGGACGTCGAAGCGGAACCGCCCCAGAAGCACGGCCAGCGCGATCACCGCCTCCTGCAGCGCGAAGGTGGCGCCGATGCACACGCGCGGACCCGCTCCGAAGGGCAGATACTGGAAGCGGTCGATCCCGCCACGATTTTCCGGCAGGAAGCGCTGGGGGATGAAGGCCCCCGGCCTGTCCCAGAGCTTGCGGTGACGATGCAGCGTCCAGGGCATGACGAGAACCGTCACATCCTTGGGAATTGTAACGCACTTGCCGTCGGGCGCGGTGTAGACGTCCTCCTCCACGGCACGGCGGTTGAGCGACGGTGCCGGGGGATAAAGCCGCATCGCCTCCTCGAAGACGGCACGCGTCCAGGGCATCTGGTCGAGCCATTTGACGGGATCGGGCTCGCTCGCCGTCACCCGGTCGATCTCTGCCTCCACCTCGAGCCGTTCGGCGGGAGAATTGGCGAGGCAATAGAGCGTCCAGGCCAGCGCGCGGGCGGTGGTTTCGTGGCCGGCGCCGATGAAGGTGACGAGATTGTCCTCGATCTCCTGCTCGGACAGCCCGTCCGGGCCCATCTGCCGCAGAAGCAGGGTCAGGAAGTCCTCGGGGACGGAATCGGGGGCCGCTTTCATCCGTTCCAGCCGGGCGTCCATGGTCTGGCGGACGATGGAGCGGAATTTCGCCATCACCCGGCGGCCGGCGATACGCATGACGCGCGGAATCCAGCTGGGAGCCTTCACCAGATCGAGCGGATCGACCCGGCCCATGGTGGACAAAAGCCGGTCGACGTCCTCCGCGAACCCGTCATCGGAGCCGCGCACCTCGTTGGAGAAGAGCGTTTCGGCCAGAATGTCGAAGGTCAGCTCCGTCATGTCGCGGGAGACGTCGAAAATGCCGCCATCGGGCCCGGCCGCCGCGTAGCGCGCGGTGAAGTTCCCGCTGCGCTCGAGCATCTGCGTGGCGAAACCGCGGGCGTGGCGGGGCGTGAAGACCGGCGCCATCGCCTTGCGCGAGCGCTTCCACACCTCGCCCTCGGCGGTCAGCAGCCCGTCATTGAGGATGGGCCTCAAAACCAGCTGGCGGATGACGCCCATCCGGTAATTGGCGGCATTGTCGACCAGCACATGACGGATGAGACCGGGATGATTGGCGATCAGCGTTCGCTCGTTGAGGAACTTGGTCAGGATCCAGGGCTCGTTGTAGGAGGGCTCACCCCACAGTTCGAGCGGATTGTTCATTACCGTGCGGATGACTTCCAGCATGCTTGGCGGCTGGGTGCGCGGTGTCGGGGCAGGCGGTACGAACGGTTCCGGACGTGCGTCCATGATCGCGGGTCTCCTTTCCCCACAAGATAGGAAGTCCGGAACGGGCTGCCAGTATGCCGGCGCTTCATACCGGCGCTTCCGGCCGCGAAGCTGCCGCACTGGCAGGGAGTGGTGCGCCCATTTCCCGGGTGTCAAAATGGCGGGCTCCCCGAGATGGCGGGGATGGCCGACCATCCACCGCTAATAACCCGTCCGCATTTGGCTTTTCGCGCCGGAATCCTATATCTTGAGGGGATATTCGCCCCTGATTCGCTTCCCTTCCTCAGGCGGCGGCAAGCGTCATAAGAGACACAGGAATTTCATGAGCGACACACCGATCGATCCGCCAGTCGACACGGGGGCCGTAGAGCCCGAATACGGCGCAGATTCCATCAAGGTTCTCAAGGGCCTGGATGCGGTACGCAAGCGGCCGGGTATGTATATCGGCGACACCGACGACGGCTCCGGCCTGCACCACATGGTCTACGAGGTGGTCGACAACGCCATCGACGAGGCGCTTGCGGGCCACGCCGACCTGGTGACGGTGATCCTCAATTCCGACGGTTCCTGCACGGTGATCGACAACGGCCGCGGCATTCCGACCGACCTTCACACCGGCGAGGGCGTCTCGGCGGCCGAAGTGATCATGACGCAGCTCCATGCGGGCGGAAAGTTCGACCAGAACTCCTACAAGGTCTCGGGCGGCCTGCACGGCGTGGGCGTTTCCGTGGTGAACGCGCTTTCGGATTTCCTCAAGCTCCGGATCAACCGCAACGGCAAGGTCCACGAGATGATGTTCTCGCGCGGCGTGGCGGTATCTCCGCTGGAAGTCGTCGGCACGTATGTCGAGAACAAGCAGCCGCAGACCTATGAGGGCCGTTCCGGCTCGGCGATCACCTTCATGCCGTCGTCGGAGACCTTCACCAAGACAGAATTCGATTTCGGCACGCTGGAGCACCGGCTGCGCGAGCTGGCCTTCCTCAATTCCGGCGTCCGCATCATTCTCACCGACAAGCGTCACGCCGACGAGAATACCGTCGAACTCCACTATGAGGGCGGGCTCGAAGCCTTCGTGCGCTATCTCGACCGCACCAAGAAACCGCTGGTGACCGATCCGATCGCCCTGTCCGGCGAAAAGGACGGCATCACCGTCGAGGTGGCAATGTGGTGGAACGACAGCTACCACGAGCATGTGCTGTGCTTCACCAACAACATCCCGCAGCGTGACGGCGGCACCCACATGGCCGGTTTCCGCGGCGCGCTGACGCGCCAGGTCACCTCCTATGCCGACCAGTCGGGCATGACCAAGAAGGAAAAGGTCAACCTGACCGGCGACGACTGCCGCGAGGGCCTGACCGCCGTTCTCTCGGTGAAGGTGCCGGACCCGAAATTCTCCTCCCAGACCAAGGACAAACTGGTCTCCTCCGAGGTTCGCCCGGTGGTCGAAAACCTCGTCAACGAGGCGCTGTCGATCTGGCTCGAGGAACATCCGACCGAGGCCCGCACGCTGATCGGCAAGGTCATCGAGGCGGCCGCCGCTCGTGAAGCGGCGCGCAAGGCACGCGAACTCACCCGCCGCAAGGGCGCGCTCGACATCGCCTCGCTGCCGGGCAAGCTCGCCGACTGCTCCGAGCGTGATCCGGCGAAATCCGAACTGTTCCTCGTGGAGGGCGATTCCGCCGGCGGTTCGGCCAAGCAGGGGCGTTCCCGTGAAAGCCAGGCCATCCTTCCGCTCCGCGGCAAGATCCTCAATGTCGAGCGCGCGCGCTTCGACAAGATGCTCTCGAGCCAGGAAATCGGCACGCTGATCACCGCGCTCGGCACCGGCATCGGCAAGGACGAGTTCAACGCCGACAAGCTGCGCTACCACAAGATCATCATCATGACGGACGCCGACGTCGACGGCGCCCACATTCGTACGCTGCTTCTGACCTTCTTCTTCCGCCAGATGCCGGAACTGATCGAGCGCGGGCACCTCTATATCGCCCAGCCGCCGCTCTACAAGGTGAGCCGAGGCAAGTCCTCGCAGTACCTCAAGGACGAAAAGGCGCTCGAGGACTTCCTGATTTCGAGCGGTCTCGACGAAGCGGTTCTGGAACTGCCGTCAGGCGAAATGCGCTCGGGCCAGGATCTGCGCGAGATCATCAATGATGCGCTCAGGGTCCGCAACCTGATCGACGGCTTGCATTCCCGTTATGACCGCGACGTAATCGAACAGGCCGCCATTGCAGGCGCCCTGAATCCCGAGCGGATTGCGTCGCCGGAAAGTTCGGAAATCACCGCCGCCAAGGTCGCCGAGCGTCTGAACCTGATCGCCGAGGAAACCGAACGCGGCTGGACCGGCGAAGTCACCGACGATGGCGGTCTGCGCTTCGAGCGCACCGTTCGCGGCGTCACCGAATCCATGCTGATCGATTCCGGCCTGATCGGCAGTCAGGATGCGCGTCTTCTCGACCAGATGCTGCCCAAGCTCACCGCGATCTACGAGCAGACGCCGAAACTGCGCCGCAAGGATTCCACCGAGGTAATCGCGGGGCCGCGCGGGCTGCTGGCCGGCGTCTTCGCCACCGGTCGCAAGGGCCTGACCATGCAACGTTACAAAGGCCTGGGCGAAATGAACGCCGAGCAGCTGTGGGAAACCACGCTCGACTCGAATGCTC
>PAPH01000069.1 GCA_002709005.1 Hyphomicrobiales bacterium | reverse complement strand
TGGCGTCCTTCATCGCCTCGACGACGACCTTGTTCTGACCCATGCCGAGATAGTCGTTCGAGCACCAGACCGTCACATCCTGCGCCGAACCGTCCTCGCGGTAGCGCGTGGCGGCAGGAAACTGCCCCCGCTGACGTTCGAGATCGGCGAATACGCGATAGTTCCCGGCTTCCCGGAGACCTGACAGTCCCGCCTCGAAAAACGCGTCGAAATCCATAGCAAAAACCTTATATATCCCCGGCAAGAATGCGCAACGTCGCATGCGGGGTCAACCCGGGAGACCGCGAAATCCGGAACGCTGCGGCAATTTGTATCCCGCCGCGCGTTGAGGCCACGTAAACTCCGGGCCGCCATATGTCACAGATAGGTCGATCTTTCCAGTGGGGTGATTTCGTTGTCGAAGGCGACGAGTTCGGCGCGTTTGATCTCTGCGAAGATACGCCGGAGATCTGCGCCGAAATAGCGGCGGATGAAATCCGAGCGTTCGAAATCCTCGATCGCATCGTCCATGTCGTCGGAAAGTTGCGGCAGCGGCACGTTGTAGGCATTGCCCTCGACCGCCGGCGGCGGCATCTTTCCGGCCTCGATCCCCTCGAGCATGCCGCCGAGAACGCCAGCGAGGACAAAATAGGGATTTGCGTCCGCGCCCGACATGCGGTGCTCGAGCCGGCGCGCCTTGTCGTCGGAGGCCGGAACGCGCACCGCGACCGAGCGGTTGTTGCGACCCCAGGCGATGCGCGTCGGCGCATAGGAGCCCGCCTGCAGACGACGGTAGCCGTTGAAGCTCGGAATGTAGAAAAGCAGCGTATCCTTGAGCGTCGAGAGAAGCCCCGCCGCCGCATGTTGCAGCCGCGTGTCGCCCTCGGTTCCGGCAAAGATGTTCTCGCCATCCTCGTCGAGCACCGAGGCGTGGACATGCATCCCGTTTCCCGGCCATTCAAGAAAGGGCTTGGCCATGAAGGTGGCCTTGAGCCCGCGATTGTCGGCGCATTCGGAGATCACCCTGCGCAAAAGCACCGTATCGTCGGCGGCCGCCATCGGGTCGGCGCGGTGCTTGAGATTGACCTCGAACTGGCCGGGTGCGGCTTCCTTGATGATCGTGTCGATCGGCAGGTTCTGCGCCAGTGCGGCCCCGCGAATCTCGGCGAAGAGATCGCTCTGCCCACGTAGTTCGGAGAGCGAGTACATGTGCTGCTGCTCAGGCCCGGGACCTTCGTCCTTGCCCATGCGGCCCGAGCGGCGGAAGGCGGCGGGATCGACGAGATAGAATTCGAGCTCGAAGGCGACGACGGGATTGAGACCCTTGGCGCTGTACCGGTCGACGATCCCCTGCAGCGCGTTGCGCGGGTCGATCGGATAGGGTTCGCCCTCTTCGGTATACATCGACATCAGAACCTGGGCAGCCGGGCGCGGCGACCAGGGCGAGCGATTGACCCGCCCGGGAATGGCCCGGCAATAGCCGTCGATGTCGCCGGTTTCGATGTGGATGCCGGTCGCCTCGACCTCCCTGCCCCAGATGTCGAGGCCGAAGATCGACAGCGGCAGGTTGATGCCGGGCGCGAAAACCTTGGAAATCGCTTCGGCGGGGCCCCATTTGCCGCGCAGCACGCCGTTGATGTCGGCGATCAGGAAATCCACCGATTCGAGGTCGGGGTTGTCGGCGAGGAACTTTTCGGCTTCCGCGTTGGGTGAAGCTGTTTCGCCTTCAGTGGTCGGCGCCGCGGCGGGCTTGGTCTCGTCCAGCATGCAAACCTCTCATGCGTGTCTGCCGCGCTTGTTTGAGCGGCAAAACTGTGCTCACTTCCGGCCTTCCTAGCCTGCCTTGCGCGGCGCTTCCAATCTTATCTGCAGGATTTACGAAATGCGCGTCAATGTTTCATCCCACGACCTCAAGGTCTCCGACCACGCCCACCACTTCCATCCGTTCACGGATCACGGCGCGCTCGGGGTAGATGAAAGGCGGGTGATCAGTCGCGCCGACGGCGTCTGGCTGTGGGACACGGACGGCAACCGCATCATGGACGGGATGGCGGGGCTGTGGTGCGTCAATGTCGGCCACGGCCGCAACGAGATCGTCGAAGCGGTGCGCGCGCAGATGAGCGAGCTCGCCTATTACAACACCTTCTTCAAGACCACTCATCCGCCAGTGATCGAACTGTCGGAGAAGATCGCCGAAATTGCGCCCGAGCACATGAACATGGTCTTCTACGGCTCGTCGGGATCGGACGCCAACGACACAGTGTTCCGAATGGCGCGGACCTACTGGGACGTGATGGGCAAGCCCGAGAAGAAGACCATCATCTCGCGCAAGAACGCCTATCACGGCTCGACCGTGGCCGGCGCCTCGCTCGGCGGGATGGGCGGCATGCACGGCCAGGGCGACCTGCCGGTGCCGGGCATCCATCACATCGACCAGCCCTACTGGTTCGGTGAAGGCATGAAGACCGGGATGAGCGAAGAGGAATTCGGCATCTGGGCGGCGCACGAACTCGACAAGGCTATCGAGAAGATCGGCGAGGACAAGATCGCCGCCTTCATCGCCGAGCCGATCCAGGGCGCGGGCGGCGTGATCGTTCCGCCGGCGAGCTACTGGCCGGAGGTGAAGAAGATCCTCGAGGCGCGCGACATCCTGTTCGTCTCCGACGAGGTGATCTGCGGCTTCGGCCGCACCGGCGAATGGTTCGGTGCCGACTATTACGGTACGAAGCCCGACTTCATGCCGATCGCCAAGGGCCTGACCTCGGGCTATCTGCCGCTCGGCGGCGTGATCGTGTCGGATCGGGTGAAGGAGGTCTTCCACCGCTCGGAAGCCGGTGAATTCTACCACGGCTATACCTATTCCGGTCACCCCGCCGCCTGCGCCGCGGCCCTCGCCAATCTCGAGATCATGAAACGCGAGAAGCTGGTCGACCGGGTGAAGGACGATATCGGGCCGTTCCTGCAAAAACTCTGGAGCGAACTCGGCGCGCACGATCTAGTCGGCGAAGCCCGTATGGTCGGCCTGTTCGGGGCGCTTGAGCTCGTGCCGCAGAAATCCGACCTGTCGAAGCGCTTCGACAACGTCGGCAAGGTGGGTACGATTGCCCGCGACCACTCCTTCGCCAACGGGCTCGTGATGCGCGCGGTGCGCGACAGCCTGATCCTGTCGCCGCCTCTCACCCTGTCCCACGAAGAAGCCGAGGAGCTTGCCGCCACCGCCAAGAAGACGCTCGACGATACTTGGAAGACGCTGAAGGCCGAAGGGCTGGTCTGAGGGGTCACCGGAAACGCAGCAGAAACGAAAAAGGGCGCCCCGCGAGGCGCCCTTTCTGTATCCGCGATCGTTTCCAATTACTGCGGCAGCTTGTCGTCGACGCCTTCGACATAGAAGTTCATGCCGAGCAGCGTGCCGTCATCGGAAACCTCGCCTTCCTTGAGCCAGACGGTGCCGTCCTGCTTGTTGACCGGGCCGGTGAAGGGATGGAGTTCGCCGGATTCGATCGCGGCCTGGGTCTTCTCGGCCTGCGCCTTCACCTCGTCAGGCATGTTGGTGTAGGGCGCCATAGAGAGAATGCCGTCCTTCAGCCCGTCCCAGGTGGACTTGCCGCCTTCCCAGGTGCCGTCCATGGCGGCCTTGATCTGCTTGACGTAGTACGGACCCCAAGTGTCCTCGATCGCCGTCATCTGGGCGTTCGGGCCGGCCTCGATCTGGTCGAAGGCCTGGCCGAAAGCCTTGATGCCGCGTTCCTCGGCGACCTGCATCGGGCCGGTGGAATCGGTATGCTGGGTGATCACGTCGACGCCCTGGTCGATGAGCGCCTTGGCTGCGTCGGCTTCCTTGCCGGCGTCGAACCAGGTGTTGACCCAGACGACCTTGAGCTTGAAGTCCGGATTGACCGAGCGCGCGCCGAGCAGGAAGGAGTTGATGCCCATCACCACTTCCGGGATCGGGAAGGAGGCGATGTAGCCGGCGACGCCGGTCTTGGACACTTCGCCGGCGATCTGGCCGATGATGTAGCGGCCTTCATAGAAGCGCGAATTGTAGGTGGTGACGTTCGGCGCAGTCTTGTAGCCGGTGGCGTGCTCGAACTTCACGTCCGGGAATTTCTCGGCGACCGCGATCGTCGGGTCCATGAAGCCGAAGGAAGTGGTGAAGATGATGCCGCAGCCGGAGCGGGCGAAACGCTCGATGGCGCGCTCGGCGTCCGGGCCCTCCGGCACGTTTTCGAGAAACACCGTCTCGACCTTGTCGCCGAGTTCCTTGTCGACCATCTGGCGGCCGATGTCGTGGGCCTGGGTCCAGCCGCCGTCGGTCTTCGAGCCGACATAGATGAAGCACGCCTTGAACTTGTCTTCGGCGAAGGCGCCGCTTGCAGCCGTCAGGGCGACGGTCGCGGTCAGTGCGAACAGGAATTTTTTCATGGGTTCACCTCTCTGATTTCACGCCGGACCTCCGGCGATATCCCTCTGTTGGTCTTGGAGCCGCCTATCGGTCGGGCACGAACGGCTGGGCGAGCGATGCCGGTGTGTTCATCACCGTCAACCTCCGGTCCCGCGATATTAGGACGAGAACGACGATCGTGGCCAGATAGGGCAGCGAAGAAAGAAGCTGCGACGGAATGCCGAAGCCGAGCGCCTGGGCGTGGAGCTGGCCGATGGTTACCGCACCGAAGAGATAGGCACCGCCGATGACCCGCCAGGGCCGCCAGGAGGCGAAGACGACGAGCGCAAGCGCGATCCAGCCGCGCCCCGCCGTCATGTTCTCCACCCATTGCGGGGTATAGACGAGCGACAGGTGCGCGCCGGCGAGCCCGGCGCAGGCGCCGCCGAACATAACCGCCAGATAGCGGTATTTCAGAACGTTGATGCCGAGCGCGTGGGCGGACTTGTGGTTGTCGCCGATGGCGCGCAACGTGAGGCCCGTCCGGGTGCGGAACAGGAACCACATCACGGCGGCGGTCAGCGCGATCGAGACGTAGAACAGCGGATCCTGACCGAAAACCAGCCGGCCGACGAGCGGCAGGTCGGTCAGTACCGGAATGTCGAGATTGGGCAGCCGCGCCCCGGCTCGTCCGACGAAATTCTCGCCGATCATGCCGGACAGGCCGATGCCGAGCAGGGTCAGCGACAGGCCGGTGGCGACCTGGTTGGTGGCAAGCGACAGCGCCAACACGCCGAAAAGCAGCGAGAGTACAGCACCGGCAACAATGCCCGCGATGACGCCGATCCATGGATTGCCGCTGAGATAGGCGGCGGCGAAGGCGCAGACCGCGCCGATGACCATCATGCCCTCGACGCCGAGGTTGAGCACGCCCGAACGCTCCACGACGAGTTCACCGATCGCGGCGAGCAGAAGCGGCGTCGAGGCCGTGGCGATCGTCAGGAGTACGCTTTGGAAAATGTCCATCGGACCGCCCTACCCCTGAGCCTTGACCGGATCGCCGAAGACAAGGCGAATGCGGTAGTGAATGAGCGTGTCGCAGCCGAGCACGAAGAACAGCAGCAGGCCCTGGTACACGCGGGCCACCTTGTCGGAGATGCCGAGCGACATCTGCGCGCCCTCGCCGCCGAGATAGGTCAGCGCCAGCACGAAGCCGGCGGCGATCGCGCCGAGCGGATTGAGGCGGCCGAGGAAGGCGACGATGATGGCGGCAAAGCCATAGCCCGGCGAGATCGTCTCGCGCAGCTGGCCGATGGCGCCCGAGACTTCGCAGATGCCTGCGAGCCCGGCGAGGCCACCCGAGAGGATGAAGGCGAAGAAGACCATCCGCGAGGAAGAGAAGCCGGCGAAGCGCCCTGCCCGCGGGCTGCCGCCGAGCACCTTCACCTCGAAACCGCGCAAGAGGTATTTCATCATCACCCAGACGATGGCGGCCGCAATGACGGCGAGCACGATGCCCAGATGGGCGCTGCCTTGCGACGGGATGATCTCTGGCAGACGGGCGGCGGAGGGAAAGCGGATGGAGCCGGGAAAATTGTTGCCGTTGGGATCGCGGAAGACGCCGCGCGCCAGCCAGTCGAGAAAGAGCTGGGCGACATAGACCAGCATCAGGCTGGTGAGGATCTCGTTGGTGTTGAAGCGCGTCTTCAGCAGCGCCGGAACGGCGCCCATCGCCGCGCCGCCGATGAAACCGAAAAGCAGCATCAACGGAAGAGTGAGAAAATTCTGGAAGCCCGGCATCAGGATCGGGATCAGCGAGCCGGCGATGCCGCCGAGAATGAACTGCCCCTCGGCGCCGATGTTCCAGTTGTTGGAGCGGTAGCAGACCGACAGGCCGACCGCGATCATGATCAGGGGTGCGGCCTTGATGGCGAGTTCGTGAAGCTGCCAGGTCTCGCTCAGCGGCTCGACGAAATAGATGTAAAGCGCCTCCAAGGGCGGCTTGCCGAGCAGAGAGAAGATGACAAAGCCGGCGAGTACCGTGAGCCCGAGCGCCAGGAGCGGCGAAACAGCGGAAAACAGCGCGGATTGCTGCGGCCGCTTGATCAGTTCGATGCGCATCAGGCCCCCGCCTCTTCCTTGACGCCCTCGAAGGCCATGTGTCCCGGTTCGGCGCCGCCCATCAGAAGGCCGATCTTCTCGTAGGTGGCCTCGGCGATGGGTACAGGTTCAGACAGCCTGCCGTCGTGCATGACGGCGATGGAATCCGAGATTTCGAAGAGTTCGTCGAGATCCTGGCTGATGACGAGGACGGCCGAACCCGAGCGGGCGAGCGCGATCAGTGCCTTGCGGATGCGTGCCGCCGCACCCGCGTCCACGCCCCAGGTGGGCTGGTCGACGATCATGACCGCCGGCTGGCGGTCGAGTTCGCGGCCGATCAGGTATTTCTGCAGGTTGCCGCCCGACAGTGCGGCGGCTTCGGGATCCTCGGCGGTCTTGCGCACATCCATTTCGCCGATGACACGCTTGGACGCGGAGCGGACGGCCGCATTGCGCACGAAGCCGAACGGTCCGAGCATCGATTTCGCATCGGTGCGGTGGCGCGACAACAGCATGTTCTCCGACAGCGGCAGCGAGGGAACCGCGCCGTGACCGAGGCGCTCCTCGGGGACGAAGCCAACGCCGAGAATGCGGCGGCCGGAAATTCCCTTGTCGCCGCAATCCTGGCCGTTGAGGCTGACGATGTCGGCGCGCTTCTGTGTCGCCTCACCCGAAACGGCCTCGAAGAATTCGCCCTGTCCGTTGCCGGCCACACCGGCAATGCCGACGATCTCGCCCGCCCGTACTGTCAGGTCGATACCGCGTAGCGGAATGGAGAACGGGGTGGCCGGAGGACGTTCGAGATTGCGGATCTCGATCAGCGGCTTGCCGAATTCCGGGACCGCGCCCTCGCGCTTGACCGTTTCGACATCGGAGCCGACCATCATGTTGGCGAGCGACGAGGCAGTTTCCTCGCGCGGCACACAGTGACCGACGACCTTGCCGTGACGCAGCACGGTCGCGGTGTCGCAGAGGCGTTTGACCTCGTCGAGCCGGTGGGAAATGTAGAGGATCGACTTGCCCTCGGCCTTCAGCCGCTCGAGCGTCTCGAACATCTTGTTGGCTTCCTGCGGGGTCAGCACCGAGGTGGGCTCGTCGAGGATGATCAGGTCCGGTTTCTGCAAGAGGCAGCGGATGATCTCGATGCGCTGGCGCTCGCCGACGGAAAGATCGCCGACCATGGAGTTGGGGTCGAGCGGCAGGCCATAATCGACGGAGAGCTTGCGGGCGGTTTCGGCGATCTTCGAGATCGGGGTCTTCTCCTCGAGAACGAGGGCGATGTTTTCGGCCGCCGTAAGCGCCTCGAACAGCGAGAAATGCTGGAAAACCATGCCGATGCCGAGACGGCGGGCCTCCCCGGGGCTACCGATGCGAACCGGCTGGCCCTTCCACAGGATTTCGCCTTCGCTCGGATCGAGCACGCCGAACATCATCTTCACAAGCGTCGACTTGCCCGCGCCGTTCTCCCCCAGAAGCGCGTGGATCTCCCCCGGCGCGATCGACAGATCGATACCGTTGCAAGCCTTGACCTCCCCGAAAACCTTGGTGAGACCGACGGTCTTCAGGAGCGGTGTACCCTCACTTCCGCTCTGCACGAGTCCCCCATGAACAAAAAGCAGGCACGCAACCCATATGCGCAAGAAACAAGCTTCACCAAATTTCGAGTGAATTCAAGGGAGGAGTATGGTCGTCCCCGTCGTTTTCCGGTTTTCGAGGTCTTCATGGGCCTGGCCGGCGTCCGATAGCGCATAGCGTTGATTGACGTCGATCGAGATCACTCCGCGCCCGATGACGTCGAAAAGCGCCCCGGCGGAATTCACCAGATCGTCCCGGCTGGCGATGTAGGTGAAGAGCGTCGGCCGGGTGGCGTAGAGCGAGCCCTTCTGGCTCAGCACGGCCATGGGAAACGGTTCGATGCTGCCCGAAGACTGGCCGAAGCTGACCCACATGCCGCGCGGTTTCAGGCAGTCGAGCGAGCCGGGAAACGTGTCCTTGCCGACGGAATCGTAGACCACGTCGACGCCCTTGCCGTCCGTCAGGTCCTTCACGCGGGCGACGAAATCCTCGCTGCGGTAGTTGATCACCTCGTCATAGCCGTTGGCGCGGGCGAGTTCGGCCTTTTCTTCTGAGCCCACCGTGCCGATGACGCGCGCGCCGAGCGATTTCGCCCAGCGGCCGGCCATCGAGCCGACACCGCCGGCAGCCGCGTGGAAGAGGATCGTCTCACCCTTCTTGACGGGGTACGTGCGCAGCAGAAGATATTCGACCGTCATGCCCTTGAGCATGGCGCCTGCGGCGATTTCGAGGTCGATGCCGTCGGGCACCTTCACCGCGCGATCCGCAGGCAAAAGCCGCTCCTCTGCGTAGGAGCCGAGACCGACGACATAGGCTACCCGGTCGCCGACCGCGAGGTCACTCACCCCGTCACCCACCGCGATCACGGTGCCCGCGCCCTCGGCACCCGGCACAAAGGGGTTCGTCGGCGCCGCATAGAGCCCGGAACGGTAATAGACGTCGATAAAGTTCAAACCCGCCGCGGCGGTGCGGACCTTGATTTCACCCGGTCCGGGCTCGCCGACCGGGTGATCGGCCCATTCGAGGACGTCGGGGCCCCCGGTGGCGGAGACGAGGATAGCCTTGGTCATTTCGTTTCACTCCCGATTGTCGTTTCCGGCTTCCTGCCGAGATTGGGGAAGAGTTGGAGAACCGGCCCGATGACGAGCAGATAGAGGCTTGCGGCCATAACCGCCCATTTGAGCCATTCCGGCGTCTCGAAGTGGAGAAGCAGTGCCACAGCGCCGAGCGCCGACCAGACCGTGAAGACGGCGAGATTGAGCGGACGTAGGCGCTGAACGCGTACCGGATGCAGAAAGTTGATCGGCAGGAAGGTCGCGACGACGGCGAAGAGGATGGCGATGAAGGCCGACATTTCCGACGGATTGATGACGAAGAGACTGAAGACGAACATGTTCCAGACAACCGGAAATCCGGAGAAGAAATTCTCGTCGGTCTTCATTCCGATGTCAGCATAATAGACCGCGCTGGAGACCACGATCAGGCCGGCGGCGACGAAGGAGAGCGGCTCGCCGATCATGCCGCTCTCATAAAGCGCATAGGCCGGCACCAGCACGTAGGTCACATAGTCGATGACATTGTCGAGCATCAGCCCCGACCAGTTGGGCAGGACCTCGGTGACCTTGAGCTTGCGAGCGATCGGTCCGTCGATCCCGTCGACCGCGAGCGCCAGCCCGAGCCACCACCACATGTCGACGAAGCGCTGTTCGCCTGCGGCAACGACCGCCAGGAAGGCGAGATAGGCGCCCGAGGCGGTCAGGATGTGAACCGAGAACGCCCTGATCTCGGCATAGGGCACGCGGCGGTATTTGAAGAAGGGAACTTTCATGGCTCGCCACGCCGGCGCTTTACGGACCGCATCGCACTCTCTCCCTCATGCGCCAAAACACCCCATGGAAAAGAAGCGGAATCGGCTCTACATCGCTCATATGATCGCCTAGTGTTTGTAGGAGCGAATGGGGTTGGCAGGCAACCGCTTTCCTCCCTGAAGGAGACTGTCGTGGTGGACGAATTCGATATTGCGGTGATCGGTGGCGGGCTCGCCGGCACGATGGCGGCGCTCGCGGCCGCGGCCGAAGGCTGGAGCGTGGCCTTTGTGGCGCCACCCCCTCCGGGCAACGATTTGCGTACCACCGCGCTGATGACCGAATCCATCGATCTGCTTTCACGGCTTGGCGTCTGGGACGAGGTCCGCGCCGAATCCGCCGCGCTGTCGACAATGCGCATTCTGGATGGAACCAAGCGGTTGTTCCGCGCGCCGCCTGTTTCCTTCCAGTCCTCCGAGATCGGGCTC
The DNA here is from genome assembly GCA_002709005.1 of Hyphomicrobiales bacterium. Taxonomy (GTDB): domain Bacteria; phylum Pseudomonadota; class Alphaproteobacteria; order Rhizobiales; family Rhizobiaceae; genus Pseudohoeflea. Next base: position 18,735 of record PAPH01000069.1, on the reverse strand, counting down.
TCAGCCTTCGGCTACAACATCCCGAACGCGCCGCTGATGAAGGCCGCCTCGGCGCAAGTGGAGGCCACCGACGCCATCACCCGCATTCCCCACGCCCTCGTCGACGCGGTGGAAGACGGCGGACGCATGAAGCTCACGATCGCCGACGGCACCGTGCTTCTGGCCCGCGCTGTTCTCGCAGCCGACGGACGGAAATCGAAGGCGCGCGATTGCGCCGGTATCAAGGTCAGGACCTGGACCTACCGGCAGACCGCGATGGTGATGAACTTCGCCCACCGCCTGCCGCACAACAACATCTCGACCGAGTTCCACACCGAAGCGGGACCATTCACCCAGGTGCCACTGCCGGGCAACCGGTCGAGCCTCGTCTGGGCCATGGATCCCGACGAGGTCGCCGGCGTCATGAAGCTCGAACGCGCGGACCTCAATGCCCGTGTCGAAGGGCGCATGTCGTCGATCCTCGGTGCCGTCGAGGTGGAGGACGGTTTCCAGGCCTGGCCGATGTCGAGCATGATCGCGCACAATTTCGCCAGCGGGCGCACCTTCCTGATCGGCGAGACCGGACACGCCTTCCCACCCATCGGCGCGCAGGGGCTCAATCTGAGCCTCCGGGACGTGGAAATGGCGATCGGCCGCATCCGCGATGTCGGCGGTCCCGAAAAGGCCGATGCGGCCGCCCTCTCCTACGACAGGGCGCGCCGCACGGACGTGTCGAGCCGAACCTTCGGTGTCGACCTTCTCAACCGGACGCTGCTGACCTCGTTACTGCCGGCGCAGATGCTGCGCGCGGGCGGACTGGCCGCCATCGGCGGGATCAAGCCGCTCAAGCTCTTCGCCATGCGCGAGGGGATGACGCCGGGCTGGCGCAAGCGCTCGGTCCTGCCGGGCCTCGCCGACATGGCAGCCGGATTACGGGAAAAGGTCGGCCGGTAGCGTCCCCGAGGTTATCAGCCACAACAACACAGAGACGGTCGCCACAGAGGCAATCGTGGTGACCAGAATACAGGCCGAGGCGCGCTCGACCCAGACGCCGTATTGCTGTCCGATGACAAAGACGTTCGTCGCCGTCGGCAGCGAGGCGAGAAGCACGGCGGTAAAGACCCAGATCCGGTCGAAGTCCCCTACCCACGACATCGCCAGATACATCAGCACCGGATGGAGAACGAGCTTCATCGGCACGATGTAGCCGAGTTCGGGCGGCACGCGCTTCAATGGCCGAAGCGCGAGCGTCACGCCCATCGCGAAGAGCGCGCAGGGCGCGGCGGCCTGGGCCAGATAGTCGATCAGCCGACCGAGCGGCAAAGGCGGCTCGAAACGAAGGGCCGCCGCCAGCACGCCCGCCGCCGTCGCGATGATGAAGGGATGGAAGGCGATCTTGCGCACCACGTCGAAGGCCAGTTGCGCCGGTGGCCGCTTGTCGTCGCCGGCGAGCGCCATCATCATCGGCGCGACGGCGAAGTGGATGAGGTTCTCGAAGCAGAAGATAAGCGCAATCGGAACCGCCGCCCTTTCCCCGAAGGCAAGAATGGCGATGCCGGGCCCCATATAGCCGATATTTCCGTAAGCCGCGGCGAGCCCCTGGATCGTCGCCGCGTCGATGCCCGCTTTCCGGATCAGCACGGCGATGGCGAAGACCGCCGTGAAGATCACGTAGGTCACCACCATCGAGGTCAGCACGAAATCCCAGCGCGCCAACTCCTCGATCGGCGTTCTGAGGATCAGTTTGAAGAACAGCGCCGGCAGGGCCAGATAGATGATCAGCGTATTGAGCCAGCCGAGCGCTTCCTGCGACTGGCCGGTGATCCGCGCGGCAATGTAGCCGAGAAGGATGAGCCCGAAGAACGGAAGAACCAGACCGGCGATTTCTGCCATGTGCACCTCGGCGGGGTGGCGGGCGCCGCCAATCCCTTGCTGAACAGGTGCCGTGGCTATTGCGCCCTCGCCCCATGGTCAAGATCAGCGCGTTGATTTTTTGCCGCGCTGCACCCATGTTGAGCCGTATGAAAGGAAGTTCGATGGTTCAGCAGACAGCGCTTTTCGGGATCGGTCAGGTGGTCAAGCACCGGATATTCCCCTTCCGCGGCGTGATCTTCGATGTCGATCCGGTCTTTGCCAATACCGAGGAATGGTACAATGCCATTCCCGAGCAGGTCCGGCCGCGCAAGGACCAGCCGTTCTACCACCTGCTCGCCGAGAACGATGAAACCGAATACGTCGCCTATGTCTCGGAGCAGAACCTGCTGCCCGACGACAGCGGCACGCCGATCCGCCATCCGCAACTGGGCGAGTTCTTCGGCCCGCCGGTCGACGGCGTCTACATGCCGCTCGAACGCAACAGTCACTGAACGCAGATCCCAGAGGATAGAAAAAGGCCCGGCTGAGCGATCAACCGGGCCTTTTTCAATTCGATGAAGCGAAGCGCCTTACTGCTGCTTGGCAGCGTTCTGGGCATCCTCGAGCTTCTTGCGCTCTTCCTCGGCCTTCTTGGACATCTCTTCCTGGAGAAGACGCTGGCGCTCCTGCAGTTCCGACTGCTTGATCGGTTCGCCGTCATAGGCCTGGGTGAAGCCTTCGAGCGAGATCTTGATCGGGTTCGGGGTGCGCTGGAAATTCACCGAGGTCAGAACCAGCTCGCCGCCCTTCTTGTAGGCCGCGATCATCTGGTCGGTCAGCACCACTTCTGCGACGCACTTGTCGGGCATGCAGACCGAATATTCGATCCGCTGAGCCTGGCCGCCGTCGACCTGGACGTTGATGCCCGGCTGGATCATGCGCGCGCTCGGCACCGAGACCTGCATGATCTTGCGGTTGACCTTGCCGGTGACCTCGATGAGGCCGATGGCGGTAAGAAGCTGCCCGGTAGGCGCGGAGACGATGTTCTGCACGATGCAGACGTCGTTGTCTTCCTGCTTGGTGCAGACCTTGTACCATCCCTGACGCGGAGCGGGAGCTGCCCCGCCTTCCTGGGCGCGTGCCGGAAGCGAGCCGAGGGCGCCCACGGCGAACCCGGCAGTAAGGATGGCCGCGAGTGTCCTTTTGGTGTTCGTGATCATGGGTCTGGTTTTCTCCTGCAAACGCCCCTGCGGTTACGGCGCATTCCAAAGTATTGGCGCGCCCGATTCCGCTTCGTTGTTTCCGCGGCGCTTTTGTTCGCCAATTGAGGCGACACAATGACCGGTCTCGCCTCCTGTTAAACCGTGAGCGGTGGAAATGCCACCCCCGCCCGGCATGTGCGGCTAAAAATTCCCTGCCTCCGGATTCGTGCCCGTTTCGGTTATCCTGGCAAGCATCTTTCGCTCTGTCGTCCTCAAATGGCCTCATTTGCGCTTTGTGGCGAAGGGAGCGATCGACATGTTAGGTTTACCGGAGAATCGGAGACGGTCAGACTCCGATATCGCCAGAGGAGACGGGATGTTCACGACAGGCACAGCGGAATTGGTCCGGCGGGTAAGGCGCAGGTTCACAGCCGCCTGTCTTGGCGTACTGTCCGTCTTGATGATTGCACCGCTCGCCATCCCTTCCGCGGCCCAGGCAGATCCGGTCCACGCAATCGCCATGCACGGCAAGCCCGCGCTTCCGCCGGACTTCACCCACTTTCTTTATGCCAATCCCAAAGCTCCGAAGGGCGGCAAGGTCTCCTACGGCGTGGTGGGCACCTTCGACAGCCTCAATCCGTTCATCCTGAAAAGCATGCGCACGACCGCACGCGGGGTGATTGACCAGGATTTCGGCAACCTCGTCTACGAGCCGCTGATGATGCGCTCGCAGGGCGAACCCTTCACCCTTTACGGGCTGCTGGCCAAGAGCGTGGAATGGGATGATGACCGCACCTTCATCCAGTTCAACATCAACCCGGATGCCCGCTGGTCGGATGGCGAACCGGTGACCGCCGAGGACGTGATCTTCACGTTCGAACTGTTTCGCGACCATGGCCGCCCGCCCTACTCCAACCGCCTCGACCGTGTCGCCAAGATGGAAAAGGTTGGCGACAACAGCGTGCGCTTCACCTTCAACGAGGACGGCAATCGCGAGATTCCGTTGATCATCGCGTTCACGCCGATCCTGCCGAAACATGGCATCGATCCCGAAACATTCGAGAGATCGACGCTCAAGCCCATTGTCGGCTCCGGTCCCTATACGATCGGCAAGGTGGAGCTTGGCGAACGCATCACGTTCGAACGCAATCCGGAATATTGGGCCAAGGATCTGCCGGTCAAACGCGGGCTCGACAATTACGACACCATCACCATCGAGTATTTCCTGTCCGAGAACACGCTGTTCGAGGCCTTCAAGAAAGGCGTGATCGACATCTATCCCGATGGCGCGGTCACGAATTGGCTGCGCGGATACGACTTTCCGGCAGCCAGGGAAAAGCGGGTCATCAAGGAATCCTACAAGCGCCAGACGCCGTCCGGCATGTTCGGTTTCGTGTTCAACACGCGGCGTCCCGTGTTTCAGGACAAAGCGGTGCGCAAGGCACTTACCCTGCTCTTCGATTTCGAGTGGGTGAACAAGAACCTCTACGAAAACGTCTACACCCGCACCCAGTCATACTGGCAGGGCACCATGCTCTCGAGCTTCAAGCGGTCGGCCTCGAGCCTCGAGAAACAGCTTCTGGCGCCCTTCCCGGATGCGGTCGATCCGGACATCATGGACGGCTCCTTCCGGTTGCCGGTGACGGATGCAAGCGGTCGCGATCGTCGTGTCCAGCGGGCGGCCTTCGATCTGCTGACGGAGGCGGGTTACACGATCAAGAACCGCCAACTGGTGGACGAGAACGGACGCGTGCTGGCCTTCGAGGTGATGACGCAGAACGAAGGTCAGGAGAAACTGGCGATTGCCTATCAGCGCGCCCTCGCGCCGCTTGGCATCAAGATGACGATCCGCACGGTGGACGACGCGCAGTACCAGCAACGCACGCAGAAATTCGACTACGACATGATCATCAAGTCCTATCCCTCCTCCCTTTCGCCGGGGATCGAGCAGAGAGGACGATGGAGCTCGATGGCGAAAGATCTTCCAGGAAGCTTCAATTTTGCCGGCGTTGCCGATCCCGCTGTGGACGCCATGATCGATGCGATGCTGAACGCGCGAGAGCAGGAAGAATTCCAGGCGGCGGTTCGCGCCTTCGACCGGGTGCTGCTTTCGGGCTATTATGTGGTTCCGACCTACCATCTGGGCGAAGCCTATCTGGCCCATTGGGACCGTGTGACCGGCCCGTCCGGCATGACGCCGCTTTACGGCTATTATCTTCCATCCTGGTGGGACAAGTCAGCGGGCAAGTGAAATCCTGCCCCGGCATGCCCATATGACGCATACACAGTATGAGGATCGCGGCATGAGCGAGAACGAAACCAGCCATTCCTTCACCATCGATGTCGTCTCAGACGTCATGTGTCCGTGGTGCTATATCGGCAAGCGCCGGCTCGACGACGCGCTCAGCCGGCTGGGCGGAGACGTTCCCGTCGAGGTCCGCTGGCGCCCCTATCAGCTCGATCCGACGCTGCCCAAGGAAGGCAAGGACAGGCGCAAATATCTGGAAGACAAGTTCGGCGGTTCCGAAGCCGCCGAGCGTGCCTATGCCAACGTCAAGACAGCGGGTGCGGAGGAAAACATTCCATTTCAGTTCGAGGAAATCGGCGTTTCGGCCAATACGCTCGACGCCCACCGGCTCATTCGCTGGGCGGGGTCACAGGGCACCGACATCCAGGGCAAGGTGGTCGCGATCCTGTTCCGGATGTATTTCGAGGACGGACGCAATATCGGCGACGATGCCGTCCTGATCGAGGCTGCGGCCGAAGCCGGACTCGACCCCGAGATCGTCAAGAACCTTCTGGAATCGGATGCCGACCGCGATGCGGTCACGCAGGAAATCGCCGTGTCCCAACAGATGGGCGTGAGCGGCGTGCCGTGCTTCATCCTGGACGGCAAATATGCCGTGATGGGCGCGCAGTCGGCCGACGTTCTCGCCAACGCTATCCGCCAGGTCGCTGCCGAAACGCAAACCGGTGGAATGGGGTCCGCCGCCTCCGCCTGACAAGGCCTAAGCCGCGGCCTCCGCAATCTCCGCCATCTTCGTCATCACCACGGCAGCACCCACGAGACGTTTCTCTCCGGTCGGCAGGTCGCGCGACAGGAAGATGCTCTGGTCGGGCCTCACCTTCACCAGACTGCCCTGTGTGGCGATGTACTGCACCAGCCCGGCCGGATTGGGGAAATTGCCGTCGCGGAACTGGATGACCACGCCCTTCGGCCCCGCATCCACCTTCTCCACATTGGCCTTGCGGCACAGCGACTTGATGTAGACGATCTTGAGCAGGTGCTCGACTTCCTTCGGCAGCGGGCCGAAACGGTCGATCATCTCGGCGCCGAAGCCGTCGATCTCGGAAATATCGGTGATGTCGCCCAGGCGGCGGTAGAGGCTCATGCGCAGATTGAGATCCGGGACATAATCTTCCGGGATCATCACCGGCGTTCCCACAGTAATCTGCGGCGACCAGCCTGTATCGACGATATCCTCCTCGCCCTTGAGTTCGGCGACCGCCTCCTCGAGCATGTGCTGGTAAAGTTCGAAACCGACTTCCTTGATGTGGCCGGACTGTTCCTCTCCGAGCAGATTGCCGGCGCCGCGAATGTCGAGGTCGTGGCTTGCGAGCTGGAAGCCCGCCCCGAGCGTGTCGAGCGACTGGAGAACCTTGAGCCGGCGGTCCGCGGTGGCGGTCAGCGTCTTGTTGACCGGCAGCGTCAGCAGCGCGAAGGCCCGCGCCTTGGACCGGCCCACACGGCCGCGGATCTGATAGAGCTGGGCGAGGCCGAACATGTCGGCGCGGTGAACGACAAGCGTATTCGCCGTCGGCACATCGAGGCCGGATTCGACGATCGTCGTCGACAGGAGCACGTCGTAGCTGCCGTCGTAGAAGGCGTTCATGATGTCATCGAGTTCGCCCGCCGCCATCTGGCCATGGGCAATGGCAAACTTGAGTTCAGGTACGTCCGAGCGCAGCCAGGCGGCGACGTCCTGAAGATCGGAGACACGCGGGCAGACGTAAAAGCTCTGGCCGCCGCGATAGTGCTCGCGCAGCAGGGTTTCGCGCACGGTGAGCGTGTCGAACGGTGTAATGAAGGTGCGGACCGCCATGCGGTCAACCGGCGCCGTCGTGATCAGCGAGAGTTCGCGGACACCGGTCATGGCCAGTTGCAGCGTGCGCGGAATCGGCGTCGCCGACAAGGTTAGCACGTGGACGTCCGACTTGATCTCCTTGAGCCGTTCCTTGTGCTTGACGCCGAAATGCTGTTCCTCGTCAACGATCAGCAGGCCGAGATTGGCAAAGTCGACCGATGAGCCCAGAAGCGCGTGGGTGCCGACGACGATGTCGCACTTGCCGGACTTGAGTTCCTGCTTGGTCAGCGCCAGTTCCTTCGAACCGACCAGCCGCGAGGCCTGGGCGATGCGGACCGGATAGCCTTTCAGTCGCTCCGAAAAGGTTTTGTAGTGCTGACGGGCGAGTAGCGTGGTGGGGACGACGACTGCCACTTGGACGCCGTTCATGGCCGCGATGAAGGCCGCGCGAAGCGCCACCTCCGTCTTGCCGAAACCGACGTCGCCACAAATCAGGCGATCCATCGGCTGGCCGGCGGCGAGATCCTCACGCACCGCCTCGATGGCCGCCATCTGGTCCTCGGTCTCCTCATAGGGGAAACGGGCGGCAAATTCGTCATAGAGGCCTTCGGGCGCAGCCAGGACCGGCGCGGAGCGCATATGGCGCTCGGCCGCAATGCGGATGAGGCCCGCGGCCATATCCAGAAGGCGTTTCTTGAGCTTGGCCTTGCGCGACTGCCAGGCCACACCGCCGAGCTTGTCGAGCTGGACACCCTCGCCGTCGGAGCCGTAGCGCGAGAGAAGCTCGATATTCTCCACCGGCAGGAAGAGTTTCGCACCCTCGGCATAATGGAGTTCAAGGCAGGCATGCGGCGCGCCGGCGGCCTCGATGGTCAACAGCCCCATGAAGCGGCCGATGCCGTGTTCGGCGTGGACCACAAGCGAGCCTTCGTCGAGGCCCGCGACCTCCGAAATATAGTCCGCACCGCGCTTCTTGCGGCGGGCACGCCTGACGAGCCGGTCGCCGAGAATGTCCTGTTCGCCGACGACAACCGTGCCATCGGCCTCGAACCCACCCTCGACGGCCAGAACGGCGGCCGCCGCCTGCCCTGGCTTCAGTTTTCGGACTTCGGAGAAGCGCTCGACACGCTTGACGTTGCCGAGACCGTGTTCCTCGAGGACCTGCAGCAGGCGGTCGAGCGAGCCTTCGGTCCATGCGGTAACCAACACTTTGGACCCGGCAGCGCGTTTGTCGGCGATATGGGCGACTGCCTTGTCGAACAGGTTGACGCGGGATTCGCCCTCTTCGCGCTTTTCGACCTCCGCCGCCCATCGCGGACCGACATGGTCATCGAGTTCAAAGACCTTTCGCGCCGACGTATCGGGCTCTGTAAAGGGCGAGAGCCGGAGCGAGCCGGCGTGGTCGAGCGTGCGGGAGAATTCCTGCTGGTCGAGATAGAGTGTGTCCGGCGGGATTGGCTTGTAGGGGGCGGCCTGGATGCCTTGGCCCTTCGACTGCGAGAGCTGATCGTCGCGCGACTGGTAATAATCGACGATCTGCTCGCGCCGTTCGCCGGCGGCTTCCACCGCCACATGGTCGGTCACGATACGGAACCCGTCGAGATAGTCGAAGACGGTTTCGAGATGATCGTAGAAGAGCGGCAACCAGTGCTCCATGCCGGCAAAGCGCCTGCCCTCGGAGATCGCCGCATAGAGCGCGTCGTCGCGGGTGGCGGCACCGAACTGCCGCAGATAGTTGGCGCGGAAGCGGCTCACCGTCTCCGGATCGAGCGAGACCTCGCTCATGGCGTTGAGAACCAGTTCCTTGACCTGACCGGTGGTCCGCTGCGAGACCGGATCGAAGTGACGGATGGTCTCGAGCGTATCGCCGAAAAAATCGAGCCGCACCGGCTCGTCGGCACCCGGCAGGAAGGCATCGAGAATGCCGCCGCGCACGGCATATTCGCCGACTTCCCGGACCGTCGCCACCCGGTCGAAACCAAGCCGCTCGAACCGTTCGGCGAGATCTTCCATCTTGATGACGCCGCCGGCGCGCGCCGAGAAACCCAGCGAGCGAATGGCATCGCGCGGCGGCACGCGCTGAAGTGCGGCATTGACCGTGACGAGGACGATCGCGCCGTGCGGTTTCTCCTGCATGGCCGCCAGACCAGACAGCGCCTCAAGCCTGCGCGCAGACACATCGGCCCCTGGCGAGACACGGTCATAGGGAAGGCAGTCCCAGCCCGGCAGCGTCAGAACCGGAATGTCGGGCGCCAGAAAGGCGAGGTTCTGCTCGATATCGCCGATACGCTGGCCGTCGGACAGAATGTATGCGACCGGACGGCCGGCGCGCGCCAGTTCGGCGAGGATGAAGGCATCCATGCCGGGGGGCACGGCGGAAAGCGTTGCCGGGCCTTCATGACCCGTCAGGGATTTCAGAAACTTGTCGGGAATCATCGCGGTTCGGTCCGCTCCGTCTTCATGCCACCGTCAGAGCCGAATTGCGGCCGGAACGCTGCGATCCTGTTAAACAGCGGCGTGACGAAGGGCGCCGGGCACTCCTTTTCGCCGTTGATCCATGACAGGATGTCCGCATCGTCTTCCAGCATAAGGGTTTCGAGCGTGTCGAGTTCCGCATCGCTGAGGTCGGCGATCTCGGAATCGGCGAAACCGCCGAGGATGAGATCCATCTCGCGGATGCCGCGGCGCCAGGCGCGCACGAGCAGCCGCCGCCGGCGCGGGTCGAGATCGGCACTGGTTCGGGTCGTTCCGGTCATGGGAATCCTTCTTTCGCGCCGCCTCAATAGCCCAAGGCGGAGCGCTTGTCAGCCGTTCAACAAGCCTTGCAAATCGTGTCGATTGTCCGTTTTCTGCCCGGATGCGACCAATCGAACTCGATTCCCTCTTCCGTCCGGTGGAAAACCTCGCAGGCATCGGCCCCAAACTCGCCGAGGCGCTGGCGCGCGTGACCGGCCGCGAGGAGGCCGACGACACGCGTGTCGTCGATCTTCTGCTGCTTGCGCCTTACAATCTCATCGACCGCAGCAAGAACCCCGGCATAGCGCATTCCCCCGAAGGCGTGATCGTGACGCTGACGGTGCGCGTCGACCGGCACCAGGCGGCACCACGCGGCCGTTCGAACGTGCCGCACAGGGTGTTCGTGCACGACGAGACCGGGGAAATGGCGCTCGTCTTCTTCAACGGCAAGCAGCAATGGCTCGAAAAGCAGATGCCTGTCGGCGAGACCATCATCGTCTCGGGCAAGGTCGACTGGTACAACGGCCGGCCCTCGATGGTGCATCCGGACCACATCGTACCCGAATCCGAAAGGGACGACCTGCCGCTTTACGAGCCGGTCTATCCGCTGACCGGTGGATTGTCCCCCAAGGTGTTGCGTAAAGCGATCGCCTCGGCGCTGACGCAGCTACAGCAATTGCCCGAGTGGTGCGATCCGCATTTTATCACCCAGCACGGTTTTCCGGATTTCGGCGAGGCCGTTCGGCGCCTGCATGCGCCGGAGGATGCCGCCGATCTCGACCCGAAGGCTCCTGCGCGGCGACGACTGGCCTATGACGAATTATTGGCCGGTCAGGTGTCTCTCGCCATGGTTCGCAGCCGGCTGCGGAAACTGCCGGGCCGCTCGATCAAGGCCGAGGGACGGCTGCGGCAACAGATCCTGAGCCAGCTTCCCTTCTCGTTGACGGGCAGTCAGGATGAGGCGATCAAGCAGATACTCTCCGACATGAACAGTGAAGACAGGATGATCCGGCTGCTGCAGGGCGATGTCGGTTCCGGCAAGACGGCGGTGGCGCTGCTCACCATGGCGGACGCGGTGGAGGCCGGCGGCCAGGCGGTCTTGATGGCGCCGACCGAAATCCTATCACGGCAGCATTTCGCCTCGATCAAGGGACCGGCGGAAGCGGCAGGCATCAAGGTCGACATTCTCACCGGCCGCAGCAAGGGGCGCGAGCGCACGGAGATTCTCAGCCGGATCGAAAGCGGCGAGGCGCAGATCTTGGTCGGCACCCATGCGCTGTTCCAAGAATCGGTGGTCTACAAGAACCTCACCTATGCGGTGGTCGACGAGCAGCACCGGTTCGGGGTCCACCAGCGGCTCAGGCTGACGGCCAAGGGCCAGGCGCCGCACATGCTGGTGATGACGGCGACGCCGATCCCGCGAACGCTCGTGCTGGCCGCCTTCGGCGACATGGACGTCTCGCAGCTCACCGAAAAGCCCGCCGGGCGCAAACCGATCTCTACGGTCACGATTCCCGACGAGCGGATCGGCGACATCGTCGCGCGGCTGAAGGCGGCGGTCGCCGAGGGCAAGAAGGCCTACTGGATCTGCCCGCTCGTCGAGGAAAGCGAGAAGAGCGACCTGATGAGCGCCGAACAGCGCGCGGACACTCTTCGCAAGGCGTTCGGCAAGGAACTGGCGCCGCTCGTCGGCCTCGTTCACGGCCGGATGCCGGGCGAGGAGAAGGACCGGGCGATGACCGCCTTCAAGACGGGCGAGACACGGCTTCTGGTCGCCACGACGGTGATCGAGGTGGGGGTCGATGTGCCCGACGCCACGATCATGGTGATCGAGCATGCCGAGAATTTCGGCCTGTCGCAGATCCATCAGCTACGCGGTCGGGTGGGACGCGGATCGGAGGCCTCGAGCTGCCTTCTGCTCTATCACGGGCCGCTGAGCGAAACGGCGCATGCGCGGCTCGCGGTGCTGCGCGACAGCGAGGACGGTTTCCGCATCGCCGAGGAGGACCTGCGACTGCGCGGCGAAGGCGATCTTCTGGGGACGCAGCAATCCGGCATGCCCGGGTTCCGGCTCGCCGACCTCTCGGTGCATGGCGATCTTCTGGAAATGGCACGCAACGATGCGCGGCTGTTGAGCGAGACCGATCCGGACCTCTCGGGCAAGCGCGGTGCGGCGGTACGAATGCTGCTCTATCTGATGCGGCGCGACGAGGCGATCCGCTTCCTCAGATCCGGGTGAGGTTGATCAATCCCCGGCCGTGATCTGCTTTGGCCTGGCCTTTACCGGCAACGCCTTGGGATCCGGGATCGGATATTTCGGCGCCACCAGACCGGCGGAAATCACCATCTTGGCCGCCTCCTCCACGCTCATCTCGAGCAGGATGATATCCTTGCGCGGGACGAAAAGCAGGAAACCGGAGGTGGGATTGGGCGTGGTCGGCAGGAACACCGAAATCGTATCCTCACCGGGCAGCTTGTGATCCACCTCGCCCTTGGTCTCGGTGGCGATGAAGACGATCGACCAGAGACCCTTGCGCGGATATTCGATCAGCGCGGCCTGCTTGAAAGAATTGCTCTGTTCGGCGAGCACGGTTTCGAAGATCTGCTTGAGCCCCTTGTAGACGACGCGAACCAGCGGCATGCGGTCGAGCAGCGATTCGCCGAAGCCGATGATCGTGCGGCCAACCAGGTTGGCGGTGAGGAACCCCACCATGGTGAGCGCAACGAGAGCCACCAGAAGGCCGTAGCCAGGAAGGCTGAAGGGCAGATAAGTGTCGGGATTGTAGGTCGCCGGCAGATAGGGTTTGACCCATCCATCGACCCAGAGAACGAAGGACCAGGTCAGATAGGCGGTGATCACCAGGGGCGCCACGACGATGAGGCCGGTCAGGAAATAGCGCCTCAGGCGCATGCCTGCCGTATTCTTCTTCGCCGGTTCGCTCATTGACCGCCTTCCATCAAGTCGGGCGGCCGAAAGCGCCCCATATCATCTTTTATATGGAGTGCAGCGCAGCAATCGGCAAGGTCGTCACGCATGCAATCGCGGAGGATTTGCTCACTCCACGGTGACGGATTTGGCCAGATTCCGCGGCTGGTCGACATCGGTGCCCATGAAGACAGCCGTATGGTAGGCAATCAGTTGCACCGGAAGCGCGTAGAGGAGCGGCGTGACGATATCAGCGACCTTCGGCAGGACGATGGTCTCCATCGTCTGCAGCGCGGTTTCGCGTGCCCCCCGTTCGTCGGTGATCAATACGATCCGGCCGCCGCGGGCAGCGACCTCCTGCATGTTGGAGACCGTCTTTTCGTAAAGCTGGTCGTGCGGGGCGATGACGATGACCGGCATGTCCTCGTCGATCAGCGCGATCGGTCCGTGCTTGAGCTCGCCGGCCGCATATCCCTCGGCGTGGATATAGGAGATTTCCTTGAGCTTGAGCGCGCCCTCGAGGGCCAGCGGGAAGTTGGTGCCGCGGCCGAGATAGAGCACATCCTTGAAATGGCTGAGATCGCGCGACAGCGCCTCGATGCGCGGCTGGATGTCACGCAGCACCTCGCCGAGCACGCGACGGCCCTCAACGAGCGCCTGGACCATCTCGGCTTCCTGCTCTTCCGATAATGTGCCGCGCGCCTTGCCGGCGGCGATGGCAAGGGCTGCAAGCACCGATAGCTGGCAGGTGAACGCCTTGGTGGATGCCACGCCGATCTCCGGACCGGCGAGCGTCGGAAAGACAGCGTCGGCTTCCCGCGCAATCGTCGATTCAGGAACGTTGACGATGGCTCCGATGGTCACCCCCTCGCCCTTGCAGTAGCGCAGCGAGGCGAGCGTGTCGGCGGTCTCGCCGGACTGCGAGACAAAGAGCGCCGCCATCTTGCCGGTCAGCGGCATTTCCCGGTAGCGGAACTCGGAAGCCACATCGATCTCGACGGGCAGTCGCGCATAGCGCTCGAACCAGTATTTGGCGATCAGGCCGGCATAATAGGCGGTGCCGCAGGCGGAGATCGCCAACCGGTCGAGAGAGGCGAAGTCGATGCCCTCGACCGGCTTGACCCGCCCCTCGGCGAAATCGATATAATGGGACAGAGTGTGGCTGATCACCTCGGGCTGTTCATAGATTTCCTTTTCCATGAAGTGCTTGTGGTTGCCCTTGTCGACCACATAGGCAGCGCCCCGGCTGATGCGCTTGGCACGATCGACCCGCGCGCCCGAAGCATCGTAGAATTCAGCGCCTTGCCGCGTGACCACGCACCAGTCACCGTCCTCGAGATAGGTCACTTCATCGGTGAAGGGTGCGAGCGCGATGGCGTCGGAGCCGAGATACATCTCGTCGGTGCCGTGGCCGACGGCGAGCGGCGGACCATGGCGGGCGCCGACGATCATTTCCTCGTCGTCACCGGAAAACAGGATGGCGAGCGCGTAAGCCCCGTCCAGTCGCGAGATCGCGGCCTGGGCGGCCTCCCGCGCGGCCATGCCCTCTTCGAGATAGTGGGAGACGAGATGGGCGACGACCTCGGTATCGGTCTGGGTGACGAACTCGGCGCCCGACGCTGTCAGTTCCTCGCGCAGGCTCGCGAAATTCTCGATGATGCCGTTATGGACGACGGCAACCCGGCCGGCGAAATGGGGATGTGCGTTGTTCTCGGTCGGCGCGCCGTGGGTTGCCCAGCGGGTGTGACCGATGCCGATATGACCGGGAAGCGGCTTGGCGGCGAGACGGCCCTCGAGATTGCCGAGCTTGCCCTCCGCGCGGCGGCGGTCGAGGCGGCCGTCCTGCAAGGTGGCGACGCCCGCTGAATCATAGCCCCGATATTCGAGACGCTTGAGCGCATCCACGAGCAACGGCGCGACGTCGCGCCCGCCGATGATCCCGACAATTCCGCACATAAATCGATTCTCCCCTTATCCCTTGGGCAAAAGCTATATGAGGCGAGGGTAAAACGCGCCAGTGCGTTCACCCCCGCCCTCTTCAAATATGGTGACAACAAATAACCGAATTCAGGCCTATTTCTGTTGTTTTCGCGCTGCTTTCACAGCCTCCGCGCGCGCCCGCAGGATACTCGCCTTGCCCGGCCGGTTCTCCTGCGGCGTCCGGGTGAGCGCCAGCGCGTCCGCCTCCACCGTTTTGGTGATGACCGAGCCCGATCCGATATAGGCCCCGTCGCCGATCTCGACGGGTGCGACCAGAGAGGAGTTCGAGCCGATGAAGGCGCCCTCGCCGATCACCGTGCGGTGCTTGTTCACGCCGTCATAATTGCAGGTGATGGTGCCGGCGCCGATATTGGCCTTCGCGCCGATTGTGGCGTCGCCGATATAGGTGAGATGATTGACCTTGGCGCCCGGCCCGATATCGGCCTTCTTCACTTCGCAGAAATTCCCAACCTTCGAGCCCTCTCCGAGATCCGCGCCCGGCCGCAGCCGGGCGAAGGGACCGACCTGGGCGCCCTCGCCGATCGTCGCGCCCTCGATATGGGAGAAGGCATGGATGACGGCGCCCTCGCCGACCGAGACGCCGGGGCCAAACCAGACGCTGGGTTCGATGAGCACGTCACGGCCGATTTCGGTGTCGTGCGAGAAATAGACCGTCGCAGGATCGCAGAGCGTGACGCCCGACAGCATGATTTCGCGGCGCCTGCGGTCCTGCCATTCGGCTTCGAGGGCGGCGAGTTCGGCGCGGGTGTTGCAGCCCATCATGTCGGCTTCAGGGGCTTCGAGCGCGATCACCTTGCCGCCGCGCGCGCGGCAGATGGACACGACATCGGTGAGATAATACTCGCCCTTGGCGTTGTCGTTGCCAATCGCATCGAGAAGAGAAATGGCGTCCCCGCCATCCATGGTGATGATGCCGCCGTTGCAGAAGTCAATCTTCTTCTGCTCATCGGTCGCTTCTTTTTCCTCGACGATCGCGGTGAGTTCGCCGTTCTCGACGATCATCCTACCATAGCCCGTCGGGTCGACGGCGGTGAAGCCGAGGACGACCATGTCGGCGCCCTCCTTGCGCGCCTCGATCGCGTCCGACAGGCTCTTGGGATCGATGAGTGGCGCGTCGCCATACAGTACGATGACGTCGTCATAGCCTTCGGCGATCACCTCGCGCGCCATCAGCACGGCGTGGCCGGTGCCCTTGCGTTCCGACTGGAGAACCGGAGTGACCTCGACGCCGGCCTTAGCGCCCGCTTCGGCGACCTTCTCGGCATCGCGGCCGACGACGAGCGCGACCCGATCGATACCGGCGGATTTGGCGGCGGCCGTCACATGGGTGATGATTGGCAGATTGCCGACCGGATGCAGCACCTTCGACATCGACGATTTCATCCGCGTGGCATCGCCCGCTGCAAGAATGACCGCCAGACTTTTGCGCTGCATGAAAGTACTCCGTTGTCTTTGTCCGCCGGCACACATTGTCCGTGACGCGCCGAATCCCCTATACGGATCGCCGGTCGAAATAGTCGGGGCCCGGCGTCCGGGTTCGCACCGCACATACCGGGAGCCCATGTCCAAGTCCACATCAACACCGATTCACGGTGAAAGCACCAGCCTCGTCCCCTATCTGGTGATGCTGGTCACGCCGCTGTTCTTCTCGACCAACCTGATTTTCGGACGGCTGGCGATCCCCGAAGTAGCGCCCTTCACGCTCGCCTTTATCCGCTGGACCGGGGCGGCCCTCCTTCTCACCCCTTGGGTGATCCGCGAATGGTCCCACGCGCGCGCCTTCGTGACGGGACATCCACGGCACTGGCTGCTGCTCGGCTTTCTCGGCATGTGGATCTGCGGCGGGATTGTCTATCTCGGGCTCGAATATACCACGGCCACAAACGGAACCCTGATCTACACCACCTCGCCGCTTATCATTCTGATCATCGAACGGCTGTTCTTCGGCCGCCCGATAACCGGCCGCGAGGTTATGGGCATCGTCATCGGTTTCGTCGGCGTTGCGGTGATCGTGCTGAGGGGCGATCCGATGGCGCTCGTCCATCTGCGCTTCAATGTCGGCGATCTTCTGTTCGTCGCTGCGGCCATCTCCTGGGCGGCCTATTCGGTGCTGCTGCGGAAGAACAGGCCCGAGGGGCTCGGTACGCTCTCCCAGTTCGGAGTGATTGCGGCGGCCGGAGCGCTGCTGCTGGCGCCGATCGCGCTGATCGAATTTCTGTCCGGCGCGCGCATGCCGGTCACGCAAACCGCGTGGGCCGGGATCGCGGGAATCGTCTTCTTCTCGTCCCTGCTCGCTTTCTCGGGCTTTCAGTACGGAATAGCCCGGCTCGGGGCGGCGACGGCCGGAATCTTCATGTACCTGCTTCCTCCCTATGGCGTGGGACTCGCCGTTCTCGTGCTCGGCGAGCCCTTCCACCCCTATCATCTGGTCGGTATCGCCACGGTGCTGACCGGGCTTGTCATGGCGACGGCCAGGCGACCCCGGACGCGGGCCGATACGCGCTCCTGAACGCCGGATCAGCCGATCAGGCCGAGCGCCGGGAAACTTTCAAGCAGCCAGTAGGACATGGTGGCCATGCCGCCGGTCAGGAACAGGATTCCGGTGAGCACGAGAAGTCCGCCGGTGACCTTCTCCACCGTGCCGAGATGGCGGCGGAACCGGCCGAGAAAGCGCATGAAGCCGCCCGAGAAAAGGGCGGCCAACCAGAACGGCACGGCAAGACCCAGCGAATAGAAGGCAAGGAGCAGCGCGCCGGAGCCGACAGTATCGCGCGAGGCGGCGACGCCGAGGATGGCGCCGAGCACCGGACCGATGCAGGGTGTCCAGCCGAAGGCAAAGGCGAGCCCCATCACATAGGCGCCCGAGAGCGTGGCGGGCTTGCCGCCGCCGGAAAACCGGGCTTCCCGCGCCAGAAGCGGGATGCGGAAGACGCCCATGAAATGCAGGCCCATGATGATGATGATCGCGCCGCCGATCTTCGAGAACAGGTCGATGTTCTGCCGGAGCACCACGCCGATCGTCGACGCCCCTGCCCCCAGCGCCACGAACACGGTGGCAAAGCCCAGGGTGAAGAACAGCGCCGAGCGAAAAACCTGGCTGCGCAGCGCACCGTCGCGCGGACCGTCGCCATGGTTGAAATCGTCAAACGAGATGCCCGCCATGTAGCACAGATAGGGCGGCACCAGCGGCAGCACGCAGGGCGAGAGAAACGACAGCGCACCCGCAAGGATCGCGGTCAGCAGGGAAATGTCGGCAATGCTCACGGAAACTCTGCCTCTTGAACCCGCCGGCACCCTGAACACATTGAAATCGCGCCGACGCCGGGCTTCTAGCGCCGCCAGCTTTCACTGGCCAGTCACAAATTCCGGAACGGACGATGTGACGCGCCAGCCCGACGACGCGGAAGGCCGGCCGATCAGGTCTCGAAACCGCATGTGCAGCAAGCCGTTGAAAGCGGGCAGAAAGCACGGTTTTTGTGGTTGACCGCGCGAAAGACCCTGCCTATGTTCCGCGCCACCCGAGCCGGTCACCCGGCCCCTTTCGGGAGCGCGTAGCTCAGCTGGTAGAGCAACTGACTTTTAATCAGTAGGTCCAGGGTTCGAACCCCTGCGCGCTCACCATAAAAATCAACGACTTAGAACTCGATCGATGCCAGATGTACGCATCAAGAGACAAAAGGGCCAGCATCACGTCCTGTTGTGTCGCAGTCATCACCTACTCCCGTTTCCGAAAAAATGTGCTCTGGTAACTAAATAGCCAATAGGAAGCTGCTTAGCAGGTCGCCTATCACCTGGTGCTCTGCGTTCAAAAACCTGCTTTCCGGCATCGAGCCATGACAACCGTTGACGCAGCTTCTTGGTGATCGGCGCGTCGGTGATTTCGATGTCCAGGCCAATGAACTCCGCCCCCGGAAAAGTCTGCTCCATCTTGTAGGGCTGAAGTTCAAACAGG
>PAPH01000068.1 GCA_002709005.1 Hyphomicrobiales bacterium | reverse complement strand
TTCCTCCCTGTTCGAATGGCACCGAAGCTCCCACAGCGGTGCGCAATCCGTGAATTCAATCGTTTACATTGGTATCCTCTTCCCAATTCGTGAAATTCACTGTAAACGATTACATACATCATTTGCGCGAACGTGACGTGAGTCAACCCGTCTTTCGAGCAATTTGTATGATAAATGAAAAAGGGAAGTCTGGCGTGCAGAAGGCGGCAAGAATTCAGGACGTTGCCCGCGCTGCCGGAGTATCGACCGCGACAGTAAGTCGAGCCTTAAGCAGCCCGGAACTGTTGAGCGAGGCCACGCGGAAACTGGTGCTAGAAGCCATTCGCTCAACCGGGTACCGCGCCAACAAGGCGGCCCGCACATTGCGTACCCAGAAAGCAGGTGCGGTCCTCGTTCTTGTGCCCAATCTTGGCAACCCGTTTTTCTCGCAGATTCTCGCAAGCCTCTCCGATGTATTCATGGGAACCGACTATTCGGTGCTGATCGCGGATACCGAGGAGCACCCGCCCTCCGACCGCAATCTCATTGATTATTTTCGCGATTCGCGTATCGACGGCATGATTTCTCTCGATGGTGCCCTGACCCTCCAGGAGATGCGGGATTTTCACGAGCATGGTGTGTCGGACCGCATCGTGTTTGCCTGCGAGTGGGTGAAGGATTCCGAACTTCCGTCGGTGCGCAGCGATATCGTGCTCGGCGCGCGTCTGGCCGTTCGGCACCTTCATGAACTCGGTCATCGGAAAATCGCCCATGTCGTGGGTCCTGAAAAGAACGTGCTCTCGCAGGCACGCCGACAGGGGGCGCTGGAGGAATTCGCGGCGCTTGAGCTGCCGTTCGAAGAGGACTGGTTGCTGAAGGGCGAGTTCTCGCTTGAATGCGGTCGCGACGTGGCCCTACAAATACTGGCGATGGACAACCGTCCGACGGCGGTCTGCTGTTCCTCCGACCAGGTAGCCTTCGGTCTCATTGCAACGTTGACGGCCGAGGGCGTCAAGGTTCCGGATGACATTTCCGTGGTCGGCTTCGATGATATCGAATTGTCGGAATTCTATGTCCCGGCGCTCACCACAATCCGTCAGAACCGCTCAGCACTTGGCGAGCGCGCAGCTTCATTGCTGATGGATCGCATTACTCCAAAACCGATCGCTGCTGCCGCGGAGCCCCTCTCCACGGAGGCGCTGGTCGTGGTCGACGTCGAACTGGTGGAACGGGCCAGCACCGCTGCTCCGAGAGTGTAAGCTGAAACTATCCAAGCTTTTCTGAATGCGTCGTGATTGTCTGCCGATTGACAAGGCACTGTCATGCGCGCAGTCTCGTGGCGCTCACCCGGGGGGTCCCGACAAGGGGCTGAGATACTGATGGCCGGGCTGCCTTGATGGCATCCGTGCAGCGCAGTGACCCGATGAACCTGATCCAGTTCATACTGGCGTAGGGATGGTGCATCGGCTGCGCGGAAGGTTTTCTCACCCCGTCATCGTCACGTTTCAGACGTGTCTGCCCGCAGTCTCTCCCATTCGATACGGCGAACTGGGTCTCCAACGCTTCGAGCTATGGAGGCTCCGAACCATGACAGATACCTCACCCAAGGTCACAACCGGCCCGCTGCCCGCGTCCCGGCGCGTATGGCATGCCGGCACGCGGCATCCCGATATCCGGGTGCCGATGCGGGAAATCGATCTTCACCCCTCGTCAGGGGAACGGCCGGTCATCGTCTATGACAGTTCCGGTCCCTACACCGACCCGGATTGCGCGATCTCGATCGAGGCGGGCTTGCCGCGGCTGCGCGAGAACTGGATCGCGGCGCGCAACGACACCGAGCAGTATCCGGGACGCCATATCCGGCCCGAAGACAACGGCTTTGCCGAAGGCAGCCGCCTGACGCCGGAATTTCCTGTGCGCCATGAGCCGCGCCGGGCGACCGGGGGCGGGGCGGTCACGCAGATCGCCTACGCCAGAGCCGGCATCGTCACGCCTGAGATGGAGTATGTGGCCATCCGCGAAAATCTCGGGCGGCAGCAGGCGAAGGCGGCGCTCAAGCGAGATGGCGAGAGCTTCGGGGCGGAGACCCCTGACTTCATCACGCCCGAATTCGTCCGTGCCGAGTTGGCGAGGGGTCGGGCGATCATCCCTTCCAACATCAACCATCCGGAAGCCGAGCCGATGGCGATCGGGCGCAATTTTCTCGTCAAGATCAACGCCAATATCGGCAATTCGGCAGTGACGTCGTCGATGGCGGAGGAAGTCGAGAAGATGGTCTGGGCCACGCGCTGGGGCGCCGATACGGTGATGGACCTTTCGACCGGCCGGAACATCCACAACATCCGCGACTGGATCATCCGCAACTCACCGGTGCCGATCGGCACCGTGCCGCTCTACCAGGCGCTCGAAAAGGTCGGCGGCATCGCCGAGGATCTCAATTGGACGGTGTTCCGTGACACGCTGATCGAGCAGGCGGAGCAGGGGGTGGACTATTTCACCATCCATGCCGGGGTCAGGCTTCACATGATCCCGATGACGGTGAGCCGCGTGACGGGGATCGTCTCGCGCGGTGGCTCGATCATGGCAAAATGGTGCCTGCATCATCACCGCGAGAGCTTTCTCTACGAGCATTTCGACGAGATCTGCGACATCGCGCGGGCCTATGACGTGTCGTTCTCGCTGGGTGACGGGCTGCGTCCGGGCTCGATCGCGGACGCCAATGACCAGGCGCAGTTCGCCGAGCTCGAAACGCTCGGTGAATTGACACAGATCGCTTGGGCCAAGGATTGCCAGGTGATGATCGAGGGTCCCGGTCATGTGCCGATGCACAAGATCAAGGAGAACATGGACAAGCAGCTCGCCATTTGCGGCGAAGCGCCGTTCTACACGCTCGGGCCGCTGACCACCGAT
The DNA here is from genome assembly GCA_002709005.1 of Hyphomicrobiales bacterium. Taxonomy (GTDB): domain Bacteria; phylum Pseudomonadota; class Alphaproteobacteria; order Rhizobiales; family Rhizobiaceae; genus Pseudohoeflea. The sequence continues at coordinate 47,213 of PAPH01000068.1, read as the reverse complement.
ATCGCACCAGGCTACGATCACATCACCTCCGGCATCGGCGCGGCGATGATCGGATGGTTCGGCACCGCGATGCTCTGCTACGTCACGCCGAAGGAGCACCTGGGCTTGCCGGACCGCGACGACGTGAAGACCGGCGTCATAACCTACAAGATCGCAGCGCACGCGGCGGATCTCGCCAAGGGACATCCCGCGGCCCGCATCCGCGACGACGCACTCTCTCGCGCCCGCTTCGAGTTCCGCTGGGAGGACCAGTTCAACCTCTCGCTCGATCCCGAAACCGCGCGCTCGATGCATGACGAAACCCTGCCAAAGGAAGCGCACAAGGTGGCGCATTTCTGTTCGATGTGCGGGCCGAAATTCTGCTCGATGCGCATTTCCCACGACATCCGCGCCGAGGCCCAGAAAGAGGGCATGGCGAAGATGGCGGAAAAATTCCGCGAAGGCGGAGAACTTTATGTCCCGATGGAGGATGCCCGATGACCCTCGCCGAAAACCGGACTGGCAAAATCCAGCAGAGCCCATCTGAGCTACTCGGCCTGATCCGCGCCGAGCCGCCGCTCGTCCAGTGCATCACCAATTTCGTGGCGATGAACATCGCGGCGAACGTTCTGCTGGCCGCCGGCGCGAGCCCCGCCATGGTCGGAGACGCCGAGGAAGCCGGTGAATTCGCGCAGATTGCCGGTGCGCTGACCGTCAATATCGGCACTCTGTCGCCGCAGATGATGGAGGGCGCGCGGGCGGCGATCGCCGGCGCCCATGCGGCGGGCCGGCCATGGGTGCTCGATCCGGTCGCCTGCCAGGCGACGGCCTATCGGCGCGGGGCATCGGCGGAACTCGCCGGTCTCAGGCCTGCCATCATCCGCGGCAATGCCTCGGAGATCCTGTCGCTTGCTGGCGAGGAAAGCCGGGGACAGGGGGTCGACGGACGCGATGCGGTGGAGACCGCCGAGGACGGCGCGCGGCGCCTCGCAGAGAAGACCGGAGCGGTGGTCGCGGTGACCGGAGCGATCGACTACGTCACCGATGGAGTGCGGGAGGCGCGGATCGGCGGCGGTTCATCCTTCATGCCGATGAATACGGCGATGGGCTGCTCGCTGACCGGGCTTTGCGGCGCCTATGCGGCGGTTGCCGACGATCCATTCGATGCTGCGGTGGGCGCGCTCGCCCATTTCGCCGTTGCGGGAAGCCGGGCCCATCCGCGTGCGGAGGGGCCGGGCAGTTTCGCGCCACTGTTCCTCGATGCGCTCGCTGCGATTGGCTCCGCGGATCTGGCGCGTGAGGCGGAGGTTACGGCATGAGCCGCTTCGACCTCTCGCTCTACCTCGTTCTCGATCCGGGTCTCTGTGCCCGGACGGGACTGGTCGAGACTGCCCGGCGTGCCGTGGCGGGCGGAACGACCATGGTGCAGTTGCGCGACAAGGGGGCGACGACCGGGCGGATGATCGCCACAGGCCGTGCACTCAAGTCCGCCCTCTCAGGCACCGGGGCGAGGCTGATCGTCAATGACGACGTCGAGGCGGCGCTGGAGATCGGTGCGGACGGTGTGCATATCGGTCAGTCCGACCGATCCGCTGTGGAGGCGCGGAGGCTTCTCGGGCCGCGGCCGATCCTCGGACTGACGGTGGAAACGCCTGAACTGGCAAGCCTCGTCGATCCGGCAGTGGTCGATTATATCGGCGCCGGGCCGGTCTTCGCCACACCCACGAAGCCGGATCACAAACAGCCGGTGGGGTTCGAGGGACTGGCGGCTCAGGTCGCGGCGAGCCCGGTGCCGGCCGTGGCGATCGGTGGTCTGAAGGCCGAGCACGTGGCAGAGGTCTTCAAGGCGGGCGCCGATGGCCTCGCGGTGGTCTCGGCAATCTGCGGACAACCTGACCCGGAACGTGCCGCGCGCGCCTTATGGGCGGAGATCACCGCCGTCCGCGCGCTCGCCTGACGTCCAGAGGGCATGAAAATGGTGCAGGGGGCCATGTCCCCTCCCCACATCCAGCTGGTCGGAGGCGGCAAGGGCCGCCTGGAGATAGGCCTTGGCCTGGCGAACGGCTTCGATCACCGGGTAGCGCGGCAGAAGTGCTGCGATTGCCGAGGACAGGGTGCAGCCGGTGCCGTGATCATTGCGGGTGGAAATCCTCGGCGCGGAAAACGCGGTCGTTCCGTCCGTGCCGTGAAGCAGGTCGACGCTCTCCTCGCTGCCCTCCAGATGGCCGCCTTTCAGCAGAACCCAAGCGGAGCCGAGGGCCAGCAGATCGGGCAGGGCGGCTTCCATGTCGTCGGCCGTCCAGTCGTCCCCACGGCGGAGAAGCACTGCGGCTTCCGGCAGGTTGGGTGTGATGATCGTCGCAAGCGGCACGAGAAGCTCTCGGATCGCGGCGACGGCATCGGCGTCGAGAAGCGAATGACCGCTTTTGGCGACCATGACCGGATCGAGCACGACCGTGCCGATCTTGTGGTGGCGGAGACGGTCGGCGATCGTTTCGGCAATCTCCACATTGGCGACCATGCCGATCTTGACAGCGTCGATCCGCACGTCCTCGAGAACAGCATCGATCTGGTCGGCGACGAAGGCCGGTTCGAGCGCGACGTATGAGCGGACCCCTTGTGTGTTCTGCGCCACCACGGCGGTTATCGCGGAGGTCGCATAGGCGCCGAGCGCCGAGAAGGTCTTGATGTCGGCCTGAATGCCCGCGCCGCCTGAAGGGTCGGTGCCGGCGATGGTAAGAATGTTGGGAATGGTCTGCATGGCGGCCTCTTTATCGAGGCCGGCAAAGGCGAGAAAGCACTGTGCTCCCGTCCCTTCGCCGGCATGATCCGGATCAGGTTCGAAGGGTCACCGCGCTGTCCGCCGGGCTATCGGCGGACGATCGGTTTCTCAGCCCCTTGTCGGGGCTCCCCTGGGTACAGTCAGAAAATAACAGGCCTGGCCCGCACTTCAATGGCGGGTGAGGCAATCCGCGCGATCAGCCGACGAAGGCGCGCTCGATGACGAATTCGGCTGGCGCATTATTGGCGCCTTCGTTCAGGCCGAAGCTTTCTGCGAGGGCCTTGAGTTCCCTGGTCATCTCGATCGAGCCGCAGATCATGATCCGATCGACGGCCGGATCGAAGGGCTCGGTGCCGAGATCGGCGAACAGCGAACCGTCGGCGATCTTCGAGGTGATGCGGCCCATGCGCTCGTAGGGCTCCCGCGTCGTCGTCGCGTAGTGCGTGAAATGATCCTTCGCGAATTCGCCGATCAGCGGATCCGAAGCGAGGTTCTGGGCCAGATCGAGGCCATAGGCCAGCTCGCCGACATCGCGACAGGTGTGGGTGAGCACCACCTGATCGAACTTCTCGTAGGTCTCGGGATCGCGCGCCAGGCTCGCAAAGGGCGCGATGCCCGTGCCGGTCGACAGCATCCAGAGGCGGCGGCCCGGCGTCAGCGCGTCGAGGACCAGCGTGCCGGTCGATTTCGGCCTGAGCAGCAGGGTGTCGCCGGGCTGGATCTTCTGCAGGTGCTGGGTCAGCGGACCGTTCTCGACCTTGATCGAGAAGAACTCCAGTTCCTCGTCCCAGGACGGGCTGGCGATCGAATAGGCGCGATATACCGGCTTTTCGGCATTCGGCAGGCCGATCATGGCGAATTCGCCGGACCGGAACCGGAAAGACTGCGGCCGGGTGGTGCGGAAGGAGAACAGACGGTCCGTATAGTGCTTGACAGAGAGGATTGTCTCGGCGTGCACGCCTGCCGGAATCGGGAATTGCGGTTGCTCGTTTCCGGTGGTCTTGACCTGAATATTCATCTCAACTCGTCCCTGGATGCGCCTTGCACAAAGCGCGTGTTCGTTCGGTGAGCCGGGGCGTCCCGGGTGTCACTTCGTACCGATCATGCTGCCAGATAACGGAGGTTTTCCGCGCGGCTTCGATAGCGGCTTTCGCACCTGCACACAAGATGTACCGGCCATTTGGAACTGCGGCCGATGGTCCTGTCCCACAGATGCCAGCGAATAATGGGTGCGAGTTGCCCGAAGGAACAGGAACCAAATTCTCCGGATAGGGTTGTGTAGGAAAAGTATAGTTCGAGGAACAGCCCGTGAGTAAGCATTACTGGCCTCGCGTGGCCGTTCCGGCCCGCAACGAAGCGGGTCGACTTGAGAGCCTTCTGAATTCCCTCGCATCTCAGACATGGCAAACACTGAGCGGCAAACGGCTGCCAGTCGTCATCGTTCTCAACAATTGCGACGACGGCTCGCGGCAGATCCTCGATCAACTTGTCCCGCAACATCCCTCCCTCGATCTGACGGTTCTGGACGTTCAGTTTCCGCCATCCAAGGCCCATGTCGGCTCCGCACGGCGTCTTGCGATGGAGACCGCCTGCCGGGGCGCTCGCGATGATGCCCGGACCATCCTCATGACCACGGATGCCGATGCGACACCCGATCCCAACTGGGTGGCGGCCAACATCGCCGCAATCGATGCCGGTGCGGATGTTGTCGGGGGCGAGATCATCGCCGACAGAGGCGAGGAGGAACGTCTCGGGCCCGGTTTCCTCGAGCGCGCAAAACTGCACAAGCGTTACACGGAACTCGCCGACAAGCTGACCGGCCTGATCGATCCCCTTCCGTGGGATCCCGCGCCGCGCCACACAGACCATTCCGGCGGCAGTATCGCAGTAACGGTGCAAGCCTACCGAGCCGTCGGCGGCATGCATGCGTTGCCGTTCCGCGAGGACATCGATCTCGTCGAACGGCTGACGGAGGCAGGTGCCCGCTTGCGCCATGATCCGGCAGTGCGGGTCACCGTCTCGGCGCGTATCGTCGGCCGTGCGGCGAGCGGCATGGCCGATTGCATTCGCGGTTGGCTGATGGAAGAGATCGAGGGCCGGCCACACCTTGTCGAGGATCCTTTGTGGATCGAGCAGCGCGCGGTCCGCCGCCGTGCGATACGGACAACGGATTTTGCTGATCTCGATCAGGTGGACGAACTTGCCCGCCTTGTGGATGTGCCGACCCGCAAGCTGTTTTCGCCGGACGGCGCTCGTATCGGGGTCGGTCACCTGATCCGTTGTTTCGCGCCTGACGATCTCGATGTCGCGCCTGTCGTACCGGTTCGGGTCGCCATTTCCCTCATCACCCAACGCATCGCCGCCCTGGAAGGACAGGTCCATGCTGCATGAACCAATTGCGCACACCTCCCTGTTGTCAGGGCTGAGCGAGGCGATCTCCCGCCATGGCGCTGCACGCGACCGTGATGGAGGCTTTCCCGTCGAGTCCTTCGACGAGCTGTTCGCCCGCGGTCTCGTCGGCCATCCACCGCTCAGGGCCAGTCAGGCGGGGGAACTGCTCCATCTGCTGAGTGCGGTCGGTCGCGGCGACCTCAGTACGGGCCGGATCTATGAAGGCCACGTCAACACCCTCTTCCTGATCGATCGGTTCGCAACCCTCGAGCAGCGGGATGCCGCATTCCGTCAGGCGGCAGACGGTGCCGTATTCGGCGTCTGGAACACGGACCACCACGCCAATCCGTTGGTCTTGGAAGACGGTGTTCTCAAGGGGTCCAAATCCTTCGCCTCCGGTGTGGACGGCCTGACAGCGGCGATTGTGACCGTGAACTCGGAGGCCGGGCGGCAGATGCTGCTGGTGCCGGTATCCGGGCTCGACGTCGACCGCAGCTGGTGGCGGCCGACAGGCATGCGTGCTTCCGGCAGTCACATCATCTCGACGGATGAACTCCAGGTAACGGACGGGATGATCCTCGGAGCGCCGGACGACTATATCGCCGAGCCGTTCTTTTCGGGCGGGGCAATCCGCTTTGTCGCCGTTCATACAGGCGGCATCCATGCGGTTTTCGACTGCGCGGTCGAGCATCTGACCAGAACGAAACGGGCCGACAACCCCTATCAGAGCCAGCGGATCGCGCGGATGGGAATCGCGTTGCAGACAGCTTATGACTGGCTGGCTCGTGGCGCTGAAGCGTGGGCGCATGCCTTGGAAAACCCGGAGAGTGACAGTGCCGGCCGGTCTCTCCTCGCGACAACCCGGGCGGCACGTGGGGCGGTCGAGAGAGCTGCTCTGGACGTGCTCGAACTGGCGGAATGTGCGGTAGGCGCGGCCGGGTTCAATGCGCCGCATTCTCTCGAACGGCTTGACCGCGACTTGCGGACCTATCTCCGGCAACCCAATCCTGACGGAGCCATGGCTGCGCTGGGAGAGGCCATTGCCGGCGGACACTGGCATCCATCCTTTCCGTCCATATCCAGGGAGCGAGGCCGGTCATGAGTGACATACCTTCCATCCTCACTGCCTCCGAGCGGGTTTTTATTGTGGCTCCCCATCCCGACGACGAGACGCTGGGCTGCGGTGGATTGATCGCGGCGACAGTCGATCGCGGCGGCAGTGTGTTCACTCTGTTCGTAACGGATGGCGGCGCCTCGCATCCCGAATCCTCAGCCTGGTCGCGGCGGCGGCTCGTCTCCGAGCGGCAGAAGGAGGCAGAGGAGGCTCTCGCGATATTGGGGGCCGCCGACCAGCCGCGCGCCTTCCTGCGGTTGCGAGATACCGAGATCCCGAAGCCGGATTCTCCCCAGTGGCAGCCGCTAGTCTCCTCGGTCATCAAGTTGCTGGTTGAATTCGATCCCGATCTCGTGGTCTTGCCCTGGCGCCGCGACCCGCATTGCGACCACCGCGATGCCCATGCGCTTGTGACGTCGGCACTTGATCTCGCCGGATCGCCGGCACAATGCATCGAATATGCAATCTGGCTCGATGAACTCGGCGCCGAGGAGGACTTCCCGGTGGTGGGAGAGGTCGAGAGGATCGAGTTTCCGATCGGGCCGAAACAATCGCTCAAGGAAGCCGCGCTCCAGGCCCATGCCACCCAGCTTGGTGCCATCGACAAGGACGCGCCGGGCGGCTTTCTCTTGAAGCCTGAAACCGTGGCGCGGCTGATCACGCCGGTGGAGACCTATTTCACACCATGCGCGTGATCGATCCGGCCGGCTTTGAGGCCATGTTTCGCAAGGACGCCGATCCGTGGAATTATGCGACATCGCGCTTCGAAGCCCACAAGCGCGGGATACTGCTGAAAGCCTGCGGGCGGGGGGTGCGCGGGCGTGGTTTGGAACTCGCCTGCGCTAACGGAGAGACGACCCGGCACCTCGCACGGTTATGTCTCTCATTGGTCGCGCTCGATGCCTCGCCCACCGCTGTGAAGGAAGCCAAGAGGCGGTTGGCGGGTCTCGATCGAGTGACTGTGCGTACGGCGCTGCTGCCCGATCAAATGCCCCGCGGGCGGTTCGATCTCATCGTCGTATCCGAGCTTCTCTATTACATGAGAGCTCGGGATGCAGACAGGCTGGTTGCGTTGCTGGCCAGTGCTGTAGCGCCCGCCGGACGTATCGTGCTTCTCCATCACCACGTCAGTTTCGATGACGCGGCCCAAAAGCCCGATCTGGCCCAGAAGCGGGCCTGCGCGGTGCTCTCCGCACGGATGGCGCAGAGCTATCACTATCGCAATCGCCGGTTCGACTGCGCGAGCTTTACCGCGTATCAATCCGGGCCGGGTAGTGCATAGAGGACTTTAGCTTCCGCTTTATTCGGCGGCTATGCGCATAGCGTCGTCAGGCAGCGGCTTGAACTCATCCATGAAGATACGGGTTATCGGCGTCGGTGTCCGTTCCCTGCAGGTGACGAGATAATAGGGCTCGCTCTTGGTCTTGAGCGTGACCGGCAGCGTGATCAGCCGTTCGGTCTCGATCCAGAGTTCGGCAACATCGGTGGGCAGCAAGGCCACCAGCCGCGGATTGCGGTGGATCATCGAGACGGCCGCAAAGGCCGAGGTGGTCTCGATAACGTTGAGCGGAAACTGCAATCCGGCTTCGAGGAATTCGCCCTCGAGAAAGCGTCGCATCGGCATGTTGGCGGCACATGCTATCCAGGGGAAATCAGCCAGTTCGGAAAGCTGCACATTCTCAGCGTCCGCATAGGGGTGGTCGGGTCGCGCCACGACCGTGAGGTCTTCCTCGCGGATGTTGACGGTGTTGTACATATCCCACCGGTGCGAGACGCTGGTGCGGCAGATAGCGACATCGATGCGGCCGTCATCGAGCAGTTTCAGCAGATGCGCGCTGGTGCCCTCGACAATCTCGACCGACATGGCGGGCCGTGTTTCCATCATTTCCGAGAGTTTCGTCGTCACCGTCGGGATGGCGCCCATGATGGTGCCGACCGTCAGCCGGCCGCCATGGCCGTCCTGAATGCCGGCCATCTCCTCGCGCAGGTGGGCGATGTCGGCCTGGATCAGCCGCGCATGGCGGATGACGCAGAGGCCGAGTTCGTTGGGCTCGAGACCGCGATTGGTACGCACGAAGAGAACCTGACCGAGCGCATCCTCGATCTCCTTGAGCGCCTTGGTGGCGCCGGGCTGGCTCATCGCCACTTCCGGAGCGGCCTTGAGCACCGATCCATGGTCATCGATGGCCACCAGAAGACGGAAATGCTTGAGCTTCAAACGTGAGGCGATCGAGTTCAGTGACGGGGTCATGGTATGCTCTCAGGTTATATCCGTATGGCGAAACGTCATTATGCCACTTCATCATATTCCCCTATGCTGGCTGAAATACGGGAGGAAATAAAGAGCGATTTGTCCGGCAGGAGGTTTTAATCCCGCGTCTGGTATAACGGGATTGAGATCCGGGCGGGCTCCAAGCGAGCCCTGCAAAGCGCTCGGCGGATCTGAAAATCCGCGATTTCCCCAAAAGTAAAAGAATTGGAATGCCGTGCCGGGAGATTGGGCAGGGCGGGAGGAATGAATGGTCTGGAGACGAATTCGCGAACTGGCGATATTCGATTACCTCCTGGTCGCCGGCATGGTGATCATGAGCCTTCTGGTGCTCGTCAACGTCATCCTGCGCTACGGTTTCAATTCCGGCCTGCCGTTTTCCGTCGAGGTCTCCCGCTTCGCTTTCGTCTGGGTTGTCTTTCTCGGTGCGATCGTCGCGCTGAAGGACGGCTCGCATCTCGGCGTCGATTCCATCGTGCGGAAACTGCCGCGGCCGCTCGCCTATCTGTGCTTTTTCGTCACCCATGCGATCATGCTGTGGTGCTGCTGGCTCCTCTGGAAGGGCAGCTGGATCCAGACCAAGGTCAACCTCGGCAACCTGGCGCCGATCTCCGGTATCTCCGTCGGTTTCATGTATGCGGCCGGCCTCGTTTCGGCGATCGCCTTCGCGTTGATCATTCTGGGGCGGATCTACACCGCATTGCGTGGGACGCTCCCCTTCGACGGTGCGGCCGATCATCCGGCCGGCGACGGAGAAGTGCCGGTCGCGCCGACCCGTGACGGGGAGCGCTGACATGGCCGCCGCTATCTTTCTCGGTTCGTTGTTCGGGGCCATCGCCATCGGCATGCCGATCGCGTTCGCGCTTCTGGCCTGTGCGCTCGCTCTCATGGCCTACATGGGCGGGATCAACGCCCAGATCCTGGCGCAGAAGGTGATCGATGGTGCCGACAGTTATCCCCTGATGGCGATCCCCTTCTTTTTGCTCGCCGGCGAACTGATGAATGCGGGCGGGTTGTCGCGGAGGATCGTCAACGTGGCGATGAGCCTCGTCGGCCATGTGCGCGGCGGACTCGGCTATGTCGTGATCGGCACCGGCCTCGTCTTCGCGAGCCTTTCAGGGTCCGCAATCGCCGATACCGCCACGCTCGCCGTCATGCTTCTGCCGATGATGCGGAAGGCCGGCTACGACGTGGGCCGCTCAGCGGGCCTGATGGCGGCGACCGGCATCATCGCCCCGATCATTCCGCCTTCCGTCGGTTTCATCCTGCTCGGCGTGACCGCCAACCTCTCGATCACGCGGCTCTTCATGTCCGGTATCGTTCCGGGGTTGCTGATGGCGCTGTCGCTGGTCATCGTCTGGTGGTTCCTGTCGCGACGCGACGACGTCGAGCCCATGGACAGGAAGAGCCGCAGCGAAGTCTGGGCGACCGTCCGCGCGGCCTCATGGGCACTTGTGATGCCCGTCATCATCATCGGCGGCCTCAAGTTCGGCGTCTTCACGCCCACGGAAGCCGGTATCATCGCTGCGGCCTATGCGCTGGTCATCAGTCTGGTCGTCTATCGCGAGATGACGATGACCGACCTCTACGGTGCGATCCTGAGCGCCGCGAAGATGACGGCGGTGATCATGTTCCTTGTCGCCGCATCCATGGTTTCAGCCTTTCTGATCACCATCGCCAACATCCCGGGTCAGGTCGTCTCGCTCCTGAGTCCGCTGATCGAAAATCCGCGGCTCCTGATGCTTGCGATCGCGCTTGCGGTGCTGCTCATCGGCATGGTGCTCGATTTTACCCCGGCCATCCTGATCCTCGTACCGGTGCTCATGCCGGTCGTGCAGAAGGCCGGAATCGACCCCGTCTATTTCGGCGTCGTCTTTGTCATGACGTCGGCGATCGGGATGATCACGCCACCCGTGGGGGCCGTTCTCAACGCGGTCTGCGGGGTCGGCAAGATCCCGGTCGAGCGCGCGGTGAAAGGCATTCTGCCATTCCTCGCGGCCGAGGTCGCGGTCGTCATCATTCTCATTCTCATTCCAGACCTGGTCACCGTACCGGCGAGCTGGCTCTACAGGTAAACGTGCTAAAAACGGAGGAGTAAGCACATGAAACATCTATGGAAAGGCGCGGTAGCCGTCGCATTCGCCACCGGACTGAACATGGTGCCGGCGCAGGCTCAGGAAGCTCGTCTCGCCTACGTGCCGGTGGAAAGCCATCCTGTCGGGCAGGCCGTCAACCGCTTCGCGGAACTGGTGAAGGAAAAGTCCGAAGGCCGCATCAACGTCCAGACCTTCCCGGGCGGTTCGCTCGGCAACGAGCCGCAGACCCAGTCGTCGCTCTCGGGCGGCTTTCTGGAAATGATGGTCGGTCCGACATCGAACCTCGTCGGCGCGGTGCCGGAATTCGGCATCTTCGACCTGCCGTTCTTCTATCCAAGCTTCGAGGCTGTCGATGCCGTCATGGACGGTCCGGTCGGTGACAAGCTGTTCAAGCGGCTCGAGGACATCGGCATTGTCGGTCTGGCCTATTGGGACAACGGCTTCCGCCACATGACCAATGCGGTACGACCGATCAATACTGTCGAGGACATCAAGGGTCTGAAGATCCGTGTGATCCCGAACCCGCTGTTCATCAAGACCTTCGAGGCTGTCGGCGCCAACCCGGTTCCGCTGCCCTATCCGGAACTCTACAACGCGCTGGAAAGCGGGACCGTGGAAGCCCAGGAAACGCCGGTGGGCCTGACCTATTCGGACAAGTTCTACGAGGTGACCAAGTACCTGACGCTGACCGGTCACGTGTACAGCCCCTATGTGCTGCTGGCCTCCAAGAGCTGGTTCGACGGTCTCAACGAAGCCGACCAGGCGATCATCAAGGAAGCTGCAGCGGAAACCGAACCGTATCAGCGCGGTCTGTCGCGTGACGCGGCCGACAACATCGCCAACGTCAAGCTGGTCGAGGAAGGCCTCGAAGTGACGACCCTGCCGCCGGAAGAGCAGCAGAAGCTGCGCGACATGGTGGCCCCGGTCATCGAGGAGTTCTCCGGTTCGATCGGCGCTGACCTGGTGGAAGAAGCCCGCGAGGACATCAAGGCGGCGACCGCCGAATAACCATCACGATCGGAGCGCCGGAAAGCGTCCGGCGCTCCCCATCCCCCGGCCGGTTGCGGCCAGTCACACAAAAGGAGAATTGACCGATGCGGTTGATCCAGTTCGAAACCGCTGACCGGACACGTGCGGTCGGCGTCGTCGCCGGAGACAAGATCGAGACGGTGAACGGCGTCAAGACCATGCGGGAGCTGGCGCTGAAGGCGATCGAGGCGAAAAAGTCGCTCTCGGCGCTCGTCTCGGAGCTGGGAACCGGCGCGACGGTCGACTACGACGAACTCGTGTCGTCGCAGCGCGTTCTGCCGCCGCTCGATCACGAGGACCCGGCCCACACGCTGATCGCCGGCACGGGGCTAACTCACGTGGCGAGCGCGGCCGCGCGCGACCAGATGCACCAGAAACTCGGCGGCAGTGCCGACGAGACGCTCAGCGATTCCATGCGCATGTTCAAATGGGGTCTGGAAGGCGGCAAGCCCTCAGGCGGCAAACCCGGCGTCCAGCCCGAATGGTTCTACAAGGGCGATGGCGACATCGTCGTTCGTCCCGGTGCGGACTATCCGATCCCGAGCTTCGCGGACGATGCCGGCGAGGAGCCTGAGGTCGTCGGTCTCTATGTGATCGGTTCGGACGGCAAGCCCTATCGGCTCGGTTTCGCGCTCGGCAACGAGGCGACCGATCACGTGATGGAGAAGAAGAACTATCTCTATCTGCCGCATTCGAAGCTGCGCTTCTGCTCCTACGGGCCGGAACTCCTGGTCGGCGACCTGCCGAGCCATGTCCAGGGTCAGGTGCGTATCCGCCGCGGATCGGAAGTCGTGTGGCAGAAGGATTTCCCGACGGGCGAGGACAATATGTGCCATTCGCTCGTCAATCTCGAATACCACCACTTCAAGTACAACCAGTTCCTGCGTCCGGGCGACGTGCACGTCCAGTTCATGGGTACATCGGTCGCCTCGTTCGGCGACGGGTTCACCACGCAGGAAGGCGATGTGTTCGAGATCGAATCCGAGCTTTTCGGACGTCCCCTGGTCAATGCCATCAAACGTACCACCGAGAAGGTCGGTATGAGCGGCGTTACCTCGCTGTAATTCCGCTAGAGCCGCCGGAACGCCTCCTCTCGGGATTTTGCGGCGGCTCAGGACCTCCCCGATGGCATGACCGGATTGGCGGGCGCCTCAAAACGCCCGCCTTTTTTATGTCGCGGTCAGGCGTGGTCCCGGATCAGCCGCGTCAGAAGTTCGGCGCCTTGCGTGCCGGCGATGCCGAGATCGCGTACGCTCGACATGTGGTGGGTGCCTGAAAGTTCGATCCGTGAGGTCGTCAGCCCGTGGTCTTCCAAACGTTCGGCGAACTCTGTCGCCTGCGCAAGAAATGGCGGCGTTTCGAGCTCGCCCACTGCGATCACGACTTCGGCTGAGGGATCATGCGCGTGAGTGAGCGGTGTGAAATCTGCGACTTCCCGGTCGGTGAAGTTCACCTCGTTCTGGAGGAAGGAGGAGCGTAGCGGCTCGAGGTCGTAGAGCCCTCCAAGCAGCAGCGCGCCGCAGACCCCCGACGGGCGCGAGGCATCGTTGAACAGGAACGTTGCGAGATGGGCGCCAGCCGAATGGCCGCTGATCGTCAGCTTTTCCGGATCGCCGCCATGGGCCGCGATGTTCTCGATGACCCAGGCCTTGGCACGACGCATCTGGTCGACGATGGTTCGCATCCTGACGAGTGGCATGAGCGCGTAATCGACCACCACCGCAATGGCTCCAGCCGCCGTCACGGTGTCGGCGACATAGGAATAGTCGCGCTTGCAGAACATCCGCCAGTAGCCGCCATGGATGAAGATGTGCACGGGCACCGGGCGATCGAGATTATCGGGAAAGAAGATATCGAGGCTCTCGTTTGGGCCCGATCCGAAGGGAACGCCCGCCTTCACGGGCAACCGCTTCCGCGTCGCATCGCTGCGGTCGATGATCTCGCTGACGATGCTATCGAAATCAGCGACATGGTCGCGGATACGGAAAGGGTCGGATGTCACTGTGAAGTGTCCCATCAGATACTCGTGGCGATATATTTGGCTTCCATGAATTCCGCGATGCCGTGGTGCTGGCCGCCCTCGCGGCCAAGGCCGCTCTGCTTCATGCCTCCGAAGGGGGCGGCGGGATCGGACACGAGGCCGCGGTTGAGTGCGATCATCCCGGCGTCGATGCGCGATGAGACGCGCATGCCACGGGCCAGATCCCTGGTGAAGACATAGGCTGCAAGGCCGTATTCAGTCGCGTTGGCAGCCTTGACGACCTCGTCTTCGGTCTCGAAACGCGACAGGGGGGCGACCGGGCCGAAGATCTCCTCATGCGCCATGTCGGCTTCCGGATCGACATCTGCAAGCACGGTCGGCGGATAGAAGAAACCGGTGCCCGAGGCGAGCGAGCCGCCGCAAAGCACCTTGGCGCCGCGCAACTTCGCGTCCTCCACCAGCCGGTCAATCTTGTCGACGGCCTTGCGGGTAATCATCGGGCCGCATTCGGTGGCGTCCTCGACGCCTGGCCCGACCTTGAGGGCAGCCATGCGCTCGGTCAGCCCCTTGGCAAAGGCATCGTGGATGCCCGACTGGACATAGATACGGTTTGCCGCGGTGCAGGCCTCGCCGGCATTGCGCATCTTGGCAACCATCGCGCCGTCAAGGGCTGCTTCCAGATCGGCATCATCGAACACCACGAAAGGCGCATTCCCGCCGAGCTCCATCGAGCAGGAAATGACGTGCCTGGCGGCTTCCGCCAGCAGCACACGTCCGACGCCCGTGGAGCCCGTGAAGGAGAGTTTGCGCACCCGCGGATCGGCAAGCATGGCCGATGTCACCGGGCCGGGGCTGGTGGTGGTGATGACATTGACCACGCCCGGCGGCACGCCCGCTTCCTCGTAGATCGAGGCGAGCGCGTAAGCGGTCAGCGGGGTTTCGGTCGCGGGCTTGAGGATCACCGTGCAGCCTGCGGCGAGCGCGGGGCCGATCTTGCGGGTCGCCATGGCGGCGGGAAAATTCCACGGGGTGATCAGGACGCAGATGCCGATCGGCTGGTAGTCGACGATGATGCGATTGGTGCCGGAGGGCGCGGTGCCGAATTCGCCGGTGATGCGAACGGCTTCCTCGGCGTTCCAGCGGAAGAACTCGGCAGCATAGGCGACCTCGCCGCGGGCATCGCGCAGTGCCTTGCCGTTTTCGATGGATATCAGCCGGGCGAGCATGTCCTGCCGTTCGATCATCAGTTCGAAGCACCGGCGCAGGATTTCGGAGCGTTTCCGCGGGGGTGTACTCCGCCATCCCTCGGCGGCGGCAGCGGCTGCTTCGACCGCAGAAATTGCATCATCGACCGTCGCGTCCGACACAGTCGCGATGACCTCTTCGGTCGAGGGGTCGGTTACATTCACCGAAGCGCCGCCAGAGGCCCCGCGCCATTCGCCGTCGATATAGAGACCTTGCGAAAAGGCTGAAAAGTCGAGGGCGGATGCGGATGCCGGAGAGTTGGTCTGGTGCTTGTTCATTATCGGATATCCTCGGTAACAGCGGGGGTCACATCGCGGCAGCTGCACGGTCGCCGTCATAGGCGGCCTGGATGAGCTGGCGCATGGCGGCGAGATCGAAGCTGCGGGGGTTGTTCTTGATCAGCCGGTCGATCCCGAGCGCCTGCTCGGCGGTCCATTCGAGCTTGTCGGCCGCAAGCCCGAGGGCGGCGAGGGTCGGCGTTATGCCGATTGCCGTGAAGAGCCGGCTGATCTCCTGAATGGTCGCTTCCGCCGCTGCGGTCTTGTCGACGTCGGCGAGTTCGAGACCCATGGCAATGCCGACGTCTGCGATCTCGGCTGCAGCGGCCTTCGTATTGTAGGTCATCACATAGGGAAGCATCGCCGCCACGCCGAGGCCGTGCGGGGTGTGGGTGAGGGCGCCGGCGGGGTACTGCACAGCGTGCGCAGCCGCTGTCCCAGCCGTTCCGAAGGCGCAGCCTGCCGCAAGCGCGCCCATCATGACGTCCGCCCGTGCCGCCTCGTCGGCGCCCGGGCCGCATGCCTTTTCGAGGCTGCGGCCGAGAAGCTTGATGGCGAGAAGCGCGAAGTGATCGGAGAGCGCGCTCTTGCCGATGAAGACGTGTTTCTGTGGCAGTTCGGCGCCCGGTTCCTTGCGGATTGCCGTATAGGCCTCGATCGCATGGGTGAGCGCATCGGCGCCGGCGATCGCGGTCAGGCCACGTGGGCACGTCATGGTCAGTTCAGGGTCGCAGATGGCCACCTTCGATATGAGATGGGGACTGGAAATCCCGACCTTGAGCGTGCGGTCTGGATCGGAAATGACTGCGACCGGCGTGACTTCCGAGCCGGTGCCCGCCGTCGTCGGGACGGAGATCAACGGAATTGTGGGCCCCGGCACCTTGAACTCGCCGTAGTAGTCGGAGAGCGTGCCGCCGTGGGTCATCAGGAGAGCGGTGCATTTGGCGAAGTCGAGGCAGCTCCCGCCGCCGATGCCGATGATCATGTCCGGCTTGTAGCCCTGCATTCCTTCGACGCAGGCTGCCACGGAATCGCGCGGAACATCCGGCTCGACACTGTCATGAACGCGCAGGGCGATTCCCCCAGCTTCAAGCGCGGACCTCATCTCGGCGAAAACCTCGGTGCCGGCAAAGCGCTCGTCGGTGCAGATCAGCGCCGTCTTTCCCAGCTTGCCCGCCACTGCCGGCAAGGCGTGGCGCTGGCCCTTGCCGAAGAGGATCTCGCCGGGAAGTCTCAAGGCGGCAAAGAGGGTCATTGGACGCGTCCTTCAATGAGTGCGGAGTGTGATGGTGTAGACAGGGCATTGAGTTCGGCCCAGAGCCTGTCATCGATCTCGAAACCGTCCAGGCGGGAGCGCGCGCGCCGATGGTCGGCACCGTCGCCGGGTACCTGAACGGGGCTGCCGGGCTCGGCTGGCGGAGACGAGCGGATTGCGTCGAGATAGGCGGACAGGCGCTTGGCCATGTCCGGCGAGCGGACCGGATCTACGAGAATGAAAACGTCGCCCTTGTTGCAGACATGCTCGGAATCGAGCGTTCCCCGAACATCGGGCGAGAGTGCGGAACCGGCCAGCGCGGCGACGAGGAGTTCGATTGCCAGGCCCAGGCCGTAACCCTTGGCGTCTCCGAACGGTGCCAGCGAACCTGCCTTGGCAGCTTCGGCGTCAGTGGTGGCGCGGCCCTCCGCGTCACGGGCCCAACCTTCCGGAATCGGTTTGCCGGTCGATGCATGGTGATGGATCTTGCCCATTGAAACCGTGCTGGTGGCGAGGTCGAGAACAAACGGACGACCGGCGGTAGGGACCGCGATGGCGATCGGATTGGTGCCCAGCATCGCGCGCGTTCCGCCATAGGGGTGAACAAGGGCCTCGCTTGTCGACAGCGCAATGGCGATCGCACCCCGGCGTGCCGCCTCTTCGACATAGAAGGCAAGCATGCCGAGGTGGTTTGAGTTGCGGATGGCTGCCAGTGCGATTCCAGTCTTGGTGCGACGCTCATCCAGTTGGGAGAGTGTGTGCATCGCGACGACGGGGCCCAGTCCGCGCCGGCCATCGACCTCCAAGATACCCTCGGCGCGCCAGATGGGCTTGCCGGTGGTCTCCGGGTCAGCAACACCTCTCCCGATGCGCCTGAGCAGGCGCGGAAGTCGCTGGAGCCCGTGGGAGGGGTGGCCCTTCAACTCGGCGTCGATGAGCACGCGGGCCTGCAGCGCGGCATGCTGCGAAGGTGCGCCCCGCGCCTTCAGCAGGTCCTCCGACAGGTCCATTGCTTGCTCCTCGGCAATGCGCATCATCTCTCCGATATTAAATCGTATAGGATATAGGATTGCGTTGGCCCGAGCATCGTGTTAGCCCTTGCTCATGTCAAGAGGCAAATAGAATGCAGCATCCGACGTCAGACAAAACGGCCAATGGCTGGGGGGAGGCAGGCGCAGGCGAGGGGACCTTCGTCCACCGCAGCCACAGCCTTGCCGGTGATGTCTACGAGGCGATCTTCCAGCAGTTGATGTCGCTGAAAATCTCGCCGGGGTCTCGGATTACGGTCGATGCGCTGGTCAAGGAATTCAACGTCTCGCATACCCCCATCCGCGAAGCGCTGGGCCGGCTCGAGGGCGAAGGGCTGGTCGAGAAACGTCACCTCGTCGGTTACCGCGCGGCGCCGCAGATCACCCGCAGGCGCTTCGACGAGCTTTACGAATTGCGGCTTCTGCTGGAGCCTAGCGGCGCCGCAAAGGCGGCAAGCGCGATGGATGAGGCGAAACTTCTTCAGCTGCAGGAAGCCGCCGGTGTCATGGCCCGGAGCGAAGGGCGCGACGAACGGCTCCGCTATTCGACTTTCGCCCGTCAGGACGCGATCTTTCACGACCGGATCATGGAATTCGCCGGCAACGAACTGATCCGGCAGACGCTGACCTTTCAGCACACGCACTTTCACATCTTCCGCCTCATGTTCCATTCGCGGGTAACGGAAGAAGCGCTCAACGAACATGACGATCTGCTGGCGGCTTTCGCCGCCGGCGATTCCGCGGCAGCCGAGGAGGCGATGCGGGTCCATATAGAGTGCTCGCGCGACCGCCTGCTTCTTGCTTTCGACTGAAAGCGGGATGGCGGCGACCGGCGGGTTAGAGGAAACACCGGATCGGGGCGCATCCAGTTCCGGTCTTCATCGAGTTTGCAGCTAAGCGGTCGGGACGGGAGCCCGCCGTGATCAGTCAACAGGAGGAGTAAGAATATGGCTGGCAAGAAAATCCTTATGCTCACGGGCGAGTTCACCGAGGAGTACGAGATCTTCGTCTACGAGCAGGCGATGGAAGCGGTGGGCCACACCGTGCACGTGGTGTGCCCGGACAAGAAGGCGGGCGACGTGATCAAGACCTCGCTGCACGACTTCGAGGGTGACCAGACCTATACCGAAAAGCCGGGTCACTATGCGCTGATCAACAAGACCTTCTCGGAAGCGGAGAAGGAGCTCGACCAGTACCACGCGGTCTATTGCGCCGGCGGCCGCGGCCCGGAATACATCCGCACCGACAAGCGCGTGCAGGCGATCGTCCGGCATTTCCACGAGGCCGACAAGCCGATCTTCACCATCTGTCACGGCGTCCAGATTCTCATTGCCGTCGACGGCGTGGTGCGCGGCAAGACCGTCGGCGCGCTCGCGGCCTGCGAGCCGGAGGTGACGCTTGCCGGCGGCACCTATATCGACCTGTCGCCGACCGAAGCCCATGTCGACGGCACGATGGTGTCCGCCAAGGGCTGGACGGCGCTCGCCGCCTTCATCCGCGAATGTCTCAAGGTGCTCGGCACCGAAATCAGGCACGCCTGATCGGGTTGTCGCTCGCCCGGACAGGAGGGCCCCGGCGGATCGTTCCGCCGGGGTTTTTCGTCGCGAAGCTCCGTGCCGTCAGTATTTGTCCGGGACGTAGAGATCCGAGGGCAGGATGCGGCGCTCGTAATCCTCATTGAAGACGCGCTCGGGCAGCTCGATCGGCTCGTCGGGAATTTCCTCGTATGGAAACAGCGAGAGCAGGTGATCCATGCAGTTGAGGCGGGCGCGCTTCTTGTCGTTGCCTTCGACGATATACCACGGCGCTTCGGGCATGTTGGTGCGCTCGAGCATCTCTTCCTTGGCCTTGGTATAGTCCTCCCAGCGCACACGGGACTGGAGATCCATCGGCGAAAGCTTCCACTGCTTGAGCGGATCGTGGATGCGCATGAGGAAGCGGAGCTGCTGTTCCTCGTCGGTGATCGAGAACCAGTATTTGACGAGGTGGATACCGTCGCGGGCGAGCATCCGCTCGAATTCGGGCACGTCCTTGAAGAACTGCTCGACCTCATCGTCGGAGGCAAAGCCCATTACCCGCTCAACGCCGGCGCGGTTGTACCAGGAACGGTCGAACAGCACGATCTCGCCGCCTGCGGGAAGGTGCGGCACGTAGCGCTGGAAATACCATTGCGTCTTCTCTCGGTCCGACGGCGCGGGCAGGGCGACGACGCGGACGACGCGAGGATTGAGGCGCTGGGTGATGCGCTTGATCACTCCGCCCTTGCCGGCGGAATCGCGGCCTTCGAAGAGAACGACCACGCGTTTCTTGTGGTGGACAACCCAGTCCTGAAGCTTGATCAGTTCCGCCTGGAGCTTCAGCAGCGCCGAGAAATATTCGCGGCGCGGCATGGTTTCGCCGTGGGCGCGATCATAGATCTTCCTGATCTCCATGGAGAGGACGGCGTCTTCGAGCTCGATCTCGTAGTCCTCGTCCAGCGTGTCCTCGAGTTCGGCCTCCAGCCAATCCTTGGCCTGGTAGCGGTGTTTGGTCTCGTCCATCGGCGACATCCTTCCTCATTCTTTCCCGACGTCGATAATATGCGGATCATTGCGCTTTTGTGACAGAAGCGTGCAGGCCCGCGCGGTTCGGGAAAATCGTCGGCCGGCGCGTGAGCGCCGGTTCTCAGCGGACCTTCAGGAGGATCGACAGCAGCGTCAGTGTGACGGCCATGTGGACCATGGCGAAACGCGCGAGAACCTGGCTGTTGGACCAGTGGAAGTTCTTGCGCACATGGTCGTGCAGCGGAAAGCGGATTCCGGAGAACAGGCTGAGCTTGAAGAAGCGCAGCATGGCGACCTTGAAGAGGCCGGTGGCTCCGTTGGCGAGGATCACGCCGGCGCACACCACGATGAGGAACGGATTGCCGCTGACCATGACGAGGATGCCGATCAGCAGACCGATCGGCCGCGACCCGGCATCGCCCATCATCACCGAGGACGGCGGCACGTTGTACCAGAGATAACCGGCGAGGCAGCCGCAGGTTATCGCGCAGACGATAGCCCATTTGTAGCCGTCAGGATCGAAGGGCAGCAGCAGATAGCGCGACATCTCGATATGGCCGATGGCCATGTAGAACAGCAGGCCGAGAACGGCGATCGAGATCAGCGCCAGCGTGCCCGAAAGGCCGTCCACGCCGTCCGAACAGTTGAGCGCGTTGATCGAGAACCAGATGATTCCGACGGCGACAGGAATGTGCAGCCAGGCCGGGACGGTGAGGATCTCGGCGGTGAAGGGCAGCCAGACCTTCGCCGGTTCGAAGCCGAAGATGATAATCGCCGCCAGCACGGCGAGAAGCAGGTCGCACAGACCCAGCGTCAATTCGCTCAGGCCGCCCGATGTGTCGTCGACATAGCCGAGCACGGAGGCCGCCAGGATCAGAAGCATCGAGGCGTAGATGCGGAAATCGAAGGGCACGAACAGGAAGGCGGTGATCACGATGATGCCGATCATGATGATGCCGGCGGCGATCGGCTTGCCGACACTGGCCGCCGAATCCACCGCATGCGCCCTGCCGCGGTCGGTGGGCAGGTACTTCCATAGCGTCGGGATCAGCACCATTGCACCGATGGCCGAAACCATGGTGGCGATCGCCGCAAGCATGAAGGAGGATGTCAGAAGCCGTAGCGGACCCCAGCTTGGGACGAGAAAGGCTGCGATATCGCTGATCATTTTCGGATGTTCCCCGATTTGTCGGTGTGCTCTTAACCGGTCGCGAGCCCGATTGAAAGCGCCCCAAAAGGCGAAAATCGGGCCGGACCGCCGAGAGGGCATGGCCGGGGCGGTTATCCACCGGCCGGAAAAAACCGTCATGCGACTGACATGTGCATGGACCATGTAGCCCGGATCGAGTTTTCTCAAGGAGCCATTCATATGACCCAGCGCGTGTGTCTCGCAGCGGTCACCGCCGTACTTTTCGCGGCGACCGCCATGACGGCCCGGGCGGAGCCCGTCTTCAACCGTATCGCCTCCTTCCCGGTCGCGCGGAACCTTCCTGCTGATATCGATCAGGCGACCGAGACCTCTTCCGAGATCATCGCGGCGAGCGAGGACGGCATGACGCTGGTCTATTCCGACAGCCCCCTTGGCGCGATCGGCTTCGTCGACATCACCGACCCGAAGATGCCGAAACCTGGCGGTTCGGTGAAGGTCGAGGGCGAGCCCACCTCGGTGACGGTGAAGGGCGGCAAGGCTTTCCTCGCGGTCAACACGTCCCAGGATTACGTCAATACAAGCGGCGAGCTGCTGACGATCGACATGAAGAGCCATGCGATCGAGGCAAGCTGCGATCTCGGCGGCCAGCCGGATTCGATCGCCGCCGCACCGGATGGCTCGTTCGTTGCCGTCGCCATCGAGAACGAACGCGACGAGGAACTTAATGACGGCGTCATCCCGCAGATGCCGGCCGGCGACTTAGTCATCGTCCCGCTCAAGGAAGGTGTGGCCGATTGCGGCGCGATCAAGCATGTGGACGTGACCGGCCTCGCCGAAATCGCGCCGGAAGATCCGGAGCCCGAATTCGTCGATGTGAACTCGAAAGGCGAGATCGCGCTGACGCTGCAGGAAAACAACCATGTCGTACTCATCGACGGCAAGTCTGGCGAAGTGACCTCGCACTTCTCCGCCGGCACTGTCGATCTCGACGGCATCGACATCGAGAAAGACGGCAAGCTCGATTTCACCGGTTCGCTGACCGGCGTGAAGCGCGAGCCCGATACCGTGAAATGGATCGATGATGACCGGCTCGTTATCGCCAATGAGGGCGACTACGAGGGTGGCGCGCGTGGTTTCACCATCTTCGGCAAGGACGGAACTGTCGCATATGAATCCGGTCCTTCCTTCGAGCGCGAGATCGCGCGGCTGGGCATGTTCCCGGACAAGCGCGCCGGCAAGAAGGGGGTCGAGCCCGAAGGTCTGGCTGTGTCGAAATTCGGTGACGAGACCTACCTCTTCGTTCTCTCCGAACGCGCCTCGGCAATGGGCGTCTACAAGGATAGCGGTGGCGAGCCGGAACTGGTGCAGATGCTGCCTTCGGGGATCGCCCCGGAGTCGGCCATCGCCATCCCGGGCCGCAACCTCGTCGCCACGGCCAACGAGGCGGATCTCGTCGAGGACGGCGCTGCGCGCTCGCATGTGATGGTCTATGAACTGAGTGACAGCACGCCTGCCTTCCCGCAGCTCGTTTCCGCCGACAAGGATGGCCATCCGATCGGCTGGGGGGCGATGTCGGGCCTGACCGCCGATCCGGAGGTGCCGGGTCGGCTCTATGCGGTCAACGATTCCTTCTACTCCGCCCAGCCCTCGATCTTCGTGATCGATGCGACGCAATCCCCCGCCGTAATCGAGGATGTGATCCGCGTGACCAGGGACGGCGCGCCGATGTCAGGCCGCGACCAGGAGGGTATTGCCGCCGACGGAGAAGGCGGCTTCTGGATCGCCAATGAGGGCAATCCCGAGAAGGATCGCCCGCATGCCATCTATCATGTCGACGGCACGGGGACGATGACGGAGGAAATCGCGATCCCCGAGGAACTCGACGCGCAGCAGGTGCGCTTCGGCTTCGAGGGAATCACTAGGGTTGGCGAAGGCGACGAGACCACGCTCTGGATGGCCGTTCAGCGCGAATGGAAGGACGACGAGAAGGGCTTCGTCAAGCTCGTCTCCTACACGCCTTCTTCGAAGGAATGGGGTGCGGTCTCCTATCCGCTCGACAAGGCCGAGAAGGGCTGGGTCGGCCTCTCCGAGATCGTCGCCCATGACGGTGCGGTCTACATCGTCGAGCGCGACAACCAGATCGGCTCGGCGGCCAGGATCAAGAAGCTCTATAAGGTTTCGCTCGATCAGCTTCAGCCGGCGCCTCTCGGCGGCACGCTGCCGGTGGTCGAGAAGGAACTGGTGCACGACTTCCTGCCGGACCTGACCTCGCTCACCAACGGCTATGCCGTCGACAAGCTCGAGGGCTTCACCTTCGACGCGGCGGGTGACGCCTATGCCGTCACCGACAATGACGGCGTCGACGACTCCTCGGGCGAGACGCTGTTCTGGAAGGTCGACATGAAGGCCACGAACTAGGCCAGGCTCCCAGCTTCGTCCGCTTTGACGAAACCGAACCCGGCGGTATTTCGCCGGGTTTTTCTTTCAGGCGAAAATGCCCGGAATTGCCGGGAAAATGGGGCCATTCGTGATTAACGTTTGCTAAAGCGGAGCCCGGATATACTCGGTGTCGTAGTATTGCGTAACGGGTGTATCGAGTATGGCTGCCGCCAAGCGCCGTTTGTTTTCCGCGTTCAAGTTTTCCAAGAAGCTGGCCCTGATCACCGGCGGCTTCCTGGTGCTTTTGGGCGCCTCGGGAACTGCGGCACTTCTGTTCAACGGCTCCTTTCATTTTTCCGGACCGGAAACCGAGGATACGGCCAGCGGCTCCTGCAAGACCGTCTATTCGGCAAAATTCCTCCGTTCCGGCGAGAAGCGCCTGACCGCCATCATCCGTGCCAACGACGAAAAGCCGGACCACCGGGTCGAGACCGGTGTGCGCATCGCCCGCTTTCTGTCGGAGACCAATCACCCCGATCTCGTGACCGTCCAGATGGCCGACATGCATGGTCCCGAAAGCCGGGCCGAGCTGCGCGGACCGATGATCGGAACGGAAGTAGTCTATGCGCCGAACCCGAACCGGTCGCGGGCGACGAGCCACGTCTGGGAAGTCCGCTATATCGATGCCGAGCCGACCGAGCTCGGCTACTATTTCGGCCCGCGGAAAACCCTGACCGATGCCGAGGTCGAAGAGGTTCTGCATGCCGCGGCACCTTTCAACGGCTGTGACGGCGACCTCGTCGAAACGGCTTCCGCCGAGGGCGGGAACGGCGAGCTGTCCGGACACGGCGAAGAAAAAGCCGCGGCCGGTGAGGGCCACGGCGAATCGTCCGGTCACTAAAACCGAAAATCAAATTCTGATCTGACGGGCTTCTACTCGCTGCGTGACTTGCGCGCCGGGAAGAGAATGACGTCGCGGATCGACGGTGCGTTGGTGAGCAACATCGTCAGCCGGTCGACGCCGATTCCGAGGCCGCCGGCGGGCGGCATGCCCTGGTCGATCGCGTCGAGGAATTCCTCGTCGAGCTGCTTTGCCGTCTCGCCGCGTGCGTGGGCCTGCTCGAGCTGCTCGACCATGCGGGCGCGCTGTTCTTCCGGATCGTTCAACTCGGAGAAGGCGTTGCCCAGCTCCCAGGTGTTGCAATAGGTCTCGAAGCGTTCGACCAGACGCGGTTCGCCCGGCACTTCCTTGGCGAAGGGCGAGATGTCCTTCGGGAAATGGGTCACATGCGCCGGCTGGATCAGCGTCGGCTCGACCTTTTCTTCGAAGATGAAGGCCAGGCACTCGCCCCAGGTCCAGTCGTCCTCGATTTCCGTGAAGCCGGCAGCCTTCGCCGCCGCGCGGGCTTCCTCGTCGGTTTTCATGGCGAGGAAATCGATGCCGGTGACGTCCTTCACGGCATCGGGCATCGGCACCCGGCGGAACGGTCCCTTGAAGGAGATTTCCTTGTCGCCATAGGCGAATTCGGTCGAGCCGTGGATCGACAGCGCCAGCGTCTCGAACATGCGCTCGACGAGGTTCATGATGTCCTCGTAATCGGCGTAGGCCCAGTAGCACTCGAGCATGGTGAACTCGGGATTGTGCCGGGTCGACACGCCCTCGTTGCGGAAGTTGCGGTTGATCTCGAAGACCTTGTCCGTGAGACCCGAAACTAGCGTGCGCTTGAGGAACAGTTCCGGCGCGATGCGCAGATACATGTCGAGCTTGAGCGTGTTGTGGTGGGTGCGGAACGGGTCGGCCGTCGCACCGCCATAGACCGAGTGCAGCATCGGCGTCTCGACTTCCATGAAGCCGTCGTCTTCCATGAAGCGGCGGATGCCGGAGACGATCTTCGAGCGCTGCTGAAAGCGCAGCTTGGAGTCCTCGTTGGCGATGATGTCGAGATGGCGCTTGCGGTAACGCTGCTCGATGTCGGAGAGACCGTGCCATTTCTCGGGCATCGGCAGCAGCGATTTGGTCAGCATGATGATCTCGTGGGCGTTGACCGTCAGCTCGCCGCGTTTGGTGCGGCGGACCATGCCGGTCACGCCGATGATGTCGCCGAGATCGAGGAAGGGCAGCAGCTCGCGCGTCTCTTCGCTGGCATAGTCCTTGTGGGTGAAGATCTGGATCTTCCCCGAGGCGTCGTGCAGGTCCATGAACATGCCGGAATTGCGCGACGAGTAGATGCGGCCGGCGACGGTGACGATGTCGCCGGTCTCGGTATCCGGCTCGATGTCGGCGTATTTCTCGGCCAGTTCCTGGTTGGTGATCGTGCGGTGGAAATGGGCCGGGTAGACGGTGTCGAGCTTCTCGCGCAGTTGCGCCAGCTTCTGGGCGCGCACCTCGGTGGCGTTCGACGAGAGGCCGGTTTCCTGTTCTTTGTCGGTCATGGTCGGTGGGTTCCGGTCCTGGTGTTATGGGTCAGCCGTTGAGGGAGGCTTCGAGTGCCTCTCGGGCGGCCTTGAGCCGCTGGCGCACAGCGGCGCGGCCGAGGATCGCCATGGAATCGAACAGCGGCAGCGACCGCGCCGAGCCGCTCATGGCGACGAAGAGCGGCGGCAGGAAGACGCGCAGCTTGCGCTCCGTCCTGTCGGAGACCGCGCGCAATTCGGCCTCGATCGTCTCGGCGTTCCAGTCGGTGAGCGTCTCGAGCGCCGGAGCGACTTCCTTGATGATCTCGAGGCAATCGTTGAGGTCGATCTTCTTCAGCCCCTCGAAATGCGCCGCGGTCAGCCCGAGATCGGATTTCAGCAGGAATCCCGTCAGGTCCGGCAACTCTCCGAACTTCTGGATTCGCGACTGTGACAGCCTCAAACCCTCCGTCAGCCGGTCGCCCCGCAGCGCCCATTCGCGGACGCGGGCGAGGAAGTCCTCTTCCGAGAGTTTCTCGCGCAGCCAGCGGCCGTTGAGCCAGTCGAGCTTCTGGATATCGAAGATGGCGCCGGCCTTAGAGAGGTTCTCGGTGTCGAAACGGGCAATCAGCTCGTCCATGTCGAGGAGTTCCTCGCCCTCGGCGATCTGGATGAAGAACAGGCCGAGGAAGTTCATCAGCGCTTCCGGCAGATAGCCGAGGCCGGCGTAGAAGGGGATCGAGGTCGGGTTCTTGCGCTTGGACAGTTTCGACTTGTCGGCATTGCGCATCAGCGACAGGTGCATGAACACCGGCGGCTCGAGGCCGAGATACTGGTAGATGAGAATGTGCTTCGGCACCGAGGCCAGCCACTCCTCGCCGCGGGCGACGTGGGTGATCTTCATCAGGTGGTCGTCGACGACATTGGCCATGTGATAGGTCGGCATGCCGTCGGCCTTGAGCAGGACCTGCATGTCGACGGCTTCCCAGGGGATCTCCACCTCGCCATAGACGGCGTCGGTGAACTTGCACACGCCTTCCTCGGGGATCTTCATGCGCACCACGTGCGGCTCGCCGGCATCGACGCGGGTCTTAACTTCCTCGGCGGAGAGGTGAAGGCAATGGCCGTCATATTTCGGCGGCTTTCCCGCGGCGCGCTGGGCGGCGCGCATCTCGTCGAGGCGTTCGGGCGTGCAGAAGCATTTGAAACCGTGGCCGGCCTCGACGATCCTGTCGACATAGGGGCGGTAGATGTCCTTGCGCTCGGACTGGCGGTAGGGGCCGTATTCTCCGCCGACATCGGGGCCTTCGTCCCATTCGAGGCCGCACCATTTGAGCGCCTCGAGAACCTTCTCCTCGTATTCGCGGGTCGAACGGGTGGCATCGGTATCCTCGATGCGCAGGATGAAGGTACCTTCGTTCTTGCGGGCGAAGAGATAGTTGAAAAGGGCGATGTAGGCGGTGCCGACATGGGGTTCGCCGGTCGGGGAAGGGGCGATGCGCACCCGCGGTTTGGTTTGTGCCATGGTAATCGTCACTCGGTCTCGGTGTGGCCGCGTCTGGCGCGGCTGTTCCGGCGTGGCCGGACCCGGAAAATGAAGGTCTGTCGAAAGCGGGCCGGAACAGGGAATTCGGCCCGCCTTAGGCCACAATGCCATGCGCGCGTCAAGTATTCGGGCGGGCGGCGGCGGGGCGGTTTCTATTTACCTTGCGCGCGGCTCCTGATATCCGCTGCCTGCAATCATCAAGGGGAATAACATGTATCTCGGACTCGATCTCGGCACATCGTCAGTCAAGGCTTTGCTTATCGACGAGAACCAGTCGGTGGTAGGCTCGGCGAGCGCCGCACTCGGTGTCGAGCGACCGCATCCGGGCTGGTCCGAGCAGGATCCCGCCAACTGGATCGAGGCGGTGCGCGCCGCACTGGCTCAGCTTTCGGCCAGCCAGCCGGCGGAAGTCCGCGCGGTCAAGGGCATTGGATTGTCGGGCCACATGCATGGCGCGACGACGATCGACGCCTCCGGCAAGGTTATCCGCCCATGCATTCTGTGGAACGACACCCGCAGCTACAAGGAAGCCGCCGAACTCGATGGCGATCCGCGTTTCCGCGAACTGACCGGCAACATCGTTTTCCCCGGCTTCACCGCGCCCAAGCTCGTCTGGATGGCGCGCAACGAGGCCGAGAACTTCAAGCGGGTCGCCAAGGTCCTCTTGCCGAAGGACTATCTGCGCTACTGGCTGACCGGCGAGACGATCTCGGAGATGTCGGATGCCGCCGGCACGTCCTGGCTCGATACCGGAAAGCGCGCCTGGAACGACGATCTCCTCTCGGCCACCGGCATGAGCCGCGAGCAGATGCCGTCGCTGATCGAGGGCACGGAAGTGGGCGGTACGCTGCGCCCCGAGATCGCCGCCGAACTCGGCCTGCCCGCCGGCATTCCCGTCGCGGGCGGTGCGGGCGACAATGCGGCCGCCGCCTGCGGCATGGGCACGGTGACCGACGGCGCGGCCTTCGCCTCGCTCGGCACCTCCGGCGTGCTGTTTGCCGCCAACGACGCCTACCGACCCAACCCGGAAAGCGCGGTCCATGCCTTCTGCCACGCGCTGCCGCAGACCTGGCACCAGATGGGTGTCATCCTTTCGGCGACGGACTCGCTCAACTGGCTGGCGGGCATCACCGGCAAGAAGCCGTCGGAACTTACCGCGCCGCTCGACGAGACCATCAGGGCGCCGGGATCGGTGACCTTCCTGCCCTATCTTTCCGGCGAGCGGACACCGCACAACGATGCGCAGATCCGTGGCGCCTTCGCCGGTCTCGGCCACGAGGCCGATCAGCTCGCCATGACCCGCGCGGTGCTCGAAGGCGTGGCCTTCGCCTTCCGCGACAGCCTCGAGGCGCTGGGCCAGGCGGGCACGAAGCTCGACCGGGTGACGGCGACCGGCGGCGGCTCGCAGTCGCGCTACTGGCTCAAGGTGCTCGCCACCGTGCTCAACATGCCGGTCGACCTGCCGGCAGACGGCGATTTCGGCGCGGCTTTCGGTGCCGCGCGGCTCGGCTTGATCGCAGCGGAGACAGCCGACCCGGCCTCCGTCTGCACGGCGCCGGACACCGCCCGGACAATCGAACCCGATACCGCGCTTTCGGGCGCATTCGAGGAAGCCTACGGCCGCTATCGCGCGCTCTATCCCGCGCTCAAGCAGGCCATGGCCTGAAACACGCCGCCTTCCCGGATCGCGGAAGGCGGCAACGGGACGACGAACCCGGTTCCTCGCGGGGTGACGTCGTTCGACAGGAGACTTTTATGCAATTCGCCCGCCTCAACGGCGTCACGCTGCACCATCAGGTGATCGGCGCGAGCCCCGACAAGCCCACGATCATCTTCGTCAACTCGCTGGGCACCGATTTCCGTATCTGGCGCGACGTGATCGTCCGTCTCGTCGGCGAATACGGCCTGATCACCTATGACAAGCGCGGTCACGGACTGTCCGAGACCGGCGAGAGCTGCACCATGGACGATCATGTCGGCGATCTCGCCGCCGTCATCGATCACTATGGCGCCACCAACGTCATCGTCTGCGGGCTTTCGGTCGGCGGCATGATCGCGCTCGGGCTCGCCAAGGCGCGTCCGGATCTGGTGCGGGCGCTCATTCTCTGCGACACCGCCCACAAGATCGGCACGCCGGACATGTGGGCCGCGCGGATCGCCGCGGTGGAGGAAGACGGCCTCGCTTCGATCTCCGACACGATCTTGGAGCGCTGGTTCACCAAGGAATTCCGCTCGCCGGACAATCCGGATTTTACCGGCTATCGCAACATGCTAGAGCGCTCGCCGGAAGACGGTTACATGGCAACCTGCGCGGCGATCGGCATGACCGACTACACCGAGATCGCCTCGACGCTCGCCGTTCCGGCGATCTGCGTCGTCGGCAAGGAAGACGGGTCGACGCCACCGGAAGTGGTGGGGGAGATGGCCAAGCTGATCCCCAATGCGCGCTACCAGGAAATCCCCGGTGCCGCGCATCTGCCCTGCATCGAGAAGCCGGTCGAGACCTCGGAAATCATCCGCGCCTTCATCGCCCAGCTCAAATAGGTTTCAGCGTACCACGAAGCCATGGGCGAAGGGGTCTTCCTCGTCATCAATGACGATGGAATTGCGCCCCGTCTCCACCGCCCATCCGGCGACCGACGGGATGATGCCGTTCCGGTCGCCGACCGTCGCTTCGGCTTCCACCCTGCCCTTGAAGAGGGACCCGATGATGGATTCGTGGATGAAGTCGTCGCCGGCTTTCAGTCTGCCCTTCGCCGCCCAGTGAGCCATCCGTGCCGATGTGCCGGTGCCGCAAGGCGAGCGGTCGATTGCCTTGTCGCCATAGAAAACGGCATTGCGTGCGGTCGCACCCTCGACGGTGGGGGCACCGGTCCACAGGATGTGGCTGAGGCCCCTTATGTCGGATTTCTCCGGATGGACGAACTCGTATTTCTCGTTCAGTGCCGCCCGTAGGCCAGGGCTCATCCGCACCAGGTCGCCGGCGGAGAAATCGGCCATGTCACGGAAATTCTCCTGAGGCTCGACGATGGCGTAGAAATTGCCGCCATAGGCGACGTCCACAGTTATCTCGCCGAGGTCCGGGCATTGGGCGGTGAGGTTCTCGGCGTGCAGATAGGCCGGCACGTTGGTCAGCCGCACTTCGGTCACCTTGCGACCCTTGCGCTCATAGCGGGCCACCACCTTGCCGGCGGGCGTATCGAGATTGACGACGCCTTCCTCCTTCGGCGTCACCAGACCGTTCTCGATCGCCATGGTGACGGTGCCGATGGTGCCGTGGCCGCACATGGGCAGGCAGCCCGAGGTCTCGATGAAGAGGATGGCAATATCGCAGTCCTCGCGCGTCGGCGGATAGAGGATCGAGCCCGACATCATGTCGTGACCGCGCGGTTCGAACATCAGGCCGGTGCGGATCCAGTCATATTCGGCGAGGAAATGCGCGCGGCGCTCGAGCATCGTCGATCCCTGGAGCAGCGGGCCGCCGCCCGCTACAAGACGGACGGGATTGCCGCAGGTGTGGCCGTCGAGGCAGAAGAAGGTGTTGCGCGCCATATTGGTCTCCGGGGAAAGCGCTAAAAGCGATCGGCCCTGAACGGGGCGAGATCGATGGCGGGTGTCTTGTCGCCGATCAGATCGGCGACGACCCGGCCCATGGCCGCGGCCTGGGTCAGGCCCAGATGGCCGTTGCCGAAGGCGAGCACAATATCATCGCGCTCGGGAAGCCGCGAGAGCACCGGCAGGCTGTCGGGCAGCGAGGGTCGGAAGCCCATCCACTGCGTACCGCCAGCGGGGTCGAGGCCCGGCAGGAAGTCGCGCGCCTTGTCGAGCATGATCCGGGAGCGCTCGTAGTTCGGCGCGGCATCGAGCCCGGCGAACTCCACCGCGCCGCCGACGCGCACCCCGTTCTCGAGCGGGGTGATGACGAAACCGTGGCCGGAGAAGATCAGTTGCCGCTTCAGGTCGAACGCGCCCTTCGGCAGGGTCGTGTTGTAGCCGCGCTCGGTGTCGAGCGGGATCCGGGTGGCCTTGGTGCCGGCGAGAAGCCGTGTCGACCATGCGCCCGCCGCCACGACGATGCGTTGGGCGGTCAGCGTCCGGCCATCGGCGAGGATGGCGGCCGGCTTCTGGCCCGAGATATCGAGGCGCGCGACCTTCCCGCGTTCAAGGCTGGCGCCGAATTTCTCGGCATGGCGCCATACCGCAAGCGCGTAGTCGCGGGGGTCCGAGACAGTCTTCCAGCCGGGGATAAAAGTGCCGGCCACGAACCGCTCGGACAGCCCCGGCTGCAATTCGGCGAGGTCGGAGCCGCGCACATGGCGGAATTCGATGCCGGCTCTTTCGCGCCGGTCCCAGCCGGGTAGTGTCGCCTCGAATTCGCTCTCCGATTCATAAAGTTCGAGAGAACCGTCGTGGCGGATCATGCCGGCGATGTCGGCCCGGTCGGCGAGCGCGAAGGTTTCACTCGCCGCAAGCTCCATCATCGCCGCTTGTGCTGCGGCGGAGGCCTCGACGCGGTCGGGCGTGCTCGAAAGCGCGAAGCGCGTCAGCCAGGGAACGAGCCTCGGCAGATAGGAGGGGCGGATCGAGAGAGGGCCGAGCGGGTCGAACAGCCAGCGCGGCGCCTTCCACATGATCTTCGGCGAGGCGAGCGGCATGATGTCGGAGAAGGCAAGGGCGGCGGCATTGCCGCGGCTCGCCATTTCGGCCACGCCCTCCGGATCGAGAATCCGCACGCGATGGCCGTTTTCGCTCAGCATCGCCGCGATGTTGACGCCAACGATGCCGGCGCCGATGACCAGAACGTCGCGTGAGGGCGCGCTCATTCTCCGCCACTCTCCAGGGCAGCCTTTTCCCTCTCAGCCAGCATCTGCCGGTGGCGGGCGCGATAGCGTTCGCGGTCCTCGTCGCTGCGCGCGTCATGGCAATGCGGACAGGACACGCCTTCCTCGTAAAGGGGTGAGGCGCGGTCTTCCGGCGTCAGCGGCAGACGGCAGGCGCGGCAGAGGGTGTCATCGCCGATCCTGAGGCCATGGCCGACCGAAACACGCTCGTCGAAGACGAAGCAGTTGCCTTCCCAGAGACTGTCTTCTTCCGGAACCTCCTCGAGATATTTGAGAATGCCGCCCTTCAGATGGAAGACGTTGTCGAAGCCCTTTTCCTTCATGAAGGCGGTTGCCTTCTCGCAGCGTATGCCGCCGGTGCAGAACATGGCGATCTTCTTGTCCTTCATCGCCTCGGGATCGTCGAGAACATCCGCGTTCTCCACCCAGCCGGGGAATTGCCGGAAGGTATCGGTCTCGGGATTGATGGCGTTCTTGAACGTGCCGATCGCCACTTCGTAGTCGTTGCGGGTGTCGATGACGATCGTGTCGGGGTCGGCAATCAACGCGTTCCAGTCGCGGGGCTCCACATAGGTGCCGACGATCTTCAGCGGGTCGATGCCCTCGATGCCCATGGTGACGATTTCCTTCTTGAGCCGCACCTTCATGCGGCGGAAGGGCATGGCGTCTGCGCCGCTCTCCTTGTGCACGAGTTCCGCCAGGCCGGGGATCGCGCGGATATGGCCGAGCACCGCGTCGATACCCTCGCGGCTGCCGGCGATCGTCCCGTTGATCCCTTCCGAGGCGAGGAGCAGCGACCCCTTGACGCCGTGGGTGTTGCAGAGTTCCTGAAGTGGACCCTGCAAGGCAGAGTGGTCGGCGAGGCGCGCGAAATGATAGAGTGCGGCCACGACGACGGGCTGGTTCGAAAGGGCTTTGGACGGCTGTGCGGTCATGATCTCCGCCAATATCCTGTCTTGGATTGGTAGGCAATCGGTCGGGGCTCGCATGGACAAGCTGCGACCGAGGCGGTAACGAGAGGCAGAATTTCAGCGGAGAAAGGGTTTCTCATGCGCGACAAGACATCGGGTCTGCTCGAGATCCTCAAGCTTCAGCCGGTCGTGCCGGTTCTCGTCATCGACAAGGTCGAGCATGCCGTGCCGCTTGCCCGGGCGCTGGTCAAGGGCGGCTTGAAGGCGATCGAGATCACGTTGCGCACGCCGGTGGCGCTGGATGCGATCCGCGCTGTGGCCAACGAGGTTGAGGGCGCCGTCGCAGGGGCGGGGACCGTTCTCAACAAGCAGGATTACAAGGCGGCCGAGGACGCCGGCTCGCAGTTCATCGTCTCGCCCGGCGCGACGCTGGAGCTGCTCGAAGCCGCGCGGAAATCCAAGGTGACGATGCTTCCGGGGGCCGCGACGCCGAGCGAGGTGATGAGCCTGCGCGAGGAAGGTTACGACGTGTTGAAGTTCTTCCCGGCCGAACAGGCTGGTGGCGCGTCCTACCTGAAGTCCCTGTCCTCGCCGCTCGCCGGAACGATGTTCTGCCCGACCGGCGGCGTGTCTCCCGAAAACGCCAGGGATTATCTCTCATTGCCGAACGTGGTCTGCGTCGGCGGATCCTGGGTGGCGCCCAAGAACCTGGTCGCTGCCGGCGACTGGGACGGCATCACCCGTCTCGCCGAAGAGGCTTGCAAGCTCGCCAACTAACGGTTTGCCGCAGATATCGCGTTTGCAACGGCGCGCTGTCACACCCATCTAATCCTCGGACGCAATGATGCGCCCGATGGACAGCGAGGAGGTGTGAATGATCGACCCGAAGACAATTCTGGACCAGTTTCTGGGCTCCAAGGTGCCTGGCACCGAAAGTTCGGTGGGCCAGACGGCCCAGAAGGCCGGTCAGCTCGCCAAGGACAATCCCGTCGCCACCGGCTTGCTCGCAGCCGTCCTGCTCGGCACCGGACCTGGCCGTTCGCTGGCGGGCGGCGCGCTCAGGGTCGGCGGTCTCGCTGCCGTGGCCGGTCTCGGCTACCAGGCCTGGAAGAACTATCAGGCCGGCGGCAAGCCGGTCGACAGTGCAGGTGCACCGCCGCCGCTTCCCGGTCAAATCGAACCGCCTGCCGATTCCGGATTTACCACCGACAGTTCGCAGATCGACGAGAGCTTCGCTCTGGCGCTGGTCCGGGTGATGATCGGGGCCGCGCGCGCCGACGGCCATATCGATGACGCTGAGCGGCAGCGAATCCACGACAAGCTGGAAATCGCCGGCCTCGGGCCCGATGCGGTTCGCTTCCTCGAAGACGAGCTCTCGCGACCTGTCGATATCGATGCCCTGATCGGGGCCGCGAAAACCGACGAGCAGAAGGTAGAGATGTTTACCGCCGCGCGTCTCGCCATCGAGCCCGATACCCGCGCCGAGCGCGGCTATCTGGACCTGCTTGCCGGCCGGCTCGGCCTCCCCGACGATCTGGTCGATCACATCGAGGCTACCGTCTCCGCCGCCAAGGCCTGAGAAGGGCCGATCATCTTCCGGGCCGCTTGCCCGGACGGCCAAAGGCGGTACAGTCCGCCGATGCATTCGCGTTTGCAGATAGAAGAGCGTTTCCGGCTGGCCCGCACCGTGCTCATCACGGTGTGGGCGGTCATCGCTCTCGCGATCGTCTTCTATACCGTTCATACGGCTGGCCGGAATGCTGAGGGCGATATTCTGGCGGAAGCCGGCGAAACGCTGTCGGTGCAGAGCGAGACGCTGTCCGGCGTTCTCGACAAGTACCGGCTGATGGCGCCGCTTCTGGCGCGGCAGTCATCGGTCGCCTCGCTCTTCATCCTGAATGCGGAGGACAATCCGCAGTCGATTGCGGCCAAGGGCATGGCGGGCGCGCTCACTGGCATGTCGGCGGCCTCCGACGTCGCCTTCTTCTTTCCCGACGGAGCGCTTCTCGGCCATGCCAACGGGCCGTTCGTTGAGAGCCGGACGGGGCTCGAACCCCTCATCAGCGCCGCCTCGCAGGGCAGGCTCGGGCGCGCCATGCTGGCGCTTGGGCCGGAGCAACGCGCCTA
Source organism: Hyphomicrobiales bacterium (assembly GCA_002709005.1). GTDB lineage: Bacteria > Pseudomonadota > Alphaproteobacteria > Rhizobiales > Rhizobiaceae > Pseudohoeflea. The sequence goes on along the minus strand of PAPH01000068.1, from coordinate 11,875 downwards.
TGCCTTCTCGTCAGGCGTCAGGCGCAACGGCAAGCTCGTGGGCATCGTCGTGGTCTATGTCGATTTCTTTCGCATAGAAGCGGCCTGGGCGCTCTCCAATCGCCCGATCTACGTGACCGAGGAGGACGACACGATCATACTCGCCAACGTGCCGCGATGGCGGATGCGGGAGGCGGACGAGATCCTGCAGGACCGGGGCGATCGCGTCGGCGTTCCGTCCGACGGCGAGGTCAGGAGCTATCTCGACATGTCCCGGCGCCTGCCGGTGCTCGGCTGGACGCTGCATGTGCTTGCCGATCCCGCTCCGATCATGAGCGCGCGGGCCTCGGCCGGGGCGATTGCGACGCTCGCCTGCCTGCTTGTCGGGCTTGTGGCGCTGATCCTGATGCGGCGCTATGAAACGACGATCCTGCAGGCACGCTCCGACAAGGCGACTGCGTTGCGGCTCGAACGTGTGGTGCGCGACCGCACCCGGGCACTGTCGGAGAGCAACCAGTCGCTGTCACGTGAGGTGGAAACCAGACGCGATGCAGAGACGAAGCTGCGCGCCGCCCAGGCCGAACTCATTCAGGCAGCCAAGCTCGCCGCACTCGGACAGATGTCTGCCGCGATCAGCCACGAATTCAACCAGCCGCTGGCAGCCATCCGCTCCTATGCCGACAATGGACAGAAGTTCATCGACCTGGGACGGGCGGAGGTCACGCGTGACAATCTTGGCCGCATCAACGGGCTGGTCGACCGTATGGCGGAACTGTCGCGGACATTGTTGTCGTTTGCCCGCAAGCCGGGACAGGCGACGGGAGCCGTCCATCTGGGCACGGTCATCGAGGAGGCGCTGCTGTTGGCCCGGCCGCGCGCCAGGAAAGCCGGCGTCGAAATCAGGCTGTCGGGCGAGATCGATACGATGACTGTCTCCGGCGGGCGGGTGCGGCTGGGACAGGTCTTCGTCAATCTGGTCAACAACGCCGTTGACGCGATCGGCGAGCGGCCGGGCGGCGTGGTGGAGATCGTAGCGAAGCGAGGGGAGAATCTGGCGATCGTCGAGGTTTCGGACAACGGACCGGGCATTCCCGAGCAGGCGCTCGACCATATTTTCGATCCCTTCTTTACCACAAAGGCGACCGGCGAGGGGATCGGCATCGGGCTGTCCATCGTCGACAACATCGTGCGCGATTTCGGCGGCAAGGTAAGCGCGCATAATGGCGAGAACGGCGGAGCGGTGTTCCGCGTCGAACTTCTGCCGGCGGACGCGAAGGCGATGGCCGATGTGTGAGGCTGGACTTTCAACGCTTCAGATGCTGTTGAGGCGGAAAAGAGGATGTTCATTTGGTTGACGGCAAACCGCTGAGAAACGAGGACCGCGTGGTTCATCTGGTCGATGACGATGCGGATCTGCGGCACGCGCTCACCCAGTCTCTGGAGCTTGAGGGACTGACGGTGACTGCGCACAGCGATGCCTCCGGGATCGCCGATCTGCCGCTACGCGAACTCTACGGCGTCATCGTCTGCGATATCCGCATGCCGGGACAGGACGGTCTGGAAACGATGCGGCGGGCTCTGGCGATTGACCCGACGATGCCGGTGATCCTGATCACCGGTCACGGAGACGTGCAGATGGCGGTCGAGGCGATGCGGGCCGGGGCCTATGATTTCATCGAGAAGCCGTTTCCGGCCAACCGGCTGTTCTCGGTGGTCGAGCGGGCGATCGAGAAGCGGCGGCTGGTGCTCGAGAACCGGGTGTTGCGCAACGCACTGGAAGGCGCGGACGAACTCTCCTCGCGGCTCGTCGGCCGCAATCCGGCGATGCAGCGTCTGAGAGCCCAGATCGCCGCGATCGCCGATACCGATGCCGACGTGCTGATCACCGGCGAGACCGGGACCGGCAAGGAGGTGGTTGCCCGCGCGCTGCATGATTTCGGACCGCGCGCGGCCGCCAATTTCGTTGCCATCAATTGCGCCGCGGTACCCGCGGAGATTTTCGAATCCGAACTTTTCGGGCACGAGGCCGGCGCGTTTACCGGCGCGCAGAAGCTTCGGATCGGCAAGCTCGAGCACGCCAGCGGCGGGACGGTGTTTCTCGACGAGATCGAATCCATGCCGCTCGACCTGCAGGCCAAACTGCTGCGCGCCATCGAGGGTCGGGCGATCGAGCGGCTGGGATCCAACAAGCAGGTGCCGCTCGATGTGCGCTTCGTGGCGGCGACGAAATCGGATCTGTCGGCCGATCCGGCGAAATTCCGCAGCGACCTCTATTACCGGCTCAACGTGATCACGCTGACGATCCCCGCGCTCAGGGACCGCAAGGACGACATCCCGCTTCTCTTCTTCCAGATGGCGCGCGAGGCGCGCGCCCGCTACCGGCGCGAGATCCCCGAAGTCACGCCCGCCCTCGAGGCGGGCCTGATGGCGCATGACTGGCCGGGAAACGTCCGTGAACTGAGAAATGCTGCCGATCGCTTCGTGCTCGGCATGTGGCAGGGGTTCGAGGTCAAGGGCCAGCAACAGGCCACAGGCGGAAGCGGCAATCTCGGGGAGAGACTCGATGCTTTCGAACGGTCCGTCATCCTGACGGAACTGTCCCGGAACGACGGCGCGATGAAGCCCACCTACGAGGCGCTGGGGATTTCGAGGAAAGGTCTTTACGACAAGATGCGCCGGCTGGATATTTCCGCCGATGAGAGCCGCGATGGGTAGTAATCTACCCATTTGCGACGGCGGGCGGGTGGATTCCTGCCCATGATCGGCTGATTGCCGGCCAAAGGCTGCGACAAACCGGGTTGTTGCGGCCATTGGTCAAGTTGGCACGGGCGTTGCTTGAGTAGTACGAGCGTGATGGTGGGAGGCCGTCTCGCAGGACTGCACTCTCTCTGCGGTCCCGTGCGCCTGTCCTCCCCTTAATTCTCGCTTCAAGTTTCGAGACCGGGCATTCCGTCCGGCAGTGGAGGACAGACATAATGAAGAAGCTACTTCTCGGCGCCGTTTCGGCCGCAGCACTCACCCTTGGCGCGCAGCAGGCCTTTGCCCAGTGCGACGACGGTGAAATGGTCATCAAGTTCAGCCACGTGGTGGCGGCCACCGGGCACCCGAAGGGAGATGCCGCCACGCGCCTCGCAGAGCGCGTCAATGACGAGATGAACGGCAAGGCATGCATGGAGGTTTTCCCGAACTCCACGCTGTTCGACGACGACAAGGTGCTCGAGGCGCTCCTCATCGGCGACGTCCAGCTCGCAGCGCCCTCGCTGGCGAAGTTCGAGGCCTATACGCTGAAATACCGGTTGTTCGACCTCCCGTTCCTGTTTTCAAGCCTCAAGGCCGTCGACACCTTCATCAATTCGGAAGAGGGCAAGGGTCTTCTCACGGTCATGGAAGACGTGGGCTATACCGGCCTCGGCTACTGGTCCTCGGGCCTCAAGCAGTTCTCTGCCAACAAGCCGCTTCTGGTGCCTTCCGACGCCAATGGCCTGAAATTCCGCGTTCAGACCTCCGACGTGGCCGTGGCCATGATCGAGGCTTTGGGCGCATCGGCGCAGAAGCTCGCCTTCAAGGAAGTCTACGGCGCGCTGCAGACGGGCGTCGTCGATGGGCAGGAGAACACCTGGTCGAACACATACACCCAGAAGTTCTTCGAGGTGCAGGACGGTATCACCGAAACCAACCACCAGCTTCTGGCCTATCTGCTGGTGACCTCGACCGAGTGGCTCAACGGGCTCGATGACGACGTGCGTACGCAGTTCCTGCAGATCGTCGATGAGGTGACCCAGGAAGCCAACGCGGCGGTGGCAGAAACCGAGGCGAAGAACCGTCAGAACATCCTCGATGCCGGTGGTACCATCCGCGAACTCTCGTCCGAGCAGCGCAAGGAATGGGTCGATACCATGAAGCCCGTCTGGGCGAAGTTCGAGGACGACATCGGCAAGGATCTCATCGACGCCGCCGCGGCCTCGAACGACTCCTGATCTTCAATATCGATCGACTGCGTCCGGAGAGCTCCGGGCGCGGTCGTCTTCATGGCCGGGAGCGGCTTTCGGGCCGCTTTCTTCGGGGACAATAAGAGCAGGGGAACGTCATGGCGGCGTACTGGCCCTTCCTGGGCATTCTCGTCATTATCGGGATTTTCTTTCTGGCCGAACGGCGCTGGCCGGAAGGTGTCACGCGGTTCGAGGAGAACGTGCTCGCCACGCTGCTGGCGCTGATCACGCTGGTGTCGTTCACCCAGGTGATCGCGCGTTACGGCTTCAACAGCGGCTGGGGCGGGGCGCTCGAATTCACCCGCATCCTGTTTGCGTGGATGATCCTGTTCGGCATGAGCTACGGGCTGAAGACCGGCATGCATCTGGGTGTCGACGCCGTCCTGCGGCTGTTCCCGCACAAACTCTTCAAGGCGTTCGCGATCTTCGGCGCCTTCTGCTGCCTGCTCTACGCGATCATTCTTCTTTCATCGGGCTGGCTCGCCGTCTTCGGCGCCGATACCAAGGGCGGCGCCGTGACCTACTGGCAGACCATGTTCAAGGTCGGCATCGGCCTCGACGACCTGCGCTATCCCGAATGGATGCAGGACACGTTCGGCGTGAAGGAGCGGGTGCAGCGCTGGATCGCCTATCTGATTTTGCCGATCGGGCTGGGGCTGTTCGCCTTTCGCGCCATCCAGGCGATGATCGCGATCTGGCGCGGCGAGCGCGAGATGGTGATCGCCGGGCACGAGGCGGAAGACCTCGTGGCTGAAAACCGTGACGTTCTGAAGGACTGAGCGACATGGAACCGATCATTCTCTTCATCTTCGTCATCGGCTTTCTGTTTCTCGGCGTTCCCGTCGCGATATCGCTCGGCCTGTCCTCGATCTTGATCATCGCGTTCTTCTCCAACGACTCGATGTCGTCGGTCGCGATCCAGCTCTTCACCGCCTCGCAGAACTACACGCTGCTTGCCATTCCCTTCTTCGTCTTGGCCTCGGCCTTCATGTCGACGGGGGGCGTTGCCAAGCGCATCATCCGCTTCGCGATCTCGACCGTCGGTCATTTCCGGGGTGGCCTCGCCATGGCGAGCGTGCTCGCCTGCATGCTGTTTGCGGCACTCTCCGGTTCGTCGCCGGCGACTGTGGTCGCCATCGGCACCATCGCAATCGCCGGCATGCGGCAGGTTGGTTATTCGAAGGAATTCGCCGCCGGCATCATCGCCAATGCGGGCACGCTCGGCATCCTCATTCCGCCGTCCATCGTCATGGTGGTCTATGCGGCGGCGACCGACGTTTCCGTCGGCCGGCTGTTCCTGGCGGGCGTCATTCCCGGCATCGTCGCGGGCCTGATGCTGATGATCGCCATCTATATCGTCGCGCGGTGGAAGAACCTGCCGGCCGAACCCTGGAAGGGCTTCGGTGAGATCATCGCCGGCGGCAAGGAATCGGGCTGGGGCCTGTTCCTCATCGTCATCATCATCGGCGGCATCTATGGCGGGGTCTTCACCCCGACGGAAGCCGCGGCGGTCGCGGCGGTGTACTCGTTCTTCGTCGCCGTCTTCGTCTATCGCGACATGGGGCCGATGAAGGACATTCGCTGGATTTCCGAGACCGACAGTTTGCGGGCGCGGGTCGGCTTCTCCGCCACGGTCTATGCCATCGCCTTCTTCTTCGTCTGGATGATCCTGTCCTTCTTCGTGGCTGCCGACTGGGAAGGCGTGACCCTTGCTGGCCGGGCGCAACTGGGCGGTATCCTGGCGGTTGCAGTCGGGCTCGTCTACGCGGCTTGGCGCGGCGACAGCGTGGCCGGCATTCCCTCGTCGCTGGTGGCCGGACTGCCGGTCTGGGGCCGCAATCTCGGGCTGATGGGCCGGAACTCCTTCCGCGCCTTCTTCAACGACGATACCCGCAAGGTTCTGGTCGACGCGTCGAAGACGACCGTGATGCTGATGTTCATCATCGTCAATGCGCTGTTGTTCGCCCATGTGCTGACTTCCGAGCGTATCCCGGACGCGATCACGGAGCTGATGCTCGGCTATGGATTCAACTGGTTCACCTTCCTGATTGCCGTCAACATCCTGCTGCTGATAGGCGGGCAGTTCATGGAGCCCTCGGGTCTGTTGCTGATCGTGGCGCCGGTGGTGTTTCCGATCGCCATGCAGCTCGGTGTCGACCCGGTCCATCTCGGCATCATCATGGTGGTGAACATGGAGATCGGCATGATCACGCCGCCGATCGGGCTCAACCTGTTCGTCACGTCAGGCATCACGGGCATGAGTCTGGTCAGGGTGGTCAAGGCGGCGCTGCCGTTTGTGGCCGTGCTGTTCCTGTTCCTGATCCTGGTCACCTATGTGCCGATCATGTCCACCTGGCTGCCCTACAGCCTGATGGGCCCGGAACTGGCTACGGGACGGTGAGGCTTGTGCGAAAAGGGAGCGGAGGCAGGCTAAAACTCGCCTGTTGACGGACCCGGAATGGGACAGGTGAGGATCAGCGGTCGAAACGTTAACATCCCGTTAACGGATAAAGCGCATCATACTCGCACATGCCATTCCACTCCTCCCAACAGGCATGACCCTTAAGGGCGGCGAAAGCCGCCCTTTCTTTGTCTTCCGTCAAGCGTGAGCAGATCCCGGATTACTCCGGCTTGTTGCTCGCCAGGAAATCGCCGATGCGGTCGAAGGCGGCGCGGATATTGTCGTCCGAGCTTGCGCAGGAGACGCGCACATAGCCCTCGCCATAGTCGCCGAAATCCGGTCCACCGATCAGCGCCACGCCTGCCTTTTCCAGAAGTGCGCTTGCGAGCTTCTTGGAGCGCCAGCCCGTGCCCTTGATGTTGGGGAAGGCATAGAAAGCGCCTCTGGGCGTGCGGCAGGTGACGTCGTCGAGCCCGTTGGCGAGCTCTGCGACCAGCTTGCGGCGGCGGTCGAAGGCTTTGAGCATCTGATGCACCTGATCCTGCGGCCCGTCGATGGCGGCTATTCCCGCCCATTGCGCGGGCGCGTTGACGCAAGACCATGAATTGACAGCGAGCTTGCGCACGCCGTCATAGAGCTTCTCCGGCCAGATCGACCAGCCGAGCCGCCAGCCGGTCATCGCCCAGGTCTTGGACCAGCCGTTGAGGATGATCAGCCGATCGCGGATTTCCGGGAACTCGAGAAGCGAGACATGCTTCTCGCCGTCATAGGTCATGACGTCGTAGATCTCGTCGGAGAGGATGGCGACATGTGGATGATCCGCAAGGCCGGCCACCAGCTTCTCGATCTCGGCGCGTGGCGTGACCCCGCCCGTGGGGTTCGACGGCGAGTTGAGGATGAGCAGCTTCGTGCGATCGTTGATCAGCGACAGTGTTTCCTCGGCGGAGAAGGCGAAATCGTTCTCCTCGCGCAACGGCACCGGAACCGCTTTCGCGCCGGTAAAGTCGATCATCGAACGATAGATCGGGAAGCCGGGATCCGGATAGAGGATCTCCGCGCCGGGTTCCCCGAGCATCATGATCGCGGCGTACATCGCCGGCTTGCCGCCGGGCGTGATCATTACGCGATCCGGCGAGATCTCCTGTCCGGTCATCTCTTCGGTACGGCGGCAGACGGCTTCGCGCGCCTCGATGATGCCGTTGGCCGGCGTATAGCCGTGATGGCCGTCGCGCAGTGCCTTCACCGCGGCTTCGACCACATGTTCGGGCGTCTTGAAGTCCGGCTGGCCGATTCCGAGATTGATGATGTCCCGGCCCTGCGAGGCAAGCGCGGTGGCGCGGGCGAGGACGGCGAAGGCGTTTTCCTCTCCCATGCGATCAAATGCGGCGACTGGCGCGATCATGAGGCGTTCTTCTCCCTGAGACACGGATGGGCCATGCGAATGGGCGCATCAACTTTCGTGTGTTGTTATTTGGGAGGAATTCATGTCCTATCCGGCCGCGTTTTTCAAACCGGGAATATCTCATGTCCGACCTGTCCGAATGGACCCCACGCCTCGCGCCGGCGCCGGTTGCGCTGACTGGGCGCTACGTGATGATCGAGCCCTACAAGCGGGATATCCACCTTGACGCCCTCTGGGAGGCGTTCGGCGGGCCCGCGACAAGCGATCTCATTCACTATTTCCCCAACGGTCCGTATGAGAAAGCGGACCAGATGGGCGACTGGCTGGATGCCTTCGGCAAGACCGGCGCGGTGGTCAACGTGTTCCGCTCGCGGCGGAGCGGGAATGTCGTCGGCATGGGCGCCTATATGCGGCCCGACCCGGCGAACGGGGTCGTCGAGATCGGCTCGGTGGCGCACGGGCCGGCGATGGCGCGGTCGCCGATGTCGACGGAGGTGCATTATCTGCTCGCCCGGCACGTTTTCGACGATCTCGGCTATCGCCGCTACGAGTGGAAGTGCCACAACGAGAACCTGGCATCCAAACGGGCGGCCGAAAGGCTCGGGTTCACATTCGAAGGAATTTTTCGCCAGCACATCGTGTCCAAGGGCGCAAATCGCGACACGGCGTGGTATTCGATGATCGACGGCGAATGGCCGATGCTCAAGGCGGCGTTCGAGGCTTGGCTCGCCAAGGATAATTTCGATGCCGACGGTCGTCAGATCCGTCGGCTCGAGGATATTCGCGCATCACGGGCCGCAGGCTAGACCGTTTCGCCGTCAGGTGTAGACGGATAGCCTCAACCGGCTATTGAATGGCAAGGGAGAACACCATGTCGAAAGACCGCTCGGCGGCGATTGCCGCCGCTATCATTCTGGCTGGTACGTTCCTGCTCTTCGTCTTCATGCCAAACATCATGCTGGCCGCCGGCGACGTGTCGCCCTGGCTCGCCATGGCCATCGGATTGATTGCCGTGGGGGCTTTCTTCGGCGTGTTCTGGCTCCGTGCCCGCTACAAGGCAAAGCACGGCGATTAAGCCCGCTCAGAGCGCCGCGAGAAACAGGACGGCGCCGAGAAAGAAGACAAGGGACGCGCCGGCAATCTCGATGACGAAGCCGACCGTATCGGCGCGTTTGTCGCCGGCGAATTTCAAGGCTACGTCCTTGGCAAGAACGGCCATGACCGCGAGCGTCGAAACGGTGATCGCGGTGCCGAGCGATATGGCGAAGACCGAGAGTACGCCGCCGAGCAGCAGGCCGTTCAGCAGAGAAAACGACAGGACGAGCAGCGAGCCCGAGCAGGGTCGCAGCCCCACCGCCATAACCGCAGACCAAGCCTCGCGAACAGAAAAGTCCTTGCCCGAAACCATCGCGGGATCGGGCGCGTGGGAATGGCCGCAGGTGGCGCAGACCTCACCGGCGTGATGGCGATGCCCCTGATCGTGAGGATGATCATGCCCGTGATCATGATGATGGTCATCGTGGTGATGATGGTGGTCATGATCGTGGTGATGCCCGTGCCGATCATGGGAATGGTCATGCGTGTGCCCGTGTGAATGGGCCGGCACGAGCGAGGGGAAGAAGCGCGCCCCGAGCTTGCGCCAAAGCAGCCACGCGCCGAAGGCGGCAATCAGCAGATAGCTCGCCAGCTCCATGTAGTGGGTTGCCTCCGTCATCGAGATGGTGGTCCCGCGCAGCACCAGATAGGCGGCACCCACTACCGCGATGGCCGTCAGTCCTTGAGCGAACGAGGACATGAAGGACAAGAGCACGCCGCGGCGCAACTGAACCTCGTTGGCGATCATGTAGGAGGAGATCACCGCCTTGCCGTGGCCGGGGCCGGCGGCGTGAAAGATGCCGTAGGCAAAGGAAAGGCCGACGAGAAGGGCGAGCTTGGCGGGATCTTCGCGCATGGCTTTCAGCGCGCCGGTTAGCAGCCGGTAGAATTCCTGCTGCTTCTGGTTGATGAAAGCCAGAAACTGCCAGCCAAGGCCTGATGGCATCACCGAGGGTTCGGCGGCGCCGATGCCGAGGGGCGACTGTGCGTGAGCGAAATTGGCAGCGAGGAGGACGAGAACAAAAGCGGCCGCAAGCCTGCGCGTCATTTGCAGTCCAGTTCGATACGGGTGGCGAAGAGTTTGGAGAGGTCGGTGCCGGCGGGATCGTTGAAGAAGGCTTCCGTCAGAGACGCCTGGTTCTGGGCGAGAACCTCGTCTGGATCCGGGCGGACGACCTGGGTGCCGCATTTTCCGGCTTCGGGTCCGGTGACGACGAGATCGTCGTCGTTCATGAAGTCGATGGCCGTATACATGGTCGGGTCGTAAATGCCGACCTTCACGTTGCCCTTGAGGTTTACCGGCTCGGCGGGCTCGACAGCAAAGATCAGCAGCAACTGGCCGTCATCGTAATTGGCGACCATTGCCTTGGGGGGCTGGACCTTTATGTCCTTGCCGTTGTCCGTGATGCTCGCGAAATAATTGAAATCGGCCAGCGAATCCGTGACGATCTTGGCCACGTGGTGCAGTTCGTCAGGATCCATCGTGGCGTTCTTGTTGGTGTCGAAATCAATCACCACGCTGGACGAGAACACCTCGTCGAACCGCCAGACGTTCCGGAGTTCGGCGATCTTGCCGCTGGCGTTGGTCTCGATTTCGAGCCGCGCGTCGGCAAAGATGTGCGGGTGGGCCGAGGCGGCGGAGGTCGCCGCTGCCAGGAGAGCGGCGGCAACGGAAGTTTGAAGCGCGATTGTCCTGGCGGTTCGTGTCATGGTTCGTCCCGGATGCTGGAGTGCGAATCTCTCATGCCCGGCAATATGGACGGAAATTCGGCCAGACCGAAGCCGCTTCCTTCGGTCGCACCCTCAGCCGCGGTTGTCCTTGAACCACTGAGACAGAAAATCGACGAGCGTGCGTACCTTGGCGGGCAAATAGCGGCGTTCGGGATAGATGGCATAGATGCCGGCATCGGTCGGCACCCAGTTGGTGAGAATCGGCGTGAGACGGCCTGTCTCGATGGCTTCCTGTGCGATGAAGTCGGGCAGCAGTGCGACGCCGAGCCCCGATTCGGCGGCGCGCATGGTTGCGAGCGGGCTGTTGACCTCGAGCCTGCCGTGAACCGCGACGCTGATGATGTCGCCTCCCGGGCCCTGGAAGCGCCAGTTGTTCTTGGAGCGGTTGTTGGTGTCCACCAGGCAAGGGACCTTGGTCAGGTCGTTGGGTGTGCGGACAGGTCCATGCTTCTCGAGAAAATCCGGGGAGGCCACCGGCAGGATGGCGAAGGGCGAGAGCTTGCGGGCGATCATGCCGCTGTCCTGCAGGCGTGTGATACGAATACCGAGATCGAAGCCCTCGTCCACGAGATCGACCATCCGGTCGTCGAGCACCACTTCCAGCGTGATGTCGGGATAGGCGAGCGAGAAGTCGATCAGCGACTGGCCGATCGCAGCGTCGGCAAAGGTGCGGGGTGCTGTGACGCGGACATTGCCTTTCACATGCGAGGATGATTCGCGGACCTGATCGGCCAGATCGTCGATCTGGCGCAGGATTTCGCTGGCGCTTCTGTAGTAGGTGCGGCCGGTCTCGGTCAGCGAGAACTGCCGCGTGGTGCGGTTCAGAAGCAGCGAGCCGAGCTCGTCCTCCAGCTCGCGGACATATTTGGACAAAAGCGCCTTCGACCGCCCCGCCTTCCTTGCCGCAGCGGAAAATCCTTCCGCTTCAACCACATCGATAAAGGCGCGAATTCGGGTGAGGCTGTCCATCAGGCCATGTCCTTTGCGGTCGGCGCGCCGAACGGGAAGCAGATGGGCGGGCCGCGATTCCGTTCGCTTTTATTGAACGCAAAACCTATGTCGTTCAACCAGATCTTTTTTCAACCGGATCTCAAAAAATCTCTTGATTCCAAAGGCGAAAAACCATATTTCCCGGCTGCCCAAAGTCGCACGTGCCTGTGGGTGTCCGCCGGGTCTCGAAATGGCGAGATCACGGTAAGGTACCTGGAACTAACCCCTCCAGTCGTTTTCCGGCCAACCGGACAAGCGAGGACATCTTGAAGCAACGACGGTGCGGGC
>PAPH01000067.1 GCA_002709005.1 Hyphomicrobiales bacterium | reverse complement strand
CGCCATGTCCGGCGCGCCGATCATGATTGGCACCATCCAGTTGGCGAAACCGCCGATAAGGGCGGGCATGACCATGAAGAAGATCATGATCAGGCCGTGAGCGGTGGTGAACACGTTGTACATGTGCTTGCCGCCGTCGATGGCAGCGTCACCCTCGAAGCCGTAAACCATGGCGGCCAGACCGTGGAAGATCTGGATGCCGGGCTCCTGGAGCTCCATGCGCATGGCGACCGACAGCGCGCCACCGATGATGCCCGCCATGATGGCGAACATCAGGTAGAGCGTGCCGATGTCCTTGTGGTTGGTCGAGAAGAGCCAGCGACGAACAAAACCCTGCGGCTTGTGGTCGTGGTGTTCGTGAGCTGCGGCGGTACCTGCCATGTTTCCCACTCCCTGGAATTACTGTGCGTTGGCCGCGACGTCGACGCTTTTTGCATCGGCATCGATGGCGGCCATGAGGTTCTGATAGGCGCCGGACAGATCGTCGGCCGCCGCCGTGTACCAGGCGTCGTACTGGTCCTGCGAGACGACCCGGATGGCGATCGGCATGAAGGCGTGATCCTTGCCGCAGAGCTCGGAGCACTGACCGTAGTAGAGGCCTTCGCGCTCGGCGTGGAACCAGGTCTCGTTCAGCCGGCCCGGGACGGCGTCCATCTTGATGCCGAAGGAGGGCATCGCAAAGGAATGGATGACGTCGGCGCCGGTGACGAGAAGGCGGACCGTCTTGTCGACCGGAACGACGACTTCGTTGTCGACCGCGAGCAGGCGCGGATAGGCCCCGAGATCTTCCTTGCCGGCGGAGGCGCGGTCGCCGTCCTGCAGCATCAGCGAATCGAAGGAGACTTCGGCTTCGGCATCGGTCTGGTATTCATAACCCCAGTACCACTGGTAGCCGGTGGCCTTGATGGTCATGTCGGCGTCCGGCGGCGAGTACTGCGCGGTCAGCAGATTGAAGGAGGGGAATGCGAGGAAGAGAAGAATGAAGACCGGACCCAGCGTCCAGATCACTTCAATGGTGGTGTTGTGGCTGGTCCGCGAGGGAACCGGGTTCGCCGAAGCCCGGAAGCGGAACATCACATAGACCAGAAGCGCCAGGACCAGAAGCGTGATCGGGATGATGAACCAAAGGGTGTAGTATTCGAACCCCCTGATCTGCGTCATGATCCCGGTCGCGGCTTCCTGGAAGCGGAATTCCCACGGCTTGGGCTGGTCCGCCCAGGCAGCGCCGGCCAGGGCAGCATAGGACGCTAGCGTCCCTGCGAAGAATTTCGTTTTCACACTGTATCTCCCTCGAGCGGTTGTCCGCGCCTGCGACGCACGGACTCCCTCTTGTCTGTGGGCAGCTTAAAACCACAGTTTAACAAAGCCCGCAACTGCCGCCAGAATGCCTTCCTGCGGCATTTTTGCGCAAGAGCCCGCCACCGTTTTTCCTTGCAGCCCCGATAAAATCGAGGGGTCGCGCCATCGGCGGCGGCGGACAAGTCCCCCGGCACTGGCGGGTGGCGCGACCGCAACACCTTGCTTCCAAGCCTCAATTTCGCCTTTAGTCCGTGAAAGAGGCCAGCGGACGGGTTTCAATTTGGCCGCCGCCCACTAAACATTAGTCATAGTGATTCGCTGGCACGGGTTGGTTATGAGAGTGACGTTCGCCAAGAAAATGTTCATCGGCCTCACGGTCGCAGGCTTGTCGACCAGCCTTGCAGGTATCGCCCCTGCGACGGCACAGCAGTCGGGCACGGTCAAATCGAGCCACGGCGCCTGGTCCGTCGTCTGCGACACGCCGGCCGGCGCGCCGGAGGAACAGTGCGCGCTGATGCAGAACGTCATCGCCGATGACCGCCCGGAGGTCGGGCTCTCGGTTGTCGTGCTGAAGACCGCCGATCAGCAGTCCAAGATCCTTCGCGTACTCGCGCCGCTCGGCGTGCTGCTTCCCTCGGGGCTCGGCCTCAATATCGACGGCAAGGATATCGGCCGCGCCTATTTCGTGCGCTGCTTCACCGACGGCTGCTATGCCGAGGTGATCCTCGACGAAACCCTGCTGAAGACGCTGGAAAGCGGCACCCAGGCCACCTTCATCGTCTTCCAGTCGCCCGAGGAAGGTATCGGCATACCGGTCGACCTCTCCGGCTTCACCGAGGGCTACGCCGCGCTGCCGTGAGGCTCATCCGGCCTTCTTCGATTCCATGCAGGACCGCAGCACCGCGTTTATCCGCGTCAGGTGCCCCTTTGCCCTGCGCCTTGAAAAAATCGAGTACATCGCGGTCCACGCGCTCATTTCGGCGAGGTTGCGGCGCATGGGGTGAAATGGTGCTCCGGATCTCCTAACTATAGGCGAAGCAATACCGGCTGGCGCACTCTCCGCCCTGCCCCGCATCACATCCGGAGACTTTCATGTCGCACGACCTTCTTTCCCAGTTCGATATCGACGAAGCCGCAGTCGAGCGGATCGTCGGCGATGCGCTCGACGGTGCGGAGGACGGCGAACTCTATTGCGAATTCGAGGAGACGGAATCGCTCCTGTTCGACAATGGCCGTCTGAAATCGGGCTCCTATTCCACCGATCGCGGCTTCGGGCTGCGCTCGGTCTCGGGCGAAACGACAGGCTATGCGCATTCCGGCGAACTCTCGGAAGCCGCGCTCAAGCGGGCGGCAGACGCCGTTTCCGCCGTTTCGCGCGGCGCGGGCGGCACCTATTCCGAACCGCCGCAGGGCACCAACCGCATCCTTTACACCGACACCAACCCGATCGGCGCACCAGGCTTCGACGAAAAGGTGAAGCTCCTGCAGGAGATAGACGCCTATCTGCGCGGCAAGGATGACCGGGTGCGCCAGGTCACCGCCTCGCTGTCGGCCAACTGGCAGGTGGTCGACATTCTGCGCGCCGACGGCCACCGGGTGCGCGACGTGCGTCCGCTTACCCGCCTCAACGTGTCGGTAATGGTCGGTGACGGCGACCGGCAGGAGGCCGGCTCCTTCGGCATGGGCGGACGGCAGGTTTTCGGCGATTTCCTGACCACCGAGAGCTGGCACCACGGCGCCGACGAGGCGCTGCGCCAGGCGCTGGTCAATCTCACGGCGATCGACGCGCCAGCGGGGACGATGGATGTGGTTCTCGGCGCCGGCTGGCCGGGCGTGATGCTGCACGAGGCGGTCGGACACGGGCTCGAGGGCGATTCCAACCGCAAGAAGATTTCCGCCTTCGCCGGGCTGATGGGCCAGCGCGTCGCCTCAAAGGGGGTGACCGTGGTCGATGACGGCACCATCGAAGGCCGGCGCGGCTCGCTTTCGATCGACGACGAAGGCACGCCCTCGGGCTACAACGTCCTGATCGAGGACGGCATTCTCGTGGGCTACATGCAGGACCGGCAGAACGCCAGGCTGATGGGCATGAAGCCCACCGGCAACGGCCGGCGCCAGTCCTATGCCCACCAGCCGATGCCGCGCATGACCAACACCTACATGCTCGGTGGCGATAACACCAAGGACGAGATGATCTCCTCGGTGAAGAAGGGCATCTACGCCGTCTCCTTCGGCGGCGGCCAGGTGGATACCACCAGCGGCAAGTTCGTCTTCGGCTGCACCGAGGCCTACATGATCGAGGACGGCAAGATCGGCGCGCCGGTCAAGGGCGCGATGCTGATCGGCAACGGCCCGGAAGCCATGCAGCGCATCTCCATGGTCGGCAACGACATGGCGCTCGACACGGGCATCGGGATGTGCGGCAAGCAAGGCCAGAGCGTACCCGTCGGCGTCGGCCAGCCGCATGTCCTGATGAACGCGATGACCGTGGGCGGTACCCGGGTTTGATTGCACGCGATACCGGCCAGCCGGAAGTTTTCGCCCGATTCAAGTTCGGTTAAACCTCGCCTGCTATATCCGGGAGCGGACACTCCACGAGGGCGCATATTAGCGCTTCCTCAAGGAGGAGGGGAAGCAACGCATGCTGCAGGGACCGATAGCAGTGGCCGCACGACGTTGGATCAAACACACGGCCATCACGGGAGGGCTTGAAATCCTGTCGCTCGCCGCGCGAACCGGCCTCGCTCCGGAACGCGACAGCGCCGGGGCGATCTTCACGCTTCATCATGTCCGTCCCCCCGAAGGCAAGGTATTCGATCCCGCCGCGCATCTTACCGTCACGCCCGATTTCCTCGAGGCCGCGATCGTTGCGCTGAAAGCTTCCGGTCGCAAGCCGGTCGCACTGACGGATCTGCCCGAACGGATGGCTCAGGGGGCTGATGGGCCTGTGATGGCCTTCACTCTCGATGACGGCTACAAGGACAATCTCGAATTCGCCCTGCCGATCTTCGAGCGCAACGGGGTTCCCTTTACCGTCTTCGTCACCGGCGGCTTTGTCGACCGGACCCACTCGATCTGGTGGAAGACCGCGGAGGTCCTGATCGGCAAGCTCGACCGGTTCGACTTCGATTTTGGCGACGACGGACCAACCAGTATGGTGACCCGTACGCTGCCGCAGAAATACGCAGCCTACGATCGGCTCTACCGCTCGCTCAACTGCTCCAACCAGCATCTCATTATCGAGCGTCTCGACGCTTGTGCCCGCGTCAACGGCATCGAACCGCTGGAAATCGTCGATCGCGAGGTGATGAACGAGACCGAACTCAGGCGTCTGATTGCCAGCCCGCTCGCCAGCCTCGGGGCGCATTCGATCAGCCATTGCAGCATGGCGCATCTGCCGGAAGACCTGCTTCATCTCGAGATCGAGCGGTCGGCGGAGCGGGTGGAGGCGATTACCGGCACGCGCCCGCGCACCTTCGCCTATCCTTATGGAGATTCGTGCGCGGTCGGTGAACGTGAATTCCAGGCCGTGCGCAAGGCCGGTTTCGATCTGGCGGTGACGACGATGCCCGGCGTCATCGGCAACGCTACCGTCGAGGAGCCCCACCGGCTCAACCGGATATCGCTCAACGGCTATTACCAGAAGACGCGTTACGCCACGGTACTTGCCTCAGGTCTTCCCTTCGCCGCCCGCAAGCTCATCTCCGGCTGATAGCCCGAAACCTCAGGGGTAGAGTCGGGTCTTCGACCAATCGCCGCCGTCCGCGCCGCGCCTGAAGACCACACGGTCGTGCAGGCGGAACGGACGGTCGTGCCAGAATTCGATCTGGGTCGGCAGAATACGGAAGCCCGACCAGTGTTCGGGCCGCGGGATCGCTCCCACCGCGTAGCGCGCGGTGTATTCGGCGACCGCCTTTTCCAGCGCGAAACGCCCCTCCAGCGGACGTGACTGTCTGGATGCCCATGCGCCGATACGGCTGCCGCGCGGCCGCGAGGCGTAATATTCGTCGGCTTCCTCGTTCGAAACGATCTCAACCGGTCCCCTCACCCGCACCTGACGGCGCAGCGATTTCCAGTGAAAGCAAATGGCGGCCTTCATGGTGGCGAGAATTTCCTCGCCCTTGGCGCTTTCGAAATTTGTGTAGAAGACGAAACCGCGCTCATCGAACCCCTTGAGCAGTACCATGCGCACGTCGGGCAGCCCGTCCGTGTCGACGGTGGCCAGCGCCATGGCATTCGGATCGTTCACCTCATTTTCGCCGGCATCCTTGAGCCATTGTGCGAAGAGCGCGAAGGGTTCTCCAGCTTCGGTAAAGTCACCAGTTGTTAACCCTGTGTCCGGCATGATTCGACCTCTTGGGGTAATTCGCCCCGACGACCCGCCAGGGAAATACCTAGGAAATGGATGTGTGACCTAGCAGAAGCGTATGGGAGGGAAAAGAGGGGCGACCGACGCGGTCTGGCCCCTTTCGTCGTTGTCTGCGTCGCCGGCGTCCTGTCGGGCTGCATGAACACACTGTCCAATCCCGTCGCTGCGCTGTCGGTCGACCGGACCACCACCGCCTCCGTTCCCGACAAGGCGCCGGAAGCCGAAACGCTTTCCGACCAGGCGACGATCGCCACCGCGGTGGGCTTCGCCAAGCCGGGCCTGCCCTATCCCTGGTCGAACAGCGTGACGGGTGCGGCAGGCGTCATTACCGATGTCGCCGACAGCTATGCGACAGGCCGGCTGTGCCGCGCCTTCAAGACGAGCCGCCACGGCTTCGACGGCATCGCCCTTTACGACGGACTCGCATGCTCGGCGTCCGACGGGATCTGGGTGCTCGAGAGCTTCGAACCGACCTCCTGAGCGCTTGAACCGATCCGGGAAACACGTGATTTCGCGTACACCGATGGTTAGCAAATAGTGATTACCCTGATCTGACGATCCGCCTGCGTTGTTTGGCGGGGAAGTCAGTACGGGAACATGTAATGCGTAGCCCCTATGCCGTGCTCGGAGTGCCGAAAACCGCCGAACCGGGCACAATCAAATCCGCCTACCGGTCGCTCGCCAAGACCTGGCATCCGGACCAGAACCAGAACGATCCGCTGGCGGGTTCGCGTTTCGCCGAAATCACCCACGCCTACCAGATCCTGATCGATCCGGAGACACGTCAGCGCTTCGACCGCGGCGATATCGACAGCCGCGGCCGCAAGCGCGGCAAGGCCGAGCCGAAGGACGATCCCTTCGCCACATTCCGCAACGCCTGGCGCAAGCGCCCGCAGCCCGCGGCCTCTCCGGAGAACGGCGGGGCCTATGACGATCTCGCGGGCTTCGACGCGATGATCAAGCACATCTTCGGCGATAACGCCGAGGCCTCCCACTGCGCCCAGGCGGGAGAAGCCGCCCGCAGCGCCGATCCGCTGGCGGCTCTCGACGAACTCTTCGCCAAGTGGAAGACCATCCACCGCGCCAAGCCCGAAACGGCAGAGCCGGCGCCGCGCAGGCAGGCTCCCGACGACCGGCTGACCCTCGACGTCGATCTCGAAACGGTCATCTCGGGCGGCAGCGCCGATATCCGGCTCTCCGACGGAACGATCGGCCGGATCGTCATCCCCGCCGGCATCGCGGACGGTGCCGAAATCCGTCACGAGGAGCGCCGGGACAAGGGTGTTTTCACCGCGCTGGTGACGGTGCGCTATCGTCCCCACCGCGCCTTCCGGCCCGAGGGCCGCGATCTTCACGTGGATCATGCGATCGAACTGTCGCAAGCGGTCCTGGGCGGTCACGCGATCGTCGACACGCTCGACGGCTCCGCCCGGGTCCCGCTCGGGGCCTGGACGACCGGCGGCGCTCCGGCGGTGCTGGAGGGCAAGGGACTGCCCGGCCCCGACGGAATGCGCGGCGACCTGCACGTCCATTTCCGCATCCGCCTGCCCGGCAAGCCCGATCCACAACTCATGGACATGATGCGCTCGAAGCGGAAATCCGTCTACATGTGAGGAAACTGTCGACGAGAAATCACACCGGGCGGGTTAATCGCCTTCCCCGGCGGCTTCGACTTGTCAGCAAATTCGTGCTGTGCCATAGCCAGCCCGATACGACACTTGGGAGACTGACATGGCTGAAACCTCCGGTCTGATGAAGGGCAAGCGCGGCCTGGTCATGGGCGTGGCCAACAACCGCTCGATTGCCTGGGGGATCGCCAAGGCCTGTGCGGACGCCGGCGCCGAGATCGCGCTCACCTACCAGGGCGATGCGCTGAAGAGACGGGTGGAACCGCTCGCCGCAGAACTCGGCGCGCTGGTTGCCGGCCATTGCGACGTGACCGATCCGGACACGATCGACGCCGTGTTCTCCGAACTGGAAGCCAAGTGGGGCAAGATCGACTTCCTCGTCCACGCCATCGCGTTTTCGGACAAGGACGAACTGACCGGCCGCTATGTCGACACCAGCCGCGAAAATTTCGCGCGCACCATGGATATCTCGGTCTTCTCGCTGACCTCGGTCGCCAAGCGCGCCGAGCCGGTGATGAACAAGGGCGGCTCGATGCTGACGCTGACCTATTACGGTGCCGAGAAGGTGATGCCGCACTACAACGTCATGGGCGTCGCCAAGGCCGCGCTCGAGGCGAGCGTGCGCTATCTGGCGGTCGACCTCGGTGGCGCGGGCATCCGCGTCAACGCGCTGTCGGCCGGCCCGATCAAGACGCTGGCCGCCTCGGGTATCGGCGATTTCCGCTATATCCTGAAGTGGAACGAGTACAACTCGCCGCTCAAGCGTACCGTGACGATCGAGGAGGTGGGCGATTCGGCCCTCTATCTCCTGTCGGATCTGTCGCGTGGCGTTACCGGCGAGGTGCACCATGTCGATTCGGGCTATCACACGATCGGCATGAAGGCCGTGGACGCGCCCGACATCACCACCGTCAAGGACTGACGCCACACTTCCACACGCCGCGCCGGAAAGGCCCGCGATCATGGACAAGCTGTCGCTCTACGTCATTCGCCACGGGCAGACAGACTACAATCGCGAGGGTCGCCTGCAGGGCGCACGCGACATTCCCCTCAACGCGCTCGGGCGCAGCCAGGCGGCATCCAACGGAAAGCGGCTGGCCGTCCTCCCCGGCTTCGATGCCGATACCCATGACTGGGTGGCCAGTCCGTTGTCGCGAACCCGCGAGACGATGGAACTGGTGCGCGCCAACGCGGGGCTCGAGCCCGGCGGCTACCGCACCGACGATCTCCTGATCGAACTGAGCTTCGGCGAATGGGAAGGCCACACGATGGACGAGATCGAACTCGACCATCCGGGCGTCGATCGCGAGCGCGACGCGGCGAAATGGGACTTCTGTCCGCCGGGCGACGGGGCTGAGAGCTACGAAATGCTGGCGAGCCGGATCGACAGGTTTCTTGAGACTGTCACCGGACCGAGCGTTATCGTCGCCCATGGGGGCGTCATCCGGGCGCTGTTCAACCGGATCGGCGGGATCGACGGGAATGCGGCGGCGATGATCGACGTGCCGCAGGACAGGATATTGAGAATCGAGAACGGACGGATCGGCTGGCTGTAGCTTCCGTACTCAAAAATATCGTCAGCCCGCAGAGGGCCGACGCGTTCCCATCTTACTGAATGACTTCCAGATCGTTGATGACGCGCTTGCCGTCGATCACGGTGTAGAAGACCGAGACACGGACACCCGATTCCAGACCCTCGAAGTTGAACTCCGACGGAGTGGCATAGGTCTGGCCGTCATCGAGGGTGATTTCGGCACTGTCGGTCGAAACGCCGGTGATCGTCGCCTCGACGTCGGCGCTTTGGGCCATGGCGGCGAGCGGGGACAGAAGAGCGGAAGTGGCAAACAGGACTGAAATAACGAAACGCATGAGAAAGCTTCCTGGCGGTTTATTCGTGTAAGCCCATTAAGTGCGCGAATGTGGCAAAATTGGACTTGTCTAAAATGTTAGCGATGGAGAGCGGGTTCCCGTTCCCCGAAAATTTTTCAGGTTTGATACGTAAAGGGGCATGGTTTCCGTTTTGTTACAAGCCCGGAAGCTCTTTGCTGCTTGAGGGAATTGCCTGCCGACAGATGATTTGACATGGCGGGTGCTTCCGATAGAAGTCCAGCGCGTGCCTTCGGCGCTATCAGAACCAATCGGTTACGGACATGTCGCACAATACCTTCGGCCATCTTTTCCGCGTGACCACCTGGGGCGAGAGCCACGGGCCGGCGATCGGCTGCGTGGTCGACGGCTGCCCTCCGGGCATCCCCTTCTCCGAGGCCGAACTCCAGCACTGGCTCGACAAGCGCAAGCCGGGGCAGTCGCGCTTCGTCACCCAGCGGCGCGAGGCGGACGCCGTGCGCGTTCTCTCGGGCGCCATGCCGCAGGAGGATGGCACGTTCATCACCACCGGCACGCCCATCTCGCTGATGATCGAGAACACCGACCAGCGTTCCAAGGATTACTCCGAGATCGCCAAGCGCTACCGGCCGGCGCATGCCGACTACACCTATGACGTCAAATACGGCATCCGCGACTATCGCGGCGGCGGACGTTCCTCGGCGCGCGAGACCGCGACGCGGGTGGCGGCCGGCGGGCTCGCCCGCAAGGTGGTTCCGGGCATGACGGTGCGCGGCGCGCTGGTCAGGATCGGCAAGCATCCGATCGACCGCTCGCGCTGGGACTGGGACCAGATCGACAAGAACCCCTTCTTCGCTCCCGATCCGGACATCGTTCCGGTCTGGGAGGAGTATCTCGACGAAGTCCGCAAGGCCGGCTCCTCCGTGGGCGCGGTGATCGAGATCGTCGCCGAAGGCGTGCCTGCCGGCATCGGCGCACCGATCTATGCGAAGCTCGACCAGGACATCACATCCGGGCTGATGTCGATCAACGCGGTCAAGGGTGTGGAGATCGGCAACGGTTTTCAATCCGCCGAGATCACCGGCGAGGAAAACGCCGACGAGATGCGGATCGGTCCGGACGGCAAGCCGGTCTTCCTGTCCAATAATGCCGGCGGCATTCTGGGCGGCATCTCCAACGGCGAGCCGATCGTCGCCCGCTTCGCCGTCAAACCCACGTCCTCCATCCTCACCGAGCGCCAGTCGGTCGATTCCGACGGCAATGAGGTGATGGTGCGCACCAAGGGCCGGCACGACCCCTGCGTCGGCATCCGCGCCGTGCCTATTGGCGAAGCCATGGTTGCATGCACTATCGCCGACCATTATCTCCGGGACCGCGGCCAGACCGGCCGGCTCGACTGACAGGAAATTTCATGGCCTATGATCAGAAGCGTGTGGTGGAGGCGATCCGCGCCTTCGAAGCCGGCGAAATCGTCGTCGTCACCGATGACGACGGACGCGAGAACGAGGGCGACCTGATCGTCGCGGCGGTGCACTGCACACCCGAGAAAATGGCCTTCATCGTGCGCCACACCTCCGGGATCGTCTGCACGCCGATGCCGCGCGAGGAAGCCAAGCGCCTCAATCTCACGGCCATGGTGGCGGAAAACGACGCGCCGCATTCAACCGCGTTCACGATCTCGGTCGACTACAAGCACGGTACCACGACGGGTATTTCCGCCGACGACCGCACGCTGACTGTGCGCAATCTCGCCAATCCCAATGCCGGCGCGGTCGATTTCGTCCGTCCCGGTCACATCTTCCCGCTGGTCGCCCGCGAGGGCGGCGTTCTCATGCGCTCGGGCCACACGGAAGCCGCTGTCGATCTGTGCAAGCTCGCGGGCCTGCCCCCCGTCGGCGTGATCTGTGAACTGGTCAATGACGACGGCACGGTGACCCGCGGCGAACAGGTGGCGGATTTTGCCAGCACCCATGGCCTCAAGCAGGTCTCCGTGGCGGATCTGATCGCCCATCGCCAGCGCAAGGAAACGCTGATCCAGCTCATCGACAGCTTCACCGTCAAGACGGTCGCCGGTCCGGCAAAAGCGCAGTCCTATGCGCTTCCCTGGGAGCCGATGCACCATCTGGCCGTCGTCTTCGGCGACGTTCGCGACGGGGAAGACGTGCCGGTGCGGCTGCATCTGGAATCGGTCGTCGACGATGTCTTCGGCGAGCGCCGCGTCCTCGACGAGATCATGACGCGGATGAAGTCCGAAGGCCGCGGCATCATCGTTTATCTGCGCGAAGGCTCGGTCGGCGTCGGCCATCGCGGACCTCGGCCGACGAGCACAGAGAACGAGGAACACGCCGAGGCGCAGGCGCGCGAGGACGAATGGCGCGAGATCGGTCTCGGCGCCCAGATCCTGCGCGATCTCGGCGTCTCGTCGATCAAGCTCTACACCTCACGTGCCCGGCACTATGTCGGCCTCGAGGGTTTCGGCATCAAGATCAACGCCACCGAGATCATCTGAACTGGCCTGACCGGTCCGGTCAGGTCTCCAGCCAGTCGTCGGCGAGCACCACCTCGCCGACCCCGGCGAAGCGGGCGATCCGGGCCAGCTCGGAAGCAAGCCTGTCCATCCGGCCCGCCGAGGCCCTCACCTTCGGCTCCCACCACAGTTTGCGGACATTGAGCGTTCCGGCCTTGCGGTCCGCCTTCATGTCGATGCGGCCGATCATCCGCTCACCCTCCATCAGCGGGAAGACGTAGTAGCCATAGATGCGCTGCGGCTCGGGCACGAAGATCTCGATCCGATAGGAAAAACCGAACAGGCGCTCGGCCCGGTTCCGGTCCCTGAGCACCGGATCGAAGGGCGAGAGCACCCGCACGCGGCCAGGCGGTTCCGGCCACTCGGCGGGATCGGGCGACAGGCCCGGCAGCGCGACCGATGGCCTGGTCCTGCCGTCCACTGTCTCGATCGTCACCTGTTCGAGGTCACCGAGATTGTCGGCCACCCACGTCTTCGCCTCCTCCGGCGTCACGATCGCCCAGAAGGCGGCGATCTCGCCATGGGTGGCGAAGCCCAGGCGCTGAAGCGCCGACCGGCAGGCCCAGTCGACGAATTCGGCATGGCTGACTTCAGCCTCGCGATGATGGTCAGGGATCACCCTTTCGGTCAGATCGTAGACCTTCTGGAAATTCTGCCGCGAATGGATCGAAAGCTTGCCGGTCTGCCAAAAGAATTCGAGCGCGGTCTTGTTCGGATGCCATTGCCACCAGCCGCCCGACTTGTGATCCTCCGTCTTCATGTCGCGCGACATGATCGGCCCGTTGTCGACGATATGGGCCAGCGTCTCCGCGAAAGCGCTGTCGTAATTCTCGCCCCGCCATTTCACCCAGCGCTCACGTATCCGCGCCTCCTTGCGCAGGAAGAAATGCTTCCAGTAGGGAAAGAATTCCATCGGGATGATCGAGGCGTCGTGGGTCCAGTGCTCGAAGAGCGCCCTGTCCTCCTCCATCAACTGCCTTAACTGTTCCGGCCGGAAGGTCTGGTTGCGCGAAAACAGGATCATGTTGTGCGCGCGCTCGACGGTGGAGATCGAGTCCACCTGCACGAAGCCGATACGGCGGATCAGGTCGAGAAGCCCCTCATTGCCCATCGCCACACCCGGCGGGTCGGAAAGCCCCTGACGGGCGAGAAAGATCCGGCGGGCGGTCGAATTGGCGAGATGAGTCGTCATCCCGCCACTGTGCATGAGCCGAAGGCCCGTTCAAGCGGCCCGGTGTCAGCTTGTGGCAGCAGACGTCGTCAGCCGGGCGCGGGTTGAAAATGTGGCGAAAAAATGGCAATCGGTTTGCAGGCGGGAGCGGCGGTAAGGTGATGACAGCCACCCCCGTGCAGGAGGAAAAGCGTGGCCACCGGAAAATCCGCGACGGCAGCCGGAGACCGATCATCTCTTGTCGCGTTTCTCTTGCGCGAAAAAGTTCTTGGCGTGGCGCTTTTGAGCTGCGCAGTTGCCTTTTACTTCGAGCACGAACTCGCCTCAGCATTGGCCAATCCCCTCATCCTCATCGGCGTTCTCGCCTGGCTTTTCATCGTCATCCTTGCCACGGCCATCGGCGTGGTTCGGCACGCCGAGGCGTTGTCGCACCGGCTTGGCGAGCCCTACGGGACCCTGGTGCTGACGCTCGCGATCACAGGCATCGAGGTGATGAGCATCACCG
The DNA here is from genome assembly GCA_002709005.1 of Hyphomicrobiales bacterium. Taxonomy (GTDB): domain Bacteria; phylum Pseudomonadota; class Alphaproteobacteria; order Rhizobiales; family Rhizobiaceae; genus Pseudohoeflea. Next base: position 15,820 of record PAPH01000067.1, on the reverse strand, counting down.
CCGTGATGATGCATGGGGAAAACAATCCGGCCCTGGTACGCGATACGCTTTTTTCCGTGGTGATGATCATCATGGGCGGAATGGTGGGGATATCGCTGCTGCTCGGCGCCTTCAGGCACAAGGAACTGAGCTTCAACCTGCAGGGCGCCAATGCCTATCTCGGGGTCATCATTCCGCTCGCCGTCTTCAGCCTGGTGCTGCCCGACTTCACCCGCTCGACGGGCGAGCCGACGCTGACGGGAATGCAGAAGGTCATGGTCGGAGTGATGGCCGTCTGCCTTTACGCCGTCTTCCTGCTCATCCAGACCGGCAGGCACCGCGCCTTCTTCTCCCTTCCGGAAACGGAGGACGCCGGGCCCCATGAGGAGGAGGGATCGCCGTATCCGCTTTATGGGAGCTTGCTGCTTCTCGTCGGCTACATCGTGCCGATCATTCTGCTCGTCGAACAGCTTGCCAAACCCGTCGACTACATCATCGAGACGCTCGACATGCCGGCGGCGATCGGCGGCGTGCTCATGGCCATACTGGTAACGGCGCCGGAAGCTCTCGGCGGCATCCGATCGGCGCTTGCCAACCGGCTGCAACAATCCGTCAACATCTTTCTCGGCTCGGTCCTCGCCACGATAGGGCTGACCGTACCGATCATGCTGATGGTTTCGAGCGCTCTCGGCCTAGAGCTCGTACTCGGCCTCGCCGGCGTGGACATGGTGCTGCTTCTGCTGATCTTCGCCGTATCGATCGTCACCTTCTCGAGCGGCCGTACCCATGTGCTTCAGGGAGCGGTCCATTTCCTCATCTTCGTGGCATTCCTGATGCTGCTCTACAGGGGCTGAGCCCCTCGTCTCACGTGGAGAGCAATAACATGACGACCCTCCGGCTGATCCTTTCGAGCTTTATCCTTACCGCAGTGCTGGCTGCGATCCTGCCGGCACAGGCGCAGGATACGGCACCTGCAGAGCGCACCGAGGAAATCACCGTCGGCTACCGGACCCCCCCGCCGTTCGTGATGCGCGGCGATAACGGCGAAATCGGCGGAATGGCGGCCGAGCTGTGGAAGCGGATCGCCGAGGGCGTTCAACTCTCATCGCGCTACGTCGAATACGACACGGTCGCCGACCTGCTCGCGGCGACGGCGGCCGGCGAGGTAGATGTCGCCGTGGGCGCCATATCGATCACTGAGGATCGCGCGGAAAAGGTCGACTTCACCCAGCCCTGGTTCGATTCCGGGCTTCGGATCATGGTCGACAACACGGCTGCATCTTCGCTCGGCAACATCTGGAACGGGCTCGCCGAAGCCGGCTATCTGAAATACTATGCCTGGCTCGTGGGCCTCGTCCTCCTCGGCACGATCGGCCTGACCGTATTCGACCGGCGTTTCGACAAGAATTTTCCCACCCGTTGGCGTGATGGCGTGGCGGAGAGCTTTTATTCGGTGATGCTGGTGGTCACCAAAGGCACGCTGCCGAGCCGGTCGCGCCTGTTTGGCTGGTATGGCCGTCTTTTTTCGGCCCTGTGGCTGATCGTGGGCATTGCCGCTGTCGCCTATGTCACCTCATCGGTCACCAGCGTGATGACCAGCATCGCCATCAGCTCCGGGATCGACGGGCCCGAAGATCTGCCCAGCCGCACCGTCGGCGTGTTCCGCGGCTCAACCGCCGAAAACCTGATGCTCCAGCAAGGCGTGCAACTCGTTACCTATTTGGATATCGAAACCGCGGTCGACGGTTTGCGCAACAATGACATCGACGCCTTCGTCGGAGATTCCCCGGTGCTCGAATACTACAAGTTCCGAAACCCGGATCTCGGCCTGGACGTCATCGGTCCTCTGTTCTCGCCGGAAAAATACGGCTTCGCACTGCCCTATGCAGACAATTCCCGGATCTACCCGATCACGCTGCGCCTTCTCGCCTTGCAGGAAGAGGGTGTCGTCGACGAGATCGCCGACGACTATTTCGGCGACGAACGGTAAGGCCTCACGCGGCCCGGGCCGGCTCGAAGACCAGCGAGCGGTGAACGGATGCGGCGGCCATCGCGCCGTCGGCGACCGAGAGGGCGACATTGCCGGTAAGCCGGACCGCGTCGCCCGCGGCATAGACACCCGCCAGCGAGGTAGCGCGCATCTCGTCGGTCTTGATCCAGGCACCGAGCGGTCCGTCCTCGAAGGCGCAGCCGAGCTGTTCGGCGAGAGGGCTTGCCATCACCATGCGCCCGGCGGTGAAGAGACCGGCGAGGGAAACGACACGGCCATCTTCCAGATGCATGTCGGCGCGTTCGCCTTCGATCGCTTTCACCAGCGCGGGTTCGATGACCCCGCCCCGAGCCTCGAACTGCGCCACCTGTTCGGGCTCCGGCTTGAAAGTGCCGTTGAGGAAGAAGGTCGTCTGCCCCCACTCGGTCAGGAGCATGGCCTGATGGAAGGAATGTTCTCCCGTCGCCAGCACGCCGACCGGCGCGCGGTCGAGCTCGTAGCCGTCGCAATAGGGACACATGAAGACGCTGTCGCCCCAGCGCTCGGAGAGGCCGGGCACATCCGGCAGGATGTCGGCGACGCCGGTAGCGAGGATCAGCCTGCGGCCGCGCACATTCGTCCCGTCGGCCAGTTCGACGGAGAAGGCATCGTTGACGCCGGAGGCAGAGACCGCCTCGCCCTCGATAAAAGTGACCGAGGCATAGGCCATGACCTGGGCACGGGCCTCGGCGACGATCGTGCCTGGCGCCTTGCCGTCCTGGCCGAGAAAGCCGTGCGAGTGGGCTGCGAAACGGTTGCGGCGGAGCCCGAGATCGATCACCGCGACGTTGCGGCGGGTACGGGCAAGCTGGAGGGCGGCGGAGAGGCCGGCAAAACTGCCGCCGACGATGATCGCGTCATGCGTCATGATGGTGATCCTTCCTGTAATTGTGATGGGCCACGAAACGGTCGCGCACGCTCTCCCAGATATCGGCGAGGGTGATGGCGCGCATACGGGCGGCGAAAGCCGCGCGCATCTCCTCCCTCGTCGCGTCGAGCTCACGGTTGACCGCCTGCTCGATCAGGCAGCCGGGGCTCTCCTCCTTGTTGGAGAAGCCGATCACGTCTGGCTCGCCGAGGCTTTCGTGGATGTCGAGAAGGCTGATCTCGCCGAGCGGCCGGGCGATGGTCCAGCCGCCGCCATGGCCTTTTTCGGAGTGCACCAGCCCCCTGTCGCGCAGGCCCGCCATGGTGCGGCGAACGACGACAGGGTTGGTGTCCATGCACACGGCGAGTTCGGCCGAGGTCATCGGCTTGCCGTGAGCTTCCATGTGCAGAAGTCCGTGAAGGACGATCGAGAGGCGGCTGTCGCGTTTCATGTAACTTTATTTGTTTCATAATTGCGCGAAAGTCAAGACCTGCCCCCCGGCCGGGTACCGGGCTGTGACATGTCGCACTGACCGCCCTGCCCCCTCCCGGGTATCCGGAAAGGACGAACGCAACTCCAGACGAAAGAAAGTGGGGACTTATCCATGTGGGATTTCAGCATATCGAGAACGCTCGGCATCATGGCGCGGACCATGCCGTTCATCCTGACGCGGCTCGCCGTCTATTTCGGCATCACATTCGCCTATCTCGTCGCCATCGGCGCGGGCAGCGGCATCGGCTACGGCATCGGCTCGATCAGCGACGAGCCCGGTGCATTCGCCATGTGGGGAGGGATCGCCGGCTTCGGCATCGTCTCCGTCGTCGTCTACTGGATCCGCGAATACATCCTCTACATGGTCAAGGCCGGCCATATAGCGGTAATGGTCGAGATGATCGACGGCCGACCCATCGCTGACGGCAAGGGACAGGTCGCCCATGCGCGAGCCGTGGTGACCGAGCGCTTCGGCGAGGCCAACGCACTCTTTGCGCTCGACCAGATCATCAAGGGTGTAATCCGGGTGATCACCGGACTGATCGGCGGGATCGCGCGCTTTATCCCGATACCCGGGCTCGACGGTCTTGCCGGTTTTCTCAACGGCGTGATCCGCATGTCTCTCACCTATGTCGACGAGGTCGTGCTCGGCTACAATATCCGCGTGCGCTCGAGCAATCCGTGGGAGACCTCCCGCCACGGGCTCGTGCTCTATGCGCAGAACGCCAGGGTGATGATCAAGAATGCCGTGTGGCTGACGCTCATCATGTGGTCGCTTTCGGCCCTCATCTTCCTCGTCATGCTGGCGCCCGCCGGACTTCTGGTCTGGCTCGTTCCCTCCGTCGGCTCCGGCTGGACCTTCGTCGCGGCGATCGTGTTTGCGTGGGCGCTCAAGGCCGCCATCCTCGAACCCTTCGCCATCGCGGCGCTGATGGAGGTCTATTTCCGGGCCATCGAGGGCCAGGTGCCCGATCCCTCCTGGGACCGCAAGCTCGCCGGCGCCTCGGACAAGTTCCGCGACCTCGTCCGCAAGGCCAGCGAACACGTGCCATCCGCATCGCGTGCGACGACCGCGACCCCTCCTCCGGTCACACCCGGCAACGGTGAAGCGCGGAACGCCTGAACCGGACCGCACGCGACGAAAAAGGCCGGCCGACGGTTACTCCATCGGGCCGGCCTTTTTCACGTGTCCGGCGACAGCCGCAGCGGCAACTGTGTGTTCAGCCGCGGAAAAGCTGTTTTCGCCGCGCCGTTATCTGCTACAAACCGGCATGACCACGCTCCTGTACACAAATCCCATCTGCCTCGAACACCTCACTCCGCCAGGCCATCCGGAACGTCCGGACCGGATGCGCGCGCTGCAGGCCGTGTTCGAACACGAGAATTTCAATCCGCTGGTGCGCAAGGAAGCACCGATGGCCGACGAGGAGAAGGTGCTTCTCGCCCATCCGGAAAGCTATCTGGCGCGGGTCCGGGCCGCCATACCGGAAGAATGCCTCGCGCGGATCGACGAGGATACCACCGCGAGCCCCCGCTCCATGGAAGCAGCACTGATCTCCGTCGGCGGGGCGATCGAGGCCGTCGACGCGATCATGGATGGGGTGGCCGACAACGCCTTCGTCGCCACCCGCCCGCCCGGCCACCACGCCGAGCGCGACAAGGCCATGGGCTTCTGCCTGTTCAACCAGGCGGCCATCGCCGCGCGGCACGCCCAGAGAAAATATGCCGTCGAGCGTGTCGCCATCGTCGACTGGGACGTTCACCACGGGAATGGCACGCAGGACATCTTCTACGACGACAAATCGGTGGTCTACTGCTCGACCCACCAGATGCCGCTTTATCCCGGCACCGGGGCACTGAAGGAAACCGGCCAGGGCAACATCTTCAACGCGCCGCTGTCGCCGAACGACGGATCGGATCACTTCCGCGATGCTTTCAAGACCCGCATCCTGCCGGCGCTCGAAAACACCCGCCCGGACCTGATTATCATTTCGGCGGGCTTCGACGCCCATCACCGCGATCCGCTCGCCGAGATCAATCTGACGGCCGACGATTTCGACTGGGCGACCGGCAAGATCATGGACATCGCCAGCCGCTACAACGGCAACCGGGTCGTCAGCCTTCTCGAAGGCGGATATGATCTTCTGGGGCTCGCCGAATCGGCGGCCTCACACGTCTTGCGTCTGATGAGAGGATAGAATGGCCGAAGCCAGCGATACCGCACCCGCCGCCGCACCGGACATCTCCACCATGAGCTTCGAGGCGGCGGTCGCCGAACTCGAGCGCATCGTCGACCACCTCGAGCGTGGCGACGTGCCCCTCGACAAGTCGATCGAGATCTACGAGCGCGGCGAGGCGCTGAAGGCCCATTGCGAGAAACTGCTGGGCGCGGCCGAAAAGCGCATCGAGAAGATCCGCCTCGACCGTGAGGGGAAGCCGACCGGCACCGAGCCGCTCGACCCGGAATAGGTTTCGGTTCGCGGCATCGTCCGCCGTGGAAGGGAGACGTTCATGAGCATCTTCAACGCGGACGATCCCAGGCTAGGCGACGCCTTCTCCTGCGACGCAATCGAACATCTGATCATCCCGTCGTCGCGCGAGATCGGCAATTTCGCCGTTCGCCGGGCCTTGCCCACAGCCAAGCGCCGCATGGTCGGGCCCTTCATCTTCTTCGACCGCATGGGCCCCTCGATCATCGACAGCGGCAGCGGGCTCGACGTCGCACCTCACCCGCATATCGGCCTGTCGACGGTTACCTACCTGTTCGACGGCCAGATCCGCCACCGCGATTCGCTCGGCAGCGAGATGGTGATCCGCCCCGGCGACGTGAACCTGATGACGGCCGGACGCGGCATCGTCCATTCCGAGCGTTCCCCCGAGGAAGAGCGCACCCACCCGCTCCCCTTGTCCGGTCTCCAGACATGGGTGGCGCTGCCCGAGGCGCACGAGGAAGACGCGCCCTCCTTCTCCCACACCGGAGATAAGGAACTGCCGCGCTACGCGGGCGACGGCATCGATCTCAATCTGGTCATCGGTTCCTTCGGCGGCCTGAAATCGCCGGTCCCGATGCTCTCGGAAACGATTTACGCCGACCTGCATCTGGCACCGAACGCCGGATTCCCGCTCGATCCGGACTGGGAAGAGCGCGCACTCTACGTCCTCGACGGATCTGTCGAGATTTCCGGTGACGTCTTCGGCCCCGAACAGCTTCTCATCTTCCGCCCCGGCGATGCGATTTCGCTCAAGGCCGGCCCGCAAGGCACCCGCGTCATGATCTTCGGCGGCGATTCCATGGGCTCCAAGCGCCATATCTGGTGGAACTTCGTCTCATCTTCCAAGGAACGGATCGAGCAGGCCAAGGAAGAATGGAAGACCGGCCGCTTCGACATCGTGCCCGGTGACGAGGAAGACTTCGTGCCGCTGCCGGGTTGAGTGCAGGTTAGGAACGCCGCGTACCGGTCACCGACGGTCGATCTGCCATGCGATCCCACCACTCGCATACCCGGGGATGAGCGGCGAGCAGTTCCGTGCCTTCGGACGTCTCACGAAAATAATCCACCATTGGCGCCCAATAGAGATCGGCGAGCGTGAGGTGATCGCCCGCCATGAACGGGCCTTGACCCATGAGATCGGAAACGACGGCAAGAATGGTCCGTGCCTGCGCGAGGGATGAGGCAAGCTTCGCCGCATCGGTCGTCCCGCCTTCGGCCGGCTTGGATATGCGCTCGACATAGACGCCCCAGACCAGGTGCGGATAGGCGTAGCTGTCGGCGATGCTGATGAGCTGGTTGCATCTGGCGCGCCCGGCAGGGTCTTCCGGCTGAAGCGGGGGACCGTCGAATGCCTCATCCACGTAGCGGGCAATCGCACCGGTTTCGTAGAGACGAAAAGCGCCGTGCTCGAATGCGGGGATGCGCCCGAACGGGTTCCGCGTCAAGTAATCCAAGGCAACGCCGCCCGTCGCGAACACATCCACCGGCACAAGTTCGTAGGCGATCGATTTCTCCGCAAGGCAGAGCCGCGCGATCCGCACATAGACGCTGTAGTCCGCTCCGAACAAACGCACCATTGGCGTGTCTCCCTCCAGACAGGGTTCACTTACCGCATCGGCGGTCCAAAGTCCCGCCTGACCTTCCCACCGCCGCCGCGGCTGTCGAACAGGCAGGGCCGGACCTCTTGCCGCAGCCCGAATTACGCCCACCTTTCAGGGGAGATATCCTTTACAGAATCCCCATTCCGGGATACCCGGAAAGGGATGAAAGGTGCCAGCGCGTGAGCAAATATCCCCATACGCCGCTTCTCGATACGGTCCATTTTCCGTCCGATCTGAAAGCCATCGACGACGAGCAGATGCCGGAACTTGCGGCCGAGCTGCGCGCCGAAATGATCGATGCCGTGTCGAAGACCGGCGGGCACCTGGGCGCGGGCCTTGGCGTCGTCGAGCTTACAATCGCCATCCACAAGGTGTTCGACACGCCGCACGACCGGCTGATCTTCGACGTCGGCCACCAGTGCTATCCGCACAAGATCCTCACCGGCCGCCGCGACCGCATCCGCACGCTGCGCCAGGAGGACGGGCTTTCGGGCTTCACCAGGCGCGCGGAGAGCGAGTTCGATCCCTTCGGTGCGGCGCACTCCTCCACCTCGATTTCCGCCGGCCTCGGCATGGCGGTGGCTAGCGAGGCGCAGAACATCCGGCGCAACGTCATCTCGGTGATCGGCGACGGAGCGATGTCGGCCGGCATGGCTTTCGAGGCGCTCAACAATGCCGGCGCGCTCGATGCGCGGCTGATCGTCATTCTCAACGACAACGACATGTCGATCGCCCCGCCCACCGGCGCGATGAGCGGCTATCTCGCCCGCATGGCCTCGGGGCGCACCTATATGGGTATCCGCGAGACCGGCAAGAAGCTGACGGCCTATCTCGGCAAGCATGTCGACCGCGCGATCACGCGCGCCGTCGAGCATGCCCGCGGCTACGTGACCGGCGGGACGATGTTCGAGGAGCTCGGCTTCTACCATATCGGCCCGATCGACGGTCACAATTTCGAGCACCTGCTGCCCGTTCTGCGCAACGTGCGCGACAATGGCGACGGCCCGGTGCTCATCCACGTCGTCACCCAGAAGGGCAAGGGCTACGCGCCCGCCGAAAAGGCCGCCGACAAGTATCATGGCGTGGCCAAGTTCGACGTCGTCACCGGCGCGCAGGCGAAGGCCAAGCCCAACGCGCCGAGCTACACCAACGTGTTTGCCGAGGCGCTGATCGAGGAAGCCAATCACGACGAGAAGATCGTCGCGGTGACCGCGGCGATGCCGTCGGGCACCGGGCTCGACAAGTTCGGCGACATCCACCCGACCCGCGTCTATGACGTCGGCATCGCCGAACAGCACGCCGTCACCTTCGCCGCAGGCATGGCGACCGAGGGGCTCAAGCCCTTCGCCACCATCTATTCCACGTTCCTGCAGCGCGGTTACGACCAGGTCGTCCACGACGTGGCGATCCAGAACCTGGCCGTCCGCTTCCCCATCGACCGCGCCGGCTTTGTCGGCGCCGACGGGCCGACCCATGCCGGCGCCTTCGATGTCGCCTATCTCGCCTGCCTGCCCAATTTCGTGGTGATGGCGGCCGCCGACGAGGCGGAACTCAAGCACATGGTGCGCACAGCCGCTAGTTATGGTGAAGGCCCGATCTCGTTCCGCTATCCGCGCGGCGAAGGGGTGGGGGTGGAGATGCCCGCGCGCGGCGAAATCCTCGAAATCGGCAAGGGCCGGGTGATGAAGGAAGGCTCCAAGGTCGCCCTACTCTCCTTCGGCACGCGGCTTGCCGACTGCCTGCTCGCAGCCGAGGATCTGGATGCGGCCGGCCTTTCGACGACGGTGGCGGACGCGCGTTTCGCCAAACCGCTCGACACCGACCTGATCCGTCAGCTTGCGCTCAATCACGATGTGCTTATCACCGTCGAGGAAGGTTCCGTCGGCGGCTTCGGCAGCCACGTGCTTCACTTCCTCGCGCATGAGGGCCTGCTCGACCGTGGGCTGAAAGTCCGACCGATGGCGATGCCGGACGTCTTCATGGACCAGGCCAAGCCGGAGGTGATGTACGCCAAGGCGGGCCTCGATCGGGCGGCGATCGTCAAGACGGTCTTCACCACGCTGGGCGTGGCCGGCGACGCGGCCAAACACGCCTGAGCCGGCTTGGAAAGTTAACGCCGGAAGGCTTGATTTCACCCCCGATAACCCACAGGCAACCATGCCGGTTGCGAGATTCTTGACCATGCTTCCTGACCCTTCCGAAAGGCTTTGTCCCTAGTCTCCGCGTCGTTTGGGGACAGAGTGGGACACGACCGATGGTCCGGGGAAAAACGGGTCACGCGCTTATCGCGGCGGCCCTCCTTTCGTTAACGCAGAGCGCCTTCGCGCAGGACGGCCGGCCCGCCTATGACCGGCGGATCGAGGAAGCCGCGATCGCCCGCGTGCAGACCAAGCTCGGCGAAATGCGCGGCCCGCTCGGGCTTTATCCTGCACGCCGCTTCAATAAGGTTATTTCGGTGAAACGGACAGAACCCTGGGTCTGGCTCGAATTCACCCCACCGGCGGACAGTTCTGTTTCCGGCTGATCGCCGATTTCTCATATTCCCGATATTTCAAAGAGATAGCTCCGTCACCGGAACAGTTGATTCCGGTGGTTGAGAAAACGATTCATTTTCCGGCTTTACATGCAGGCATTTACCTGCATATTATTATTCCGAGATGAAAGAGACGACGAACACGGACCTTGTCTTCAAGGCGCTGGGCGACCCGACGCGGCGCAAGCTGCTCGACCTTCTGTGCGAGCGCAACGGCCAGACGCTCGGCGAGCTGTGCGAGCATCTCGAGATGGCGCGGCAGTCGGCCACGCAGCATCTCGGCATTCTGGAAGCAGCCAATCTCGTGAGCACCACGAAGCGCGGCCGGGAGAAACTGCACTTCATCAACCCGGTGCCGCTGCACGAGGTCTACGAGCGCTGGGTGCGGAAATTCGAGGTCCAGCGGCTGAGCCTGCTGCACCAGTTGAAAACCGGACTGGAAGGAGAATGAGCATGGCCAGCCAAAAGACCACCCTCGTCTACGTGACCTATATCGCCGCCTCCGCCGAGAAGGTGTTCGCGGCCATCACCCGGCCGGAGATTTCCAAACAGTACTGGGGCCACGAGAACGTCTCCGACTGGCAGCCGGGCTCCGACTGGGCGCATGTGCGAGACAATGACGAGCACACCGTCAACCTCGTCGGCAAGGTGATCGAGATCGACCCGCCGCGCCGCCTCGTCGTCTCATGGGCCAACCACTCGCAGAAGGACGATCCGGAAGCCTATTCGCAGGTCACATTCGAGATCGCCGATTACGACGACATGGTGCGGCTGACCGTCACCCATGACGATCTGCTCGTGGGCTCGGGCATGCACACCGGCGTCAGCAAGGGCTGGCCGATCGTGTTGTCGAGCATGAAGTCGTTCCTGGAGACCGGCCGCGGGCTCGACATCTTCGCCAAGCCGAAGGCCGCCTGAGGGAAAAAACCATGACCAAGCGATATTCCGGCGGCTGCGCCTGCGGCGCGCTCCGCTACGAGACCGACGCCGAGCCGGTCTTCTCCAACCACTGCCAGTGCAGCGACTGCGCTAAGCGAAGCGGCACCGGCCACAGCTCCTACCTCACCTTCGCCGACAAGATCGACGTCACGGTCACCGGCGAGGCAAAAACCTGGACCGTCCGCGCCGACAGCGGGTTCGACAAGCACCATGCCTTCTGCCCCGTCTGCGGCACGCCGGTCTATCTCACCTTCGACCGGATGCCGGGCATCTTCACCGTGCATGCGACGAGCCTCGACGACCCGTCGCTCTTCGCCCCGACGGTGATCACCTATGCCCGCAGCGCGCTCCCATGGGACGACATGAGCCCCGCACTCACGGCCTTCGAGACGAGCCCGAGCGCGCCCTAGGCGCCGGCCATCGGTCCCCGCCCCTTGCGGCTGGCCGCCGAAACCGCCATGAGGGGGCATGAACGCCCCTCCCTCGACCACAAGCCGCCCGCGGCTCGACCAGTATCTGGTCGAGACCGGCCACTACGAAACCCGCTCGCGGGCCCGTGACGCCATCGCCCGCGGCGCGGTCAGTGTCGACGGCCGGCCGGTCACCAAGCCGGGCGCACCGGTGAGCGCGGGCGCAACCGTCGCCATCACAGATCCGGCGCGGGCCTATGTCTCGCGCGCCGCGCTCAAGCTGATCGCCGGTCTCGATGCCTTCGGTTTCGATCCGGCGGATCGCAACTGCCTCGATATCGGCGCATCGACCGGCGGCTTCACCCAGGTGCTGCTCGAACGCGGCGCGCGCCACGTCATGGCGGTCGACGTCGGCCACGGCCAGATGGACCCGCATATCTCAGGTGATGATCGGGTCACCAATCACGAGGGGCTGAACGCCCGCGACCTCTCCGCCGCCGATCTCGACGATGGCGCGGTCACGGCGGTGGTCTCCGACGTCAGCTTCATCTCGCTGAAACTGGCCCTCCCCCCGGCGCTCGATCTGGCCGCTCCCGGCGCCTTCGCGGTGCTTCTCGTCAAGCCGCAATTCGAGGCGGGTCGCGAGGCCATCGGCAAGGGCGGGCTTCTCAAGGATCCCGAACGCGGTCCCGCGATCGCCGAGGAGCTTGCGACCTGGCTTGGCGCCCTCCCCGGCTGGCGTGTCACAGGCCTTGTCCCCTCGCCCATCGAGGGCGGCGACGGCAACCGCGAATTCCTGATCGGCGGAGTCAAATCATGAGCGCTGTAGAACTGACCATCGACGCACTCGGCGCGCAGGGCGACGGCGTGGCAGCCCATGGCGCCGATCCGGTCTTCATCCCCTTCACCGCGCCGGGCGACCGCATCACCGCGGCCGTCGAGGGAACGCGCGGTACGCTGATCTCGGTGCTCGATGGCGGCAACGCGCGCATCCTGCCGCCCTGCCCGCATTTCGGCCCTGACGGCGAAAACGCAGGGTGCGGCGGATGCGCCGTGCAGCACGTCGCTCCCGAAGCCTATGCGGTGTGGAAGCGCGGGCTTGTCGTGGCGGCGCTGAAGTCGCGCGGTATCGACATCGAGGTCGCGCCCTTGGTTCCCGCTCATCCCGGGGACCGCCGCCGGGTGATCTTCGCCACCCGCCGCGCCGGCGATTCAGCCGTGCTCGGCTTCAACCGGGCAGGCACCCATGAGATCGTCGACATCCACACCTGCCTGATCGCCACGCCGCGTATCGTCTCGGCGCTGCCGCTGTTCCGTGCGCTGGCCGCACAGGCCGCGGTGGCGCCCAAGGCCATGCAGATGGCCGTGCTCGACACCGACTCCGGCTTCGACATCGCCTTCGACGCTCCGTTCCAGCTCAAGGAGAATGATCGCCTGCGGCTCGTCGCCTCCGCGCGCAAGGCCGTAAGCGTCGCCCGCATCGCCTTCAACGGCGAAACGCTGATCGAGAAACAGCCCCCGCAGCTCACCTTCGGGCGGGTCACCGTCACCCCGCCGCCCGGCGCCTTCACGCAGGCGAGTGCTTCGGCGGAAGAGGTCATGGCCGGTCTCGTCACCAAGCACATGAAGAAGGCCAAGCGCGTCGTCGATCTCTATGCCGGCTGCGGCACCTTCTCGACGCGGCTCGCCGAAAGCCACATCACCCACGCAGTGGAAGGGTTCGCTCCCGCCCTCAACGCCCTCGACCGCGCCATGCGCAAGATGCAGGGGCTGAAGCCGCTCACCATGGAAACCCGCGACCTCGCCCGCCGCCCGCTGATGGGCTTCGAACTGAAAGCCTATCAGGGCCTCGTCTTCGACCCGCCCCGCGCCGGCGCCGAGTTCCAGTGCCGCGAGATCGCCAAGTCGTCGATCCCCCGCGTCGCGGCCGTCTCCTGCAACCCGGCCACGCTCGCCCGCGACCTGCGCATCCTGATCGACGGCGGCTACAAGCTCAAATCCGTCACCCCCATCGACCAGTTCCTCTGGACCCCCCACGTGGAGGCCGTGGCGCTTCTGGAGAAGTGAGGTGCCTTCGGGATAGCCGCGCGCCCACTCTCCTCCCTCGCGGGGGAGATGCCTGCGCAACCAGACAGAGGGGGTGAGCGGCAAACTGCCTCCTCCCCTTCGTCATGCCCCGGCAAGTAAAGCGAGAACCGGCGATCCAAGGGCTGCTGAAGTCCTTCGCGCGGAAGACTCCCTCGACCTGATACAGACCGATCAGTGTACACTCTGGATTCCGGGGTCGGCTCCGTCGACCCGAACGACGGATGGAGGTCAAGCGCCGTGCGTTACACCGCCTACTTCTTCCGCATCATGAAGGCCTGGAAGGCGGCCATGGCTTCGGCGGATTTCAGGCGCTCGCCGAACAGCCGCACTTCCTCGTCGATACGGGAGGAAATCGCCTCCCTCTCGGTGCGGCGGAGCAGGTCCTTGGCGATGGCCATCGCCTCGGGGGGCTTTTTGGCCAGCGCTGCAGCGGCGGCGAGTGTTTCGGATTCCAGCCTGTCCTCCTCCACCACCTTCCAGATCAGCCCGGCCTCCCGCGCCTCTTCCGCCGAGAACGGCAGGCCGGCAGCGAGCATGGCATAGGCGCGCTGGTGGCCGGCGAGATGGGGGACGAGGAGGCTCGATCCGGCTTCCGGCACGAGGGCCAGATCGGTGAACGGCGTGTGGAAGTTCGTGCGCGGCGTGGCGAACGTCATGTCGGCGTGGAAATGGATCGTCGTGCCGATCCCCACGGCGATGCCGTCGGCGCCGGTGACGAAGGGCTTCTTCAGACCTGCCATGTTGTGCAGGAAACGATGGACCTCTCCGCCCGAGAGATCGCCGCCGCTCGCCATCTTCATGAAATCGGCGATGTCGTTGCCGGAGGTGAAGATGCCCTCGACACCGAGCATGACGTGAACGCGAATTTCGTCACTTGCCTCGCCCTCCTCAAGCGCGGCGTTCATCGCGGCGTACATGTCCTGGGTCAGCGCGTTCTTCTTTTCCGGCCGGTTGAGGCGGATGATGTTGAGCCCGTCCCGGCGCTCGATGCGGATGTGATCGGTCATGAAACTCTGCTCCCTTCGGGCGCTCAGGCGAAAACGGTTTCGGCGGCTTCGGCGAGCCTCTCGCCGCCGCCGGTGACGACATGCCTCAGCGCCGCCGTCTCGGGCAGAAGATTATGGGCGGCGAAGCGGGCGAGCGCGGCACGGGCCTCGCTTCCGCCATCGTCCTCGCCGCGCAACGCTCCACGCGCCATCAGCGCGCCGCCAGAGGCAAGGCCAAAGAGGCGGAGATAGGGCGTGGCGCCGGCGAGCGCCTCTTCCCGGCGGCCGTCCTTGAGCGCCAGACCCAGCCATTCGGTGGCTGCGTCCAGATGATCGAGCGCCGCGGTAAGCGCATCGGCCACGCCATCAAGCCCGTCCGCGTTGGAGGCGCGAACGGCTTCCGCGTCCTCGCGCAGTTCCGCGATCAGGCTGGCCACTGCCTCGCCATTCGAGAGCGGCAGCTTGCGGGTGACGAGGTCGATCGCCTGGATGCCGTTGGTGCCCTCGTAGATCGGCGCGATGCGCGCGTCGCGGTAGTAGCGGGCAGCACCCGTCTCCTCGATGAAACCCATGCCGCCGTGGACCTGAACGCCGAGCGAGGCGACCTCCATGCCGACATCGGTGGAGAAGGCCTTTGCGACCGGCGTCCAGAGGCCGGCGCGCTCGGCCCATGTCTTCTTCTCCTCACCGTCGGAAACGCGGGCCATGTCGATGGCATGGGCGCAGCAATAGGAGATCGCCCGGCTCGCCGCCGTCAGCGATTTCATGGTCAGGAGCATGCGGCGAACGTCCGGGTGCTCGATGATCGGGCTCATGCCCGGGCCGTCATGGCCGGCGGCCTTGCCCTGGGTTCGCTCCTTCGCATAAGCGAGCGCCTTCTGATAGGCAGCTTCGGCGACGGCGACACCCTGCATGCCGACATGAAGGCGGGCATTGTTCATCATCGTGAACATGCAGGCCAGCCCCTTGTTCTCCTCGCCCACGAGATAGCCGATGGCGCCCGGTTCGTCGCCGAACTTGCCGTCGCCATAGATCATCACGCAGGTGGGCGAGGCGTGGATGCCGAGCTTGTGCTCGAGGCTGGCGCAATGGAGATCGTTACGCGCCCCGGGTGAACCGTCAGCCTCGACCAGGAATTTCGGCACGAGGAACAGCGAGATGCCGCGCGTGCCCTCCGGCGCGTCCGGCAGGCGTGCGAGCACCAGATGGACGATATTGTCGGTCAGATCATGTTCGCCCCAGCTGATGAATATTTTTTGTCCCTTGAGCCGGTATTCGCCACCTTCAGCCGGTATCGCCTTGCACGCGATGGCGCCCACGTTGGAGCCGGCCTGCAGCTCGGTGATCACCATGGCGCCGGTCCATTCGCCACTGACCAGCTTCGGCAAGTAAAAGTCCTTTTG
>PAPH01000066.1 GCA_002709005.1 Hyphomicrobiales bacterium | reverse complement strand
CGCTGGCCGCGCTCGACGAAGCCCGCAAGGCTGAAATCCTGCCCTATTTCGAGCGGCTGCGTGACGAGACCGGCCTGCCTATCCTCTATGTCAGCCACTCACCGTCGGAAGTCGCGCGGCTGGCGACCACAGTCGTCTTGATCGACAACGGGCATGTTGCGGCGATCGGGGAGGCGGCGGAGGTCTTTTCCGATCCAGCCGCGGCTCACGCGCTCGGCCTGCGCGAGGCCGGTGCCGTTTTGACCGCGCGGATAGAGGCTCAGGAGGACGACGGGCTCACCCGGCTTTCGACATCGGCGGGTCCCTTGCTGCTGCCCTCGGTCAACGGGCCGGTCGGCGCAATGGTGCGCGTGCGCCTGCTCGCGCAGGACGTGATGCTGGCGACCGAAAGGCCCAAGGGCATTTCGGCCCTCAACGTGCTCCCGGCTCGGGTCAAGGAGGTCCGTGAGGGCGAGGGGCCGGGCGCGCTGGTCCAGCTCGAGGCGGGCGACGAGATCATTCTTGCCCGCATCACCCGCCGTTCGGCGGCGGCTCTCGAACTGGCGCCGGGCCGCGAGGTCCACGCGGTGCTCAAGGCTGTTTCCGTCGCCAAGGAAAGCGTCGGCGAGATCTGAGGCTTCAGTAGCCGCCCGAATCCGGTCCGTTGGCAAAGCTCTGGAGCGTCTGCCCGCCGTCGATCAGCCAAGCGGCGCCGTTGACGTGGCGGGCGGCGTCGGAGGCGAGGAAGGCCACGACTTCGGCGACGTCTTCCACCTGGCCGATGCGTTTCGACGGTATGCGGCTTGCGAATTTCTCGACCTGCGACCGGCCATCCGTATGGCCCTCGCGCAGTCCGGGCACCCCGAGCGTCGTTTCGATCACGCCGGGGCAGACCGCGTTGACGCGAATGCCATGCGGCGCGAGGTCGAAAGCGGCGGACTTGGTGAGCCCAACCACCGCATGCTTGGTCGAGACATAGCCGGCACCCCCGGCCAGCACATCCCAGCCGGCCATGGACGAGCCCATGTTGACGATCGCGCCGCCCTGGCCGGAGGCCACCATATGTGCGGCAACCGCCTGCAGCGAGACGAACATCGAGCGCAGGTTGACGCGGACAATCCTGTCCCACTCCTCGAGGGGCAATTCGTGAACGGGAGCAACCTCTCCGGAAATGCCGGCATTGTTGAAGGCCACGTCCAGCGCGCCGAAGGCCTTTACGGCTGTCGCGACCGCGCCTTTCATGACCTCCGGGTCGGAGACGTCGCCCGCCACCGTCTTGATCCTGTCGGGCGCGGAGAGCCCCGCGGACACCTGTTCAAGGCCCTTCGCGTCGAGATCGACGAGAACCACATTCGCGCCGCGTTGGAGGAAGGTTCGCGCGGTCGCCGAGCCGATGGCGCCGGCGCCACCGGTGATGAGGACGGTCTTGCTTTCGAAAGTCTCGGTCATGTCTCTGCCTTTGCTCGGGATGTCAGTAGTCGCGCCAGCCGTGTTCCGGGGCGAAGCCGATCAGCTCCGCGGCGCGGGCGTTACTCAGGAGCGCGGTATGGCCGGAAAGGGCGGCGCGCCGTTCGACGTCGGGGTAGGCGACGTCGATGAGGTCGGTCGTCGGCCGTTCCGAGTAGGTGTCGGCGGCCGAGATGAAGAAGCGCTCGTGGCCCGACATATCCGCTTCCGCCGCCTGCACGAAGGCGCGGCCGGCGTCGCGGGCGTCGATATAGGCCCAGAGATCGAGCCCGGCCTCCTGGCGTTCGCGCCGCGGCTTGACCTGTTCGGGAAAGCTCTCGGCAGTCTGGATCCACGGCATGCGGATGCTGGCAGCGGCGTGGCCGGTGCGGCGGACCCAGGCGTCGACCATCTCCTCGCCAAGCCATTTCGTCACCGCATAGACGTCCTGGGGGGCGTGCGGATGGTGCTCATCGACCGGGAAATAGGAAATGTCGACGGGTTTCGGCGCGAAGGGCAGCCCGAGAATGCTGAAGGAGGAGGCGAAAACCATGCGCGCGATCCCGCTTTTTTCCATCGCGGCCAGCACGTTGAACATCAGCGTCATGTTGGTCCGGAAGACGTCCTCGGCCTCGTAACCCACCGGGCGGGGAAGAGAAGCAATATGGGCCATGCAATCGGCCGGTCCGATCGCCTCCATGGCAGCTTCGAGGTCGGACAGATCGACTTTGTCGACACCGGGGGCGTCGGTGACGTCGAGGGCCGTGACGTTGTAGCCCCAATCCCTGAAAGCGGTAGCGACGTGGCTGCCGAGAAGTCCGGTCGCGCCGGTGACAATGGCGTGTTTCACCATCCCGGATCTCCAATCGAGAAGCGGTGGAAATTGCATGTCCGGAAACTGCTTGTCCGGACGTTTTTGTTGCGGAAGCCGGCTTGACAATGGCCCGTGTTTGCTTCCAACTTTAATTCGTACACGAACAAAATAACTCGTCAAGAGCCACGCCTGAAGGTCGGCAAACGGGAGTTCGGAGTATCTGGAGAAACGGAGAACAGACATGAAGGCGATCATCAGAAATCTGACAGCCGGTGCGGCGCTTGTCGGCGCCATGACCGCAGGAATTACGGCAGCTTCCGCCGATACGCTCAAGGTCGCGGCCATCTCGGGCTATTTTTCGCAGGGCTTCGGCATCGCGATCGTTGACGGCCTGAAGAAGGCCGAGAAGGACTTCGATGTCGAGGTCAAGATCGTGGACACGGGTAACCGCGCGCTCGACTACGAAGAGCAGTTCAACAACATCGCCAAGGACGGCGAGTACGATCTCGTCTTCGTCATGGGATGGGAACTGGTTGATGCGCTGCAGAAGTCCAACGCAGCCTATCCGGACCAGAAATTCATCTTCATCGACGGCATCCTCGAAAGCGAGACGATGACCTATATCGACTTCGTCGAGGAAGAGGGTTCCTACCTGGTGGGCGCGCTGACCGGACAACTGACCGAAAAGGGTGTCGAGGGCTTCAATTCCGGCAGCCAGGTCGGCTTCATCGGCGGCCGCGACATCCCCGTCATCCGCAACTTCCTGATGGGCTACGAGCAGGGCGTGGACGAGCAGTCCGAAGGCGTCTCGGTTTCAAGCGTGTTTTCGGGAACCTTCGACGATCCGGCCAAGGGATCGGAACTTGCCATGACGCTCTACGGACAGGGCGTCGACGTGATCTACCAGGCCGCGGGTCCGACCGGTGAGGGCGTGCTGCAGGCCGCCAAGGTCGCCGACAAATACGCCGTCGGCGTCGATATCGACCAGTGCCCCACGGCACCCGGCCATATCCTGGCTTCCATGCTCAAGCGCGCCGACGTCGCGGTCTATGACGTCATCAAGGGTGAAGTCGATGGAAGCGCCCCGGTCAAGCCGGGTCCGGTGTCCTACGGCGTGGCCGCCGGCGGTATCGAGGTCAAGGTCTGCGACGAGGTCAAGGACAAGATCCCGGCCGAGGTGATGACCAAGCTCGAGGAAGTTCGCGCCGGCATTGCCGACGGTTCGATCTCGGTGACGCTCAACCAGTAATACGACCGGCCGGCGGGCGGGGTTGCCCCCTCTCAGACCTCCCACGTAAACCGCTCGCCGGCCACCCCCGACTGGTAACCCGAATTGCAAATCTGGAACTGAGCGACATGGCTTTTGCCGTAGAGATGATCGGGGTGTCGAAAAGTTTCGGCCCGGTCGCCGCCAACAGGGATGTCAGCTTCGGCGTCCGCCACGGCGAGATTCACGCCCTCGTCGGCGAAAACGGCGCCGGCAAGACGACGCTGATGAATATCCTGTTCGGACTGATGCAGCCCGACAGCGGTGAAATCCGCATCGACGGCAAGCCCGTCGTCATGGAATCGCCGCGCACCTCGATCGGGCTCGGTCTTGGCATGGTGCACCAGCATTTCAAGCTCGTGCCATCGCTGACGGTCGCCGAGAACATGTTTCTCGGCATGGAAATAACCAAGGCGGGTCTTGTTGACCGCAAGGCGCAGTCCGAGAAGGCGAGGGCGCTATCCGAGGAATTCGGCCTGCGGATCGACCCCGATCGCCGCATTCACGAACTTTCCGTCGGCGCCGAGCAGCGCGTTGAAATCCTCAAGGTGCTCGCCCGCGGCGCAAACGTCGTCATCCTCGACGAGCCGACGGCGGTGCTGACGCCGCAGGAAAGCCGCGATCTCTTCCGCATCATCCGCCGCTTCGCCGATACCGGCATGACCGTGATTTTCATCTCGCACCACCTCGACGAGGTTCTCGAGGTTTCCGACACGGTCACCGTTCTGCGCGACGGCGCTGTGGTCGGCACGCGGCCGACAAAGGAACTCGACGAGGATTCGCTCGTCAACATGATGGTCGGGCGGCAAGTCAATTTCGACCGCCGCGAGCGCAAGAAGATGTCCGGGAACACCGTTCTCGAACTGCGCGACGTCTTCGCCCGCGACGACCGCGGTCTTCCGGCCCTGCGCGGGATCGATCTCGAAGTCCGCGCGGGCGAGATCGTCGGTATCGTCGGCGTTGACGGCAACGGCCAGACGGAGCTCTCCGAAGTCGTCTCGGGCTTGCGGGCCCCCAGTCACGGCGAGATATTTCTGGATGGAAAGGCGGTCGAGGGCAGCGATCCGCGCCATATGCGCGCGGCGGGGCTGGCCCATGTGCCGGCCGACCGGCTGGTGCGCGGCGTCAATCCGGGCGCCGACATCGCCAGCAATATCCTGATGGGAAGGCAGCACGTCGCTCCCTGGGCGAAGAAGGGACTGATCCGCTGGGGCAAGGTCAGGGAACTGGCCCGCGAACTGATGCAGCGTTTCGACATCCGCGCCAAGGACGAACATGTTGCGGTCAAGACGCTGTCGGGCGGGAACATGCAGAAGGTGGTCGTGGCGCGCGAATTTTCGCAGCACATGCCGCTGCTGTTGATCGACCAGCCGACGCGCGGTGTCGATATCGGCGCGATGGAAGGTATCCACGACGAGATCATCCGGCGCCGCGACGCTGGCGCGGCGATCCTGCTGATCTCGGTGCAGATCGACGAAATCCTTGCTCTCGCCGACCGCGTTCTCGTCATGTTCAACGGCGGCATTTCCGGCGAGGTCGATCCGGCCAACACCACCGAGGAAGAGATCGGCTATCTGATGGCCGGCGGCTCCCGCAGCAAGGAGGCCGCGGCATGAGCGCAGACACAACCCCGACACCCGTGCGCTCCAGTTGGCGCATGCCGAACTGGCTCGAATCCATTCTGGGCCAACTGATCGCTCTCGGCATCGC
The DNA here is from genome assembly GCA_002709005.1 of Hyphomicrobiales bacterium. Classification (GTDB taxonomy): domain Bacteria; phylum Pseudomonadota; class Alphaproteobacteria; order Rhizobiales; family Rhizobiaceae; genus Pseudohoeflea. The sequence goes on along the minus strand of PAPH01000066.1, from coordinate 23,291 downwards.
CATCATCGGCGGTGCGATCCTGATCATTCTCGTCGGTGAGGATCCGATCCTCGTCTTCACGACCCTCCTGCGCGGCGCATTCGGGAATTCCGAGCGGATCGCGGGATCGCTGTTGCAGGCGACCCCGATCATCATTGCGGGCGTCGCGGCCTGTATCGCGCTCAGGGGCGGGCTGTTCAACATCGGCGTCGAGGGCCAGCTCTACATGGGCGGCTTCGCCGCCGCCTTCGTCGGCTTCCAGTTCGCGCTTCCGACGGGACTTCACATGCTGGTCGCGCTCGCGGCGGCCGTAGTCGCCGGGGGGCTGTGGATCCTGATCCCGGCCTTCTTCCGCGCCCGCTTCGGCACCAACGAGGTGGTCTCGACCATCCTTTCGAATTATGTGGCGATCCTGCTGACATCTTACTTCACCATCGACGTGTTCAAGCGGCCGGGCGGGTGGTCGGAAACCGATCCGGTGGCGACAACCGCCTATCTGCCGCAGCTCTTCGAGTTCTCGCGATTGAATTTCGGCCTGTTCATCGGGCTTGCGCTGGCGATCGGTTTCCACCTGTTCCTGACGCGGACCTCGCGGGGTTACGACATGAACACGATGGGTGCGAACATGAAGTTCGCGGAGTATGGCGGTATCGCCGTCAAGCGGAACATCTTGGTCATTCTCCTGTGCTCCGGTGCGGTCGGCGGGCTTGCCGGTGGCGTCGAGACGCTTGGCGTGCACCACCGCTTCATGGAGGGCTTTGCGCCGGGCTTCGGCTTCGACGGCGTGATCGCGGCACTTCTCGCCAACGGCAGCCCGATCGGGGTGATCTTCACCGCGCTGTTCTTCGGCGCGCTTCGGGCCGGATCGCTTCTGATGGAAGTCGAGACCAACGCCTCGCGCGAGGTGATCACCGTCTTCCAGGCCATCATCATCCTTTGCGTCTCCGCACAGATCCTCTTGCGCCGCCGGCGCGACAGCAGCCAGGGGGAACGTCGATGGAAGTTCTAGAAACCATCTTCAACGTCTCGCTGATCGCGGCCATGCTGCGGACGACGACGCCGATCCTGCTGGTGGCGCTCGGCGGCACCTTCACCACCAAGGCCGGCATCTTCAACATCGGCCTTGAAGGGCAGATGCTGCTCGGGGCGTTCTTCGCCGTGCTCGGTTCGCTCTGGACCCAGTCGGCCTGGGGCGGGGTGGCGATCGGGGTGCTGGCGGCCATGTGCGTGGCGCTGACGTTCTCATTCTTCGTCGTCACGCTGCGCGCCAACGAAGTGGTGGTGGGTCTGGCGCTCAACATCCTCGCCGGCGGCCTGACGATCACGCTGACCAAGGCGATCTTCGGCACCCGCGGCTCGATTGTCAGTGGCGATATCGTCGGGTTGCCGCGCCTGCACATCCCGGTCATCGAGGATCTTGGTTCGCTCGGCAAGGCGCTCGGCAGCTTCACCCCGCTGATCTATCTCGCCTTCATCCTCGTCTTCGTGGTTTGGGTGATCATCTACCGCACCAAGCTCGGACTCTATATCCGCGTGGCGGGCGAGAAGCCGGCGGCGGCCGAGGCACTCGGCATTCCGACGGGGCTGATGCAGCACATCGCCTCGCTGCTCTGCGGCGTGCTGGCGGGGCTTGCGGGCGCGCATCTGTCGCTCGGCTACATCACGATGTTCGCCGAGAACATGTCGTCGGGCCGCGGCTTCATGGCGGTCGCCGTGCTGATCTTTTCGGCGGGCGATCCGGTGAAGGTGCTCTTCGGTTGCCTGCTCTTCGGTTTCGCCGATGCGCTGTCGCTCCGGCTGCAGACCTTCGGCCTCTCCTCCTATCTGGTTCTGACGGTGCCCTATCTGGTTACCCTCGGAGCCCTCTTCCTGCTGACCTACCGGCAGCGGCCCAAGATCTTCCGCGAGACCGCGGAATCCCTCCAACTCATCAGGCGTGAGAAAGCATGACTGCCACCAAGCACAGGATCATTCTCGACGTGGATTCGGCTGGCGACGACATTCTCGCCATCCTCTTCGCGCTCGGATCCGATTTCATCCAGCTCGAGGGCGTGACCGCCGTCACCGGCGCGGCCGGTCCCATCGAACAGGTGACGAATGTCGTCCTGAATACCGCGACGCTGGCGGGCAGGGACGATCTTCCCGTCGCCGCTGGCGCCTGGCGGCCGATCGTCGGCAATTCGAAAGAAGACATGGAAGCGCCTGTCCATTTCGAAAAGCAGCTCAAGGACCGGTTCGGCGAGAGGCTGAAGAAGTTCAATCCGCCCGCGCCGACGCCGGTGCGCAAGGCGATGGACAAGCACGCGGTCGATTTCATCATCGAGACGGTGCGGGCCAATCCGGGCGAGATCTCGATTGTCGCCACAGGGCCGCAGACCAATGTCGCCATGGCGCTCGACATGGCTCCGGACATTGCCCGACTCGTCAAGCAGATCGTAGTGCTCGGCGGATGCTTCACGACGCCAGGCAACATCACGCCGGTTTCGGAATACAATATCTGGGCCGACCCCGAGGCCGCCCGCGTGGTCCTGAGGTCGGGTGCGCCGGTGGTGCTGGTGCCGCTCGACATCTGAGAGGACAACCGCGTCGCGCCTTCGATGCTGACGCGCGACGACCTCGCCGATCTCGCCGCCGACTACCCCGACAGCAAGGTGGTCAAACATATCGTCGAGAATTTTCCGATCTATATCGACATCTGGCGGGAGTTCTTCCACCTGGTCGGTTTCCCGCTCGACGACGCGATCGCGGTCGCCGCTGTCACCCATCCGGAATTCTTCGAGATGACCGAGCCGGTCTTCGTCGACGTGGCGCTGCACGAGCGGCTGGTACGCGGCCAGACGGTCGCCTTTACCGGGCGGCAGATCCTGCCTTTCGAGGGACCGGAGACGACGCGCATCTGCAAGGGGCTCGACGGCCGGTCGTTCCTCAAGCTGTTCAAGAAATCCATCGGCACGCTGGCGTAGGAGCAGGACCCGTGAAACCAATCAAGGTCATTATCGATTGCGACCCGGGACATGACGATGCCATCGCACTGCTCATGGCCCACCGGCTCCCGGAGATCGAACTGGTCGCCGTTACCACGGTTTGCGGCAACGCGCCGCTCGAACGCACCACCATCAACGCGCGGCGGATCATGGAACTGCTGGGCGCCACCGACGTGCCGATCGCTGCCGGCTGCGCCACTCCGCTCGCGCGTTCTCTCGTGCTCGGAACCGCCGACGGGCCGAGCGGGCTCGACGGCTCGCCCTATTTGCCGGATCCTTCCGTGGACGTCGTGGAGATGCACGGCGTGGATTTCCTCGCGCAGAAGCTTCGCGAAGCCGACGAGCCGATCGTGCTGGTTCCGACCGGACCGCTCACCAATATCGGCATGCTTGTCCTGAAATATCCGGAGCTTCTGTCGAAGATCGAGAAGGTGGTACTGATGGGCGGAGCCTTCTACCGCCGCAGCGAAATCATCACGCCGACCGAGTTCAACATCTTCTGCGATCCGGAAGCCGCCGAGATCGTGCTCGCCAGCGGTCTCGACATCACCATGGTCGGGCTCGACGTGACGATGCATGTGCTGGTCGAGGAGGAGGAATTCGCCGCCATCGAGAAGATCGACACGCCGCTGTCGCGGGTGGTTTTCGACTGGCTGAAATTCTATGAGAAACTTCATCGCGGCCAGATGGGGATCGGCGGCGCGCTGCACGATCCGCTGGCGCTTGCCGTGGTCATCAATCCGGGGCTGATCGAAACGCGCGAGGCCCACGTCTCGATCGACCGGACCGGCACCCATACTTTCGGCGCGACGGTTGCGGACTATTTCAGGCTGAACGGTCTCGAGCCCAACGTAAAGGTGGCCTCCAGGGTCGACTCGGCCGGTTTTTTTGAAATGCTCTACAGGTCGCTGGAAGATTGAAGCGGCGTCGGACGACAAAAAAGGAGTAAGGCGATGGAAGATGTATTCTCGGCCCACAGGCAGGAGGGCTCGACGGTTCTCGATCCGAGGAAAACGGCTTTGATCGTCGTCGACATGATCAATGAATTCTGCAAGCCGGGCGGCAAGATGGTCCTGCCGGGCTACGAAAAGCTGATGCCGCAGCAAAAGGCATTGATCGCGGCCGCGCGCGCCAACGACGTGCCGGTGATCTTCGTCATCGACTCCCACCGAAAGAACATGCGCCAGGACAGGGAATTCCTCAAACGCACCCCGCACGGCGTCGAAAACACCTGGGCGACGCAGATCATCGACGATCTCGAGCCGCGCGAAGACGATCTCTACGTCGTCAAGCATCGCTACTCCGCCTTCTTCCAGACAGATATGGATCTCCTGCTCAAGGACATGCGGATCTCGCAGGTGGTCGTCTGCGGGGTGGTAACAAACATCTGCGTCCGCTCGACGGTCCACGATGCCTTCTTTCAGGGGTATGACGTGGTCGTCCCCCACGATGCCTGCGCTGCCACCGGGCCGCGCGAGCATGTCTCGACGCTTTACGACATCGCCACACATTTCGGCACGGTCGCCGAGACCGACACCGTCGTCGAAGGCCTGTCCTCGGGCAAGACAATCGTCAATCAGGTATTCGAGGAAGACATGGTTCCCGGAATGGCCGCCCAATGAGCGATCAAATCGAGGAACGAGCGGACGGGGAAAGTCCGGATCCGGACGGCAGGGCTTCGCAGGCAGAGATCGACCGGCGGCTCAAGGATATCGGCTACGTTCTCGAAGACCACAATGCCCACCTTGTGCGGCTGGCGCATCAGCGCGGCACGGCGCTCTTCCAGAAGGCCTTCGAGGGCTACGGCGTGACCCCGACGCAGGTCGCGGTGCTGGCGACCTTGCTCCGCTACGGCGACCTTCCGCAGAACCGGATCGGCAAGATCACCGCGATCGACACGGCTACGCTCAGCCCGCTTTTGAAGCGTCTCGAAACGCTTGGACTGACCCAAAGGGTGGTGTCGGAGCAGGACCAGAGGGTCAATCTCATCCAGCTTACCCCCAAGGGGTTCGAGTTCACCTTCGAGGTGCTGCCGATCTCCCAGGCGGTAAGCGACGAATTGCTTGCGCCGCTCAACCAGCGGGACCGGAAGCGCTTTATCGAACTGCTCAAGAAGATCGCGCGCTGACAGCGCGACAATGACCGAAAGGAAATCGAATGCCGAATTTTGCGATCAGGAAGATCTCCGTCATCACGGAAGAGATCTTCCATGACGGCGGCCCTGCACCCGAGACACCCCGCCGCCGCGCGGCGGCGCTGGCGGTCGTGGCCAATCCCTATGCGGGTCGTTACGTCGAGGAAATCCAGGAAGGCATGGAAGACCTCAAGCCGCTCGGCCTGTCGATGACCGAAAAGCTCATCGATGCGCTTGGTGGCGACATCACGGCGATAGACGCCTACGGCAAGGGCGTGATCGTCGGCACGGCCGGTGAGCTCGAACACGGCGCGCTCTGGCACGTCCCGGGCGGCTATGCGATGCGCGAGAAGCTCGGTGAAGCGCTGGCGATCGTTCCTTCGGCCAAGAAGGTCGGGGGTTTCGGCGCGCGGATCGATATTCCGATCGGCCACATCAACGCAGCCTATGTCCGCAGCCATTTCGACGCGATGGAAGTCGGCGTTGCGGATGGTCCGCGTCCAGACGAACTGGTGCTGGCGCTGGTGATGGCTTGCGGTCCGCGCGTGCACGGCCGGATGGGCGGTCTCGCAGCCTCCGACATCAAGGTCCGGGACGGCCAGAGGTAGGAGCCGGGAAATCTCGCCAAAGCGATGCCTCGCCTTGTTAAATTACTTCGTGTACAAACTAAATATGCTGGCCGTTCCGAACGGCTCAGGCCGGCCAACAACAAACGGAAAGAATGAAAATTCCCATGGCTGAAGCTGAGGACAGATTTCGGGGGGTTGTTGCAGGTATCGATGTCGGCGGCACTTTTACCGACCTCATCGTGCTCGATTCCGAAAGCGGCGGCGTCAGGATCGGCAAGGTGCCGACGACGCCCGACGATCAGTCGCGTGCGGTCCTCAGCGTGATTTCGCAGTCGGGCTACAAGGCATCCGACATCGATCTCGTCATCCACGGGACGACGACCACCACCAATGCGCTGCTTGAGCGGCGTCTCGCCAAGGCCGGCCTGATCACCACCAGGGGGTTCCGGGACGTCATCGAGCTCGGCCGGCGGACGCGGCCCAATCCCTACGGCATGTTCGGCTCCTTCGTGCCGCTGGTGCCGCGCGATCTCCGCCTCGAAGTCACCGAGCGGGTGGAGGCCACCGGCAAGGTGCGCCATCCGCTCGACGAGGAGGAGTTCCGCCAGGCCGTGCGCAGCCTGATCGATGCGGGCTGCGAGGGACTGGTGATCCATTTCCTCCATGCCTACAAGAACCCGGCGCACGAAATTCGCGCGGCCGAAATCGCCCGCGAGATGTGGCCCAACGGCTTCATCACCACCGGACATGCACTTTTGTCCGAGGCACGCGAATACGAACGTGGGGTGACGGCGGCAGTGAACGCCTCGGTTCAGCCCATCCTGCAGCGTTATGTCGACCGGCTCCGCAATCAGCTTCTCGAGGACGGCTATTCGCGGGACTTCCTGATGATGAACGGAAACGGCGGCACCACCTCGTCGTCGCTGGTTGTCAGCGAGGCAGCGAAGACGGTGATGTCCGGACCGGCGTCGGGGGTGATCGCCGCTGCCAGAACCGCGGCGCGGGCGGGCTATAGCGATCTCATCACCTACGACATGGGCGGCACGTCCTCCGACGTGGCGCTGATCCGCGGCAGCCGACCGCTGATCTCCAACGAGATCGAGGTCGAATATGCGATGCCGATCCACGTTCCGATGGTCGACGTCCATACGATCGGGGCGGGGGGCGGCTCCATCGCCAAGGTGAACGAGGCTGGCCTGCTCGAGGTCGGCCCGCAGAGCGCGGGCTCGATGCCCGGTCCGATCTGCTTCGGGCGTGGCGGCACCGAACCGACCATCACCGATGCAAACCTGCTGCTTGGCCGGCTCGATCCCGAACGTCTTCTGGCCGTCGACGAGGCGGTATCGATGGATGCGCTGACCGCCACCTTCGAGGACAAGCTCGCCAGACCGCTCGGCGTCGATGCGGTCGAAGCCGCAGGCGCGGTTCTCAAGATCGCCAATCTCAAGATGGCCGGCGCCATCCGCATGGTGTCGCTCGCAAAGGGCAACGACCCGCGCGAACTCATGCTCTACGCCTTCGGCGGCGCGGGCCCGCTCCATGCGGCGGATCTTGCCAGGGAACTCGGAATCCCGCGCGTATTCGTGCCGGCCCGACCGGGCATCACCAACGCCATCGGCTGCGTGGTGGCCGATCTGCAGCACGATTACGTCAACACGCTCAACAAGCTCGTTCACGACGTCGATTCGGCCGAGCTCAACGGGATGATCGAGACTCAGGTCGAATCCGGGCTCGCCGCGCTCGACGCCGAAACGATCCGTCCGGTCGAAATCCGCATGGAGCACAGTCTCGACATGCAGTTCGCCGGCCAGACCCACCTCATTCGTGTGCCGATCGGCGGCAAGGTCGATGCCATGGATGCGATCCAGACGCTGTTCGAGGAGGCTTATTACAAGCGCTTCCGCGTCCGGTTGCCGGAGGTGCGGGCGCTGATCGTCAACGTCAACACGTCCGTTATCGGCCTGCGCGAGCCGGCGCCGCTGGCCGATCTCATTCCCCGGTCGGGACGCGCCGAAACGGTGGACGAAGCACGGACCGGCACGCGGCAGGTCTGGTTCGACGGGGCGTGGGTGGAAGCGGCGATCTACGAGCGCGAAAAGCTGCCACTTCTCGCCCGCATAGAAGGTCCGGCGATCCTGGCGCAGTTCGACGCGACGACCGTCCTGCCGCCCGGCTGTGTCGCCGAGGGTGACAAGGAAGGCAACATCATCATTCAAATCCGGGGAGAGGCGCGTGACTAAGCTCGATTCCATCACGCTGTCCGTCATCCAGGCCGGTCTGCAGCAGGTTTGCGACGAGATGGATACGACCTTCTCGCGCGCGGCCTTCTCGCCGATCATCGCCGAGGCCGATGACCGATCGGACGGCATCTATTCTGCCGAGGACGGCTCGCTGATCGCCCAGGGGATCGGTGGGTTGCCGGTCTTCGTCGGAACGATGCAGGCCTCGACGCGGACGATCATCGAGTTCATCCGCGAGGGCAGGATCCTGCCGCCGGAAGAGGGCGACATCTATGTCGTCAACGATCCCTATCTCGGCGGCACACACCTGATGGACGTGCGCTTCGCCATGCCGATCTTCCGCGACGGCGAGGTCTATTGCTGGCTGTCCAATATCGGCCACTGGCCGGATATCGGCGGTACTGTCCCGGGCGGTTTTTCCGCCTCGGCGACGTCGGTCGAGCAGGAGGGGTTGCGCATCCCGCCGGTCAAGCTGTTCAAGCGCGGCAAGATGGACAACGAGATCTTCCAGATCATCACCTCCAATATCCGCGTGGCCGAGCAGCGCATCGGCGACATCCGGGCCCAGACCGCGGCGCTGGAGATCGGCAGGGAACGGCTCAACGAACTTCTCGACCGCTATGGCAACGAAACCGTCAATCAGGCGATCGCCGAATTGCGGGTGCGTTCCGGCGAGCAGATGCGCTCCTGCATCGCGCTGATCGAGAGCGGCACCTATCACGGCGAGGCGTTCATCGATTCCGATGGCGTCGTCAATGAGCCTTTGAAAATTGCATTGTCGGTCACCAAGACGGACGACAACCGGCTGGTCTTCGATTTCGCCGGTTCCAGCCCGCCCTGCCGCGGGCCGATGAACTGCGTGCTGGCAACGACCCACTCGTCGGTCTATCTCGCCATGCGTCACATCTTCCCCGATGTGCCGCTGAGCGCCGGCGCCTTCGATCCGATGGATATCCTCGATCCGTCCGGCACTTTCCTCTATGCGAAATATCCGCGTCCGGTGTCGGGCTGCGCGGCGGAGGTCTCGCAGCGCATCGCCGAAGCGGTATTCTCGGCCATGGTCAAGGCGCTGCCGGACCGGGTGACGGCGGCGCCTGCCGGTTCGAGCGGCAACTTCGCCCTGGGCGGCTCCGATCCGCTGCTTGGCCGCGACTATGTGATGTACCACATCTCCGGCGGCGGCTATGGCGGCTACGCGGACGGCGACGGGCTGACGAATGGCTGCTCGACGATCGGCATTTCCAAGAGCCCGCCGATCGAGATCACCGAACAGGTCTTCCCGGTCTTCTTCCGCGAATATTCGCTTCGTGAAGCCTCGGGCGGCGCGGGCGCGCATCGTGGCGGTTTCGGCATCACCTACGAGGTTGAACTCTTGCGCGGTGACGCCACGGCTTCCTTCGTCATGGATCACGGCAAGTTCGGCCCGCAGGGCGCAGTCGGCGGCGAGGATGGGATGCCCGGCGAGATCATCGTCGAACGCGACGGGATCGTTCACCGCCCCGAGCACATCACCAAGGAACAGGACATTCCGATGAAGGCCGGCGACACGGTGCGTGTCGGCACGCCGGGCGGTGGCGGCTACGGCAAGGCCAGCGAGCGCGATCCGGCAGCCGTCCTGCACGACGTACGGATGGAATATTACACACGCAAGCAGGCCCGCGACCTCTTCGGCGTGGTGATCGGCGCGGACATGACCGTCGATGCGATCGCCACCCGTGATCTGAGGGAAGGTAGGGCGAACGTCGCCTGACCTGTCCCGGACACGCGCATGACAAAGCCGGCGATCCGCAAAGGTCGCCGGCTTCTTTTGTTTGAGAAGGACTTCAGCCCTTGATCGGCGGCAGGGCCTTGATGATGGCGAGCGCGAGTTCGAGATCCGACAGGCCGCCGGCGATCAGTGTCACGACGCGGTTAAAGGCGCCTCCAGGCCCTGAATGTCGACCCCGCAGCAATCAGAAGGCGAGGGGGGCGTTCTCCTTGATTTCCTTCAAAACGAAGAAGGTGCGTATCTGGCGCACGCCGGGCAATGCGATCAGCATCTTGCTGTGCATCTTGTTGAAGCCGTTCATGTCGCGCACGCGGATTTTGAGCAGGTAGTCGAAGTCGCCGGCGACCAGGTGACAATCGAGAAGTTCCTTCATCTCCGAGACCGCCTTTTCGAATGCGGCAAAGCTCTCGGGCGTCGACCGGTCGAGCACCACTCCCACCATGACAAGGGTGCCAAGCTCCACCGAGGCGGGGTTTACGAGCCCGGTCACGCGCGAGATATGGCCTTCCTCAAGGAGGGATTGCATCCGGCGGTGGCAGGTCGCCGGACTGACATTGACGGCCTTGGCAACTTCGGCATTGGTAAGGCGGCCGTCGCGCTGCAACTGGCGAAGTATGCTCAGGTCGATGCGGTCCAGATCGGGCATGAAAGGATCTTCCGATTTCGCGGTATCTACGAGGACTATATTTCATAATAGCCGCGAACGAGTCGATAGAGAGCAATGGCGAGGGCAATTTCGAGAGCACCTTTCGCATCGGCCTTGGTACCATCCTTGCAGTCCACAAGGAGATTGCCCCATGTCTTTGCTCGCAAATTTCGAACGCTATCCGCTCACATTCGGCCCCACCGCTATCGAGTATCTGCCCAGACTAAGCGAGGCCATCGGTGCCGATGTGAAGATTTACGCGAAGCGCGACGATTGCAATTCGGGGCTGGCCTTTGGCGGCAACAAGCTGCGCAAGCTCGAATATATCGTGCCAGACGCCATCGCCTCGGGCGCGGACACCCTGGTCTCGATCGGCGGCGTGCAGTCGAACCACACCCGTATGGTCGCGGCGACAGCGGCAAAGATCGGAATGAAATGCGTGGTGATCCAGGAAAAATGGGTACCCCACTATGATGCCGTCTACGACCGCGTGGGCAACATCATGCTCACGCGGCTCATGGGCGCCGACAGCCGGTTGGTCGATGACGGTTTCGACATCGGAATTCGCAAGAGCTGGGAAGATGCGATCCAGTCCGTCAAGGATGCGGGCGGCAAGCCCTATGCGATCCCGGCAGGCGCATCCGTGCACAAATTCGGCGCGCTGGGATATATCGGCTTCGCCGAGGAGGTCGCCCGGCAGGAGGAGGAGCTGGGCTTCAAGTTCGACTATATCGTCGTTTGCGTCGTCACCGGATCAACCCAGGCGGGCATGGTCGTCGGCTTTGCCGCTCAGGATCGCGCGGACCGGGTGATCGGCATCGATGCGTCGGGCACGGTTGAGCAGACGCGCGCGCAAGTGCGCTCGATCGTCGACAACACGGCCGAACTCGTCGGCCTGGGCCGGGCGGTGCGCGAGGACGAGATCCACATCAATCCCGATTACGCCTACCCGGCCTACGGCGTTCCGTCCGAGGAAACAAATTCGGCCATTCGACTGGCTGCGAGAACCGAAGCGATGATGACCGACCCGGTCTACGAAGGAAAGTCGATGCAGGGGATGATCGACCTGGCGAAAAAGGGCTTCTTCCCAAAGGGCTCGAAGGTCCTCTACGCCCATCTCGGCGGTGCACCGGCGCTCAACGGCTACAGCTACTACTACAGGGAGGGCTGATCCCGGACCGGCTCCACTGACTGTTTCAGCGGTTCAGGATTTCTCCCTCCCGAGGTGCCGAGGAAAGGCAGCAGCCGGGTATGCCCGGTTGCCCCTCGGACCGGGTGCAGCCGGCCCATCCGGCTGCCGTTGCTCGCATCTCTTTGCGGCTTCAACGCCATTTCGCTCCTGTTCACGAGGCCATGACTAGTGCGATGCCGCATACCGTCGGGCCAGCGTGGACATGCCGACCGCGAGTATGAGAATGCCGCCTTTGAATATGGGCTGAAAATGCGTGGGGGCGCCCAAAAGGGCCAGCCCGTTGAACCCGACCGCGAGGATCAGGACGCCGATCAGCGTGCCGACGATATGGAATTCGCCTTCGCGCAGGGTTGCCGAGCCGAGGAAGACTGCGGCAAACGCGTCCAGGAGGTAGCCGTCGCCGACGCCGAGTGTTCCGCTGCCAAGAAGGGAGGAGAGAAGCGTGCCGGTTATCGCCGAGCAGAACCCGGCGGTTGCGAAGGCGAACATCTTGATGCGATCGACGCGGATGCCGGACAGCCGTGCCGCCTCGATATTGCTGCCGACCGCCTGCATTTTCTGCCCGATATCCGTCTTGTTCAGGATGATCCAGAGTATCAACAAAATGCCAGCCATGAAGAAAACCGGATTGGGAACCCCAAACTGGCGGGTGAGGGCAATACTGGTGAATTCACGCGGAATGCCGGTCGCAATCGGGAAGGCACTGTAGGAATAGCCAATGCCCGTCAGCATGGTTCCCAGCCCCAGCGTGGCAATCACGGCATTGATCCTGATCTTGGTCACAAGCGTGCCGTTGATCAGTCCCAATCCGATACCAATTGCGAGCGAGCAAATGATGCTCAGCCATATCGGAAAGCCCTGGTACGACATGAGCCCGACAACGATGAGACCGATGAAGCTCGCGACATAGCCGATGCTGAGATCGAACTCGCCCACCACGAGCGTGTAGGTCAGGCCTGATGCGATGATGGCAGTCAAGGAGGCCTGGCTGAGGATGTTGAGAAGGTTTGCCCGGGACGGAAAGGTGGTCGGCGCCATTACCGAAAAGATGATGATCATCATCACGAGGCCGAAAATGGTTCCGTAGCGGGACAGGAACAGAAGACCCAACCGCCTCCAGTCGATTTGGCGGGTCCTCGAAGTCTTGTGGTTGCCCATTTCCCCGGATGCGGTCATTGCGTATCTCCCTGGCCGCCTTCGGCGTCATGATAGCTGAGTTCGATAATGTTGTTTTCAGTGATGTCGGTGCCGTTCAGCTCACCTGACAGCCGCCCCTCGCGCATGACCAGGACACGGTCGGTGAGGATGGCGAGCTCTTCGACGTCGGACGAAATAACGATGATGCCGACGCCTGCGCGGGCAAGATCGCGAATGGCATTGTGGATTTCCTCGCGGGCTCCGACGTCGACGCCTCTGGATGGTTCATCCAGGATCAGGAGCTTGACGCCGGTGCCAAGCCACCGGGCGATAAGCGCCTTTTGCTGATTGCCTCCAGACAGCGAAGCGATCCGGGTCGTTATGTGCGGTGTCTTGATCCGCAGCTTTTCGACGAGCGCTTCGGCCTGACGGCGCCCCTTGCTGCCTGAAATAAACGGCAGCCCGGCAAAGGCTCTCAAATTCCTGAGCGAGGCGATGTTGATGTTGTAGCCAACGGATTGTTCGAGCATAAGCCCTTCCGAACGCCGTTCTTCGGGCACCAGCGCGATGCCGAGATTGACGGCGGTCGCCTCATCGGGAATGCGGACGCGCTGTCCGCCAAGCTCGAAATATCCCCTGTCTTGACGCTGGACACCCGCGACGAGGTGGGCGAACTCGGTTCGCCCCGCGCCTACCAGCCCGCCGAGCGCAAGGACTTCTCCGGGATAGACATCGAGGCTGACGCCCTTTACCGCGTCCCGCCAGGCCACATCCCTGGCGGAAAAAATCGGCGTACTTGAACGGTCGGCCGCGAAGTGCTCGCGATCCTTTTCGGACTTGATGTCGTGTCCGATGATGGCGCGCACCAGCCCCTTTTTATCGAGATGTCCGCGGTCGGCGTGATCGACGATGCGGCCGTCCCGCAGCACCGTGATGCGGTCGCAAAGATCCAGTACTTCCTCGAGACGGTGGGAAACGTAAAGAATGGCAACGCCGCTTGCCGACAGATCCCTGATGATGGAAAAAAGGCGTTCGCTTTCGGGGCCGGAGAGGGACGCCGTGGGCTCATCCATTGCAATCATGCTCGCGTCGCGCATCAGCGCCTTGCCGATCATGATGAGCCAGCGATCGGCCACGGATAGCTCGGAAACCCTGGTTTCGAGCGGGAAAGCAATGCCGATCCGCTCGGCCGCCTGACGCGCTCGAATGCCCGAGCGCTTCCAGTCGATCAGGCCGAACCGGGTCTTTTTGGGCACGCCCAGCAACATGTTCTGCAGCGCGCTGAAGTGCTGAATGAGATTGAGTTCCTGGTGAATAAAGGCAAGTCCCGCCTGTTCAGACGCCTTCGGCGAGCCTTGCTTCAGATTTGCACCGTCAATCGTAATTGTGCCGTCGTCGGCGTGGGTAATGCCGGCGAGACAACGGATCAGCGTGGATTTTCCGGCGCCATTCGCGCCGACGAGACCGTGTACCTCGCCCCGCTTCAGGTCGAGGTCGGCGCCGGATAGAGCACGCTCTCCGGCGAATGACTTGGTTAGGCCTCGGACTTGCATCCAGCTTTCGGGGGACCGGACGGTGTCCGGTCCCCCGATCGCATGCGTTTGAGGATGAATGGCGATGTTACTCATTACTTGGCCGGGTGGTCCTTCATGAACTCATCGACGTTTTCAGAGCTCACCACAACGCCGGGGATGGAAATGACCTTAGGCTCCCAGGAGTCGCCGGCCTCTTCGGCGTCCAGAATCGCCTGGAACACCTGCTTGCCTTCCTCGTAGGCCGGCTGCCAGACCGTTGCGGTCATGTCGCCATCCTTGACGAGCTGGATGGCCTGCGGGCTGCCGTTGATCGAAACGGTCACGACATCCGTGCGGCCGGCTTGGCGAAGTGCGGCCACCGCGCCGCTCATCGGCTCGTCCCAGCACGACCAGATGCCAAGCTTCTTGTCTCCGCCCTCGGGGTGGCTCGTCAGCCAGGCTTGGGCAAATGCGTTGCCGCTCTGGACCTGACCGGGGACGACGATCTCGTTGTAAGTCACGTTGACGCCGGACTTGCCTTCGACCCCCTCCTCAAAGGCGATGCCGCGGTCGATACACAGTTTGCCCGGGTGGAAAGTGAGGGCCAGAATGTCGGCATTCTCACCGACCTCCTTCAGCAGAAACTCGACGGAATCGTCACCGACCTGGCGCCCGGAGGTGGTTGCGACGATCCCCGGAGCGATTTCGCCACCCCAAGTCGCAACAGGAATGTCGGCCTGGCGCGCGGCCTCAAGGCCGGAGCCAATCGAGCTGCTGGCGAAGGCAAGGACGAAAATGGCGTCCACTTTCTGGACGGCGAATGTGCTCATTGCCGCGTTCGCCTGATCGGCGCTCGCCTGGGTGTCGATGACTTTCACATCCCACCCCGCGGCGGTGGCCGCCTCTGTCGCGCCGCCGATCACATCGATATTCAGGGCATCGTTGGCAAGAAGCGCGACGATGCCGAGGGTTTTGGCATAAGCGGCACCGCTCATGCCCACGGCCCATGCGAGGCTTGCCGCAAAAATTATACTACGCATTTAGATTCCTCCTCTTTGTCACCCTCCAAGGGCAACAATTCCTCGTTCCTCCGCCGCACGAGTTCGATTGAATGTTGCAGGAATGCCTTTTGCCTCCCCCACTCAATTTCAACACCCACGCGGCGCTCAGCTAAACCCGACCGGGAGGGCTTGCGCGCCTGGCAATCATCGGAAGCGTCGCAACGTCAATCGATGGCCGGGCCCGGACGGGAATCAATCTCTACCGGCTTGGGTTCGCCTCCAACACCCCGGTTTTGATACCGGTATCATGGCTCAAAACCACGGGGCTGGCAATAGGTTTCGGGGCGATCCACAGGGCGGTGACTAGAGGTGGCGCAGGATCCGCTACGCGTGGTTTTGCTTGGCGAAGTTGGGCTTGAGACATGATATAATATAATTAATACAGCCAGTTAAATATGAAACAGGCCCTTTCGGTTTTTCGGCGCAGCCGCATGTCGGCGCCGGCGGCGGAATTGGACGGTGAAAATTCATTGTCACTTTTCAGTGGGGAAATTGCCGCCGTCACCCTGGGGGAATTTCACTGGAGATTGGTATCGGTATCAACTATGCTGTTTGCGGAAGGCGACGCTTCGCCTGATCCGCGATCGGGATCCGTGCGGGTCCTGGGAGGCGCCGGACGTTAATGTGAGTGAGGAGATGAGCTATGTCTCAAGTGAAGTATGACTTTTCGAAAAAAAATGTGCTTCTGGTGGGCGGCACCACGGGAATTGGCCGCGCGACCGCGCTGGCTTTCGCGCAGGCCGGCGCCAATCTTTATGTCGCAGGGCTTGGTGCTGAGCACGGCGAGAGCCTTGGCGAGGAAATCACCGCTCTGGGTGTGGAATACGTGTTCGAAGAGGTGGACGTTCGGGACCCCAAAGCGATGAAAGCGATGCACAAAGCCGCTTTTGAGCGATACGGGCGGATCGAGTTCGCATTCAACAATGCCGGGGTCTCGGGCAAGACGGCGCCGCTGCAGGAGCTTGAAGACGAGGATTACAACCTGCAGATGGATGTTAATCTGCGCGGCATGTTTCATGGCTTGCGCGAACAGATCCCTCACATGGTCAAGCATGGGGGCGGCGCGATCGTGAATACGTCATCGTTGTTCGGCGTTATGGGGTTTGCCACCACGCCGATATACTGCGCGTCAAAATGGGGCGTGATCGGAATGACCAATTCGGTGGCTCTCGAGGTGGCGCGCAAGAACATTCGCGTCAACGCGATCGCGCCGGGTTCGGTTATGACGCCGCTCATCAAGGAAATGTTCGGGGGAGAGCAGGCGGCAAAAGATACCGTGCTGCCGATGATTCCGATGGGACGTATCAGCGATCCCTCGGAAATCGCGCAACTGGTGTTGTTCCTGTGCTCCGACGCCGCCTCGTTCATCACCGGTCAGGCCGTAGTTATCGACGGTGGCGGATTTGTCGCCGGAGCCGACCAGCTGTAGGTCAGGTCCTCACACCATGCCTTTGTTGGAAGACCCCGGGGCCAAGGCCCCGGGGTTTTGTTTATCCGGTGGTCGTGGCTTCGAAGATGCCGGTCATCTGTCAGGGGGCATCTTCCTCAAGAAAAACCCCACCGGAGTCTTCGGCGGGGTTTCATGCGTGAACGCTGGAACTATGGGGTTCCACAATTCGCGATTTGTTAGCTGACCTTGCTGGTTTCCCCGTCGGCGAGAGCGATCTCGACGACTTGCAGATTTGCCTCGGTAAGGCGGGACGGGAAAGTCTCCTTCAGCTTGTCCTCATGCACGGGAATAACGCGCCGGACTTCGCCGCCGACGGATTTCAGCATTTCTGCGCTTGAGAAAATCAGATTGTGCTGGCTGCCGACAGCGAGCCCGATCGGAACGATCTGCGGATTGTCCGGATCAAGTCCGGTAAGGTTGTCATAGGTGTAAATCAGGTCGCCTGCGAAGATCCATTTGTCCGCGCTGTCGCGCGCGCCGTCGTTGCGGATGGTGACATACATGCAGCCGTAGGTGTGGGTGTCGGCCGCAAGGTGCACGTCAATTCCGGGCAGTATGTCTTCGCTGTCGCCGTCGATCAGCACGACGCGTCCCTCGGATGCCGCCTTGACGGCCTTGACGATGTCTGCCGGGTCGCCGCCGCCGGTCAAAAACCGGTACTCGGGATCGAGCGTCAAGGCCCAGACCCACTGGTCCAGTTCGCGCTTCTGGATGTAGAATGTCGCGTTCGGGAAATGCTCGATCGCGCCCATATGGTCGAAATGCGCATGGGTGACGAAAACGCTTGTGACGTCCTCCGGCGCAACGCCGCATTCGGCGAGAACCTCACGCGGCCCGTGATAATTCGAGACACCATACATGTCAGCCAGCGTCTTTCCGAAGTTGACGTGATCGTAGCCCGTGTCGATCAAAATGGTTTCGCCCTTGCCCTTGATCAGCGCATAGGCATAGGGGAGCTTTCGCGTTCCCTGGTGCTGGGGGCCGTACATCATGACGCTGAAGGGAAATTTCTCCACCGCTGCATATTCAAGCACCCAAATTGAGTAATCTGACATTTTTCCTCCCGAATTCAATTTTAGGTTGATATTGCGTTGTCTGCCGCCTGTGCGTGAAATGCGCAGCAGGCCTGACTGAAATCTATGGTTTCGAAGCCCGGGAGAAGCCGCGCCGTCATCCGCACATGTTCGTTCGCCGCATGCAGCGCCTGGACAAGTGTCTGACGTTCGCCCTCCGTCGCGTCGGCGCGGGTGCATATCATCGCCTGCCCGAATGCAATGCGCGTCGCATCGCGGGCTGATTTGAGATGATGGTAGTGGTGAGCCGCTGCCGAGGGGGGCTTGAGCGCGGCCAGTTGCTCACGGACCTCCTTCAGCGCGGCCCGTGCGGAAACCAGTGCACCCTCAGGATGCATCGAGCGCTTCTTGCTTGTCATCAGGCTGAGCGAATAGCCGGCGATCTGGGTCAGCACTTGCTGCAAACGCACCTGTGCCGGTCTCGCGGCGTCGATGTAGGAGAGCAGGGCCCTGTCCAATTGTTCTGCTGCCGCTTCCATATCGTTTCCTTTTGCGAACCATACCCGATCGTTTCCGCGTTTATAGTGGATTTTGATACCGGTAACAATATTGTCCGGATGCTTTGTGATGGCAAGGCTTGCCTGGAGTGCAGCCAGATGGGTATCTTCCGGACGCTTATTCGGAGCTCTCATGCCAAGACAGAAATCGCCAAAGAACGGCCGGGTCGGATCCAGCGCGCGGATGCGCGACGTGGCAAAGCGAGCCGGCGTGTCCGCGATGACTGTATCGCGCGCGCTCAAGGAGCCGAGCAAGGTTTCCCCGGAAATGCTCGAGCGCGTTTTGAATGCCGTCAAGGAAATCGGCTATCTGCCAAATCATCTGGCGAGCAGCCTGTCCTCCAACCGGTCGACGACCATCGGTTTGATCGTTCCGAGCATCGACAATTCAATCTATACGCAGACGGTCAAGGGGCTGTCGGACGTTATCAAACGGTCCGGATTTCAGCTGATGATCGCCGAATCCGGTTACGATACCAACGAGGAAGAGGAGCTTATAACCGCGTTTCTGACGCATCGCGTCAGCGGGTTGGTTCTCCATAGTACGGAGCATACGCCGCAAGCGATCCAGAAGATCAAGAAAGCGGAGGTGCCGGTGGTCGAGAACGGCAATATCCCCGCGCAACCGCTTGATATGGTTGTGAGTTACTCCAATCACGATGCGGCCTATGCAATGACCATGCACCTGGGGCGGCTCGGGTACAAGAACATCGCGTTCGCCAGTCTCCATTCCACACATAACGACCGCTCACGCGACCGGCTCGCGGGCTATCACCACGCCCTCAGAGATCTCGGTCTGGAGCCTAATCCGAAACTGATCGTTGAGACGAGCCGAGGACTGGCCGCTGGTGCGGAGGCGGTGACCCGCGTCGTTCACAGCGTCCCCGAAGTCGATGCGCTGTTTTGCGCAGGCGATGTTCTGGCGGTCGGCGCCCTGTTCGAGTGCCAGCGGCGAGGTTGGTCCGTCCCGGACCGTATTGCGATTGCAAGCTTTGATGATGTAGATCTGTTGCGCCATGTCTCTCCGACGGTGACCACGCTTCGCCTTCCCAGATACGATATCGGCGAGCGTTCGGGGCAAATGTTGCTCAGCAGGATTATCGACGGCGCGGAACACCTCAGGGGTAGCGTGGTCGATGTGAAGTTTGAGGTTATTCAGCGCGAAAGCGCCTGATTTCTCCGAGCGGCCCTCAGCGAAAGCTTCCTTGTTGCACTCCGTCAGGCGATAATATAAGGTCAAATATGTTACCGGTATCAAGGCGGTATCGGGGAGTAGCGACGGCGAGGGGTCTCGGCTCCAATCTCGCTGAGGGTAGAGTTATGTCACGGGTAATTGTCGGGAAATGAATCACTCCGCTGGTAAGCAGAACCGGACTGCCGATGTGCAGCCTTTGCGCGGAAAGCGTGCGTTGATCACGGGGTCGACCGGCGGTCTTGGCCTGGCCATGGCGCGGGAAATGGCGCTTGCCGGTTGCGACCTGATGCTGAACGGCACGGAAATTAAGTCCGAGTTTGAGCGGACCTGTCGCGACCTCGCGGACGAAAGCGGAACAAAAGTAGGCTATCAAGCCGCGGACGTGGGAGTTGCGTCTGAAGTGCAGCGCTTGGTGCAGGCTGCCCGCGACGAGCTGGGCGGTGTCGATATCCTGATCAACAACGCGGTCGTCCGTCACTTTGCGCCGATTGTCGATTTTCCGGAAGATAAATGGAACGCGGCGCTGGCGGTCAATCTATCGGCGGCGTTCCACGCGATCCGCCATGTCTTGCCGGCAATGCGCGCGCAAAATTACGGGCGCATCTTCAACATCACATCCGTTTACGGGCTGCGCGGCACGGCGGACCGGGTCGGGTATGTGACGACGAAGTCGGCGCTGCTGGGGCTGACGCGTACGGTGGCGCTCGAGAATCTCGATTACGACGTGACCTGCCACAGCATTTGTCCCGGCTCGGTTCTGACGCCGGGAACCGAAAGCCGAATATTGGAAATGATGGCGAATGACGGGCTCGATCGTTCGACCGCGGAGAGCCTTTTTCTTGAGGGCAAGCAGCCTGGCGGGCAGTTCGTCAGCCCGGACAGTGTGGTAGCGGCGCTGATCTTCCTGTGCGGAAGCGTTGCGCGGGACATGACCGGTGCCATGCTTCCCGTGGAAGGGGGATGGCTTGCCAGCTAGGCGATGTCCGCTGGCGTTGGCCGGCCACCATCCGGCGAGTTCACTGAGGGCGAGGAGATCATGACCGAGACATATCAGCTTTATGCCGTGCGCTACGGGCATTTTCACCGCAATGCTGCGGCGAATTTCGTCGGGGGAGATCCTCATGACGGTCCCATGCCGCTCGACTATTTCGTCTGGGCGATCGTCGGCAAGAGCAAGACCTTCATTTTCGACACCGGCTTCGATGAAAACGTCGCGCAGAGGCGCCAGCGGGAACTTGTCAGGCCGGTCGGCGAAGGTCTGAAGATGATGGGTATCGACCCCGGCAAGGTCGATGACGTCATTTTGTCTCACATGCATTTCGACCACTGTGGCAATCACGACCTGTTCCCACGCGCCCGTTATCACGTTCAGGATGTCGAAATGGCGTACTGCACCGGGCGGTGCATGTGTCACGAATTCCTGCGGCATCCTTTCGATGTCGAAGACGTGACGAGCATGGTGGCCAAGCTCTATGCGGGACGTGTCAAATTTCACGACGGCGTTTCCCAGATCGCGCCAAACCTCACCGTGCACAGAGTTGGTGGGCACTCCAAGGGGCTGCAGGTCGTCCGCGTCCTGACCGACCGTGGCTGGGTGGTGCTGGGGTCCGATGCCTCGCATTTCTACGCGAATTTCGAGCAGTACAGGCCGTTCCCGGTCCTCGAGAGTGCGTCCGAAATGCTCGAGGGCTACGACACGATGCGTGAGCTTGCCAGCTCGGTTCAGCACATTGTTCCCGGACACGACCCCCTGGTGCTGGACCGTTACCCGGCCGCACTGGACGGCGTGAACGATATCGTGCGGCTCGATCTGGAGCCCATTTCCAAATAGGCGAAAGACCGGCTTGACCGGTTTTCGCAATCTCCTGGAGGTTAAGTTGAGCAACAAGAAAATTGGATTTGCCGGTGTGGGGCGCATGGGTACCCCGATGGTCGAAAGACTTCTGGATGCCGGCTATGAAGTGACCGTGTTTGACGTCAACAAGGCCGCTGTTTCGGCGCTGGTTGAAAAGGGCGCCAAAGCCGTCGACACACCCGCCGAACTGCGGAACGGGACCGATTGCGTGTTGATGTCGCTGCCGATGCCTGAAATCGTCAAGTCGGTTGCCTTGGGCGAGGACGGACTGGCCGCCGGCAGCGGTGCGAACATCGTTATCGATTTGTCGACAACCGGACCGAGCGTGACACGTGAGGTCGCGGCGGGACTTGCCGAGCACGGAATTTCTCTTGCCGATTGTCCCGTCAGCGGCGGCGTTGGCGGGGCACAGAAGGGCACGCTCGCCATCATGGTCGCCTGTGCCGAGGATGTGGCGCCGAAAGTCATTCCCATACTCGAGGTGCTGGGCAATCCCACGCAGGTTGCGAACGAGCCGGGTCTGGGGCAGGTTCTCAAGGTCCTCAACAACATCATTTCCGTCGCCTCGCTGGCAATCGCGTCCGAGGCTCTTGTCATCGGCACCAAAGCCGGGCTTGACCCCGAGGTGATGATGGATGTCATCAACTCAGGTTCCGGTCGGACGAACGCGACCACCGACAAGATTCCAAAGTTCGTGCTGACGCGGAAGTTCGATTTCGGCTTCGCCATCGGCCTTTCGGCGAAAGACGTCCGTCTTTGCATCGAAGAAAGTGAGGCGCAGGGCGTGCCGATGGTCGTCGGCGCTGCCGTTAAGCAGCTCGTCAACATCACCAAGGGCCGGTTCGGGCCAGACGCCGATCTTACCGAGATCATAAGACCGATCGAGGAATGGGCCGGAGCCACGGTGGTGGGCAAAGGCGGCGCCTGAACAAGGCACCCCGCACGATCAAAAAGGAAAGTGATGTGTCCGGTACGCGCAACGATTTTGCAACCGGCCTGACCGGCGAGCTTGCGGCTTTTGTCGCCGGCTCGCGGTTGGAAGACGTGCCCGACACGGTGCGTGAGCACGGAGTCCGGGCAATCCTGAACGGTTTCGGCACCGCGCTTGGCGGGGCGAGCGACCAGGCTCTCGCTCGGCTCGGCGCGGCGCTCGTTCCCTTTTCGTCGGGGCAGGTTGCCTCGGTTATCGGCAGGAGCCATAGGGTTGACGCTCCGACGGCCGCCTTTTTGAATGCGGCGGCCATCAACGTCTTCGACTTTGACGATACGCACGAGGGCACGATCATTCACCCGACCGCGCCGGTCGCGCCCGTCGTTCTGGCGATTGCCGAAATGCGGCCCGTAAGCGGCATCGAAGCGCTTCATGCCTTCATACTGGGGGTGGAAGTCGCGTGCCGGCTGGGGAACGCCGTGTCACCCTGGCATTATGACCGCGGTTGGCACATCACCTCGACCTGCGGAATTTTCGGTGCGGCCGCGGCGGCCGCCCGGCTTCTCAAGCTCGATCAAACCCAAACCGTCTGGGCGCTCGGGAACGCGTCCGCGCAATCGTCGGGACTTGTGGAAACTCTGGGTTTCATGGCGAAAAGTGCGGGTGTTGGCGCCGCCGCGAGAAACGGCCTCTTGTCGGCGCTCATGGCGCAGGCGGGGGTCGAAGGGCCGCAGGATCCCATCGGCGGGCCGAGAGGCTTCCTGAAAGTGACGTGCGACGCGCCGAAATTTGATCGTGTGTGCGACGGGTTGGGCGATCATTGGGAACTGCTGCGCAACATGTTCAAGCCGTATCCCTGTGGGGTCGTGCTGAATCCGGTGATCGACGCGTGCCTCGCGGCCCGCAATCGGCCGGGCTTCGACGCGCGGGCTATCGACACCATTGTCGTGCGCGGCAATCCGTTATTGAAAGCGCGGGCGGATCGTCCGGACGTTACCACCGGGCGCGAAGCCCAGGTCAGCGCTCAGCACGCCGTTGCCGTCGCTTTGCACCGGGGAACGGCGGG
>PAPH01000065.1 GCA_002709005.1 Hyphomicrobiales bacterium | reverse complement strand
GCCGTCTCGAGATCTGCGAACGCATCCCAGCTCTTGAGCCGGGGTGCGGTTTTGTAGACCGGCAGCTCGCTGCCGCTCAGGTGCCGGCCGCCGGTATAGTGGTAGCAGCGCATGCCGGCGCGCCGGGCGGCCTCGATGCCGGGGGCGGAATCTTCGATCACCAGGCAGCGCGCCGGGTCGGCGCCCATCGTGCGGGCGGCGAGCAGGAAAAGGTCGGGCGCGGGCTTGCCGTTCTCCACCTGCGAGGCGGTGAAGGTGCGTCCGGCGAAATGCCGGTCGAGGCCTGTGATCTCCAGCGAGCGGGCGAGCCGCCGCGGGGTCGAACTGGTCGCCACGCAATGGGGAACCGAGAGGCGGTCGAGCACATCGCGCACGCCCGGTGTCGTCGCGAGCTCGGTTTCGAACGTCCGGAGCAGTTCCGACCGGTAGCTTTCCTCGAAATCCTCGCCGAGCGACAGCCCGTAATTGATGCGGATGTCGGAGACCACCTTGGGCCAGCTGCGGCCGAGATAATTTGCCTGGAAATGAGCGAAGTCGACATGGACGCCGACCGTCTTTAGCAGCGCCAGAAGGACGCGCGACGAGATGATCTCGCTGTCGATCAGCACCCCGTCGCAGTCGAAGATCACCAGTTCTGTAGGGGCTGCTTGGGTCACCATCGGCGGGCTGTCGGACATGCTCCTCCGCCACCCTTCGGCCCCAAAAGGGCAGGGCGGCTCCGCCTCGTTCTTGAAGCGAAAGCCGCCCGCTTGTCAATTGGCGCCGAGGCCCCGGATCAGGTCCTCAGCACCCGGTAGATCGCCGGGATCACCAGCACCGTGAGCAGCGTCGAGGAGGCGAGCCCGAACAGAAGCGAGATCGCCAGTCCCTGGAAGATCGGGTCGGTCAGGATGACGCCCGCCCCGATCATCGCCGCCAGTGCCGTCAGCAGGATCGGCTTGAAGCGGATCGCTCCGGCCTCGATCAGGATCTCGGTCAGGCTCCGGCCCTCGTGGTCGGCATGGCGGATGAAGTCGACCAGCAGGATCGAATTGCGCACGATGATGCCCGCAAGCGCGATGAAGCCGATCATCGAGGTCGCCGAGAAGGGCGCGCCGAACAGCCAGTGGCCGACGAGAATGCCGATGAAGGTCAGCGGGATCGGCGTCAGGATGACGAGCGGCACCTTGAACGAGCCGAACTGCGCCACGACGAGGATGTAGATGCCGAGGAGCGCGACGCCGAAAGCCGCGCCCATGTCGCGGAACGTCACCCATGTGACCTCCCACTCGCCGTCCCAGAGCAGCACCGGTTTGCCTTCGTCAGCCGGCTGGCCGTGCAGCTTGATCTGAGGCTTTTCGAGGCCGGTCCAGTCCTGGGCGTCGATGGCGTCCTGCACGGCCAGCATGCCGTAGAGCGGCGCCTCGTAGTCGCCGGCGAGCTCCGCCATCACCATCTCCGCCGGCCGACCGTTGTGCCGGAATACCGGGAAGGAGGCGCGCTCCTCGTCGATCTCGATGACGTCGCCCAGTTCGACGACACCGCGTCCTCCCGGCAGCACGTTGGCGGGGATGGGCGTGGTCAGGAAATCCTCGTCCATCGTCCGCTCGCCCTTCTCCCGCTCGAGCCGGATTGCGATCGGCTGGCGTCCACCGCCGCGATGCGAATAGCCCACTGTCCTGCCCTGGTTGAGGATGGCGATCGTGTCGAACACATCGCTTTCCTCGACCTTGTAGAATTCGGCGTCGTCGGTGGAGACCGTCGCACGCAGACGCCGGGCCGGCTGCCCCCACGAATTGTCGGTGTCGACGATGAAGGGCACGGAACGGAAGGCCGCCTCGACCTTTTCGGCCGTCGCCCGCCGCGTGGCGGCATCCGCACCGTAGACCTCCGCCAGCAGCATCGCCATCACCGGCGGACCGGGTGGCGGTTCGACGACCTTGAACACGGTCCCGTCGGGAACGGGAATGCCGGCGAGCCGCTCACGGATATCGAGCGCGATGTCGTGGCTGGTCCGGTCTCGTTCTCCCTTCGGCGCGAGGTTGAGCGCCACGTCGCCGACGAAACTGTCGGTGCGGAAAAACGAGTGGCGCACCAGCCCGTTGAAGTTGAAGGGGGCTGCGGTGCCGGCATGCGTCTGCGCCGAGATAATCTCGTCGAGTTCCATCGTTTTCAGTGCAGCCGCCTGTATCACCGCGTCGGTCGCTTCCACCGAGGTGCCTTCGGGCATGTCGACGGTCACCTGCAGTTCCGATTTGTTGTCGAAGGGCAGGAGCTTCACCGTCACGTGCTTGGTATAGAACAGGCTGAGCGAGCCGAGGGTGAGTATCCCGACGACGATCAGGAAGATCCAGGCGCGGGTCTTGGAGGCGAGGATGGGCGTGGCAACCGCGCGATAGGCGCGACCGAGCGCGCCACCGCCATGCGCCCCGTCATCGCCGTCGCCGTGATGAAGCTCCGCCTTGCCCGCCACTTTCAGCATCAGCCAGGGCGTCACCATCACGGCGACGAAGAAGGAGAACACCATCGCAGCCGATGCGTTGGCCGGGATCGGGCTCATATAGGGCCCCATCATGCCCGACACGAAGAGCATCGGCAGCAGTGCGGCCACCACCGTGAGCGTGGCGACGATGGTCGGGTTGCCGACCTCCGCAACGGCCTGGATCGCTGCCGTGCGCCGGTCGCGCCCGTCCTTCATACCCCAGTGGCGGGCGATGTTCTCGATCACCACGATGGCGTCATCGACCAATATGCCGATGGAGAAGATCAGCGCGAAGAGCGACACGCGGTTGAGCGTGTAGCCCATCACCCGCGAGGCAAACAGGGTGAGCAGGATGGTCACCGGGATGACCACCGCCACCACCAGCGCCTCCCGCCTGCCGATGGCGATCCATACCAGCGCGATGATCGAAACCGTGGCCAGGGCGAGGTGGTAGAGCAGTTCGTTGGCCTTCTCGTTGGCCGTCTCGCCGTAGTCGCGGGTGATCTCGACCGACATCGAATCCGGGATCAGCCGGCCTTCGAGCGCCTCGACGCGCGTGAGGATATTGTGGGCCACATTGACCGCGTTGGACCCCGCGCGCTTGGCAAGCGCGATGGTGACGGCGGGCACGCGGACGGCCTCGCCATTCTCGCGTCGCACGGTGGAGACGATGTGCTCGGCCCCGTCCGGCGTCAGCGAGATGTCGGCGACATCCCGGACATAGACCGGCCGCCCGTCGCGGGTGGTGATCAGCAGGTTGCCGATTTCTGCGGAGGCGAACAGCGTCTCGCCCGCCATCAGTTCGATCTGCGCGCCCTGGTCGCGCAACTGCCCCGCCGGGAAGGCGCGGTTGGCGCCTGTCACCTTGCCGGCCAGTTGCTGCAGCGTCACGCCGTATTGGGCAAGACGCTTCGGATCGGGTGCGATGCGGATGATCTCGTCGGTCTCACCCACGAGATAGGTCAGGCCCACATCCTCGATCTTGGCCAGTTCGGTGCGCAACTCGCGCGCCACGCGCGAGATGTCGGTGGCGCTCACCGATGTGTCCGCAGCCGATTTCGGCGTCAGCGTCAGCGTCACGATTGCGACGTCGTCGATGCCGCGGCCGACGATCAGCGGCTCGGGAATGCCGACCGGAATCCGGTCGAGATTGGCGCGCACCTTGTCATGCACGCGCTGCACGGCGGAATCGGCCTCCGTCCCCACCACGAACCGGGCGGTCACCAGAACCTTGTTGTCGTAGGTGTAGGAATAGACGTGCTCGACGTCATTGATACCCTTGACGATCGTCTCCAGCGGCTCGGTGATCAGCTTTTCGGCGTCGGCCGCGTTCAATCCGTCGGCGCGCACCTGGATGTCGACCATCGGCACGGAGATCTGCGGCTCTTCCTCGCGCGGCAGCGTTATCAGCGCCACCAGCCCGAAGGCGAAGGCGGCGATCAGGAAGAGCGGCGTCAGCGGGGACTTGATGAAGGCGCGGGTGAGCGCGCCGGCGATGCCCAGGGCCGGGCTTCTCGGTGCGTCGGAATTGCTCATTTCACGACCACCCTGTCGCCGGCGGAAAGGCCGCTGAGGATTTCGATCAGCTTTTCCGCGCCGCCTGCTTCCGTCAGATGGACGGGACCGCCGATGACGACGACGCGTTCGGCCGTTCCCCCGCCGTTCTCCACCGTGACGAAGTCGAGCCCGTTGCGGGTCGCAATCGCCGATTCTGGCACGGCCAGCGCCTGGCGGTTGCCCACCGGCACCTCGATGAGCACGCGCGCGTTAACGAACTGGGTATCGAGTTCATCGACCTCCACATCCGCCGTCACGCGGCCGCCCTCGATCTGGGGATAGATCTTGGCGAGCGTTCCCATCCTCTCGCCGCCATCGGTCGAGATGCGGATATCCGTGCCCTCGGCCAGCATCGGCGCCAGCCGTTCGGGCAGCGCCAGCCGGAGGAAGAAGCCGCCCCCGCCGAGGGTTGCCACCGGTTCGCCCGGCATGATGACGGCACCCGGCGTTACCGGCACGGTCAGTACCTTGCCGGCGACGGGCGCGAGGATTTCACCCTCGCTTTGCTGCTGTTCGAGCACCGCCCGGTTCGCTCGCGTCGAAGCGATCTGGTTGCGCAGCACATCGGCCTGGGTCGCCAGCTGATCGACACGCTGGCGCGTGACCACGCCCTGCGTGATGAGCTTCTGGGCGCGGCCGAGTTCGGTCTCGGCGGTCTTGAGCTGGGCTTCGTAGGCGGCGAGCTGGGCGTTCAGCGCGTCGATCTGGAAACTGATCTTGTCGTCGCGCACGAGGCCGATCTTCTGGCCTTCATCGACGGCATCGCCCTCGGTCACGTCAAGTTCTATGACCACCCCGCCGATACGGGCGCGGGCAGGGGCCACGTCGCGCGTCTCCACGCTGCCGTGAACCGCCTTCCATTCGGTCACGCTGATGGATTGAAGCGTCATCGTCTCCGCCATCGCGGTGCCCGAAAGGATCATCAGGCTCCCGACGAGCCCGGCTCCGTATAAAACGTTCATGTCACTCAACCCCGAACGATGCTCCGCTTGCGGAGCCGCCATTTGCGTTTCACCACTATATAAACTTTCGTTTATATTAATGTAGGTGTATATTCAATGCCGTAGATTCAAGGGTATGTGTGCGCTGGCGCACGGATGCGTTCCACCCGCCGCTTTCTTAGATCGGCCCGGCTGAACGCATCGTGACGCTCCGGCCCGCAAGCGGCACCGGTGCGTCATATGTTTTCGATTTCTGCGAGAGACCCGGCGCCGTCAGGCCGCCAGGTTGAAATGTCAGACCGGTGTGCCGGCCTCGTCGACCGGCGCCCCAGCTTCATGCGCTTGCGACATCGAGCTGGCCATCAGGGCGCGAAGCTGTCCCATCGGCTTGCCGCAGCCCGAGCAATTGACGATCTCGAACTCCGGAATGCTGCCGACGATCGTGTTGCGCTTGTTGCAGCTTTCGCAAGAGACCGTAAGAGCTGAGTATTCATATTCCGACATGTGCTCACCTCTGGGGGGGGATGGTGAGAGCGATAACCGAAGCTAAAACTCTTGGAAAAGGCATATATTAGTATTTCTACGCGTTAAGTGTATCAGGTTAATGACCAAATGGATATAGCGGCGCGCCGTTTGTCGCGCATTCAAGCACGGCCTAAAAGGCCTTGCCGCGCGCCGTAACCGGCCAGATCGTCTCGACCCGTCCGTGCCTTGTTCCGACGTACCAATCGTGCAGATTGCATGTCGGGTCGCAATGGCCGGGCACGAGTCGCAGCCTGTCGCCGACCCTCAGCTGACCGTGCGGATCGGTGAGGATGCCGTGTTCGTCGGATGCCGAGACATAGGCGATGTTCTCGCGTCCGTGGATTTCTGGGAGCCCGCTGTCGATCGATTGCACCTTGAGGCCCGCATCGCACACCGCGCGGCCGGGGCGGGAGGTGCTCATCACGGTGGTCAGCAGAAAGAGCGCGTTGCCGAAACGCTGGGTGCGCCGGCCGTCCTCTTCCTCGATCCGCCCGTAGTCGACATCCATGAACGCATAGGAGCCGCATTGCAGCTCGGTATAGAGGCGTGAGCTTGCCTCGAACTCGTAGCTGCCGGTGCCGCCCCCGGTCACAGTCGGGCATCGGATGCCGTTGACGAGCAGCATCTCGACCGCCGCGTTGGCATGCTGGATCGACTTAAGCGCCGCCGCGCGCCGGTCCTCGTACTCGATGATGTGCTGCATCGTGCCGTGATAGGCCTGTATCCCGCCGAAACTCAGGTTCGGCGCGTCACCAATGGCTTTGGCAATGTCCAGCAGGCCGGTGAGCGAGATCACCCCGCAACGCTTGCCGCCGCAATCATATTCCACCAGACAGGTGATCGTCGTTGCATGTGCCCCAGCCGCCGCGTCGAGGGCGGCGACCGCTTCAAGTTCATCGACGCATACTGAAATCCGCGCGCCGCCAGCCGAAAGCCGCGCGAGCCGGTCGATCATCACCGGATGGCGCACTTCGTTGGAAATCAGGATGTCGTCAATACCGGCGCGGACAAAGGCCTCCGCCTCGCTCACTTTCTGGCAGCACAGGCCGGTTGCGTTGCCGATTTCGTGCTGCAGCCGGGCGATATCTGCGGATTTGTGCATCTTGCCGTGCGGCCTCAGCTTGATGCCTTTGGTCCGCGTATAATCGCCCATCCTTTTCAGATTGGATTCGAGCATATCGAGATCGATCGCCAGACAGGGCGTGACGATTTCTTCCTCGCGCATGCCAGGCAGCGCTGGAATATCGTAGCCGACGGTCAGACCGTCGAGGAATTTGTCAATCTTCATGCCGGGGCCTCCGATGGCGGAATCCCTGCCAGGAACGCACGTTTACCCGTGCTTTCCATACTATGCGCGCTTTTGGCGCCGCATGCAAAGTTCGCAACCGCACAAACCCTGCAACGTATTGTGCCAAAAGCTCGAAGAGGGGCTTGATAGACGCGATTTGCGGGTCTATACGGACGCCGCTGGATCGGAGCGTAGCGCAGCCTGGTAGCGCACCTCGTTCGGGACGAGGGGGTCGGAGGTTCGAATCCTCTCGCTCCGACCAGCCAGCAAAATCCGCTTCGGCGGGTTTTTTCTTTTGCGGGTGCGCTCAAACCGTTTCCGCCTAGGCGTCGGCGCCCTGTGAACCGTTGCGTTTCAGCCAACCCTTCACCAGACCTTCGATCCGCCTCTCCATTGTCCGTTTCCTCGACAGCTGGCCGTGCCGCTGTTTGCGGAGATATTTCTCTACTCGTTGTTCAAAACCGGGAAAGCGGTCGAGAGTTCCGTTTGACCTGGCTGCGATAAAGAGATCGATGATGAATGCTCTTTCGGGAGCCGAATCCAGCTTGGCTTTCGCGAAGGAACCCGCGTCGAGCTCTCGGTTGAGGAAGATATCGGGTATTTCTCCCGTCACGGCCAGAAACCGGGCCTTTGTCCACCTGCATTTCCGGCATTTGCCGCAATTCAACGGTCGAACCGAGGAATCCTTGCAAAGGGTCAGAGCCTTGAGCGCCACTCCGTCGCGCGCGAGGACTGCCAACTTGGACGCGCGCGTGACATCGGCAGACCCCGTCTCGATCTTGAACGTGGAACTGCGGAAATAGGGGTTGGTCACCGAATTGGTGCCCCAGGGAAATGTCAGAAAATCCTGCGCCTGGCTGTAGTCGGCGGAAATCTCGCCGACGGCGAATCTGTCGGCGAAGAGGAACAGCGAGGAAAACAGCGCGAAACCGTGCCCCGAACCGATGTCCACTCCGTTATCGGCATAGACCTGGTAGATGTTGGAGCGCAGCGTTTCCCGTCCCGCGGAAACCCGATTTGCGAACTCCGAGGTGTGGTCGAGCAGTTTCTGAAACCGCTCATGATCGAGATAGCGGTAGTCCAGCCCATGGATCGTCAGAAGGTGAGGGCGCTCGCCGGCCGCCTCGTGGCGGAGCAGGTTGTAAGTGGAATCGACGCCGCCTGAGTAGAGGATCAGTCGTCCCTCACCCTTTGGCATCGGCGAGGTCTCGGTAAAGGATACGCCCACCCGCCGGTACTGGTGCGGCATCCACAGTTCCCATATCTCGGAGAGCTTCGCCGCACTTTCGGCGACCACCTGGTCGCCCCGGCCATCAATGACGAGATCCTCGCCACGACGCATGGCGATGGGAAGTGCTGCCCAGGCGGCAAAGTCGCTCCTTTCGCCGTGGTGCGGAGCAGATGATTCGAACCGGACATCTCCGAAGCCCGTGCGGAGAACACTGAGATTGTCCTCCGACTTGACGCTGACTTGCATGAATAGATCACTCGATTTTTTGCGCCTTTTATTGCTTGTGTTCCAAACTGGCAAGAAGATAGGCGTTGGGAAAAGAGTATATTCTGTAATTTGAATGAATTCTGGTCGGGGGGGCTGTATATCTATCCCGATAACAGCACGAAAACCCCGGCCACCCCAGCCATCGCAACCCCCGCTACCAGGAGCGAGCGCTTGATGCTTTGGGCCGACATCACTTCTTCCTGATGGGCGCGTGCTGCTGGGATTTCGCGCGGCAAGCGCCGCCCGAACTGTTGTTCGATCCAGAAAAACATAGCTTCACTCCGTTACGCGATTACTCCGTGACATCCGGAGGGATATGGCTGTCGACGCCCGAAAGCGTCAGCGCATCGGTCACGTTCCTCACGCCCGGTACGGCGAGAGCGATGCGGACCAGCTTCGATTTTTCTTCGTCGGTGTCCACACGGCCGGAAAGTTCGGCAACACCCCGGTGGACATTTATCGTCACGGTCTCGCCGTCGAGGCCGGTGCTTTCGAAAGCAAGCGCGATCTGCTCGCCGATGGCGTCGTCCTCGATCACCGGATCCTCGGAGGAGGGAGAAATCGAGGGGCCGCCTTCGCTCGCGATCATTGGCGCGTCGGCGATCTCCGCGCCCGGACCTTCCGCCCTGTCGAAATTGCTCTCGGACGTACCGTATCCGGTGTTTTCCCCGGTCTTCACCGCGTCCTGGTCGGCATAGGGCCAGCCCTCGTCGGTCTCGCGTTCTTCGTAGTCTCGGAAATCTTCCTCGCGGGAGGTGGCGGCTGGGTCTCGTTTCGGGCGTGCCATGATCGGGCTCCTTATTGTTCTTGAGGGAACAACGATTTGCCGCGCGATTGGTTCGATGGATAAGGTTCTATTGTGAGGGGCCGGCGCCACCGGGGCGGTAGACATAGAGCCGTCTCTGTCTCCCGTCGCCGACTTCGATCGTCCGGTCCGGTGCGACTTCGGGAACGGCGAAGCTGTTGGAGACGAGAATCGCGCCGGGCCGCATCTCGGCGCGCGCCTTTTCGTGAAGCCGCGCCATCGGGGCTGGGGAGAGGAAAGCGTAGACGATGTCGTAACGGCTCAGATCCTCCTTCCACAGGCTCCGATAAGCCACTGAGACGACTCCCTTTCCGCGCAAGGGCAGCAGACGGAGCCAGGCGAGCGCGAACACCAGCGGGGCGGTTTCCACACCCGCCACGTCAAGCTGCGGATGCCGGCGCTTGAGAGCGGCGAGCACCCCACCGGTGCCGCAGCCGAGATCCACGAACGAGCGTGCGCCGGTCTCCTTCACGAGTTCACTCAGCGCCTGACGTGTCCGGCGATTTGTCAGATAAAGCGGAACCTGCTCGGAGGGAGCGTTCCAGAACAAAAGTCCCACTGCGGCAAAGCCCGCGAGATAGAGCCAGGCTGGTGCTGCCCCGCCATAGACGAGCCCGACCGGCAGCAGAAGCTGAAGCGGGATCCAGATCCGCGGGAGCCTGAGAAGGAGGCCTATCACCGTTGCGCCTGCCGCATGCAGAGCTACCAGCATGGCGGGATCGGCGGAGGGAAGCAGGGAGGCGCGCGCCGCGACGACGAGGCAGGCAAACGCTGCCCCTTGGGATAAAGCGACCTTCAGCCAGTCGCGAATCTGCCTGTGCCATCTCGCCATGCGAGCCTTTTAGCCAAAGCGCGGGCTGAATGCGACTAAGGCGTTGTCGCGGGCGCGCAGCAAAAAAGCCCCGATGGTCCGGGGCTTTCTGAAAACGTCATGTCTTGGGATGAAGGCATCATGCCTTCCGCTGGCGGCATCATGCCGCATTCTGCCCGGGCGTCATGCCCGGACATGACCCGTCCGGGTCACCTCAGTTCGAGGTATGCTTGTTCCCGCCGCGGCCGGGATCGCCGGCGTGGCCGCTGGAAGTTACCGACACCGGATCGCTGGCCGGAAACGTGTCTTCGAGTCCTGTTTCCAGTTCGTCCTCGTCGTTCTCGATTTCCTTCATCGATTTCAACTCCTCGCGGGCGGCGGTTTCGGCCATCTCGCGCGTCGAATAGACCGGCGAATGACGATTATCGATCACGAAGCTGTAGCCGTTAAGACGCTGCTCGATTTCGAAGTTCTCTTTGGTCATGGCAAACTCCTTTTCGAACACAACGCGTGCGGCCCCAAACCGTTCCCTGCGTCGGTCCAGTTGCCTGATTGTCACACTTCGTCGGATAGGCGGAGTGATCGGGTGAATTCTCCGCCTTGTTTGCAGACTGGAAACATATTTTGCCGCAGACTGGACTCACCCAAGCCAAACTGCATGCACAGGATGCCCTTCGATGATCAAGTCGATCCGGACCGCCGGCCTCGCGCTCGCCCTTCTCGTTCCCGCTGCCGGACACGCTCAGGAAGCCTTTGAACAGAGGTCCGGCATCGATCTCGAAGTTGGCCTCGGCGCGGGGGTCTCGCCGGCCTTTTTCGGATCGGACAGCTACATCCTGTCGCCAGTCCCTGTCATTCGCATCAAGCGCCTCACCCTGCCCAATGGCCGTACCTTCGGCGGCGGCCCCAAGACTGGCTTCTCCATTGGCCCGTCCTTCGATTTCATCGGCAAGCGTTCGGCGGCCGATCATCCCGAACTCGCCGGTCTCGATACCGTCGACGCCGCAGTCGAACTGGGGATTGCCGCCAGCTATCGCTTCCAGAACCTTCAGGTCTCGGGCGCGGTGCGCCGCGGTTTCGGTGGGCATGAGGGCGTTCGCGGGGAAATCGGGCTTGATGCGATCTTCGAGCCGACCGACAAACTCTCCGTCTATGCCGGCCCGCGTTTCGGTTTCGCCGACGACACTTTCACCAACACCTATTTCGGCGTCTCGGCAGCGGAGGCCACTCTTGTTTACCCGGCGACCGACGTCGATGGCGGCCTGCTGAGCACCGGGCTTGAAGTCGGCGCGCGCTACGATTTCAACGACAACTGGGCCGCCGAAAGCAAGGCGACATGGAGCCGGCTCCGGGGCGATGCCGCGGATTCGCCGATTACGGCTCAGGGATCGAAGGACCAGTTCGGTTTCTCGCTTGCGGTGATCCGCAAGTTCAACATCGGCTTCTGACCGGGCGGAGCCGGCCGCGGTCCTCAGAAGCGCCGGTCGACCGAAACTGGACGGCCGGGAAGGGAGAGCGTCATCGGCGATTTCTCGCGCCGCGCGATCACCTTGCCCTTGGAGACGACGAGCAGGCGCTGGGCGCGCAGGCGAACCGCTTCCACCGGGCCGCCGGCGTCGAGCACGACGAGGCTTGCCACCGATCCCTTTTCAAGTCCGTAGCCTTCCAGCCCCATGATCGCGGCGTTCTCACGCGTCACCATATTGAAGCAGTGCGCCATGTCCGCGGGGCTCGTCATCTGCGCCACGTGCAGCCCCATGAAGGCGACGTCGAGCATGTCGGCCGTGCCCAGCGAGTACCAGGGGTCAAGCACGCAATCCTGACCGAAGCCGACGCGGATGCCGTATTTGATCATCTCCGGCACGCGGGTCAGTCCCCGGCGTTTCGGATAGGTGTCGTGCCGGCCCTGCAGCGTGATGTTGATGAGCGGATTGGAGATCGCCGCCACCTGCGCCTCCGCCATCAGCGGCAGGAGCTTGGAGACATAGTAATTGTCCATCGAGTGCATCGAGGTCAGGTGCGAACCGGCCACGCGCCCCTGAAGGCCGAGCCGCTGGGTCTCATAGACCAGTTGCTCGATGTGGCGGGAGAGGGGATCGTCGCTCTCGTCGCAATGAAGATCCACCATCAGCCCGCGCTTTTCGGCGATCTCGCAGAGTTCGGTCACCGAGCGGCGGCCGTCCTCCATGGTGCGCTCGAAATGCGGGATGCCGCCCACCACGTCGACGCCCATGTCGAGCGCGCGGATGGTGCACTCCTTTGCCGCCGGCGCACGATAGAGCCCGTCCTGCGGGAAGGCGACGAGCTGAAGGTCGACATAGTCCTTGACCTTGTCGCGCACTGAAAGAAGCGCTTCCACGCCCTTCATGCCGTCCTCGTCGGAGGTATCGACGTGGGTGCGGATGGCGAGAAGTCCCATCGAGGCGGCCCAGTCGCAATAGTCGACCGCGCGCTCTTCGATCTCCTCGACCGTCTGGATTGGTTTCAGCTCGCTCCACAGCGCGATCCCCTCGAGCAGCGTGCCCGAGGCGTTGATGCGCGGATTGCCGTAGGAGAGTGTGGCATCGAGATGGAAATGCGGATCGACGAAGGGCGGGCTGACGAGATGGCCCGATACGTCGATGATCTCGCCGGCTTCACCGGAGATACCGGCTTCGACCGCCGCGATGCGGTCGTTGCTGATCGCGATATCGGTTTGCGTGCCGTCGGGCAGCACGCCGCCCTTGAGGAGGAGGTCGAAACTCATCTCTCGCCTTTCTGGTAGGGGGTCATCAATGCCTTCGGATAGCCGGCGCGGCGTGCCACCAGCACGAGCGCTGCTATCGAAAGCACATAGGGCAGCATCAGGAACACCTGGTAGGGGATCACGCCGCCGGTCAATTGCTGCAGGCGCACCTGGTAGGCATCGAAGGCAGCAAAGAGAATGGCGCCGATCAGCGCCTTGCCGGGCCGCCAGGAGCCGAAGACGACGAGCGCGATGGCGATCCAGCCGCGCCCGTTGATCATCTCGAAGAAGAACGAGTTGAACGCCGACATGGTCAGGAACGCCCCGCCGATCGCCATCAGCGCCGAGCCTGCCATCACCGCACCCATGCGCACCGCCGTCACCGAAATCCCCTGTGCCTCGACAGCGGACGGGTTCTCGCCGACCGCGCGGACGGCGACGCCCGCCGGTGTCCGGTAGAGAATCCAGGCCACCAGCGCCACGCAGATGAAGGCGAAATAGGTAAGCGGGGTCTGGTTGAACAGCGCCTCGCCGATCACGGGGATATCCGAGAGGACAGGGATCTCGTAGGGCTGGAACGCCTCTATCTTCGGCGGCGAGGAGACTTCCGGCAGCAGGATTCGGTAGGAGAAATAGGTGAGCGACGTGGCCAGCAGGGTCACGCCGATGCCGGTCACGTGCTGGGAGAGCCCCAGCGGCACCGTCAGGAACCCGTGCAGAAGCCCGAAGGCGGCGCCGGTGAGGGCGGCGACGAAAACGCCGGTCCACAGCCCGAACCCGAGATAGACGGTGAACCAGCCGGCGAACGCGCCCGCCGTCATGATCCCCTCGATCCCGAGATTGAGCACGCCCGCGCGCTCGCAGACGAGTTCGCCCATGGTCGCGAAGATCAGCGGCGAGGCAATCCGTATCGCCGCCACCCAGAAACTCGCCGTCAAAAGAATCTCGAAGGCTTCCATCATCAGTTCGCCTCCGGCATTTGGGTTTGCAGCGTTACCCCCCTCTGTCGGCTATGCCGACATCTCCCCCACAAGGGGGGAGAGGGGTTTGCTGTGCTGCCTTGCCCGAACTCAACCCCGTCCGTGATCGAAACCGCATGGCGGGAGGTCAAGCCTCCGGGCAAGAATACAACTCGAAGACCTCTCCGTGCCGCGAAATTGCCAGACGTCCGACAAAGCGCCGCGCCGACCCCTCTCCCCCCTTGTGGGGGAGATGTCACCGCAGGTGACAGAGGGGGGTAACTTTCGGCCCGAAGAAATGCCGCCATCATCTTCCCTCTACCACCCGGAGGATATGTTCGCACACGTCACTGACCGACTTCAGAACGTCGTCGTTCCAGAAGCGCAGGACGGTCCAGCCGTCCGCCTCCAGCTTCCGTGTCCGCTCGGTATCCGCAGCCTGGGTTTCGGCTCGCGCATGCTGGCTGCCGTCGAGTTCGACGATCAGCCGCTTCTCCGGGCATGCGAAATCGACGATGAACCCTTCGATCGGATACTGTCTGCGAAAGCCGAGCCCCATCAACCGATGCGCACGGAGTTCGTACCACAGCTTGCGTTCCGCATCGGTCATCGTCCGGCGCATGCGCTTGGCACTGGCGCGATTCCGGGGTGCGACGTCGTAATGGTCCGGCATCATGGTTTACCTCCACCTGATCCGGTAGCGCATCAGCATCATGGCGGTGACCATGGTCAGGAGCGATGAGGCGACCATCACCTGGGCGATGTAGCTCGGCACGTTGGCCGCGCGGCTCATCGCGTCCGCGCCCACGAAAATGTCGGCGACGAAGATCGCGGCGAGCACCACGCCGAGCGGGTTGAGCATGGCAAGCATGGCGACGACGATGCCGGTGTAGCCATAGCCGGGTGACAGATCGAGCGTCAGGTTGCCTTTCAGGCCCGCCACTTCCGAGAAGCCGGCAAGGGCCGCCAGTCCGCCGGAAATCAGCGCGGTCTTGGCAATGACGCGGTTGACCGGAATGCCGGCGAAGCGCGCGGCTTCGGCGTTGTGGCCGACGGCGCGCATCTCGTAGCCGAGAACGGTCTTCTTCATGATGAACCAGACGATGCCGGCCGAGACGATAGCCAGCACAAAGCCGTAATGCAGCCGCTTGCCGGTGATGATGCGCGGCAGCTTGGCTTCGGCGATGATACGCTTGGATTGCGGCCACCCGAGCCCCATGGGATCCTTGAGCGGTCCCTCGAGCAGGAGCGAGACGAACAGGATCACGATGAAATTGAGGAGAAGCGTGGTCACCACCTCATCGACGCCGAACCGGGTTTTCAGCACGGCCGGCCCGAGAAGCACGAGTGCGCCCGCCAGCATCGCCGCCACCATGATGATGGGGATCAGGCCGAAAGAGGGGATGGTCAACGCGCCGGTGCCGAGCACCACCGTCATCACGGCGCCGATATAAAGTTGCGCTTCCGCCCCGATGTTCCACAGCCGCGCCCGGAAGGCCACCGCCACGGCAAGGCCGGTGAAGATCAGCGGAGTGGCGCGGGTCAGGGTTTCCAGAATGGCGAATTGCGTGCCGGCGGCGCCCTTCAGCACCAGCCAGAAGACCGTCAGCGGATTTGCGCCCGCAAGCATCACCAGGATCGAGGAGAAGATCACCGCACCCGCGATGGCGAGCGCCGTGAAGCCCAGCGTTCGCGCAAGCGATGGGGCAGGGCGGGGTTCAAGCCGCATGAGTGTCGCTCCCGGCGTCAAGGCCCTGCTGCATGCCGTGGCCGGCCATCAGGATGCCGAGTTCGCGCTGGCTGCGCTCGCCCCGTGCGGAGGGGGCCGAAAGCCGTCCCTCCGACATCACCACGATGCGGTCGGACAGCGACTGGATTTCGTCGAGATCCTCGGAAATCAGCAAGATGGCAGCCCCCCGGTCGCGCGCCTCGATCAGCTTCTTGTGCACATAGGCGACCGCGCCCACATCGAGCCCGCGCGTGGGCTGGCTGGCGAGAATGACATCCGGATCGCCGTCGAGCGCGCGGCCGAGAATGAGTTTCTGCATGTTGCCGCCGGAGAGAAGCCGCACGCGGGCGTTCTCGGACGGGCATTTGACATCGTAATCGGCGATGATCTTTTTCGCGAAATCGGCGGCTGCGGCCCAGTCGATGATCCCGTAGTGCGAGAAGCGGCGGGTCGGGTAGGCTTCCGAGATCACGTTTTCCGCAACGCTCATGTCGCCGATCATGCCGGTGGCATGCCGGTCCTCGGGAATGCGGCCGAGCTTGCTGGCGAGCGCCTTGCGCGGGTTCCAGCCGCTCATGGTCTCGCCGTGGATGCGGATCGCGCCGGATGTCAGCGGCAGCGTGCCCGCGATGGCCGCGGCAAGTGCTGCCTGGCCGTTGCCGGAAATCCCGGCAAGCCCGGTAATTTCGCCCGCGCGCAGTTCGAGCGTGATCTCCTTGAGCCCCGCGCCGCCCTCGGCTTTGGTGGAGGCGCGCTCCATGGCGAAAAGCACCTTGCCGGGCTTTGCGGGGGTGACCTCGTCTTTGGGAAGTTCAGAGCCCACCATCAGCTGGGCAAGGTCGTGCGTGTCGGTCTGGCCGATGTCGCGCGCGCCCGCCACAGTGCCCGAGCGCAGCACGACGACGCGGTCGCAGACGGCCATCACCTCGTGCAGCTTGTGGGAAATGAAGATGACGGACAGGCCGTCCGCGACGAGCTTCTTGAGCGTATGGAAAAGCGCATCGACCTCCATCGGCGTCAAAACCGCCGTCGGCTCGTCGAGAATGAGAACGCGCGCATCGCGGTAGAGCGCCTTGAGGATTTCCACCCGCTGGCGTTCGCCCACCGAAAGCTCGGTAATCTGCTTGTCGGGATCGACGGAGAGCCCGTAGTCGGCGGCGAGTTTGGAAATCCGCTCGCGCGCCGTCTTGCGATCGAGAAACGGCCGCCAGATCGATTGCGTGCCGAGGGTGATATTGTCGAGGACGCTCATCTGTTCAGCCAGCGTGAAGTGCTGGTGCACCATGCCGACGCCGGCGTCGAGTGCCGCGCGCGGATCGCCGGCGGCTAGGGGCTTGCCGAACACCTCGATCGTGCCCTCGTCGGCGGTGTAGTGGCCGAAGAGGATGTTCATCAGCGTGGTCTTGCCCGCGCCGTTCTCGCCAAGGAGCGCCACCACCTCGCCGCGCGCGAGCGTCAGCGAGATGGCGTTGTTGGCGGTCAGATTGCCGAAGCGTTTGGTGATCCCCGAAAGGCGGAGAACTTCCTCCGCCTTTGCCCCGTTGCCCTCGTCCATCAGCTGGACTTCGGCTCCTCGTCGTTGATTTCTACCGTGAAGGCGCCGGACTTGATGGCTTCGCGCTTCTCGTCGACCATCTTCATGGCTTCCTCGGGAACCTTGCCCTCGAAAGTGCCGAGCGGAGCCAGCGATGCGCCGCCTTCCTTCATGAAGGAATAGACGCCGTAGTCCTCGGCCTTGAACGTGCCGGCCTTGACCTGTTCGATCGCCGCATCGAGCGTCGGCTCGAAATGCCACAGGGCCGATGCAACGACCGTTTCCGGATAGTCGGCC
The DNA here is from genome assembly GCA_002709005.1 of Hyphomicrobiales bacterium. GTDB lineage: Bacteria > Pseudomonadota > Alphaproteobacteria > Rhizobiales > Rhizobiaceae > Pseudohoeflea. The sequence goes on along the minus strand of PAPH01000065.1, from coordinate 279 downwards.
TGGGTGTCGATCACGTTGCCGATGGCGAGCAGGCCCTTTTCCTTGGCCGCGTCGGAGACGCCGAAGCGTTCGGCATAGAGAATGTCCGCACCCGCATCGATCTGCGCGAAGGCGGTTTCCTTGGCCTTGGGCGGGTCGAACCAGGAGCCGATGAAGGCCACCTGGAACTTCACGTCCGGATTGATTTCCCTGGCGCCCGCCATGAAGGCATGCATCAGCCGGTTGACCTCGGGGATGGGAAAGCCGCCCACCATGCCGATGGTGCCGGTCTCGCTCATG
>PAPH01000064.1 GCA_002709005.1 Hyphomicrobiales bacterium | reverse complement strand
CGGCGCAGGGCGTCGATCATGATCAGCATTTCCATCAGGTGATCGTTGGCCGGAAACGAGGTGGACTGGAGGACGAAGACGTCCTCGCCGCGCACGTTTTCTTGGATTTCGACGAAGATTTCCTGGTCTGCGAAACGCCTCACGCTGGCCTTGCCAAGCGGAATGTTGAGGTAGTTGCAGATCGCCTCGGCGAGGAGCCGATTGGAATTGCCCGCGAAAATCTTCATCTCGAACTGCCTGTGATTTGCTGCCCGCGCCAATTCCGAGCTGGTGCGCAAATGCCGCCCGGCTTTCGCGGTGGGTTTTATCCGTGTGCGCCGCGATTGCAAGCGGCGTTGCCTCGTGGTGGTGAATTTTCCCGGAATTTATCCGGCAAATGGTCGGCTATTGCTGCTGAGTACGCGCGAGCCAGGCCTGGTATTCGTCGAAAACGCGAGTTGCGACCTTCTCCATGGCGGCGGGTGTGACGATCGACCACGCATCGGACGAGGAGCCTTCCACGCTCTCTTGACCCTGGATGCGATGAAGTCTGGCGCCAACGGGGTCGAGCACGTCCCAAACGAACACCACGGTGGTTTGGGAGCCGTCGTTGAAGGCGGAGAGATAGCCCTTGAGGATATGGGTGCCGGCCTGTTCGGTCGAGGCGTGAATGGGGAAGCCACGCTTCTGCGCTTCCGCTGCAAGCTGACGGGAAAGCGGCGTGATCGCCTCGATCGGTGCGCCGATGATCGGCGTGAAACGAAGCGAAATTCCCGATGCCTGAGCGGTGCCGGCGGCGGCCTGTGCCTCCTCGACATCCGCTGCCAGTGGCGTGATCGCTTGTTCTGTCTGGTTGCAGCCCGCCAGAAGCAGGATCAGACCGACAGGCGCGATGGCGCTCCAGATCCGGTTACGCATTCTTTCTCGCTTCCCCTTCCGCGATATGACTGGCTCGGCACAAATCTGTCAATTCCAGGGAAGGCGTCGTCCTGCCGCTCTGCGTCCGTTTCCGGCTTCGCCGGAGGTCAGCCGCGCACGAGCAGTTCGAGCGATTTCCGCGACAGCGATTCGGGGGCGTCGTCGGTGGTCAGGAAGGTCTGGCCCAGCGTCATCGCCGTCTCGGACTCCGAATCCATGATGATCATATGTGCGAACAGCGTCATATCGGGCACGATTTCCGTCGGGTTGCCGGCCTGGAACATCTGATGCTCCATCCAGGAGGGGGTGAAGCGGGCGCCGAGCGAATAGCCGCAGGCGTTCAGCCGGTGACGCGTCAGGCCGCGCTCGTCGAGTACCGAGGCATGCGCCTGGAAAACGTCTCCGAAAGTGTGTCCGGGGCGCATGGCATCGACGACCGCTTCAAGCGCCTCGCGTGCGGCGTCATAGAGTTCGAGATGGCGGGCGGTGGGTTTGCCGATGATGACGGTGCGCATCATCGCCGCGTGATAATGCCGGTAGGTTCCGGCCCATTCGAGCGTGAGCTGATCTTGTGTCGAGAGTTTGCGGCGTCCGGCCTTGTGACGGCACAAAAGCGCGTCCGCTCCCGAGCCGATGATGAACTCGTTGCCCGGATATTCGCCGCCGCCGGCGAAGATCTTGCCCTGCATCGCGGCGAGGATCTCGCCCTCGTCAGCGTCAGGGGCGACCATCTCGAGTGCCGCGTCGAGTGCATCATCGGCGAGCTCGGCGGCGCGGCGTGCATAGGCGATTTCCGACGGGCTCTTGATCAGCCGCAACCGGCTGACGAGGTAGGAGGCGTCGATGAGATCGCAGAAGCTCTGGAGCTGGTTGTCGAGGCGGCGGGCATTGGCCCCGGTCAGGCCATGGGTTTCGTATTCGACGCCAACGCGGGCGCCGAGCAGATCGAGATCGGAGAGGAGATCCTTCAGGTCGGAGGCCGGATCGGCGTTCGAACGGTCGGTCCAGATGATGATGTCTTCGAGGGTCGAGGTATGGCGGGCCTGGCGCAGGTCCGCCGAGCGGGTGAGAAGTGTGAGCTTGCCCTCCGCAGTGACCACCAGGCACTGGAAGAAACAGTATCCGAAGGTGTCGTAGCCGGTCAGCCAGTACATGCTCTCCTGCGCGAAAAGCAGCATGGCATCGAGCTTTTCCTCCTGCATGCGGAAGCGCAGCCGGTCTAGACGGGCCTCGAATTCCTCGCGTTCGAAGTGAAGCGCCATCAGTCAGTCTCCCCAAGGTTCATTCTCGATGCATCGGCGAAATGTGCTCCGCCCATAGCCTTTACGACCCCAAAATCGCAATGGCCGATATCTGTCGTCCGTAGTCGGGTTCGCCGCGATGGGTGGTGCGGCGGTAGGAGAACCATGCCTCCTCGTCGGCATAGGTGCAGGCGTCGATCATGGCTGCGCGGATGCCCGCCTTCCCAAGCCTGTCGACGGTCATGCCCCTGAGGTCGAACATCGCGTGGCCGTCGCGCTCGGAGGGGACGAACCAGCGGTCGTTGTCCTTGCTCACGGTCAGGGCGCGACCGATGAATTCCGGGCCGACCTCGTAATTATCCTGGCTGATCGAGGGGCCGAGGCAGGCAACGATTTTCGCGCGGTCGGCGCCGAGCGTCTCCATCGCCGCAACGGTGTTTTCGAGCACGCCGTCGAAGGCGCCCCGCCAGCCGGCGTGAGCCGCGCCGATGACGCCGTTCTGTGCGTCACAGAACAGAACCGGGCCGCAATCGGCGGTCAGAACGCCGAGAACGATCCCGGGTTCGTTGGTGACGACGCCATCGCATTTCGGTCGCTCGGCGCGGTTTTCCGCCGTCGCGACATGAATATCGGCGGAATGGACCTGATGCAGGGTGGCAAGCCGGTCCGGTTCGAGACCGAACCAGCCGGCAACGCGCGCGCGGTTTTCACGCACCTTCTCCTGATCGTCGTCGGAGCCGAGGCCCACATTGAGCCCGCGATAGATGCCTTCGGAAATGCCGCCTGTGCGGCTGAAAAAGCCGTGCCGTATCGAAGAGGCTTCGGTTGCCGCGTCCAGAAGCGGACTTCGGACCGGCTCGGGTCCTCGGTCAGTCTGCATGGTGGCATCTCCCGTCGATTTTTGTCTCTGGCAATGCCCAGAAACCCTGTCCGTGGGTGAAGATGGTGTGCCGCTTTCCGTTCGGCAAGCCTCCCGGCTCCGGGCCTTCGATTTCGCGCGGGATGGTGCCGAGGAAGCCGCGGTCTGTCAATTCGCCGAACTCCGGCCGGCGGGGAGGTTCAGTGCTGGATCCGGTCGAACGGGCTGAGCGCAAGGGGACGGCCGCTCACACACAGGACCTTGAAGAGCTGCCCCATGGCGCCCGCGCCCTCGCCGGCGAGGCGGTTGACCGCATCGGTGATCGAGGCCTGGGTGATCGCGTCCTTGCCCGTGCCGAGCATGCCGGCCCGTTCGAGAATGCCGAGGCCGACGAGGAATTCCCCTTGGGGCAACGGCCGGTGGACATGTGCGCCGGCCGCGAGCGCGGCCATGGCGAGTGCTTCGAAATCGACATGGCTGGTGAGGTCGGCCTCGCCAGGCCGGTGAAGCGGGGGATCGAATTCATGCCGGTAGATCGCCTGAAGCGTATCGCCGTAGTTCGAATTGAGATGCCCGTAATCGATGATAAGCGCTGTCCCGCCGTGTGCGACCAGCCGCTCCGCGAGCGAGAGCATGATGGCGGTGCGCGCCGGCGAGACCTCGAACAGCGCATCGGTGGGAGCGTTCGCGCCCCTGTCGGGCAGCAGGTCCGGTTCGATGCCGGTGGGGCCGACTGCGAAGCGCAATTCGCCCGCTTCGTCGAGCGCGATCACCCGCTCGCGGAATGCGTTGTCGGTACGGACGAACTGTCGGATCGGGATGGCATCGAAGAATTCGTTGGCGATCACCAGGGAAAAACCGTCGGGGACGGTGGCGAAATCATCGTGCCAGGCGATTATTTCCTTCCAGTTGACCAGTGTCTGACGCTGGACTGCGCGCAGCCTCTCGCTGGTTTCGACGAGTTCCACGGACAATGCGCGCAAGAGTTTCGGTGCGAGCTTCTCGATGGTCCGGAGCGCGTCTGCCATCAGCGTGCCCCGGCCGGGGCCTATCTCGATGAAGCGCACGTGATCGGGCTCCCCGTGTCCCTGCCAGGCATGAACGGCGAAGATGCCGATCATTTCGCCGAAGAGCTGGCTGATCTCGGGCGCGGTGACGAAATCGCCGGTCCGGCCGAAAGGCTCGCGGGCGCGATAGTAGCCGTATTCGGGGTCGGCGAGGCAGATGGCGAAATAATCGGCCACGCTGATCGGGCCGGTTTCGGCGATGATGGATTTGATCTTTCTCGCAAGTGGCGTCGCCATCGCCGTCTCCTCCACTCAGCCGGCCGGTTTCGCCGTCGATACCGCTTTGGCGGCCCTGCCGGGCGCGGTCAGGACGGCCCAGAGGCCAAGCGCGATCATCGGAAGCGAGAGCAGCATGCCCATGGTAAGCCAGCCGCCGAAAAGATAGCCGAGCTGCGGATCCGGCTCGCGGAAAAACTCGATGAAGATACGGCTGAGCGCGTAGAGGATGACGAAGCTGCCGGCGACGAAGCCGGGGGCCTTGAGCTTCTTCCGCGCGAAAATCAGCCACGCGAGAACCAGAAGAATGACGATACCCTCGAGGCCCGCCTCGTAAAGCTGCGAGGGGTGGCGGGGAACCGGGCCGCCGGTTGGGAAGATCATTGCCCACGCCACGTCCGTCGGACGGCCCCACAATTCGCCATTGATGAAATTGGCGATGCGTCCGAACAGGAGTCCGATCGGCACGACCGCGCAGACGATGTCGAAGAGGCTGAAGGCGGGGATCTTGTGGGCGCGGGCGAAGAGGACCATCGCCAGGAAGGTGCCGAGGAAGCCGCCGTGGAAGGACATGCCGCCGTTCCAGATCTGGATCGCCCGGATCGGGTCGGCGGCGATGCCGGCGAAATCGTAGAACAGGATGTAGCCTATGCGCCCGCCGGCGACGATGCCGACCGCGGCCCAGATGAGGAAATCGTCGAAACGGGTCAGTGTCATCGGCGGGGTGTCGCCGGGCCAGAGATGATCGCGCGCGAGGATCAGGCGTCCGTAGCGCCAGCCGAGCAGGATGCCCGCGACATAGGCCAGGCCATACCAGTGGATCGCCAGTGGGCCGATCGAGAATATGACCGGATCGATCTCGGGATAGGTGATCAGCGACAGGTATGCGGCGATGAATTCCAAACTCGACTTCCTCCCGGGGTCCCGACAGGGGGACAGCTTTCAGTGTTCATGCGGACACACGCGTTCAAGCCGGAAGAAGGCTCCGCCGGCGGAGGGGACCATGACAGCTGAGCTTTGCGCCGAACTTGCGGCTTTTGCTTGCATGATCTCCTCCAAATGCTTACCTCAATTCCAACCAGTGGACAGCAACGGCCCGGCCACAATGTCCGGGCGCAGCCAGCGAGAATCGCCATGAGCACCGGACCCAATCGTCTGTTCGATGAATTCGCCAAACTGATGACCGACGCCGCCGGCGCGGCGCAGGGCGTGCGCCACGAGTTCGAAACCGCGGCCCGCGCACAGATGGAGCGTATCCTCAACTCGATGGATCTCGTCAAGCGCGAGGAGTTCGAGGCTGTCCGCGACATGGCGATCGCTGCGCGCGACGAGAACGAGGCGCTTGCCGCTCGAATCGCCAAGCTCGAGGAACAGCTCGCAGGCGGGTCCTCCCCGACGGAGTGACGCGGCTCGGTCGCATGACTGGCCGTTTATGGTTAACGGTCCGAAAATTTTTTCCCCAGAATCGGAGCCTCTGGATAACTCCGAAAAATGCTGTTTCGTGAGTCAGTTACGAGTCACGGCGGAATCGGTTCGTGAATCCGGAGCGGGTGCTCATACAGGCAAATTTGGAACGGGGGGCTGGCGCTCTGAATCATCATTTATACACTGATTCTAAATGATGATTCGGAACGAGGTCATGAGGACCGGCGACCGCGATGCCAAGGCATCCGCACCGGCCCGCGTTCTGACTCATCTTTGAATCGGGACGGCCGTCATTTTGCGGCCATCGAAAAGGGTGGGGCATGAACCTTTCGCAGCTTGAGACCGAACGCCAATCGAATCCGGTCGACGTGATCGAATTCGTGGCGTCGATGAATGACTGGACCTTCGAACGGGCGGGCGACGACGAGCTCGCGATGACCGTCGAAGGCAAGTGGGCTGACTATCATGTCTCCTTCTCCTGGATGGAGGACTGGGAAGCGCTTCACATCGCCTGCGCCTTCGACCTCAAGGTCCCCGATTTCCGCGTCCCAGAAGTCGTGCGGCTGCTTGCCCAGGTCAACGCCCAGGTGCTGATGGGGCATTTCGATCTCTGGCAGCAGGAAGACGCTGTCATTTTCCGCCAGTCGCTGCTGCTTTCGGGCGGAGCCGAGCCTACCAGCCGGCAGGTCGAGATGCTGTTGTCCAATGCGCTCGACAGCTGCGAAGCCTATTTCCAGGCCTTCCAGTTCGTCGTCTGGTCCGGCATGGAAGCCAAGGCGGCCATGGCCGCGGTTCTTTTCGAAACCCACGGCGAGTGCTGAGATGATTTCCGCCGATCGTCCGCTTGTGCTGGTCGGCGCCGGCAATATGGGCGGCGCGATGCTCAATGGCTGGCTGAAGCAGGGCACCGATCCCTCCCACGTCATCGTCATCGATCCGAAACCCTCCGAAGCAATGGCCGCCAGGCTGGCCGAATATGGCGTTCGTCACGAGACGGAAGCGCCGGAAGGCGTGACTGCGGGCGTGCTGCTCGTGGCCGTCAAACCCCAGATCACGGATGCCGCGCTTCCGGCTGCGAAGAAGCTGGTGGGTGAGGGGACCGTGAGTGTCTCCATCGCGGCGGGCCGCACCATGGCCTATCTCGAAGATCACTTGGGTGGCGCGGTGATCCGTGCCATGCCCAATACACCCTCGATGGTCGGGCGCGGGATCACGGGCTGTTTTCCGAATGCTTCCGTCACCCTTGAGGCGCGTAACGCTGTCGCCGAGCTGTTGTCGGTCTGCGGCGAAGTCGTCTGGGTCGAACAGGAAGATCATATCGACGCTGTGACCGCCGTCTCCGGAAGCGGGCCTGCCTATGCCTTTTACCTCGCCGAGGCGATGGCGGAAGCCGGTCGCAAATGCGGCCTGCCCGAAGAGCTCGCCATGCAGCTCGCGCGGGCCACGGTCTCGGGCGCCGGCGAACTGATGCACCAGTCGGACGAAGATGCTGCGACACTGCGCAAGAACGTGACCTCTCCGAACGGCACCACCGCCGCGGCTCTCGCCGTGCTGATGGATGAAAACGGACTTCAGCCGCTGATGGACAAGGCGGTGGCCGCCGCCTACAAACGCGCCAAGGAACTGGCGAACTAAAACGGAAGATCATGAGCGAGACGATTTCCTTCGCAGATTTCGAGAAGGTCGATATCCGGATCGGGACGATCGTATCGGCCGAACCCTTCCCGGAAGCCCGCAAACCGGCGATCAAGATGAAGATCGATTTCGGGCCGGAGATCGGGGAGAAGAAGTCCTCGGCACAGATCACCGTCCATTACACCCCGGACGAACTCGTCGGCCGGCAGGTGATGGCGGTGGTCAACTTCCCCCCGCGCCAGATCGGCCCCTTCATGTCGGAAGTGCTGACGCTCGGCTTCATGGATGCCGACAACGCCGTGGTTCTCGCAAGTGTCGACCACAAGGTGGCCAACGGCGCGAAGCTGATGTGAGCCGGACCGGCGCCGAAATTCCCTTCAGACTGTCTTCATCACATTATCGAGATCGGCGCCCGCAGTCTGATCCGCGGTGATATCGTGCCCGTATCGGGTCATGCACAACCGCAAAAAAAGGGAACAGACATGTCGAAGATCCCACTAAATCTGAGAATCGCCGGGCACCTGAAAGCCACGGGTCTTGCGTCGCTGATCGCTCTGGCACTGCCGCTTCACGCCTATGCGGCAGGATCGGATTCCACTGAGCCGCCGGAGAAGACAAAGACGACCACTACCTGCGAGAACGGTCAGGTCTGGGACGAGGAAACCAAGGAATGCGTCGATCCCGACGAAGCGCGGCTCGACGACGAGACGCTTTACCGGGCCGCGCGCGAACTCGCCTATGATGGCCAGTACGACAACGCGCTCAGGGTTCTCGCCTCGATGAAAGACCAGAACCAGCCGCGTGTGCTGAACTACAAGGGCTACGCCAACCGCAAGGCCGGCCGTTTCGATGTCGGCATGCGCTACTATCGCCAGGCTCTCGACATAGATCCCGATTTCATCCTCGCACGCTCCTATATGGGCCAGGCGCTTGCCGAGGACGGGCAACTCGTGCTCGCCCATGCCGAGCTCAAGGAAATCCGCAGTCGCGGCGGCATGGAAACCTGGGCCTACAAGGCGCTCGAACGGACGCTGTTCGAAGGCTCCGGCTACAACTGATCAAACCGGCAGCCGCACCTGTGCCCTCAGGCCCTTCTTCGGACTTTCGGACAGGGTGACGTCGCCGCCATGGCTGCGGGCGATGTCCCGGACGATGGAAAGGCCGAGACCGGTGCCGCTTTCGTCCTGGTTGCGCGCCTCGTCAAGACGGAAGAAGGGGCGGAAGACATCCTCCCGCGCCTCCTTCGGAATTCCCGGTCCGTCGTCGTCTACCAGGATCGTCAGCCACTTGCCGCGGTGGGTGACCGTGATGTCGACATGGTCGGCATGCCGGCAGGCATTGGCGACGAGGTTGGTGAGCATGCGGTTGAAGGCGTCGGCACGGATCTGGACGATGTCCTCGCCCTCGATATCGACACTGCCCGTGGCGCCGCGCAGGCGTCCATCGGTCGCCACCCTTTCGACGATCTCGGTGAGGCTGACCGAGCCGACGTCCTCTTCCGCGTCCGAGCGGGCGAAGGAAAGGTAGCTGTCGAGCATCGACTGCATATCGTCGACGTCCTTGTTGAGGCTCTCGATTTCCGGGCTGTCGCCGACGAGCGCGAGCTGCAGGCGGAAGCGGGTGAGGATGGTGCGCAGGTCGTGGCTGACGCCCGACAGCATTGCCGTGCGCTGCTCCATCTGTCTTTCGATGCGCTCGCGCATCTGGATGAAGGCGAGGCCGGCGCGGCGGATCTCGTCGGCTCCGCGCGGACGGAAATCCTCGGGCATCTTCTGTCCCTTGCCGAAACTTTCGGCCGCCTGGGTGAGCTTCAGGATCGGGCGGATCTGGCCGCGCAGGAAGAGAATGGCGATGGCGAGGAGCACGAGAGATGTGCCGACCATCCACAACAGGAAGATATGGGTATTCGATGCGTAAGCCTGGCTGCGCTTGGCGAAGACGCGCAGGATCTTGTCGTCGAGCTGGATGCGGATCTCGACAATGCGCGAATTGCCCACCGTGTCGATCCAGAACGGGCGCTGGATCTGCCGGGTGATCTCCTCCGAGAGGATCTGGTCGAGAATGGAGAAGAACGGCTTGGGACGCGGCGGCGGCAGGTCGCCCGCCGGATCGATGGCGACGTTGAGTTCCAGCCTCTCGCGGGCGATGCGGACGATCTGATCGTAGTTTCCGTCCTGCGGAAAGGTGTCGATCATGTCGATGACCGCGGCAATGTCACGGGTGACCGCCATGGAAAGGCGCTGGGTCACCGTCTGCCAGTGGCGTTCCATGAAGACGAAGGCCACGACCGACTGCAGAAGCACGATGGGTATAATGATGATCAAGAGGGTTCGGGCGTAGAGCCGCGTGGGCAGCCGCTTGGTAAACCATCGCGTCATGCGCCTGATGCCGCGCGGCGGATAGCGCTCGTATTCCCGGCGGATGGCGTCGATCGTGGTCATCTGCACCCCAGACTGGCAATCTCCGGCGGTGGTCGCGCCGGTTCGACCTTATAACGCGGTGAGACGCTTTTGTTAAAGAGTGTGACGAGCCTCCCCATTAAGGGTGAGAAAAACAAAAACGCCGCCGTATGGTCCGGCGGCGTTTCAGTTCGGGAGATCTATGCGCGGTCAGCTCGCCATGCGCATTGAGTGGGCGTGGTTGCCGCCGGCTTCCAGGCGGAATTCGCCGATCAACTGGGCCAGTTTGCGTGAGCTGTCGCTGATATGCTGCATGGTCGAGGTCGACTGCTGCACCATGGCGGCATTGTGCTGCGTCACCTGATCCATCTGGTTGACGGCCGAGTTGATACCCGCGATGCCGCTCGACTGCTCTCGCGCGGCCATGGCGATCGACTGGATGTGATCATTGATCTTGGCCACCTGCTCGGAAATGTCGGTCAGCGTTTCGCCGGTCGCATTGACCAGCTTCACGCCGCTCTCCACCTCCTCACCGGATTTCGTGATGAGCTGCTTGATGTCCTTGGCGGCCTCCGCCGAGCGCTGGGCGAGCTCGCGCACTTCCTGTGCGACGACGGCGAAGCCCTTGCCGGCTTCGCCGGCGCGGGCTGCCTCGACGCCGGCGTTGAGCGCCAGAAGGTTGGTTTGGAAGGCGATCTCGTCGATCACGTTGATGATGCTGGAGATCTCGTTGGACGCGCCTTCGATGCGTGACATGGCCTGGACCGCATCGTTGACCACCGCGCGCGAGGCCACTGTGCTCTTTTGTGCGGTGTCAGCCATGGCGCTTGCCTCGTCGGCCCGCTTCGAGGAACTCGACACGGTTTCGGTGATCTCGGCAAGTGCAGCCGCGGTTTCTTCAAGCGAAGCCGCCTGACCTTCGGTGCGATGGGCGAGCTCATCGGTGGCGGTGCGCATCTCGGTCGATGAGGTCTCGATCTCGTGTGCCTCGGTGCGGAACCGAACCAGCGTCTCGCCCAGCCGTTCGACGGCGTGATTGAAGTCCTCGCGCAGCTTTTCGAAGCGATGGGCAAGCGGGGTCTCGATGCGGACGGTCAGATCACCCTCGCTGAGACGGGAGAGGCCCGCGCCCAAACGTTCGACCGCATCCTGGAACTGGTTTTCGTCCTTTGCCTTTTCGGCTTCTCGAACATCGCGCTCGCGGTCGGCGGTTGCGCGCTGGTCTGCCGCGCGGTTCTCGAGCGCCTGTTTCTCGATGGCGGCGTTGCGCAGCACCGACAGCGAATCCGCCATGGTTCCGACTTCGTTGCGCAGGCCGCAATAGGGCACTTCCTCCTCATAGCGGCCTTCGGCGAGACGGGCGGCGGATTTAGCCAGAACCGGGATCGGGCCAAGGATATGGCGGGAGACGAAGGCCATGAGCACGGTGCCGGCGATCAGGACGATCACCGCGGCAATGCCGATCGTGGTCACCATCTGGTTGGCGAATGCGGTGATCTTTGCCTTGCCAACGCCGGCATAGAGGATGCCGATGATGGTGTTGTCGGGCGCGAAGATAGGCTGGTAGATGGTGTAGTAGGGGGTGCCGAGGATGATGGCCTCGCCACGGAAGGTCTTGCCGTTCGTCACGACCGGGTAGACGGCGCCGTTCTGGCCGAGCGGTGTGCCTACGGCTCGGTTGCCGTCATCCTTGATGATATTGGTGGTCTTGCGCCAGAAGTCTTTTGTTTCCGGGTCCCACGCGAAGATGGTGGCGGTTTCGTCGGTGACCCGGCCGACCGTATCGATCATCGTGTGATCGGTGAATTCGGCGGGAATGGAGTCCATGACGACGCGCTCGACATTGCCGTCGGCCCCATAGGTCACCGTCGTGCCCGACATGTCGCGCGAGAGGATTTCGGCGGCGACGCGGAGATTGGCGTCCTGTTGTTCGATCGACTGCGCGGCAATGCGATCGGAGATGCTCGAGGAGATGGCCCATGACACGGCGGCGAGAGCCAGCAGCAGAACGAGTGTGGTCGTAGCCGTCACGGTCGGTACAAGATTGAAACGTGAAAAGAACTTCATTCCGAACCCCCAGAAAACATGAGGGTTCATTTGAGCAACTTATAGTTACGTTTTCGTTGACTGCGTTCGAATTCGGGAAGTCCGGGATTGCAGGCCTTCTCAGCTTGTTGCCGAGGCGTCCACACCCAGCCGGTATCCGATGCCGCGCACGGTCTGCAACCATACCGGATTGGCGGGGTCGTCCTCGATCTTGCGCCGCAGGCGGTTGATCTGGACGTCGATCGTCCGCTCTCCCACTTCCTGGGCGTCGGGAACGAGCTCATGCCGGGGAACGGTCTCGCCGGGCCGTTCAGCGAAAATCGTCATGATGTCGCGTTCGCGGTCGGTCAGGCGCACGGTTTCACCCGCCTTCCTCAATTCCCTTCGGGCAATGACGAAGGTGTAGGGACCGAATATGACCTGCTCGATCTTCGGCGCGGGCGGCTGTCCGCCGCGCTTGAGGATGTTGTTGATCCTGAGCACCAGCTCGCGCGGATCGAAAGGCTTGGGGAGATAATCGTCGGCGCCGGCTTCGAGACCCTTGATGCGATCGGTCGATTCCGAAAGGGCGGTGAGAAGCAGGATCGGAACGGTCTTTATCTCGCGCAGGGTGGACGTAAGCGCCAGACCGCTTTCCCCCGGCATCATCACGTCGAGAACCAGAAGATCGAAATCGATGCCCTCGAGCTTGCGCCGTGCCTCGGCCGCATCGGCGGCGGTGGACACCCGGAAACCCTGATCTTTGAGGTAGCGGTCGAGCAATTCGCGGATGCGGGTGTCGTCGTCGACGATCAGCAGGTGGGCGGCATCGTCAGCGGGTACGCCGGCAGGCTCCTGAACCAAGTCTCGTGCTCCTCGGGCGGCATGAACTTCAGACGGATGCCTCGCCCGCGGCACCGCCCGTCGTACCGGAGTCCGTCTTCCCGGTCGCATCCTTATCTATCATGCCGGCGAGGAACTGCACTACCGCCCGCCGGTCCGATTCACCGAGGGCGGAAAATGCATTGGCGATGCGGCGAGACTGTGGCCGGGCAAGCGCCAGCGCGAGCTCACGGCCCTTGCGCGTGGGGTAGAGCTTGCGCTGCCTGCGGTCCTCGGGGCCGGCGACCTGATGGATGTAGCCGCCTTCCACCAATTGCTTGAGGACGCGGGCCAAGCTCTGCTTGGTGATCTTGAGCGTGTCGAGCAGGGCGGCTACGGTCAGTCCCGGCTCGCGATTGACGAAGTGCACCACCCGGTGATGGGCCCGCCCGAAACCGTAGGTCTCGAGTATCGCATCGGGATCGGAAATGAAGTCACGATAGGCGAAGAACAGCAACTCGATGATTTCGAAATCGAGTTCGTTGCCGTCGCCCATGGCGACACACAGCAGTTCCGTTGCCGATGGATTTGTTGCGCCAGGCGCGCTCATCCGGACCTTTCCTTTCGAATATGTCAGTTATGTTGACATATTTTTTCGCAATTGCTACCCTTCATTTCCATCCGGCAGGCATAAAATCGCTGTTTCCACCGGTATGGCGGCGGGGTTGAACCCTGTTTCCGAAACGATGGAAATACGTGAAGCGCCGGCAAGGGTCGTCACCCGAACGGCCCGAAGAAAAACTGTTGCGCGCGGGCGACCGCTGGAGGAAATGTCATGGCATCTGTGCCTTTCGATCAAATGGACGGCGAGATCTGGTACAACGGCGAATTCGTGCCGTGGGCCGATGCGAAGCTGCACGTTCTATCGCACGGGCTGCATTATGCGAGCGCCGTCTTCGAAGGCGAACGCGCCTATGGCGGCAAGATCTTCAAGCTCACCGAGCATACCGAGCGCCTGCACGCTTCCGCCGATATTCTCGGCTTCAAGATTCCCTACTCGGTCGCCGAAATCGACGCGGCCTGCGAGGAACTTCTCAAGCGGCAGGGCTTCACCGATGCCTATGTCCGCCCCATCGCCTGGCGCGGATCCGAGATGATGGGCGTTTCGGCGCAGAACAACCGCATCAATACCGCGATCGCCATCTGGCAGTGGCCGAGTTACTTCAAGCCTGAAGAGCGTCTCAAGGGCATCCGGCTCGACATGGCGGAATACCGCCGTCCCGATCCGCGCACCGCGCCCTCCAAGTCGAAGGCGGCGGGTCTCTACATGATCTGCACCTTGTCCAAGCACCGCGCGGAATCGCGCGGCTATGCCGATGCGTTGATGCTCGACTGGCGGGGCCGCGTGGCCGAAGCCACCGGCGCCAACGTCTTCTTCGTCAAGGACGGCAAGTTGCATACGCCCGATCCCGATTGCTTCCTCGACGGCATCACACGCCGCACGGTGATCGAACTTGCGAAGAAGCGCGGCTACGAGATCATCGAACGGGCGATCATGCCGGAGGAGCTGGAGGGCTTCGAGGAGTGCTTCCTGACCGGTACGGCGGCGGAAGTGACGCCGGTCTCGGAAATCGGCCCGTACAGCTTCGTGCCGGGCGAAATATCCGCCAATCTCGTCAACGACTACATGCAGGCGGTCCAGCCGCTGCGCGCTGCCGCCGAATAGGGCGATCACCCCAGAGCCGTCAGCCTGCTGTCGCATTCGCCGGACAGTTGGCTGACGTCGTCCTTGCGCCCTTAGCCTCGGAGTTCGGGGGAGTGGCGCGCCATTCGGCAGGACTGACAGACCAGACGGACTGACAGAAAGGACATCCCATGGGTGAACTCAGGGCCGGCATCATCCCGGTCACCCCATTCCAGCAGAACTGCACCATCCTTTATGACGCCGACAGCATGGAAGGGGTTGTCGTCGATCCGGGCGGCGATATCGACACCATCATCGAGGCGGTCGAGGAGAACGGCATCAAGGTCGGCGAGATCTGGCTCACCCACGGCCATCTCGACCATGCCGGAGGCGCGGACGAATTGCGCGAACGGCTCGGGGTCAAGGTCGTCGGGCCGCATCGCGACGACGCGCTGATGCTCGCCAATCTCGAAACCCAGGCGGAGAAATTCGGGCTGCCGAAAAGCGCGCTTCGCAATCTGGTGCCCGATTTCTGGCTCGAGGAAGGTGACACGGTCTCTTTTGGCGATCACGCCTTCGAGGTTTTTCACACGCCCGGTCACGCGCCGGGGCACGTGATCTTCTTCAACAGGAAGGCCGGTTTCGTCCATCTGGGCGATGTGCTGTTTTCCGGCTCGATCGGCCGCACCGATTTGCCCGGTGGGGATCATCAGACGCTGCTCAATTCGATCCGCGACAAGGTGTTTCCGCTTGGCGACGAGATTGGCTTCATCTGCGGCCACGGCCCGGGTGGCAAGATCGGCAACGAGCGGCGGACCAACCCGTTTCTTCAAGATCTTTGAATTCCCGCAAAAGAAAAGCCCCGGCGTTAGCCGGGGCTCTCGTATAGTTGCTGAGCTCGATCCTACGGAGCGCGGCAGAAATGGTCACGACCGTCGAAGCCGCGATAGGTGCCGGTATCCGGGTTGAAGCTGCGGTACCTGTTGTCGCAATAGCGATACCAGTCGCGGGTCCACGGCTCGAGGCTGCCACCGGAGTAGGACGGGGCGCGGCTCGAGGCGATCGCACCGGCCGTCACGGCGCCGATCGCGAGGCCGAGACCCAAGGCCGCGGCGGAATTGCCGCGATCACGATCGCGATAGTGACCATAGTAACGGCGATTGTGGTGGCGGTTATGCCAATTCCGGCCGTCGCGGTGGCGCCATACGTTGCCGCCATTGTGGCGCTGCGGGTTATTGGCGTAGGGGATACCCTCACCTCCGGCGAATGCCGGGGCTGCGGGAAGTGCGACGATGGTCGAGGCCGAGACGGCCAGCAGTGCGAGGAATTTTCCGAAGCGTTTCATCTTGCCTATCCTCCTGTGGGATACGTTCTGTCTTGTACCCGGCGGATCGCCGGGGCTTGTCTTATGATCCGGAGCTTATTCAGCTCCACCTGAACCGAACCTGAATGGCGCCCTGAACTGCGCAGGCGGTGCATGGTCGGTTTACGGTTTTGATACCAAAACGTTTCTGCCCACGATGCGTTCCCTTTTGCCCATCACCTCCACGAAGGGGAGGACGGAAACCTCTGAAAACAAAAAGCCCGGCGCTAGGCCGGGTCAAAAAAGTGAACTGGCGGCCCGGCAACGGGCCGCGCAAAAAGCATAAAGGCAATGACAGTCGGTTAGGCGACGACGGTCAGATTGACGGCCTTCGGGCCTTTGCCGCGACGATCCGGTTCGGTTTCGTAGCTCACTTTCTGGTTCTCGGTCAGCCCAGGCAGGCCGGATGCCTGAACGGCAGAGATATGGACGAAAATGTCCGCGCCGCCCGAATCCGGCTTGATGAAGCCGTAGCCCTTTTCAGAATTGAAGAATTTTACTGTGCCCATTTCGGCCATGCGATCAGGTCCTCGAATTTCCGGCTGTTCCCACAAGTCTTGCCGGATTTATTCCCATTACAGTCCCGCATTCACGCGGGGGTTTGGCAGGCAGTTCTTGAATTGTGAGGAAAGGTCCTGATTGTTGCGGAGCCTCGCTACGAAAACCCATGGGAATTTCCGTCTGCCGCATCCGCCCGAGTATATTATGCGTTCCCGGTGCGCATATTATGGTCTTCCCATGTTCGCAAAATGCCCGAACAAGGTGAGGATGCTTGTTTTGTTCCAAATTGGCAAGTGAAACTTTGGTGTAGAACAGTCATCCGGTTTCGGGACTGTCAGGATTCCTTGATTTGACCGGCGCTTCTGCGGCGCAGGTAGATCGGTCCCACTTCGACCAGCAGTATGGCTGCGAAAATCATGGCGCCGCCGAGATAGCCGACCGGTGGGATGCGCTCGCCGAGAAGGATCGCGCCGAAGATCGCCGCGAAAATCGCCTCGGTCGACAGGAAGATCGCCGCCTGCGGTGCCGTCGTGTAACGCTGACCGACGACCTGCAGGGTAAAGGCGATCCCGCTGGCGAATATCCCGGCAAAGAGGATTTCCGGCAAGGCGGCCGTAATGCTGGCAACGGCGATGTCCTCGAACACCAGCGCGCTTGAGAGGCCGAGGGCGGCGCAGATCGCGAACTGCACCAGCGACAGGGCGATCGGCCGGCCGCTTTGCGCGCTGTATCGGCCGATGAGAAGAACCTGGATCGACCAGCCGAGGGCGCAGGCTATCGTCAGCATGTCGCCGGCGTTGAGGGCGATCAGATCGCCGCCCGCGAGCAGCCAGATGCCGCTGAACGCCATGACGACCGCCGGCCAGACAAGAGGATGCGGGGAGATCCGCAGAACAAGAAACGACAGGATCGGCACCATCACCACATAGAGCCCGGTCAGAAACCCGGAATTGGTGACGCTGGTGATCGTCAGGCCGTATTGCTGCAGAACAATGCTGGCGAAGAGGGCGAGACCGATGACGACAAAGCCCGTCATGTCGCCTGCCTTGAGCGGAGCGGGGGCCTTGCGCGCCTCGAACCATGCAAAGGGGGCGATGAAGACCGCGGCCACCAGGAAGCGCAGGCCGATGAAGATCAGCGGACCGACCGCCTCCATCGCCGTAGACTGGGCGACAAAGCCCATGCCCCATATCGCACCGGCAAGAAGGAGGACGAGATTGGCTGCGGCGCGGGACATGGACAGAAGGCCTCGGGAGAGCACGATGTGGGGGGCAGCGGAAAACGCCTGATCGAGCAAAGCCTCTAGACGGTTTCGCCCTAGGCGTAAACGGCCAGTTCCGGCAGGCGCCTGAACTCGGTTACGCGTTTCGATTTGCCGATTCCGTCAAAACCGATATTGCTCCAGCAGGCCATCCGGCTGCTCAAACCCGCCGGTTTCGCCCCGGGGCGAAAGCTGGAACGGCGTGCTTCACGGGCGACCTAGTCCTGGTCGCGTGTCAGGCGCAGAAGACGGCCCTCGTCCTCGTCGGTGACGAGCAGCAGGGATCCATCGCTGGCGATCTGAATGTCGCGCAAGCGACCGTAGCGATTTTCCAGAAGCCGTTCTTCCCCTGTGACGTTTCCGGTCTCCGGATCGACGTCGAGGCGGACGAGCAGCTTGAACTTCAGCGCGGTCACGAGGAGATCGCCGTTCCAGTCGGGAAACTCGTCGCCGCGATAGACCACCATGCCGCCGGGCGCGATCGAGGGGTCCCAATAGTGGAGGGGCTGTTCGTAGCCTTCGGCGGCGTTGCCCTGTCCGATCTTCGCGCCGGAGTAGTGAACGCCGTAGGAGATTTCCGGCCAGCCGTAGTTCTTGCCGGCTTCAGGAATGTTGACCTCGTCTCCTCCCTTGGCGCCATGCTCGACCACATAGAGGGTCCCGCTTTCGGGATCGATGTCGGCACCCTGCGGATTGCGGTGGCCGATCGACCAGATCTCCGGCTGCCAGCCGTCCGAACCGTCCGCATGGGGATTGTCGTGGGGAACCGAGCCGTCCGCGTTGATCCTGAGAACCGAGCCCGCGTGGTCGGAGGGATCCTGCGCGCGGTCGCCTTCGCCGCGTTCGCCGATCGTGAAGAACAGCGTGCCGTCATCGGCTACGACGATACGGGAGCCGAAATGATGGCCGGAATTGGTGAACCGGTTCATCTGGAAGATATCCTCGGCCTCTTCCAGCCGCGTTCCGTCGTCCGACAGGCGCGCGCGCATGATCGCCGTGCCTGCGCCGCCTTCGCCGGGCTTCGAGTAGCTGAGGAATATGATGCGGCTCTCGGCGAAATCGGATGCGAGGGCCACGTCGAGAAGGCCGCCCTGGCCGCTCGTTGCAACTTCCGGAACGCCGTCCACCGGCTCGGACAATTCACCCTCGCGGAAGATCCTCAGGCGGCCCGGTCTCTCGGTGACGAGCAGGCCGCCATCGCCCATATCCTCGACCGCCCAAGGATGAACCAGATCCTGCGTCAGGGTCTCGACGGAAAGCGAGCCGAGCTCGGTGGCGATGATGTCGCCGTCCGGCAAAGGAGCGGAAATGGCTACGCTTGTCGTCGAAAGCAGAGCCGTCAGGGCGGTGGTGCGAAGGGCGGTCGTCATAGCCGGCATGGGAATCTCCCTGTCGTGTTCTTTCAGGATGAACTAGGGCGTTTGCCGGCCGAATAAAGGTGGCGCGGCGGGCCAAGGCCGATCAGCGCAGCGCCACGGATGGCTGGATGCCGTTCGTCGGCGTGCCGGGAGAGCCAATTACGGCCACTTCGGTGGTGGCGGCTGTTTCATCCGCCAGTTCGGCTTCGACGATGTAGCGCAACGGGCCGCGTTCGGCCGCATCGAACGGCCAGCAGGTCGCGAGCGCGATCCAGCGCCCCGGCCTGTCGGGGTCGATGCCGCTCGCATCCGCGCGGGCGATGCGCGCTTCGCGCACCACGAAGGTTGCCGCGCCGCCGTCGCGCAAGGCGACATCGAGGAGATCGCCGGGACGGATGTCGCGCAGCCAGCGGAAATGGGTATCCCTGTGTGCCGCGATGACCGCGGTTCCCTCGTCGCCAGGCCGGGCGGTGCCTCCCAGCAGCGCGGGGCCGAAAGCGAGCGCCTCGCCACCGGCGTCCGACAGCACGATCTCGCTGCGTCCGAGCCGCCGGGCGGTCAGGCGCGCCTCGGTGGTGAAATCGGCCCAGGGCCAGGGGCGCGCGGCCGTCTCCGCGCCGATGCCGCGGGCGAAACTTGTTTCGAGCAGGTGCTGGCCGAGCATCGCCTTGGCATGGACATAGAGTCCCTTGCAGACGAGCACGAATCCGGCCAGCGCGATGAGGATGATAGCAAGGGCGAAGGGCCGACTGACCCAGGCCGGCGCCACAAGAGCAAGGGACCGGCGGACCCGGGACGGGCCCGCCGGGTTACCCCCGGCAACGCGTGTACGCGGCATGGTCAGCGCCGCCGGGAGTCGGTGTCTGGCGCATAGGTGCCCCAGAGCATGCGCGTCGCCACGAACAGCATGGCGGCGAACAGGATTATCAGAAGCCCGATCATCATGTCGCGCTTCGCCAGCGTCGCCGTCTGCGGCAGGACCACGCCGGTAGTGAGGCTGGCACTGGCGGCCGTCATTTCCGCCGCTTCGGGCGAGGGGGCGGCCGCGATCATCCGGGTATCGGCCATTGCCATGCGCTGAACGGCGCCGCCCTGCGCCTTCTGCAGAGGCGGAGAGGGCTGTGCCCCCGGCGCTTCGCCGAAGACGGCGTCGAAGTCCCAGCCCGCAGGCAGGTTGAGCGGCAGCTTGGCGCTCCCCAAAGCCTCGTCGTTGGGACGCGAGGGGGTGACGTCCACTGCCACCAGGCTCGTCAACCGGCTGACAAGGTGGTGGTCGAGCGCAAGCGCTTCGATCTTCCTGTCGAGCGCCTCGGGATCGGACGCGGAGAAACGCTCGATCTCGAGATCGGCGATAGCCCGCCGCGCCCATAATTTGCCGATCCCCTCTGCCGCGGCTGCGTGATCGAGCGGAAGCTCGGCGCGCCAGGGTTGGCCGGCGATTTCGCCGGTCAGGCGAATGGCGCCCTCGGTGATGTCTCCGGGCAGGCTTGCCGTCAGCACCACCGGTTCACCGTAATAGAGATCGGGGATCGGGTCCGGCGCGATGTCGCCGGAAATGCCGCCGTCGAAGCTTGCCGCCACGTCGCGCATGGCTGGGTTTTCCAGCTTGGAAAACAGCGCTTTCATCTTCTCGCCAAGCTCGGTTTCGCTGCCGACGTGGGTGAACGTGCCCCGGCCGATCTCGGCGGCGCGCGACATGAAGAAGGAGTTGGGTGCAGAGCCGATGCCCACTGTAAACAGGCGGGCCTGGCCGCGGTCGCGGGCGATCGTTTCGAAGAGTTGGCTTTCATTGCCAATCGCTCCGTCGGTGAGGAAGATCACCTGACGCAGTGCGCCGTCGGCCATCTTTCCCTGATCCTCGAGCGCCGCCTTCAGCGCAGGAAGCATCTCGGTGCCACCCTCGGCGTCCAGTTTCCTCACACGGGCGATCGCCTGTTCCCGGCGATCGGGCGTGGCGGGGACGAGACCGGAGAAGAAGCTGTCGAAAGTGTCGTCGAAACGGATGACGTTGAAGCGGTCACGGGAGGACAGTCGCGAGATTGCGAGCGCGAGCGCCTCACGCGCCTGACGGATCGATTCACCGGCCATCGACCCGGAATTGTCGATCACGAAGATGACTTCACGCGGGGGCCTTTCAGCCCCCTCCGCCGAGGGCGGCGTGAGAAAGGCCATCAGATAGGTCTTGCCGTCGACAACCTGGCGGAACAGACCGGCGGACGGGGTGGCTCCCGATGCCGATGTCCATTCCATCGCGAAATCACGATCGGCGGGAACCGTGTCGGCCTTCAGCCTGTAGGTGCGGCTGCCATCGGCATGATCGCTCTCGGACATCTCGTGATAAGGCGTCTTGACCTCGCCGATCGGGAAACCTGCCGCGAGATTGATCGTCAGGCTGACCGGATTGATCTTGGCGTTTTCCCGCGGATCGAGAACGGGTGCCCCGATCTTCTCGCGATCGGGCACGGGATTGGTCACGGCGAAACCACGGCCTCCGGCGAAGTCCACGGTCTGGACGATAGGATCGGGATTGTAGCGGGGCGCGACGACCATGGGAAAGCGGAACGAGAAGGCACCGTCGCTCATGTGGACGGTTTCCTGGTATTCGATCTGCACCACGACCGTTTCGCCGGGACCGATATTGGCGACCTGATTGGTGAAGATGTTCGGCCGCTGCTGTTCGAGAAGTGCGGTCTTCTGTCCTTTGGCCTTGGCTTGCTCGTAGATCTCGCGGGCCTTGGCGCGCGGTTCGATCTTGCCTTCGATCAGCCGTTCGCCGATTTGCATCTTCAACCGGTCCACGGCCGAATCCTCGGGAAGGGGGAATACATAGGTTCCCTCAACCCATCCTTCGGTCGGGTTTTCGAAGCGCTGGGTGACCTTGGCACGCAGGATCGGCCCGTCGACATCGATGGTGACGTCGGTCTTCAGGCGCGGTGCCTCGACGAAGAAGCCCGGTTCCTTCGAGGGCAGAAGCAGCGAACCGGAGTTCACGTCGTTCGGCCGGACAAGCCCGGCCAGCCGGGTTTCGGCTCTGGCGCCCGTGATCATCAGGACGAATATCGCGCAGCACGCCACCATGGCGAGCGCTGCAAATCTGGTCATGCGGGATCTCGCCACCCGGGGAGGCGAGGCGAGCAGGAAATCATCGTCTTCCAGCATGTTTCTGTTCCCATCCAGTTTGGCCCCGGGAACAAAGAAACGGGAAAAACGGACCTCATTCGGACCAGATTATGGCTGGTGCGGAGTATTATCGTGACCGGATTGTGTCGGCTTGTTAACCTTCGTGAACATCACCGTCCGCGGCGCCCGAAGGGTACCGTTCGACGGGGCTGAACCGGTTCCGGTTTGCGCGGTTCTTCTGCACGGGGCTCCTGGGGAGGAGCCTGTCGCACGACGTCCGAGGTTGGCGATGGGGCCTGGGGCGTCTCTGCTTCCGAACTCTCGGGAAAGCGGATGTTGAAGGAAGTCGGGAAGATCTCGGGTCTGGCGAGAACGAAACCCTGAAGCAGATCGACGCCGATTTCGCGGCAGAAGCTGACCTGGAACTCTTCCTCCAGCCCTTCGAAGAGGCTGGTGATGCCGCGTTCCCTGAACCGCTCGACGAGCTGACGCAGCAGCAGTCGACCGGCCGAGGTTTCGGAGTATCTGCGGACCCAGGCGGCATCCAACTTCACCACGTCGGGACGGAGCCGGTCGACACGATGGAGGTCCGATTCCTCGGCGCCGTAATCGTCCACCGCGATCTTGAAGCGGGAGCCGCGCAGTTTCGC
The DNA here is from genome assembly GCA_002709005.1 of Hyphomicrobiales bacterium. Classification (GTDB taxonomy): domain Bacteria; phylum Pseudomonadota; class Alphaproteobacteria; order Rhizobiales; family Rhizobiaceae; genus Pseudohoeflea. The sequence goes on along the minus strand of PAPH01000064.1, from coordinate 20,265 downwards.
CACCATGTCCGCGAGCGTGTGTTCGTCGCTGCCCTGTTCCGTGATCTCGCAGACGATGCGCCCCGGCGAGAGGCCGAGCTCGTTGCAAAGGGCCACGATGCCGGCGACCTCGTTGCCGAAGTCGATCTTGCCGCCATAGAGGGACGGATTGAAGTTGAGGAAGAGCCGCGCGCTGTGACGGCCGAGCCGGCCCATGTTGCGCAGGTGAAGATCGCGGCACAGCCGGTCGATGAAATGGGCGTCCTCCGCCTCGACCGCGGGGAAAAACTGCCCGGGAGACACGGGCCTCCCGGCACGGAACGGGCGAATGAGGGCTTCGAAGGCCCTGATGGTGAGTTGTCCGGAATCGCTCTGGCTGAAGATGGGCTGAAACGCCGATTTCAGCATGAAGGGACCGTAGGAGGTCGTTACACCGCCCCGCTCGTCATCGATGAATTGCGGCTCGCTGCGCTCCGGGGTCATCGACTGTCTTTCAGTCCCGCTTTCATCAGCGTTATTCATGCCCTTATCATGATTACTCGTAGATAGCATTCCTTGCATGTGGCTTAATGCAACGGGAGCAAAAAAGCTCCCAAGATGTCGCTTGCGCGCGTGGCGCGGTTGGGACATACACAAGCGCACCGTTTCCGGCTCTCAAGCCGAACAAACCCATCAGCAAACCGGAGCGAAAAATGGCCCTTCTTGCCGACGCCCTTTCCCGTGTAAAACCCTCCGCCACCATCGCCGTGTCGCAGAAAGCGCGCGAGCTCAAAGCGAAGGGTCGTGACGTCATCAGCCTCGGGGCGGGGGAGCCGGACTTCGATACCCCGGACAACATCAAGGACGCCGCGATCGCCGCCATCCGCCGCGGTGAGACGAAGTACACGCCCGTGGCCGGCATCCCTGAACTGCGCGAGGCGATCTCGAAGAAGTTCAAGCGCGAGAACGGCCTTGACTACACCCCCTCGCAGATCATCGTCGGCACCGGCGGCAAGCAGATCCTGTTCAACGCCTTCATGGCGACGCTGAACCCCGGGGACGAGGTCATCATCCCGGCGCCCTACTGGGTGAGCTACCCCGAAATGGTCGCCATCTGCGGCGGCACCGTCGTCGAGGTGCCGACCACGCTCGAAAACAATTTCAAGGTCCGTGCCGAGGATCTCGAGGCCGCGATCACCCCGAAGACCAAATGGCTTGTGTTCAACTCGCCGTCGAACCCGTCGGGCGCGGCCTATACGCATGACGAACTCAAGGCGCTGACCGACGTTCTCGTCAAGCATCCGCATGTGTGGATCCTGACCGACGACATGTACGAGCACCTGACCTATGACGGATTCGAGTTCGCCACGCCCGCGCAGGTGGAGCCGTCGCTCTACGATCGCACGCTGACCATGAACGGCGTCTCCAAGGCCTATGCCATGACCGGCTGGCGCATCGGCTATGCCGGCGGCCCCGCAAGCCTGATCAAGGCGATGGACACGATCCAGGGTCAGCAGACCTCGGGCGCCTGCTCGATCGCCCAGTGGGCGGCTGTGGAAGCGCTCAACGGCCCGCAGGACTTCATCCCGGCCAACAAGGAAGTGTTCAAGGGCCGGCGCGATCTGGTCGTGTCGATGCTCAACCAGGCTACCGGCATCAACTGCCCGACGCCAGAAGGCGCCTTCTACGTCTACCCCTCGTGTGCAGGCGTGATCGGCAAGAAGACGCCCGAAGGCAAGGTGATCGAGACCGACGAGGATTTCGTCACCGAACTTCTGGAAGCCGAAGGCGTGGCGGTGGTGCATGGTTCGGCCTTCGGCCTGGGCCCGAACTTCCGCATTTCCTATGCGACCTCGGAAGAGGCGCTCGAGGAAGCCTGCAACCGTATCCAGCGGTTCTGCGCCTCGCTGCGCTGACCTTTTCGACAAGAGACGAATGAAAGGCCGGTCCGGGCTCCGGGCCGGCCTTTTTCGTCACCTGAACGTGAGTGCCGTTGATTTGCGGAGGTGGAACAGCGCGGGTAGCTTTTGCGGAGATCAATCGAGGAGGAAGCCTCTCCATGCCCGCCGCACGCCGCCCGTCGTCTCTTGCCGCCCCATCGCTTCACAGACGCCCCTCATGGGCCGTCAGCGAGGCCCAGGTCACACCGGAGGATGTCTTCCTCGCCCGGCGGAAGATCCTCAAGGGGCTGGGGCTCGGAGCAGCCGGACTGGCCTTCGGAACGGCCTTCCAAATGAAGGAGGCGCGCGCGGCGAGTGCCGCGGAGAAAACCGCCGATCTCTATCCCGCGGAGCGCAACGGCGCCTATTCCATCGAGCGGGATATCACGCCTGAAGAGATCAATTCGAGCTACAACAATTTCTACGAATTCGGCTCGCACAAGCAGATTGCCGACGCGGCACGGAGTTCGCTCGTCACCGATCCCTGGTCGATCATGATCGACGGCATGGTCGACAAGCCGGAGACGGTGGAATTCGAAGATCTGGTGCGCGGCATGCCTCTCGAGGAACGGCTCTACCGGCACCGCTGTGTCGAGGCCTGGTCGATGACGGTACCCTGGACGGGATTTCCCGTCTCGGCGCTCCTCGACCGCGTGGCGCCGCAGGCAGGGGCGAAATATATTCGTTTCGAAACCTTCCACGATCCGGCGATGGCGTCGGGCCAGAAGCAGAGCTGGTATCCCTGGCCCTATGTGGAGGGCATCACGATCGAGGAAGCGCGGAACGAGCTCGCCTTCATGGTCACCGGTGCTTACGGCAAGCCGATCGAAGCGCAATTCGGCGCGCCGATCCGCTTGGCGCTGCCGTGGAAATACGGCTTCAAATCGATCAAGTCGATCACCCGCATCAGCTTCACCGATCAGCGGCCGGTGAGCTTCTGGGAAGAGATCAATGCGGCCGAATACGGCTTCTGGGCCAACGTGAACCCTGACGTGCCGCATCCCCGCTGGAGCCAGGCGAGCGAGCGGATTCTCCACACCCGCGAGGAAGTGCCGACGGTGATCTACAACGGCTATGGCGAGCAGGTGGCGGGCCTCTATGCGGGAATGGAGGGGGAGGCACTGTATCGGTAGTGCGAACAGAGACTGGGGGAAGGGAGGGGTCGTCGAGGACCTCAAGGCGCGATTTTTCGCAGCTCGCCTGTTCACCAGACACCAGGCAAAAAAAGAGGCCCGACGATTGCTCGCGGGCCTATAGGTGTGAAGGTCAAAACCTCCAGAGGGGAACAGCTCATGCGGCGGCACTGGGAGGAGTGACCGCCAAAGGTGCATCAGCTATGGGCGATATGCTGTTTTCATGGGCATATTGCAAGGGCGATGGGCGCATGACTGATATGCGCTGTGCGCATGGTGGGCGGTTCCGCCCTGCATTTTTGCATTTTTCCCGGAGAATGCATGGTTTTTCGGCGATAAAAGCCGAAAGTCAGTAGTTCCAGTTCCGCGCCTTGTTGATAAGAAAATCGCGAAAAACCTTCAGTTTGGCCGCGTTGCGCATTTCCTCGGCATAACAGAAGTAGGTGTCGAAGGCGGGAAATTCGGCGGGAATCGCCAGTTGCACGAGGCCTGAGTCGCGGTTGACCATGTAGTCGGGCAGCATTGAAACCCCGGCGCCATTCATCGTCGCGCGGCGGACGGCGGCGAGGTTGTTGATCTGCAGATGCGCTGGCCGGGGATTGTCCGCCGGCCTTCCTGCGCGCTCCAGCCAGGTCAAGTCGTGAAGATAGACCGGTGCCGGTTCGCCAAAGGTGATCAGCCGGTGGTGATCGAGATCCTCGATCGTCTTCGGTTCGCCGTGGCGCGCCAGATAGGACGGCGCCGCATAGATGTGCAGATGGACCGTAAACAGCTTTCGCTGGATGAGATCCGACTGCTGGGGCTGACGAAGCCGGATCGCGCAGTCCGCCTGGCGCATGTTGACGTCGAGTTCCTCGTTATCGAGGATCAACTGCACCTGCATGTCCGGGTAAAGCGTCTGGAACTCCTGGACCTTCTCCGTCAGCCAGCCCTGGCCGAGGCCCACCGTGGTGGTGATCCTGAGCTTGCCGCTCGGCTTCTCCCGCGTCTCGGTGAGCTGATTCTTCACCGCCTCGAGCTTCATGAGAACCTCGTGGGCGGTCTTGTAGAGCATCTCGCCCTGCTCGGTGAGGATGAGGCCGCGCGCATGCCGGTGGAACAGCTTGGTGTTGACCTCCGCCTCCAGCGCGCTCACCTGCCGGCTGATGGCCGACTGCGACAAATGCAGGATCTCTGCGGCATGAGTGAAGGAGCCGGCTTCGGCGGCTGCGTGGAAAATTCGCAGCTTGTCCCAGTCCAGTTGCATATGACCGCTCCCCTTGAGCCTGTCCGGCGCCCCCATGCGCCGGGGCGGAAAAGTGATGGCTTATTCCGCGGCTTCCGCATGCGTGCCGAGGCCTGCGAGATAGCGTTCGGCCTCGAGGGCGGCCATGCATCCCATTCCGGCAGCCGTGACTGCCTGGCGATAGATGTCGTCGGTCACGTCGCCCGCAGCGAAAACGCCGGGAACGTCGGTTGCCGTCGAATCCGGCGCGGTCCACAGATAGCCGTTCGGCTTCTGTCTGAGCTTGCCTTCGAAGAGCTTGACGGCGGGTGCATGGCCGATGGCCACAAACACCCCGTCAATATCCATTTCCGTGACTTCGCCGGACTTGCGGTTTTTCAGCTTCACAGCCTTGACGGCGGGCGGCATCGGGCCGACAGGTTCGCCGCCAACGAATTCGGCGATTTCGGAATCCCAGACGAAGTCGACGTTCTTCTGCGCGAACAGGCGCTCCTGCAGGATCTTCTCCGAACGCAGCGTGTCGCGGCGATGAACGAGCGTCACCTTCTCGGCGATGTTGGCAAGATAGAGCGCTTCCTCGACCGCGGTATTGCCGCCGCCGACGACGATGACGTGCTTGTTGCGGTAGAAGAAGCCGTCGCAGGTGGCGCATGCAGACACGCCGAAGCCCATGAAATCCTTTTCGCCGGGGATGCCCAGCCACTTGGCCTGTGCACCGGTGGAAATGACCAGTGCATCACAGGTCCAGACCGCCCCCGAATCCGTCTTCGCGGTGAAGGGGCGGCGGGAAACGTCGACCTCGGTCACCAGATCGTTGACGATCTCGGCACCCACATGTTCTGCCTGCAGGCGCATCTGCTCCATCATCCACGGACCCTGAACCGGATCGGCGTAGCCGGGATAGTTCTCGACGTCGGTGGTGATCATCAGCTGGCCGCCCTGTTCCATCCCGGTTATGATGACAGGGGTGAGCATGGCGCGGGCGGCATAGATCGCCGCCGTGTATCCGGCGGGTCCGGAGCCGATGATGAGGACGGGCACGTGACGGGTCGTCATGGAATTCTTCCTGTCTGGATGCGGATAGCGCCCACAGTTGGCGGCAGGGATTCGCTGAGCCGCGATCATGGCGCATTTCCACCAATTTAGGAATTCGGGGGCCGGATATTCAAGCCGGAGTGGGCGGTTACGCACAGGTGAGGCAGTTCATCGGCAAGCCGGGTGGACAATTGCGGCGGTCGACGCAATAAAGTTTCGCCAAGGATGGCGCCGCGCCGCCCGATGACAGGACGACCAGATGTTCAAGGCCGAGCTCGACGATATCGATTTCCGCATCCTGAAGGAATTGCAGGCAGACGGCCGGATGACCAATGTCGAGCTTGCGAGCCGTGTCGGCATATCCGCTCCGCCCTGCCTGCGCCGTGTGCGCAAGCTGGAGCAGGCTGGGATCATCACGGGCTACCGCGCGCTCATCAATGCGCCGGCGCTTGGATACGACCTCGTGGCGTTCTGTATGGTCGGTTTGAAACACCAGTCGGATGCCAACCTCAAGAGCTTTGCGGCGGCGAGCAGCGGGTGGCCGATCGTCCGGGAAAGCTGGATGGTTTCGGGAGATTCCGACTTCCTGCTTCATTGCGTGGCGCGCAATCTCAGCCATTTCCAGGACTTCGTCGTTGAACAGCTTACCGCGAACGAAAACGTCGACACGGTCCGGACCATGCTGACCATCCGGAAGGTCAAGGACGCGGGGCTGGTCAAGTTGGGGTGAGAGATGCGCTGAACTTGTTCGCGCGCCGAAGCGGAAACAAGATCAGCGAATGTGTTGTACGGATAAGTTTACTTCGCAGTCGATCATACCTTCAAAATACCGACCTTCCCTGTTTCCGTTTGTGCGGACCCCATTCCATTTCTGACTTTCTCTCATTACTCTACTGTCGTAGAACACTGCTTCGGGTTTTGACTTTCCAAGTCAGAGTATGTCGATGGGCTCCTTTTCTCTGCGGCACAAACTTGTGCGCCTATCCGAATATCATAATTATAAAAAGTACATTTCTCTGGATGCCGGCAGGAAGTCGTGGGCCAGATTGGTGTTCGAGATTCTTTCCTATTCCAGCAGGGACGGATTCTCCAAAAAGGACTACATGGATTTCAAATTATATCGAAAGAGCTCCGGAGATTTGCATGCCTATTTTCCCTCATTCTTGTGGTACAAATTTCTCGATGAAATTTCAGTTCCCGAATTGCTCGAGGTATTCGACGACAAACTCAAATTTCACGAGCAAATGGTCGCCCATGGTCTGCCAACTCCCAGGCTTCTGGGGGTTTTTCGGAACGGCGAGTTCGGCATCTTCAATCAAGACAGTGTTGTAAATTACGATATAAGTCAGGCTGAGCAGGCTATTGCGAATTTACGTCTTTTGGGTCGAGGGCGTGTTTTCGCGAAAACAATTCGCGGTGCGAGGGGGCGAGGGGCGCTTCTGATTGATGAGAGTATGAAAGCTCGCGAACTCGCAGAGCTCTTGGCCGGCAAGGAATATTTGTTTCAAGAATATGTCAGGCAACATCCCGATCTGGCGAAGATCAATCCTGGCAGCCTGAATACGCTTCGCCTGCTGACAGTGCGGGATGCGGAAGGCGCCTCTCATGTCGCGGGCGGGTTTTTCCGCGTCGGCAGGGGCGCATCGATTGTCGACAGTGCCGGAGGCGGGGGATTGGCAAACTATCTCGATCTGCAATCCGGGAAGCTCGATGAGCTGAGTCACCTCAAATATGATTTCGGAGGGGCGAGCATGTCATCGCATCCGGATACCGGGGCCGTCTTTGGGGACATAACTTTGCCCTTCTACAGCGAGGCTGTAGCCTTGGTTCATAGAGCGGCGGCGGCTTTGCCCAATTCCGTCGTTGGATGGGATGTTGCAATAACGCCAGAGGGGCCGATCCTCATCGAGGGCAATCGTCATCCCTTTATCGGCGGCGACCAGGCTATACGAGGACCTTACATGCAACGTCCCAAGCTGCGCGAACTTGTTCTGCGGCACAGGGGCCGGGCTGATTTGCGCCCATAGGCGCAAGGAATTTTTGAAACTTTCCTCAGACAGGCCGTTCGGACGAACGCGTCGCCGGTCGGGCCGGTGCGCCAGCCCAAATTCCTTCGTAGACCGTCGCGAGTGCCTCGGCCTCCCGGCGCAGGGCGAATTGCTCATGGACCCGCGAGAGGCCGGACTTCGCATGCTCGGCGGCGAGATCGGGATCGGCGAGATAGATCTCGATTATGCGCGTGAGCGCCGTCCCGTCGCCCGCCGGGACCACGAAGCCGGTTTTCCCTTCTTCTATGATATCGCGATAGGCCCCCGCGTCCGATGCGGCAACCGCGGTCTCGGAAGCCATCGCCTCGAGGGGGGTGAGGCCGAAGCCTTCGTTGCGCGAGGGTGCCACGCACAGGCTGACCCGGCGAAGCCAAGGCTTGACGTCGGGAACCTCGCCCATGAAGAGGATGCGCTCGTGCAGGCCGGCCGCGTCGATCTTTTCCTGAAGGGCTTCGCAAAAGCCGCGATTTTCCACCGTTACCCGACCGAAGACCAATCCGGTCCAGTCGGGATAGCGCGGCAGAAGCTCGATCAGCGCCTGGACATACAGGTCGGTGCCTTTCTGGTGTCGGACGCGCCCGAAGCAGCCGATGCCGCGGCGGCCGGGGAGGCCGGTCTGCGACCAGTCCCGCTCGTCATCGGAGGGCGGATGGAAAGCTTCCAGATCTATTCCGTGCGGGACGACGGTGCAGGGCACCTCGAGAAAGCTCGCCGATCGGCTGGAGGTCGACACCACCCCGTCCATCTGGCGGATGAGCCAGCGGGTATAGCGGGTGTGCCGGCGCTGGGCGGCGGAGGTGAAGACGAGCTTCAGCGGCGCGCGCAGCACGTGCTTGAGAAACAGGCCGCCCAGCATTTCGGTATTGCGCCGGGCGTGCCAGATGCGAAAGCGGCGATTGCGCGGAGGCTTCAACAGCCCGAAGATCTGCTTCAATCCGATCTTCGGAACCGAGGGTGGCAGGCCGGGCCCGAGCGCGGCGATCGGCATGCCGGCCGCGCGCTGTTCGGGGATCAACTGAATGATGACGGAGGTGACGCCGGAAAGCCGTCTCTTGAAATTGGGCGCCACCACCTCGACGTCGCGAATGTCCAGAGGTTCAGTCATGGCTCCCCACGCCGGCCGTTGCATTCGTCGTTCCTGAAGGCGCCGGGGCCTTTGCGAAGAGGCCCCGGTCTAACTCAAGCCCATTTGATCTCGAGAATCTCGTAGGCCTTGGAGCCGCCGGGAGCGACGACCTCGACCGAATCACCGATCGCCTTGCCGATCAGCGCACGAGAGATCGGCGAGGAGATCGAGATGCGGCCCTTTTTGACGTCGGCTTCCTGGTCGCCGACGATCTGGTAGACCTTCTCTTCTTCCGTATCCTCGTCGACGAGGCGGATGGTGGCGCCGAATTTCACCGTGTTACCGGACATTTTCGACGGGTCGATCACCTCGGCGCGGGAGACATAGTCCTCGAGTTCGCCGATGCGACCCTCGTTGAGGCTCTGCGCTTCCTTGGCAGCATGATATTCCGCGTTTTCGGAGAGGTCGCCATGGGCGCGCGCTTCGGCGATCGCCTCGATGATGCGGGGGCGTTCCTCCTGCTGGCGCCAGCGCAGTTCCTCCTGCAACTGAGTGTAGCCGCCCTGCGTCATGGGTACCTTTTCGACCATTTAAAACTTCCTCTTTCCTTCGGCCCTGCTGCGCGGTGATTCCGGCGCGCGGGCGCAAAATATGAACGGCTCGCGAAGCGGTCACTTCGGAGCCGTTCCATTGTTTCCGGCGCTCAGTCTAGCAAGTTCGGCGGCGAAGTTCACTCAAAAAGTCTGGGACCCCGAAACCGGGATGCATGAGGCCCCCAAGCGATCAGGCGTGTACCGCCAGCGCCCTGTTTTCCATATCCGCGTCACCGTCGTAGCGGCGACGGGCACTGACCACCCGGTGGTGATTGTCGACCGCCCACTGGCCGAGCGCGGATATCGGCTCGAGCAGATCGACCCCCAGATCGGTGAGTTCGTATTCCACCCGCATCGGCACGGTAGGGTAGACCGTCCGGCTGATGTAACCGTCGCGTTCAAGCCCGCGCAGGGTGGTCGTGAGCATTTTCTGTGAAACCCCGTCGATGGAACGCTTGATCTCGGTGAACCGCAATCGACCGTCGCCGAGCGACTTGATCACCAGGACGCTCCATTTGTCCCCGATGAGCGAAATGATGTCGGTTACAGTCTTGCATGGACTGTCGAAAGGCGAATGGGTCGGTTTCATGGGGGTAACCTGGGTTCCGAAAAGTGCCGCCTTGCGTCGGTTGTCGTGGTCACTATTTTAGCGTGGGTTACTTTCTGAAACAAGGAATTCCCATGCACAAGGTTCTCGTCATCGTCGGCTCGCTGAGGGAAGGCTCCCTCAATGCCAAATTGGCAGGCGTCCTGGAAAAACTTGCCGAAGGCCGGCTCGAATTCGAGTATGCGGATCTCACGGACCTGCCCTTGTACAACGACGATCTCTGGAGCGATGTGCCCGAAGCCGTCACCCGCCTGAAGGCCAGCGTTGAGGCGGCGGACGGCGTCTTGTTCGTCACCCCCGAATACAACCGCACCTTTCCCGGCCTGATCGCCAATGTGATCCATTGGGCGTCGCGTCCCTATGGCAAGAACTCATGGGGCGGAAAGCCGGTGGCGATCACGGGCACCTCGCCTGGCGTTATCGGCACGGCGGCCGCCCAGGCGCTTCTGCGTAGCGTCCTCGTCTCGGTGGGCACGGTGCTCATGGGGCAGCCTGAACTCTATTTCGCGTTCAAGGATGGTCTCGTTGACGACGATTTGAACGTCACCAACGAGGAGACTGAAAAGTTCCTCGCCAACTGGATCGGCTCTTTCGCCGACTGGATCGAAAAGCACGGCTGAGGTGCTGACCGGCGCGGCCAAACAGCACGCTTCACACTGGAAAAGCCCCGCTTACATAGGCGGGGCTTTTCCTTTCCGGTGGGGTGATTGCCCTTAACGGTAGACGTAGACGATCTGTCGGGTATCGGGGGTTACCAGAACTTCCTGACCGTTGATGTAGACATAACGGTACTGGCCTTCCGGAACTTCGTAGAGATCGACATCGGGCGGCAGGGTGCCGCCGACGACCACTTCGCCGTCGAGATAGACCTGGTCGACCGGATTGGCCTCGATATAGGTGCGGGTCGTCGGTGCCGGCTCGATCACATCGCCGACCACGGTGCCGGCGGAGATCGTTCCGGCAACCGGGCCGGCGGCCACGACGCCGTCGGGATTGTCATAGGTGATGACCGGAACGCCGATGGTCGCCTGGTTCTGGTAGACGACGGTGCGCTCGCCCGAATAATCGGCGACGAGATATTCCGAATAGGCCCAGCCGGCGACGCCGCCGACCTCGACCTGGCACCATTTCGAGTTGTCGATGCAGCCGTCGAGGACGGCGGACTGGTCGACGCCGATGATGGTGGTCACGGGGTACTGCGGCCCGGGGCCCGAGCGGACGTTGAGGTTGGTGGTTGCCGTCACCGACATGGCGGCGAGAGCGGGAGCTGCAAGCAGCGTCAGAGCCGATGCACCCAGCAGGGTTTTGGTGAAAGTCATGAGGGGTTCTCCGTTATTGTTCTTGGCGGACGAGGCGGAGAACAATCGTGAGGGCGCTATCGTTCCCTCGTTCACGGAAATACCCTGATGTGGCCACATTTCATCCCGCTGCTTTCGCGCTGTCGAGACTTACCGTTCGGCCAGGGTTATGGCGTATTTATCGAGCTTGGCCAGCGTCTGCTTGCCGCCTTCCGCCGCGCCGAATTCGAGGGTCGCATCGCGAGCCTCCTGCGTCGGAAAGATGAGAGTGATCGAGACGATCGTCTTGCCGTCCGCCTCTTCCAGCAGGATGAGGCCATCGAAATGAGCCGGTTCGCCCATCTCGCCGCCGTGATGATAGGCGATGCGCGAGGGCGGGGTTATTTCCGTATAGCGGATCCAGTTGGGCCAGTCCTTCCCGTCGGGGCCGTGCATGGTGTAGCGCCAGAGCCCGCCGACGGAGAAATCCATCTCGTGGGTCTCGTTGACAAAGCCATCCGGGCCCCACCACTGGTCCAGATGGCCGGCATCGGAGAGCGCCTCGAAGACCAGTTCACGCGGGGCCGACATTGTCCGCTCCAAGCGGATGATTTTCGCTGGATCGTAGTCGGCGCTCATTTCCGGTCTCCTCGGCGGGATGTGAGAAGTGTTTCGAGCCGCTCGAGGTTCTGCTCGTTGGCGGCATGGAGAAATTTCTCGATCGCCTCGTTCTCCTCGGTGCGGTCGAAGACCATCAGCCAGTCAAGCCGCGACCCGTCGGGCTCGTCGCTGAACTGCATTTCCAGTGTGAAGACATGGACCGGTTCATGATGTTTCGCGCGGACCAGCTTTCCCTCGACTACCTCCTCGAACGTCCATCGGTTCTCGAAGTCGGTGCCGTTCGAGGCCGTCATGGTGACGAACCACATGCCGCCCGGCCTGAGGTCGAAGACGGGAATCGTGTTGGAGAAACCGTGGGGCCCCCACCACTGCGCCAGCCGGTCCGGATCGGCGAAGGCGGCATAGAGCTTCTTCCGATTCACCGGATAGCTGCGCCCGTTGCGGATTTCGATGATGTCGGAATTCTCGGTCATTCGTCGTCTTTCCGGGAGTTCTGCAGCTTCGCGACATAGGATTCGAGGCGGTCGAACCGTTTCTCCCACAGTGTCCTATACTCTCCCAGCCAGCCGTCGACGGCCTCCAGCGGCGCCGTCTCGATCCGGCAGGGGCGCCACTGCGCCGAACGGCCGCGCGAAATCAGCTTGGCGCGTTCCAGCACCTTGAGATGTTTGGAGACGGAGGGGAGGCTCATTTCGAAGGGCGCGGCGAGTTCGTTGACTGTCGCCTCACCCTCGGCGAGCCGCGCCAGGATCGCCCGGCGGGTGGGGTCGGCCAGCGCGTGCAGCGTTGCGGAGAGCGGGTCGGGCATCATTATTAGCCATCTGGTTAATTAACTTTATGGCTAAATACAGAGAAGCGGTCGGGCCGTCAAGCGGGGACGGATTCCATTTGACATTATCAAAAGAACATATAGTGAACATGATATGAGAAAATCGCTTGCCCGCCGCCTCGCCATTCTCTCGGATGCCGCGAAATATGATGCCTCCTGTGCCTCGTCCGGAACGCAAAAGCGTCAGTCAGGTACCGGGGGAGGTCTGGGTTCGACCGAGGGGTCCGGGATCTGTCACGCCTATGCACCGGACGGCCGCTGCATCTCGCTGCTCAAGATCCTGATGACCAATTTCTGCATCTATGACTGCGCCTACTGCATCAATCGCTCGTCGAGCAATGTGGAGCGTGCCCGGTTCACCCCGGACGAGATCGTGTGGCTGACGACGGAGTTCTACCGGCGCAATTATATCGAGGGATTGTTCCTCTCCTCGGGCATCATCCGCTCTTCGGACGACACGATGGCCGAGATGGTGAAGGTGGCGGAAGATCTGCGCGTCAAGCACGATTTCCGCGGTTACATCCATCTCAAGACCATTCCCGAAGCCTCGCCGCATCTGATCGAGAAGGCGGGCCTTTTTGCAGACCGTCTGTCACTCAATATCGAACTGCCCACGGATCAGGGGCTGTCGCGCTACGCGCCGGAAAAGAAGCCGCTCGGCATCCGCCGCGCCATGGGCGACCTGAGGCTGAAGATCGAGGAGGCGCGCGAGCCGACGCTGCAGACGAAGCGGCGCAAGAAGTTCGCGCCCGCTGGACAGAGCACGCAGATGATCGTCGGCGCGGACGGCGCGAACGATGCCACGATCCTCGGTTCCAGCGCGCGGCTCTATTCAAGCTACAGCCTGAAACGCGTCTACTATTCCGCCTTCAGCCCCATCCCCGATGCCTCGAAATCTCTGCCGCTGGTCAAGCCGCCGCTTATTCGAGAGCACCGGCTCTATCAGGCCGACTGGCTCTACCGCTTTTACGGCTTTTCGGTGGATGAGATCACCGAGGGGCGCGAGGACGGCATGCTGGACCTCGATCTCGATCCGAAGCTCGCCTGGGCGCTGGGAAACCGGGATCGTTTCCCTGTCGATATCAACACCGCCGACCGGGAAATGCTGCTGCGCGTACCGGGGCTCGGCCAGAAAGTGGTGAAGTCCATTCTCTCCGCCCGGCGCCAGCGCAGGCTGACGCTCGAAGACCTGAAGCGTCTCGGCGCGTCGCTGAGAAAGGTCAAGCCGTTCGTGACCGCTGGTGGCTGGAGCCCGATTAAGCTCATCGATCGCAGCGATTTGCGTGACATGTTCGCGCCGCAGCCCGAGCAACTGGCTTTGTTCTGATGCGCCGTATCCAGGTGGAGGGGCAGGGAGATTTCGACGAATGGCGCAACGCCGCGCGCGCGCTCGTCGCTCAAGGCGTATGGCCGGACGATGTTGCCTGGCTGAGTGCCTGGGAGGATCCCGGCCTGTTCGGGGAGGGCGAGATTCCTGAAATGCCTGAGAGCGGGCCGCAGATCACCGTGCCGCGGAGTTTTGCCGAAGCCGCGGAGGCTGCGGTCTGTCATTCCGACGAGAACCGATTTCCGCTTCTTTATCGCCTGCTCTGGCGGCTCCAGTCCAATCGCGGCCTGATGCAGGACCGCGCCGACCGGGATGTCGCCGAACTTCACAAGCTCGTCAAATCCGTACGCCGCGACAGCCACAAGATGAAGGCGTTCGTCCGCTTCAAGGAGGTTGGCGTAGGGGAGAACGGTCGCCGGCGCTTTGCCGCCTGGTTCGAGCCTGATCACTTCATCGTTGCCCGCACCGCGCCCTTCTTCGCCCGGCGCTTCGCCGACATGGATTGGCTGATCGCCACCCCCAAAGGTTCGGCTTCGTGGAATGGCGATACGCTGAGCATCGATCCGACGCCAGCCACCAAGCTTCGCCACACTGACGAGGCTGATGAGTTATGGCGCATCTACTTCTCCAACATCTTCAATCCGGCACGGTTGAAGGTGAAGGCGATGCAGGCGGAAATGCCGAAGAAATACTGGAAGAACCTGCCCGAGGCCGCCCTCATTCCGGAACTTATCGCCACCGCCGAGTCCCGCGTCCGTGCCATGGCTGCGGCCCAGCCCACCCTGCCGCCCGCCTTTCACGAGCGGCTGCAAGCGGAGTGGGAAGGTGAGAAATCACGCGAAGCCGTCGCGCCTGCCGATGCCGGAGCGGCGCTGGCGCAGGAGATCTCGGCCTGTCGGCGTTGTCCGCTGCACGGCCCGGCGACCCAGGCTGTCTGCGGCGAGGGACCGCTCGATGCGGAGATCATGCTGATTGGCGAGCAGCCGGGCGACCGCGAGGATCTCGCCGGCCGACCGTTCATAGGTCCTGCCGGACAGGTGCTCGATGAGGGGCTGTCACGGGCGGGCTTGGCGCGCGAAAAACTCTACCTCACCAATGCGGTCAAGCATTTCAAATACGAGCCGCGCGGCAAGCGGCGGCTGCACAAGCGGCCCGATGCGGGCGAGGTGCGGCATTGCCGCTGGTGGCTGGAAAAGGAATTCGCGCTGGTCCGCCCGAAGATCGTCCTGGCGCTGGGTGCCACCGCCTATCAGGCGCTGACCGGCGAGACCAGGCCGATGGAGGAGGTCCGCTCCATGCCGATTCCCATCGACGAGGGCCGCATGCTCTTTGTTACGGTGCACCCGGCCTATCTCCTGCGCATTCCGGAACCGGAGAAACAGGCGCAGGAGAGAGCACGCTTCCACGAGGATTTGCAGGCGGTCGTCAGGCTGCACGCGGCGCAGGCAGCCTGACTGGCTTGTCTCAGAAGTAGGCCTGGAGCGGCTTGACCTCGAGATTGCCGGCGCGGAGCGCTGCGATGGCGCGGGCGGCCGACAGCGAGCCGGCCATGGTGGTGTAGTACGGCACCTTCTGCATCAGCGCGGCGCGGCGGAGCGATTTCGAATCCGAGATCGTCTTGGCGCCTTCGGTCGTATTGATGACAAGCTGGACCTGACGGTTGCGGATCGCGTCCTCGATATGCGGACGGCCTTCGAGCACCTTGTTGACCGCCTCGACCTTGAAGCCCTTCTCAGTGAGGAAGCGGGCCGTGCCGCGGGTCGCCATCAGCGCGAAGCCGTTATCGGCCAGAACGCGGACCGTCTCGACCACCGTCTCCTTGTCCTCGTCCTTGACCGAGACGAAGACCGTGCCCGAACGGGGCAGGTCGACGCCGGCGCCGAGCTGGCTCTTGGCGAAGGCGAGCGCATAATCGGTGTCGAGACCCATCACCTCCCCGGTCGAGCGCATTTCCGGGCCGAGCAGCGTGTCGACACCGGGGAAGCGGGCGAACGGGAAGACGGCTTCCTTGACCGCGATGTGCTTGAGCGTCTTGTGGTCGGGGACGTCGCCATAGGCGGCGAAGGCGGGGGCGAGCTTTTCGCCGGCCATCACGCGGGCAGCGACCTTGGCGATCGGCGCGCCGACGGTCTTGGCGACGAACGGCACGGTCCGCGAGGCGCGCGGATTGACCTCGAGCACGTAGATGGTGCCGTCCTTGATGGCGAACTGCACGTTCATCAGGCCGCCGACGTTGAGCGCCTTGGCCATCGCCCGGGTCTGCTCCTCGAGCTCGGCCACCACCTCGTCGGAGAGCGTGTGGACCGGCAGCGAGCAGGCGGAATCGCCCGAGTGAATGCCGGCTTCCTCGATGTGCTCCATGATGCCCGCGATGTGGACGCTCTCGCCGTCGCACAGGCAGTCGACGTCCACCTCGATCGCATTGGTCAGGTAGCTGTCGAAGAGAAGCGGATTGGTGCCGAGCAGGGTGTTGATCTGTCCGGTCTTGTCGTTGGGATACCGCGCCTTGATCTCTTCCGGAACCAGTTCCGGCACGGTGCCGAGCAGGTAGTTCGACAGGTTCTGGTCGTCACGGATGATCTGCATGGCGCGGCCGCCAAGCACGTAGGAGGGGCGAACCACCAGCGGGAAGCCGATCTGGGCGGCCACCAGGCGCGCCTGCTCCACGGAGTGAGCGATGCCGTTTTTCGGCTGGGTGAGCCCGAGCTTGGTCAGAAGCTTCTGGAAGCGGTCGCGGTCCTCGGCGAGGTCGATCGCGTCAGGCGCGGTGCCGAGGATCGGGATGCCGGCCTTTTCGAGCGCTTCGGCGAGCTTGAGCGGGGTCTGGCCGCCGAACTGGACGATGACGCCGACGAGTTCGCCGCTCGCCTGTTCGGCGCGCAGGATTTCGAGAACGTCCTCTGCCGTCAGCGGCTCGAAATACAGGCGGTCGGAGGTGTCGTAGTCGGTCGAAACCGTCTCCGGGTTACAGTTGACCATGATCGCCTCGAAGCCCGCGTCCTTGAGCGCGAAGGCGGCATGGCAGCAGCAATAATCGAATTCGATACCCTGGCCGATCCGGTTTGGGCCGCCACCGAGAATGACGACCTTCTTCCTGTCGGACACGAAGGCCTCGTCGGCGAGCTTGCCGAGGAAGGGCACTTCATAGGTCGAGTACATGTAGGCGGTGGGCGAGGCGAACTCCGCCGCGCAGGTGTCGATGCGCTTGAAGACAGGGTGCACATCGAGGGACGCGCGGACCTTGGCGACGTCTGCGGCGGACTTGCCGATCAGGCTGCCGAGCCGGGCGTCGGAGAAGCCGCGTGCCTTGAGCATGCGCATGTTTTCCGCGTCTTCGGGCAGGCCGTGCTCGCGCACGCGGGCCTCGAGATGGAGAATTTCCTCCATCTGTTCGAGGAACCACGGGTCGATGTTGGAAATGGCGTGCACGTCGGCAACCGACATGCCGAGCCGCATGGCCTGCGCGACCATGCGCAGGCGGTCCGGCGTGGGCGTGGCGATCGCCGCCTTGATAGCGTTGTCGTCGTCGCCTTCGCCAAGCCCGGGGATCTCGATCTCGTCGAGGCCGGTCAGTCCGGTTTCCAGGCCGCGAAGCGCCTTCTGCAGGCTTTCCGAGAAGGTCCGGCCGATCGCCATGACCTCGCCCACCGATTTCATCGCCGTGGTGAGCGTCGATTCGGCGCCGGGGAATTTCTCGAAGGCGAAACGCGGGATCTTGGTGACGACATAGTCGATGGAGGGTTCGAACGAGGCAGGCGTTGCGCCGCCGGTGATGTCGTTCTCGAGTTCATCGAGCGTGTAGCCGACCGCGAGCTTGGCGGCGACCTTGGCAATGGGGAAGCCGGTGGCCTTCGACGCGAGCGCCGAGGAGCGCGAGACGCGCGGGTTCATCTCGATGACGACGAGACGGCCGGTGTCCGGATTGACGGCGAACTGCACGTTCGAACCGCCGGTCTCGACCCCGATCTCGCGCAGCACCGCGATCGAGGCGTTGCGCATGATCTGGTACTCCTTGTCGGTCAGCGTGAGCGCCGGAGCCACCGTGATCGAATCGCCGGTGTGGACGCCCATCGGGTCGACGTTCTCGATCGAGCAGATGATGATGCAGTTGTCCGCGCGGTCGCGGACGACTTCCATCTCGTATTCCTTCCAGCCGAGCACGCTTTCCTCGATGAGGACTTCGGTGGTCGGCGAGGCGTCGAGGCCGCGCTCGATGATGTCGAAGAATTCCGAGCGGTTATAGGCAATGCCGCCGCCGGTGCCGCCGAGCGTGAAGGACGGGCGGATGATGGCGGGCAGACCGACCTCGTCGATGGCACGTGCCGCGAGCGCCATGGCGTGATCCATGTAGCGCTGCTTGCGGTCGACCTCGCCGAGGTTCCACTGGTTTTCCAGTTCGTCGAGTGCCGCGTCGAGGGCATCACCGGACAGTTCGCCGCGCAGACGGGCGCGTTCGGCCTCGTGCTTCTTGCGGTCGACTTCCTTGATCTCGGTCGCATTCGCCAGGAATGACTTCGGGGTTTCGAGCCCGATGGTGGCCATGGCCTCGCGGAAGAGGGCGCGATCTTCGGCCTTGTCGATGGCGTCCGGCTGGGCGCCGATCATTTCGACATTGTAGCGCTCGAGCACGCCCATGCGGCGGAGCGACAGGGCCGTGTTGAGTGCCGTCTGGCCGCCCATGGTCGGCAGAAGCGCGTCGGGGCGCTCCTTGGCGATGATCTTGGCGACCACTTCCGGCGTGATCGGCTCGATATAGGTGGCATCGGCCAGACCCGGGTCGGTCATGATGGTCGCCGGGTTGGAGTTGACCAGGATGACCCGGTACCCCTCTTCCTTCAGCGCCTTGCAGGCCTGGGTTCCTGAGTAGTCGAACTCGCAGGCCTGACCAATGACAATGGGGCCGGCCCCGATGATCAGGATCGACTTGATATCTGTACGTTTGGGCATGGAAGCGGATCCGTCGGTCATGCGGCCGCAGGGCTGCCGACACGGAATTCAGCTCCATGCGACAAGGCGGCCGGGAAAAATGTCAGGCTAGGCGGGCCTTATAGGGGAGAGATCGATCATATGGAACCCCGTAAATTTGTTATCCGGGAGAAGTTTACTGCGCATCGACTAAGCTGATGATTTCAAGGTCTTCGATCGCGTTTAGAGGTCTGACGTCTGTGACACGCGTGCCTGTTATCTCGAGTGTTTCCAAGGCTGTCAGGCCTGCGAGGGGGGCGATGTCTGCGACTTGCGTATTCGTCAAGTAGAGCGATCGCAGAGCTGCCAAGTTTGAGAGAGGCGTGACGTCTGCGACTTGGGTACTCCCCAGGTCCAGCGTTTGCAGGTTGGTCAGGCTTGCGAGTGGAGAAACGTCTGCGACCGATGTAGTGGTCAAGATGAGCATCTGCAGGCTGGTTAGGGTCGCGAGTGGAGAAATGTCTATCACGAGCGTGGCCGACAGGTCTAACTTTTGCAACGCGGTCAGGCGTGTTAGAGGCGAAATGTCCGCGATCTGGGTGGACATAAGGTCTAATTCTTGTAAAGCGGTCAAGCTTGTGAGGGGCGTGATGTCGTGCACCGGTGTCCCCATCAGGTTGAGATATTGCAATTCTGTCATGTTCTTGAGTGGCGCGACGTCAGTGACCTCTGTATTCCACAGGTAGAGCGCTTCCAAGGTGGTCAGGCTTGCGAGGGGCGCGATGTCAGCGACGCGTGTTTGCGAAAGGTCGAGCAGTCGCAGCGCAGTTAAGTTTTTGAGTGGCGCAACGTCAGAGACCTGTGCTCGCCAAAGGTTAAGCTTTTGCAGTGCAGTAAGGCTTGCAAGAAGCTTGATATCGGTGAAGCTTTCTGGATGTCCTTTTACTCGATAAATTTCGGATTCATTCAGATGGTGTGGTTGCTCGAAATTGAGGTCCAGTTCGGTGATATGCGGCGCCCAAGCTTCGGGAATTGGCCTGCCGGATAGTAAGCGATTGTAGACCTCCACGTAATCGAAATCTGCCGGTGCCGATATCGAATGTTTCTGTTCGTTCGTTTGGGAATTGCCTTGCAATATGGCAATGATTTTTCGCCCTCTGTAATAGACAATCCTGATAGTGCTTACGACCGGCGCCCAAGCCTCCGCTATCTCGAGAAGGCCACCCGAAACTTCTGTGCCGATTTCCCGAGCCTTGTTAGGGATATTCGCGAAAATTACTTCGATCTCGGTAGCAGTCTCGTCGAGCTGCGTATTAAGCCATTCCAGAACTCTCGGTCGAGGATCTTCGGTAGAGAGAGCAGCGTGTGTCGTCTTAATTGAGACATTGGCGTCTACGGAAAGCCGTTCCTCGATCTCGAAATGCTGCCTAAGCTCTTCGTCGTCCAGAGTATCGAACTTGTCCCGCAAGAGGCTCGCGTTGCGGCTTGCATCCTCCAACTCCGATAACGCTTCCGCTTTCGATTCTGTGAATTCCGGAGGCGCGCTGATGTCAGCTGATATGTCTGTATCGAGTTCTTCGCGGGCCTCGAACTTGTAACGCTCTGAACCGCACCGGGTTTGCCGGAGGCTATTTGGTTTGAGTTACGCTGCCACGGATGTGTCGTCCAGCATGGCATAATATCGTTCTTCGGCTTCGGCGG
>PAPH01000063.1 GCA_002709005.1 Hyphomicrobiales bacterium | reverse complement strand
TTGAAGAACCACTGCGTCAGGTCGCGCTGCTCGACGACGGCGCCCGAGCGCCAGCCGCGCCCGTCGATCACCTGCTCGTTGGCGAGCACGGTCATGTCGACCGGATCCCAGTTGACCTTTGCGGGCCGACGCTCCGCCAGCCCGGACTTCCAGAAGTCGAGGAACATCTTCTGCTGATGTTTGTAGTAGCCGGGATCGCAGGTCGCGAATTCGCGCGCCCAGTCCCAGGACAGGCCCATCGTCTTCAACTGGCCCTTCATGGTCTCGATATTGGCGTAGGTCCAGTCGCGCGGATTGACCTTGTTGTCGCGTGCGGCGTTCTCGGCGGGCAGGCCGAACGCGTCCCAGCCGATGGGATGAAGCACATTATAGCCCATCGCGCGCCGCCACCGCGCCACCACGTCGCCGAGCGTGTAGTTGCGGACATGGCCCATGTGGATGCGGCCCGACGGATAGGGGAACATCTCCAGCACGTAGTATTTCGGACGCGGATCGTCGTTCCGGGTCTCGAAAAGGCGCGCCTCGTCCCAGGCCTTCTGCCAGCGGGGTTCGGTGTCGCGCGGATTATATCTCTCAACTGCCATGTGAATATTCCGAAAGGGGCCGAATTTGTCGGTGGCGACCTTCACCATGAAAGCCGCCAAGCGTCAACTGCGGCAGGGCGTTTGCCGGCCCCGAAAGGCCCCTTGCGGCCTTCTCAATCGTTCCGTCATGACCTAAGACGCGACAATGCATGACCGTGAGAGGAACACCGACATGAACGCCCGCGACAATCTCACCACCGTTCTCGACGCGATCGCCAAGGCTGAGGCGGACGCCGGGCGGGCGACGAATTCGGTTCGGCTGGTCGCTGTGTCCAAGACCCATGACGCCGATGCCATCCGTCCTGTAATCGAGGCGGGGCAGCGGGTGTTCGGTGAGAACCGCGTCCAGGAGGCCCAAGGCAAATGGCCCGGCCTCAAGGAGGAGACCGCCGGGATCGAGTTACATCTGATCGGGCCGCTGCAATCGAACAAGGCGGAAGACGCGGTAGCCCTTTTCGACGTCATTGAGACGATCGATCGTGAGAAGATCGCCCGCACCATCGCCAGGGAGATGGAAAAGCAGGGGCGCAAGCCCAAGCTCTACGTCCAGGTCAATACCGGCGGCGAGGAGCAGAAGGCTGGGATTGCGCCGGAGGAGACGGTTTCCTTCGTGGGCTTCTGCCGCGACGAACTCGGTCTGGCGATCGAAGGGCTGATGTGCATCCCGCCGGTCGACGAGAACCCGGGTCCGCATTTCGCGCTTCTCGCCAAGCTTGCCGGCGAGTGCGGGCTCGAAAAGCTCTCGATGGGCATGTCGGGCGACTACGAGACGGCGATCGCCTTCGGAGCGACCGAGGTACGAGTCGGCAGCGCAATCTTCGGCGCGCGGGACTATTCTGTCTGAACGCGGTTTCGCGTTTCTCCCTCCTGTCGATCTGGCCCCGCAGAGGCGCATGTGCGACAGTTTGTATCAGAGCAGACGTCGGTGAGCGTGCCCAACCTAGCCCTTGGTAGTGTTTCGCTTCGGCTCGGGTGAGCCTAGTTTCGCCGCCGTCTTGAAAGGAACGGACGCGTGGAGGCGTCCGGGGTGGAGGTGAGACATGCAGGGCGCTTATCGCAAGGTCTACGATAGCTGGAAATCGGACCCCGAAGGGTTCTGGCGCGAACAGGCGAAGGCCATCGACTGGTTCAAGGAGCCGGACCGGATCTTCGATCCCGAGATGGGGATGTATGGCCGCTGGTTCCCCTACGCAGTCACAAATACCTGCCACAACTGCCTGGACCGCCATGTCGAGGGGGGACGTGCCAATCAGACGGCGCTGATCCATGACAGCCCGGTCACCGGCGCGAAGACATCGTTCACCTATGCCGAGCTGCTCGTCGAGGTGAAGGCGCTTGCCGCCTCAATGGCCGATCTGGGGATCGGCAAGGGAGACCGCGTGATCATCTACATGCCGATGATTCCCGAAGCGATCGTGGCAATGCTCGCCTGCGCCCGTCTCGGCGCCATTCATTCGGTCGTCTTCGGCGGTTTCGCCGCGGCGGAACTGGCGACCCGCATCGAGGACAGCCAGGCGAAACTGGTGATTTCCGCCTCCTGCGGCATCGAGCCCGGCCGGATCGTCGCCTACAAGCCGCTTCTCGACAAGGCGATCGCCATGGTGGGTCGGCCGCCGGAAAACACCATCATCGTCCAACGCGCGGAACAGACCTGCGAGCTGATCTCCGGCCGGGACCATGATTTCAGCGAGCTGATGGACAGGAATCGCGGCCGCGAGATTCCTTGCGAGCCGGTGGCCGCCACCGATCCGCTCTATATCCTCTACACCTCCGGGACCACGGGTCAGCCCAAGGGCGTGGTGCGCGATACCGGCGGGCACATGGTGGCGCTCTACTGGTCGATGCACGCGATCTACGGCGTCAAACCCGGTGAAGTCTACTGGGCGGCCTCCGACATCGGCTGGGTGGTCGGCCATTCCTACATCGTCTACGCCCCGCTTCTGCACGGCAACACCACGATCGTCTTCGAGGGCAAGCCGGTGGGAACGCCGGACGCCGGCACCTTCTGGCGGGTGATCGACGAGCACGACGTGGCGGTTCTCTTCACTGCGCCGACGGCCTTCCGGGCGATCCGCAAGGAAGATCCCAAGGGCGAGTTCATCGGCAAATACGACCTGTCCTCGCTGCGCACCCTGTTCCTGGCGGGCGAAAGGGCGGACCCCGATACGATCCAGTGGGCCGAGAAGATGCTCGACGTCCCGGTGATCGACCACTGGTGGCAGACCGAGACCGGCTGGACCATTGCCGGCAACCCCACGGGCATCGAGATGCTGCCCGTCAAATACGGCTCGCCCGCCGTGCCGATGCCCGGCTACGACGTTCAGGTGCTCGACGATGCCGGCCATCCGGTGGGGGCGAACACGCTCGGCAACATCGTGGTGAAGCTGCCGCTGGCGCCGGGCAACCTGCCGACACTGTGGAATGCCGAGACCCGCTTCCGCGATGCCTATCTCTCGGAGTTTCCGGGCTACTACAAGACCGCCGACGCGGGCTTCATCGACGAGGATGGCTATCTCTTCATCATGGCGCGCACCGACGACATCATCAACGTCGCCGGGCACCGGCTTTCGACGGGCGGCATGGAGGAGGCGATCGCCAGCCACCCGGATGTTGCCGAATGCGCCGTCGTCGGCATCGCCGACCAGATGAAGGGGCAGTTGCCCGCCGGCTTCGTCGTCATCAATTCCGGCGTCGACCGCGAGATGGCCGAGATCGAGAGGGAGATCGTCGCCCTCGTCCGCGAGAAGATCGGGCCTGTGGCCGCCTTCAAGATCGTCATGACCGTCAACCGGCTGCCGAAGACCCGGTCGGGAAAGATCCTGCGCGCGACCATGCAGAAGATCGCCGACGGAGAGAGCTGGAAAATGCCGGCGACGATCGACGATCCGGCGATCCTCGACGAGATCACCGAGATCCTCAAGGCGCGCGGGATTCTCAAGGACAGCAAATGACGGGACCGCAAATGAGCGGCCAAATCAACGATTGACCCTCCGGACCGTCGGCGGCACTGTGCGCGCAATCGAACAGGCCCCGGACGAACGGAAAGGACATTCTCATGCGCTTCGATGGAGAAACCGCAATCGTCACCGGCGGTGCCAAGGGCATCGGCCTCGCTATCGCGCGTCGTCTCGCCAGCGAGGGCGCCAGGGTGGTCATCGCCGATATCGATGTCGAGGCGGGCGAGGCGGCCGAGCGCGATCTTGCCGCCGTCGGCACGGTGGAATTCGTCGAGGCGGACGTTTCGGAAAAACTCGACATCCACAACCTGATCGCCGAGGCGGTGGATAGTCACGGCCCGCTCGGCATTCTCGTCAACAATGCCGGCATCGTCCACGCGGCCGACTTCCTCGATCTCGAGGAGGAAGATTTCGACCGCGTGATACGGGTCAACCTGAAGAGCGCCTTTCTCTGCGGCCAGGCGGCGGCACGGCGGATGGTCAAGCAGATCGAGGAGGGCGGCAAGCCCGGCCGGATCATCAACATGTCGTCGATCAACGACAAGCTGGCGATCGGAAACCAGGTTCCCTATTCGGTCTCGAAGGGCGCGGTGAAGCAGCTCACCAAGGTGATGGCGCTGTCGCTTGCGCCCTACGGTATCCGCGTCAACGCCATCGGTCCGGGCTCGATCATGACCGACATGCTGGCATCGGTGAATTCCGATCCGGCTGCCCGTGACAAGATCCTGTCGCGCACGCCGATAGGCCGGGTTGGCGAGACCAGCGAGATCGCCTCGGTCGCCGCCTTCCTGGCGTCCGACGATTCGAGCTACATGACCGGCCAGGTCGTCTATGTGGACGGCGGCCGCCTGCCGCTCAACTACACGGTTCCCGTCAAGGATTGATCGCCGCTGCAGAAATCGAGGTAACAAAAAAGCCGGGCATCGCGCCCGGCTTTTTCATGTCTTGGCGAGAGATCCGAGGTCTCTCAGTGCTGATCGTCGTCCTCGTCTTCCGGCTTGCTCTTCATCGAGGAGAGCTTGGCGAAAACCGCATCGGCGTCGATCTCGTCATCCTCGGACTTGTCTTCCTCGGGCGCGGCGAAATTCTCGGTCTCGCGGGCGGAGACGAGTACGCTGTCGGCTTCCTGCTCGGTGACCGGGCCGCGGTTCTTGGCTGCGCGTTCGACTTCGAGGTCGAGATCGATCTGGCTGCACAGGCCGAGCGTGACCGGATCCATCGGCGTCAGGTTGGCCGAGTTCCAGTGGGTGCGGTTGCGGATCTGCTCGATGGTCGACTTGGTGGTGCCGACGAGGCGCGAGATCTGCGCGTCCTTGAGTTCGGGATGGTTGCGCACCAGCCACAGGATGGCGTTCGGGCGGTCCTGGCGCTTGGAGACGGGAGTGTAGCGCGGGCCCTTGCGCTTGGCTTCCGGCACCCGGACCTTCGGCTCGGAGAGCTTGAGCTTGTAGTTGACGTCGCCTTCGCCGCGGCCGATCTCGTCGCGCGAGAGCTGGCCGGTCGAGATCGGGTCGAGACCCTTGATGCCCTGGGCCGATTCACCGTCAGCGATCGCCTTGACCTCGAGCGGGTGGAGTTTGCAGAACGTGGCGATCTGGTCGAAGCTGAGCGCGGTGTTGTCGACGAGCCAGACCGCGGTCGCCTTCGGCATGAGAAGCTGTTGGGCCATGAATAGAATCCTCCTGTCCGCCCACTCCGGTGGCGCGGGCCGTGGAAAGTAAACCACTAATTCCGGGAATGGCGGTCGATATAAACGTTTCGGGGCGCAATTGCAATTCAACTTTGAAAGGCCAATGATGGGGGTGGCAAGACCGGTTCCATCGTCTAATTTGCGAGATAAACAAGCGCTGTTATGAAGGGACCGGAGACACGGGTGTGATCCGCGCCGGCGAAGTGCGGTTCATGATGAGGAGGAATGCATGACAGACGTCTACAAGGTCCCCAAGGACGCCAAAAAGCGCGCTCATATCGACAACAAGACCTACCTCGAATGGTACGAGGAAAGCGTCAAGAACCCCGACAAGTTCTGGAAGAAGCACGGCAAGCGGATCGAGTGGTTCAAGCCGTACAGCAAGGTCAAGAACGCCAGCTTCGACGGCAAGGTCTCGATCAAGTGGTTCGAGGACGGCCAGACCAACGTCGCCTACAACTGCATCGACCGGCATCTAAAGAAGCGCGGCGACCAGGTGGCAATCATCTGGGAAGGCGACAATCCCTACGACGACAAGAAGATCACCTATAACGAGCTCTACGACCATGTCTGCCGGCTCGCCAACGTGATGAAGAAAAAGGGCGTCAAGAAGGGCGACCGCGTCACCATCTACATGCCGATGATCCCGGAGGCGGCCTATGCGATGCTCGCCTGCGCGCGCATCGGCGCCATCCACTCTATCGTCTTCGGCGGCTTCTCGCCGGACGCGCTGGCCGGCCGCATCGTCGACTGCGAATCGACCTTCGTGATCACCGCCGACGAGGGCCTGCGCGGCGGCCGCAAGATTCCGCTCAAGGACAATACCGACAAGGCTGTCGACATCGCCAAGCGCGACGGGGTCATCGTCAAGAACGTGGTGGTCGTCCGCCGTACCGCCGGCAAGGTCCACTGGTACGACGAACGCGACACCTGGTACCACGAGGCGATGGCCGAGGCGAAACCGGAGTGCCCGCCCGCCAAGATGAAGGCGGAGGATCCGCTGTTCCTCCTCTACACATCGGGTTCGACAGGCAAGCCGAAAGGCGTGCTGCACACCACCGGCGGCTATCTCGTCTACGCCTCGATGACCCACCAGTATGTCTTCGACTACCATGACGGCGACATCTACTGGTGCGGCGCGGATGTGGGCTGGGTGACCGGCCACTCCTACATCGTCTACGGACCGCTGGCGAACGGCGCGACGACGCTGATGTTCGGGGGCGTGCCGAACTATCCGAGCCCGGCGCGGTTCTGGGAGGTCATCGACAAGCACCAAGTCAATATCTTCTACACTGCGCCGACAGCCATCCGTGCGCTGATGGGCGCGGGCGACGAGCACGTCAAGAAGAGCTCGCGCAAGTCGCTGCGGACGCTCGGTTCGGTCGGCGAGCCGATCAATCCGGAAGCCTGGGAATGGTATTACAACGTAGTCGGTGAGAAGCGTTGCCCGATCGTCGATACCTGGTGGCAGACCGAGACCGGCGGCATCATGATCACGCCGCTGCCGGGAGCGACCGATCTCAAGCCGGGATCGGCGACGCGGCCCTTCTTCGGCGTCCAGCCGCAACTGGTGGATTCGGAAGGGGCGGTGCTCGAGGGTGCGACCGAGGGCAATCTCTGCATCACCGAATCCTGGCCGGGGCAGATGCGCACGGTCTATGGCGACCACGAGCGCTTCGTGCAGACCTATTTCTCCACCTACAAGGGGAAATATTTCACCGGTGACGGCTGCCGTCGCGACAAGGACGGCTATTACTGGATCACCGGCCGCGTCGACGACGTGATCAACGTGTCGGGTCACCGCATGGGTACGGCGGAAGTGGAAAGCGCGCTCGTCTCGCACGACGCGGTCTCCGAAGCCGCCGTCGTCGGCTATCCGCACGACCTCAAGGGGCAGGGCATCTATTGCTACGTCACCCTGATGGAAGGCGTGGACGGGTCCGAGGATCTCAAGGCCGAACTCGTCAAGCATGTGCGCCGCGAGATCGGACCGATCGCCTCTCCGGACAAGATCCAGTTCTCGCCGGGCCTGCCGAAGACCCGTTCGGGCAAGATCATGCGCCGTATCCTGCGCAAGATCGCCGAGGACGATTTCGGTTCGCTGGGTGACACCTCGACGCTCGCCGATCCGGCGGTCGTCGACGATCTGATCGAGAACCGGCAGAACAAGAAGTAGGCGCCTCCGCCGCCACTCCCGAAAATTGAAGCGCCGGCCTTCGGGCCGGCGTTTTCATGTCGACCTTTTTCATGCCGACCTTTTCATGCTTGACTTGGAGTGCGCTCGAAGTCCTAGTTTCTCCGGCGTCGTGAGGAAAGGACACCCATGAAGATCGGTGAACTGGCACGGCGCAGCGGGCTTTCGGCCCATACGATCCGCTATTACGAACGGATCGGCCTGTTGCCGCCGCCGGACAAGAACGCCTCCGGGCATCGGGACTATGACGTTTCCATTCTGACATGGATCGATTTTCTCGGTCGCCTGAAAGCCACCGGCATGCCGGTGCGCGAGATGCTTCGCTATGCGGCCCTGCGCGAGCAGGGCGCCGGCACCGAAGCCGAGCGTCAGGCCATCCTCGAAATCCACCGGGAGCATGTCCGTGCCCGGCTTGCCGGGCTTCGGGAAAACCTTTCCGTCCTCGACACGAAGATCGCCGGCTATGCGGCGACCGTTTCCGCCGGCGATCCGGCGCAGAGCAAAGGGACGAAAGACGATGACCATGACATCGAACACAGCGACCACCGACACGGAGCGTTATGAAAGGGGCCGGCGCGCGCTGGCGGAAATAGATGGCGAGGCCGGCGAAGCCGTCATTGCCTCTCTCGCCGATATCGCGCCGGATTTCGCGCGCTACATCCTCGAGTTTCCCTTCGGCGACATCTATTCGCGGCCGGGCCTCGATCTGCGATCGCGCGAGGTGGCGACCATCGCGGCGCTGACGGCGATGGGGACCGCGGCACCGCAATTGAAGGTGCATATCCGCGCCGGCCTGAATGTGGGCCTCAGCCGGGAAGAGGTCGTCGAAATCATCATGCAGATGGCGGTCTATGCGGGCTTTCCCGCGGCGCTGAACGGGCTCTCGGTTGCCCGAGCGGCGTTCGCCGATGCGGACGAACAAGAAATGGCCTGACCCGGCTTTACTGCCCGTTCAACACGCGCGCTTACGCATGGATCCCGAAACAGTTTTTTGCTGTCCGGCCCTTGCCAAGCTCGCCGATCGACCCCACACTCTTATTGTCTTCAACGTATTGAAAGGAGGTGATCCGATGTCGAGTGATTCCAGGGTTCCGGTTCGGTCTATGCGGGTCATGCTCCGTCGGAGCAGCCTCTGACGGTGCGATGATCCGATCAGCCGGACACGCGGTCTGACGACCGACCGGCAACCGGAATTGCGAAGGCCGCCCCGAGGGGCGGCCTTTTGCATTTTATCGGCGCTGTTTCATGGCGTTCTAGCAGCCGATTGCCTGGCGGATTTCCATGACCTCGCGCAAGCTGTGGCAGACGTTCTCGCAGGGAATGCCGTCATTGTCGCCGTCGGCGCGGCTATATCCGTTGCACCACAGCATGACCGCGTCCTCGCAACTCGTCATCTGCTTGCAGGTGAGGCGAGCTTCGAGAACCGTCTCGCTGGCCGACGCGCCCGCCATGAGGACGGCCAGATAGACGGCCGCATGCACTGCTTTAAAATCCATTCATTCTCTCCCCGTTCCCGCCTCCAGTTTCGGCGAGCCGGGTTGTTTTAGCAATCGGTAAAGGGAGATGTCCGCACGTAGAACAGCGACAACAGTCACAGGTCCTGGCGGCCGGGGCAGGCGGGCCTGGCGCGCTTGCCGCCGTCATAGCGCACGGCCAGACCGGCCTCGATGAGCATGCTGCCCATGTCCCGGTCGCCGCGCGACAGGTCGGCGACCACCCGACCGTAATACTTGCCGCCCGAGACATTGCGCAATTCGACGGTGTCGCCGGGGCTTATCATGTCCGCCAGCGTTCCCCTTGCCTTCAGGGCGGCGGCGCGGAAGAGGGGACATTTCGAGCGGAGCTCCGGCGTGTCGATGCCGCGCAGGCGAACGGAGACGCGCACCGACTGATCCGGCCAGGGATGGGCGTCGACCACCACCGTGTCGCCATCGACGACCCGGACCACATGAGCCGGCACCGGACCGGGGATTGTTTCACGTGAATCAGCGTTAACGCCGGAGGCGAGCAGCACGGCGAGCGTGGTGGAGATGAAGTGTGGGATGGAGTAAAACGACATGATAGGAATATATTCTGTATCTCTGAAGCTAGCAACAGAATTATTTCCTATGGATTGGGGATAGGAGACGGCATCTGTGGCAGGGAACACGGCCGGTGCGGTTTCAATTTCAGTCTGTTGCCGGTTGTCGCGGCAGCCGCCTAGAAATCTATCGCCCGGCCGTTGACTTCCCAGTCGCCGTAGCGTGCGGGATCCTTGCCGCCACGGCCGCCGATCTCGCGCTCGGCGGCGATCTTCTCCGTTTCGGCCTGCTCGCGGCGCGCTTGTGCTTCGGCCAGCGCCCGTTTGGCGGCCGGGGAGAGGATTTTCCGGGGCGCTTCGCCCGCGCCCGTTTCGGCGGTTTCGTGCGATTTGTCGTTCATATTGAACCAACCTCATATCTTCCCCATTTTCTAGGACAGATAGAGCGCCGTGGCTAGTCCGCGCCCGGCCGCCAAACTGGAGGAAACGGATGAACCTCGTTCGCACGGCCATGCTGCTTGCATTGATGACCGCGCTGTTCATGGGTGTCGGCTATCTGATCGGCGGCACCGGCGGGATGATGATCGCCTTCGTCATCGCCGCCGGCATGAACCTGTTTTCCTACTGGAACGCCGACAAGATGGTGCTCCGGATGCATCATGCGGTGGAGGTCGATGAGCGCACAGCGCCGGAATTCTACCGAATTGTCGCCGGGCTTGCCGCAAATGCCGAGCTGCCGATGCCGAAAGTCTATGTGATCGACAATCCGCAGCCCAACGCGTTCGCGACCGGCCGGAACCCGGACAACGCGGCCGTCGCCGCCACGACCGGGCTTCTTCACGCGCTCAGCAACGAGGAGGTCGCCGCGGTGATGGCGCACGAACTCGCCCATGTGCAGCACCGCGACACGCTGACAATGACGATTACCGCGACCCTCGCCGGCGCGATCTCCATGCTCGGCAACTTCGCCTTCTTCTTCGGCGGCAACCGCAACAACAATGGCGGGCTTGGCATTATCGGCGTGCTTCTGGCGATGATCGTCGCCCCGCTGGCGGCAATGATGGTGCAGATGGCGATCAGTCGGACGCGCGAATATTCGGCCGACAGGCGCGGCGCGGAAATCTGCGGCAATCCGATGTGGCTCGCCTCGGCCTTGCGCAAAATCGCGATGGGGGCCAAAAGGGGGGTCAACGAGGATGCCGAACGCAATCCGGCGACGGCGCACATGTTCATCATCAATCCCCTGAACGGCCAAAACATGGACAACCTGTTCTCCACCCATCCGGCGACCGAGAACCGCATCGCGGCGCTGCAGAAGATGGCGCCGGAATTTTCCGCGTCGGCCCGGCAGGCGCCCGCCTCCGAAGGCCCGTGGTCGGACAATGCGTGGTCGGACAATGGTGCGACGGGTCCGGCTTCGGGTCCGTGGGGCCGTGACGGCGGATCGGGCGGACGCCGCGGTCCCTGGTCTTGACCGGGGCGAAGGATAAAGGTCCAGCGGCGCGGGATCTCGACCAGAAGCGTGGGAACGCCCGCTCCAACCGGCGTACGCGCGATACATCGCGGCATGATTCGAAACCCGGATTGCAGGCCCGCATCGCCGCGACCCGGCTTCTCGGCGCCGTGGTC
This sequence comes from Hyphomicrobiales bacterium, assembly GCA_002709005.1. Classification (GTDB taxonomy): domain Bacteria; phylum Pseudomonadota; class Alphaproteobacteria; order Rhizobiales; family Rhizobiaceae; genus Pseudohoeflea. The sequence continues at coordinate 36,954 of PAPH01000063.1, read as the reverse complement.
GACGGCAAGGCCTCGCTCGACGGACTTCTGGATCGCGAAAACGGCAATCCGCATTTCCTGGCGCTTTCGGAGTCCGATCGCGGACTGGTGCGCGCCATTCTGCTGACGGCGCTGCGCCACCTCACCGTGATCGACGGTATCATCGACGCGTTGACCGAGAAGCCGCTGCCGGCCGGGGCGCGTTCGCTCAGGCATCTGCTCGCCATTGCCATCGCCCAGATCCTGCATCTTGAGGTGGCCGATCACGCCGCGGTCGATCTCGCCGTCAGCCAGGCCGACGCCGATCCGCGCAACCGACGTTTCGCGTCGCTGGTCAACGCGGTGCTCCGCCGGCTGATCCGCGAGCGCGATACGCTGCCAGCCTCCGTCGAGGCGCGGGTCGAACCGTTTCCCGCCTGGTTCATGGGCCGGCTTCGCGAATCCCATGACGAGGCCACCGTTCAGGCGATCGCCGGAGCGCTGAAGATTCCGGCACCCCTCGATCTGACCGTCCGCTCGGATGCGGAAGGCTGGGCCGAAAAGCTCGGTGGCACGCTGCTTTCCACCGGCACCGTGCGCCTCGCCGCTGGCGGACCGCCGGTGTCGGACCTGCCCGGGTTCGACGAAGGCGCCTGGTGGGTGCAGGATGTGGCGGCCGCGATCCCTGCGCGTCTGTTCGGATCGCTCGCCGGCAAGCGCGTTGCCGATCTCTGCGCGGCGCCCGGCGGAAAGACCGCGCAACTGATCCTCGCCGGCGGCGATGTGGTGGCGTTCGACCAGTCGGCGAGCCGGCTCAAGCGGCTCGAGGGCAATCTCGCCCGCCTCGGCCTGTCCGCCGAAACCCGCAAGGCGCGCGCCGAGAAGGTCACCGACGACGCCGGTTTCGACGCCGTGCTTCTGGATGCGCCCTGTTCGTCGACCGGCACCGTCCGGCGCCATCCGGACGTTGTCTGGACCAAAGGCCCGGAGGATATCGCCAAGCTCGCGCGCGTCCAGCGCGTCCTGCTCGATCATGCCGTCACGCTGGTCAAGCCGGGCGGACAACTGGTCTTTTCCAACTGCTCGCTCGATCCGGAAGAGGGCGAGAGAATGATCGACGGCTTCCTCGCCGATCATCCGGACTGGGTGATCGACCCCGTCGACGCCGTGCTCGTTCCTGGCCTCGGGGAGGCGATCACCGCCCGCGGGGAGCTGCGCACCCATCCTGCAATGCTGTCTGACGGCAACCCGCGAAATGGCGGAATGGACGGGTTCTACGCGGTCGTTCTAAAACATGCATGAAACCGATTATTAACCAAATCGGTCCACTCCTAGATTGAAATTGGATAGTCCGTGATTTTGCAAATTGTATTCCCGCACGGGGAAACGGACTTGCAACCGGGACCGCATGCTTGACCTTTTCGCTATCCGATAGCCGCCGCACAACCGGATTTTATGTCTCAGAGGCCTGGCAACGTTTTGCCCGCCGGATGGCGCTCGGCCGGATTTCGGCCATCCGTTTTGCCGGAGCCGTGCCGAATCGGCTCATCGTCGCGCCGATCGATCTGCGTGTCGCCGATCCGCATATCGCCACCGAAATCTATTATGGCCGGTTTCCGCTGGGGGGTGCCTTTCTCGATACGGAGGGCGCCAGCCCCTTCGGCATGTCCGCGCCGAGCCAGGGTTTTTTCACCGAGCTGCATGGCTTCGGCTGGCTCAGGCACATGCGGGCCGCCAATCACGATCTCGCGGCGGCCAACGCCCGCAGTCTTGTCGACGACTGGATCACCGCCCATGGCCGGCAGCTCAATTCCGACGCTTTCAAGCCGGAAATCCTCTCGACCCGGCTGATCGCCTGGTTTTCCCATTCGCCAGTGGTGCTGCGCGGTGCCGATCACGGGTTCTACCGCCGTTTCCTCAAGTCGATCGCGCTGCAGGTGCGGTTTCTGCGGCATGTCGCGCCTTCCGTGCCTGTCGGGGAGACGCGGTTCCGTGTCCGGATCGCGCTTGCCATGGCAAGCCTCTGCCTGCCGGCCGGTCCCAACGCGATCCGCGCAGCCGCCCGTCTGCTCGACGAGGAATTCGCCCGGCAGATCCTGCCTGATGGCGGCCACATCTCGCGCAATGCGCAGGTGCTTCTCAATCTGCTGACCGATCTTCTGCCGCTGCGGCAGACCTATGTGAATGTCGGCTCGCGGCTGCCGCCGCGAATGACGCCGGGGATCGACCGCATCTTCACCGGCCTCAAGTTCTTTCGCCATTCCAACGGCGAATTGTCGCTCTTCAACGGCGCGACCACGGTGTCGGCGGATACGCTTCTTTCGGTGCTTCGCTACGACGATTCCTCCGGCCAGGCATTCCGCGAAGCCCCGCATTCGCGTTTCCAGCGGCTCGCCGCCGGCCGGACCGTGGTGATCGCCGACACCGGACCTCCGCCGCAGGGCGCGATGTCGCGCACGGCATTTGCCGGCTGCACCGCCTTCGAACTGTCGTCGGGCAGTTCGCGTTTCATCGTCAATGCCGGCAATCCGTTCCACCCAAACGAGATGCAGCGCAGCTTCGCGCGGATGACGGCGGCGCACTCCACCGTCACCCTCAACGATACGTCCTCGCTGCGCTATTCGCAGTCGGGTTTCCTCGGCCCCGTTGTCATAGGCGGGGTCAGTCGCGTCGATATCGAAAATCTCGACGAAGCCGATGGCGCGATCGGGTTTTCGGCGATCCATGACGGCTATGCTGCGCCGTTCGACAAGCTGCACCGGCGTGAATTGAGGCTTTCGGCGGACGGTCACAGCCTGTCAGGCCGCGACCGCATCCTGCGGCCGGGGGAGCGGGTCATCGTTGCTGGTGACCGGGAGGAGGCCGTGGCGCGCTTCCATGTCCATCCGACCATCGCCATCCACCAGCACGACGACGGCACCGTCCTGCTTACCGCCGGCGATGGCGAAAGCTGGATGTTCCGGTGCGAGAACGTGCGGCCGGACATCGAGGACGACGTGCATTTCGCCGATCTCGCGGGACCGCGCGCCTGCCGCCAGATCGCCGTCGCCTTCGCGCCGCGGGACTGCGCCGAGATCAACTGGAGCTTTTCGCGCGTCTCCGGCCGGGATTGAACGCCCACCTGCCGGTTTGACGGGTGAAAGCCGCCGCACGCGGTTTGCACTGCATCAGCGATGTGCTAACTCCCCGCCATTCTCACATCACGAAGTATCGGCGGCCCGGCCCGCCGGCGGCAGGGACGCGCGACATGGCTGTCATTTCCAAGAATTATCCGGCTCCCGAACGGGTGAAGGTCAAGCGGGCATTGTTGTCGGTTTCCGACAAGTCCGGTCTCATCGAATTCGCCACGCGGCTTTCGAAGGCCGGCGTCGAACTGGTGTCCACCGGGGGGACGGCACGGTCGATTGCCGAGGCGGGCCTTCCCGTCCGCGACGTCTCGGAACTGACCGGTTTTCCGGAAATCATGGATGGCCGGGTCAAGACGCTGCATCCGGGCGTGCATGGCGGCCTGCTGGCGATCCGCGACGACGCCGAGCATATTGCCGCGATGGAAGCGCACGATATCGGCGCCATCGATCTCGCGGTCATCAACCTCTCCCCCTTCGAGGAGGTGCGCGCCTCGGGCGGCGACTACGCGACCATGGTCGAGAACATCGATATTGGCGGGCCGGCGATGATCCGCGCGGCAGCCAAGAACCATGCCTATGTCGGCATCGTCACCGATCCGGCCGATTACGACCGGGTGGCAGACGCGATCGAAACCGATGGCGGCGCGCTGGGGCTCGGCCTGCGCAAGGAACTTGCCGCGCTCGCCTATGCACGCACCGCGGCCTATGATTCGGCGATCTCCGGCTGGTTCGCCGAGGCGCTGGATCTTGAAGCGCCGCGTCACCGCGCCTTTGCTGGGCGCTTGCGCGAGGTCATGCGCTATGGCGAGAACCCGCACCAGAAAGCGGCCTTCTATGTCGACGGAAACACCCGGCCGGGGGTGGCGAGCGCCGAACTTCTGCAGGGCAAGCAGCTCTCCTACAACAATATCAACGATACCGACGCGGCCTTCGAACTGGTCAGCGAATTCGGCGGCGGCAAGCCGGCCTGTGCCATCATCAAGCATGCCAATCCCTGCGGCGTGGCGGTCGGCGCGACGCTGGTCGAGGCCTATAGCCAGGCGTTGCGTTGCGACCCGGTCTCTGCCTTCGGCGGCATCATCGCCTTCAACGAGGAGCTCGACGCCGAGACCGCCGAGGAAATCGTCAAGCTGATGACCGAAGTCATCATCGCGCCTTCGGTAAGCGAAGACGCACGCAAGGTGATCGCCGCGAAGAAGAACTTGCGCCTGCTCGTGACCGGCGCGCTGGCCGATCCGGCCGCCCCCGGCATGGCCTACAAGAGCGTGTCGGGCGGGCTTCTGGTGCAGAGCCGCGACAATGGCGTGATCGCCAGGGACGATCTCAAGGTCGTCACCAAGCGCGCTCCGAGCGAACGGGAAATCGAGGATCTTCTCTTCGCCTTCAAGGTCGGCAAGCATGTAAAGTCGAATGCCATCGTCTATGTGAAGGACGGCGCGACCGTCGGCATCGGCGCGGGGCAGATGAGCCGGGTGGATTCGGCGCGGATCGCGGCGCGCAAATCGCAGGATGCGGCCGAAGCCGCCGGCGAAACCGGCATGCTGACCAAGGGTAGCGTGGTCGCCTCCGACGCCTTTTTCCCCTTTGCCGACGGGCTTCTTTCGGCGGTGGAAGCGGGTGCCACCGCGGTCATCCAACCGGGTGGCTCGATGCGTGACGCCGAAGTGATCGCCGCCGCCGACGAGGCGGGCATTGCCATGGTCTTCACCGGCATGCGCCATTTCAGGCACTGACAGGGCCACGGATCCGGCATTTTCTGATCTGCTATTTCTGGTGATATTTCCGGCGGCCTGCCATTCCGGCGGGCCGTCAGTGAAAATTCCGTCCCTTCGGCATGACCTCGACCGCCTCGCGCGCGGGACCGGAGAGCCGGGGCGATGGCTCCCGCTCGGCGGCAGTCTGAGCCATGTTGGCCGCCTTGAGCTTGCGGGCGGCGAGGGCTCCCGATTTCCGGAAGACCCGGTTTTCCATCACCGGCCGGCGCACCTCGTCGCCGCGCGCCAGACTTTCGATATCGGCGGCTTTCGGATCGTGGTCCGCATCAAGCCAGGCGAGTTCGCCGGAGATATCGGCGATCCGGTCGGCGATCAGGTGGATGACGCCGGATTCGCTCTGCAGCCGCCCCTCGACTCTGATCAGCCGGGCGCCGAGCACCTCGCGTCGGAACCTTTCGAACGCCTTCGGCCAGACGATGATGTTGGCAATGCCCGTCTCGTCCTCGATCGTCATGAAGATCACACCCTTGGCCGAGCCGGGGCGCTGGCGCACCAGAACCAGTCCGGCGAGTGTGATGCGCTGGCCGGTGCGCAGGGTTTCGAGCCGCTGGTTCGGTACGATCCCCTGCCGGGCGAGCCGGTCTCTGAGAAAACTCAGCGGATGCGCCTTCAGGGAAAACGAAAGATAGCGGTAGTCGTTGATCACCTCCTCGCCGGGCGGCATGGGGGGCAGGCGCATCTCTGCTTCGGTTTCGGGCCCGATTTCGGGGGAGGGGTTCGCCGCGTTCTCGAAGAGCGGCAGGTGTTCGGAGGCGGCCGCCGGGTCGAGGGCGCGGGCGGCCCAGAGGGCCTCGCGACGTGAGAGCCCCAACGAAGAAAAGGCGTCCGCGTCGGCCAGCCGTTCGACGGTTCCGCGCGACAGCCCTGCGCGCAGCCAGAGATCGCGAACGGAATCGTAGCCCGCGCCGCGCATCCCGACGAGTCGCGTCATTTCGGTTTCCGACAGTCCCTTGACCTGGCGAAAGCCGAGCCGAACAGCATGCCGCGCGCGGATAACGTCGCGCATCCCGGCATGGCGCGGGGCGATCACCGACGGATCGAAGGGCGCCTCCTCGAGCGTGCAGTCCCAGTCCGAGAGATTGACGTCGACGGGGCGGATCTCGACGCCGTGCTCGCGGGCGTCGCGGATCAGTTGGCCGGGCGCGTAGAACCCCATCGGCTGGGCGTTGAGGATCGCTGCGCAGAAGACGTCGGGATAGACGGCCTTCATCCAGGAGGAGGCATAGACGAGCAGCGCGAATGAGGCGGCGTGGCTTTCGGGAAAGCCATATTCCCCGAAGCCCTCGATCTGCTGGAAACAACGCTCGGCAAATTGCTTTTCGTAGCCGTTGGCCACCATGCCATCGATCATCTTCTTCTGGAAGGTATGGATGGTGCCGACGCGGCGGAAGGTCGCCATGGCGCGGCGCAGCCGGTCGGCTTCCGAGGGGGTGAACCCGGCGGCGACAATGGCGATCTTCATCGCCTGTTCCTGGAAGAGCGGCACGCCGAGCGTCTTGCCGAGCACGGTGCGCAGCTCCTCCTTGGGATAGGTGACGGCCTCCTTGCCCTCGCGGCGCCTGAGATAGGGGTGGACCATGTCGCCCTGGATCGGGCCGGGACGGACGATCGCCACCTCGATGACGAGATCGTAGAAATCCTTCGGTCTGAGGCGCGGCAGCATGCTCATCTGCGCCCGGCTTTCGATCTGGAAGACGCCGATCGTATCGGCGCGCTGGATCATGGCATAGACGCGCGGGTCTTCCTTGGGGATCGTGGCGAGGGTCAGCGGTTCCTCGTAGTGGGAGGCGAGCAGTTTGAGGCCGCGCGCCAGGCAGGTGAGCATGCCGAGCGCCAGGATATCGATCTTGAGGATGCCGAGTGCATCGAGATCGTCCTTGTCCCACTCCACCATGGTGCGGCCTTCCATGGCGGTGTTCATCAACGGCACCACCTCGTCGAGCCGGTCGCGGGTGATGACGAAACCGCCGACATGCTGGGAGAGATGGCGGGGAAAGCCGGTGAGCCGCGCGGCATGGTCGAGTACCTGTCTTGTGGTGCGGTCGGCGGTATCGAGCCCGGCGATCCTGGCCTCGCGCTCGCCCATGGCCTCCGACGACCAGCCCCAGACCGAGCCGGAGAGCGCTGAAATCGCATCTTCCGACAGGCCGAAGGCCTTGCCGACCTCGCGGGCGGCGGAGCGGGCGCGATAGCAGATGACGGTCGCCGCCAGCCCGGCATGGTCGCGGCCGTAGCGTTCATAGATGTACTGGATGACCTCCTCGCGCCGCTCATGCTCGAAATCGACGTCAATGTCTGGCGGCTCGCGGCGCTCCGGAGAGATGAAACGCTCGAAGAGGAGATCGGCGAAGACCGGGTCCACCTCGGTGATGCCGATGCAGTAGCAGATGGTGGAATTGGCCGCCGAGCCGCGGCCCTGGCAGAGAATGTGTTTCGAGCGGGCGAAACGGACGATGTCCCAGACGGTGAGGAAATAGGGGGCGTAGTCGAGTTCGGCGATGAGGGTGAGTTCGTGAGCGATCTGGCGCTCCACCCGCTCCGGCACGCCATCAGGATAACGCGTCCGGGCCCCCTCATGAGCCAATCGCGCGAGATGTTGCTGCGGCGTGCCCTCGCCAAGCTTCTCGTCGGGATACTGGTAGCGCAGTTCGTCGAGCGAGAATGCGAGTTCGCCTGCAAAACGGACCGTCTCGGCGAGCGACTCGGGATAATCGCGCAGGAGATAATCCATCTCGCCAGCGCCCTTGAGGTGGCGCTCGCCATGGGCGGACAACAGCCTGCCGGCGCGATCGAGCGGCACATGGTTGCGGATGGTGGTCAGCACGTGCTGATCGGCGCGGCGGGCGGGATCGTGGCAGAGCGCGTCATTGCTGGCGATGATCTTCACGCCAACCGCGCGCGCGATGCGGGCAAGGCGGGCGAGACGGATCCGGTCATGGCCGTCATGGAGGGGAACGAGGGCGAGACGCACCGCCCGGTCGAAAGCACCCTTCAAGTGCCGAAGCAGGATTTGCAGGGCTTGTTCCTGTTCGTTCCCCGATTCCGGATCGCCGAGGTCCGGATCGGTGGCTGGCAGGACAATGAGATTGATCTCCCCGCCCCAGTCGAGGAGATCCTGCAGGTAAAGCGTGCAGGCCCCCTTTTCGGCGCGGAGATTGCCGCAGGTGAGCAGCCGGCAGAGCCGTCCCCAGCCGGCGCGGGTCCTCGGATAGGCGAGGATATCGGGGGTACCGTCCGAAAAACAAAGCCGTGCGCCGGGATGGAGGACGAGGCCGGATTCGCGGGCGGCCACATGGGCGCGCACCACACCGGCCACCGTATTGCGGTCGGCAAGCCCGAAACGGCGCTGGCCGAGGCGGGCGGCCGTCACCGCCAGTTCCTCGGGATGGGAGGCACCCTCGAGAAAGGAGAAATTGCTGCGCAGGCCGAATTCCGCGAAGGCTTCGGTTTGCTGCGCGGGGACGTGGGTGCCCATCGCCCGACCTCACACGAAAAGGCCGTGGAGGAACCAGCGCGGGGTGCCGGGTTCGCGCTCGTACAGGCCCTCGCGAAAGAGCCAGTAGCGGCGGCCTGCCTCGTCCTCGACGCGGTAATAATCCCGGGTGAGCGCGTCCTCGCCTTCGGTCCACCATTCGGCGGCGATGCGCTCCGGACCCTCGGCGCGACCGACCCGGTGGCGGGTATTGCGCCAGCTGAAGATGACCGGCGGGCCTTCGGGAACGGCGGCCACCGCGGTCACCGGTTCGGGACGGGCGAGAAGCCGCAAGGGCCGCGCGGCGGCGGAGACCGGTGCAAGGGGCACGGCAGGCGCCGCATCGGATGTTCCACCCTCGGAGGAAAACGGCCGCAGGTTGATTGCCCGTTCCGGGACATGGCTGTCAACGGGCACGGGGAGAAGCACCCGCGCGGGGCCGAGACGGGCAGCCAGCCGGTCGGCGAGATCGTGAAAGCCGGCCTCGTCCGCGCCGCGGCCTTCGAAATCCGCCTGTTCGTCTGAAAGGGGTTCGAACACCGGGACCGACAGGCGGATCAGCTCGAAACCGAAGCCGGCATCGAAATCCTCGCCGATGGAGGCCAGACGCTCGGCGAAGAGCCTGCAGAGGCGGGCCGGGTCGCGCAGGGGACGGGCGGTGCCGACCTCGATCCGCCGGACCGCGCCGTCGACCCGGAAGAGCCTGAGTTCGGCGCGCCTGACGCCGGAACCGCGTTCGGCGAGCGTCTCCTTCAAGCTTGCCGCCAGTCGGCCCACCAGTTCGCCGATCGCCTCGATGTCGCCGACGGGTTCGGCGAGCCGCCGCTCGGCCATGATCGCGGCCACCGGCCGGCGCGGTGAGATCGGTTCGCTTTCATGCCCCTTCATCCGGTCGATGCGGCAGAGGAGTTCACGGCCGAAACGGCGGGTGAGCGGTGCGCGTGGCGCATCAACGAGATCGCCCACCCGCTTGAGGCCAAGACGGGAGAGGGCGGCGGTCACCTCCTGCGGCAGCCGCAAGGCCGAAACGGGAAGTCCCGGCATCAAGATGGGGATTTCATCCGGGATCGCGATGCGGCCCGGCTGGTGGCGGGCAAGCGCCCAGGCAAGTGCCGGGTTGGGGGCGATCGCGGCACTTGCCTCGAAGCCGAGATGAAAAAGCCGGCCCATGCAGTCGGCGAGAAGCGCGCGTTCGCCGCCGAAGAGATGGGCGCAGCCGGAAATGTCGAGGAACAGCCCGTCGGGGCCGTCGCAGCCGACCAGCGGCGTGTAGCGGTCGGCCCAGTCGGCCAGCGCTTCGAGAACTCGGGCGTCGGCCGCGGGATCAGCGGGGACCACGTCGAGATCGGGGCAGATGGCACGCGCCTCGGCCACCCCCTGCCCGGGACGCAAACCCCGGGCGCGGGCCGCGTGGTTGAGGGCGGAGAGCCGCAGGGCGCCCTTGAGGTTTTCGGCACAGGCGAGCGGGCCGGGTTCAGGATGCCCGGCCGAACGCCACGAGTGTCCCGCCCGTGCCCGGGTGATCCGGTTGGTGGGCAGGCCGGGAAGCGCGATCGCCAGAATGCGCCGGTCCGGCTGAACCGGCAGCAAGGGCTGTGCAGGTTCCGCTTCGATCACGATCGCGGGCGGTTGTGTCTGTGAGAAGGAAACGGCTGTCATGGGAAGACCACTCCACGATGAGGGACAGGGGGGCGGGATGCCGGCTTTTCTCCAGCGTCACGGTGAGGGCGGGGCGGCCGAGGCTTTCGGGCAGCGGCTCAGTGGGACCGATCATGCGGGGCGCGGCCGGTGCGGGGGCTACGTGAAAGCGCGCCGGTGCTGCGGTGGCTTGCGCCTCGGCGGCCTGCCGCAGAAGCAGAAGCGGCAGGCCGCTTTCGCGAGCCCGTAGATGAAGCCGCCGGCTTTCGGTCAGTCCCATGCAGGCGGGATTGCCGCGCAGTTCGAGGATCACCGCGCCAATGTCGCGCCCGGAGGCCGCGGTTTCCGCCGCCCATAGCGCCTCGGTCCGGTCGCGCGGACGCACCAGGAGAAGCGGCGGAAGGGAAGAGCCGCCCTCGGCGTTCAGTCCGGGAAGAAGACCCAGAAATCCCGGCAGCCAGACGTCCCCGCCCTCATGGCGGGCGCCGGGATCGGTGACCCAGATGACGGGGCCGGTTTCCGTTTCCGGTCCGTCCTCCTCGCCGCGTCGGAGCCGGGCGATCAGCATGGCGGCGAAGCCGGTCGCCCCGCCCCAGTCGCGGGTTTGAGAGGAGCGGATTTCGGTCAGCCCGGCCAGCGCCAGCCCGCCGCCGAGCGCCTCGTCGAAGGGTGGGAGGCCCAGTGGGCGGCGCGTTGCGTGAGCTTTCCCGCGCGCGGAGCTTCCGCCTTTTTCAGACACGGCACTTCCTTCCGGCGACTCGCCGGAAAGGCCTTCCGAAAACCGGTGCTGCCTGCCCTCCATGCGGGCTATGACCTGGCGCAAGGCATGAATCGTCCCTTGCGCCCGTTCGGGGGTCGCCACGTCGAACTCCGTAAATGTTCCTGTTATGTTCCTATCGATTCCAGAGGCCGGATAAAGAGTCAAGCGGCCCGGATAGGAATTTATTCAAGTGCCTGGATTCGCTTCGGGATTCCCTGATGGAATCAGGTCGGCCGCCTGAAGAGCGGCCGCCGCACTAACCACGATTCACCGTGGACACTCGCAACCAGAGGCGAATTGACCTATATGCGCCCCATGAAAAGACACATACGGGGCGCGGGCTGATGGCGCGCGTCGATCAGACAGGTGACTGGGAAGGGCGCTACGCGCCGGGGCTGGGCGAATTCGAATCGCTCGCCCTTTCCGCCTATGCGCGCCTGCCGGAGAACTTCCGCACGCTCACGGTCTCCGATCTCATCATCGAGGTTGAGGATTTTCCGAGCGACGAGATTTTCGAAGATATGGGGCTTGAAACGCCCTTCGATCTCCTGGGCCTCTTCGAGGGCCGGGGGCTGTCGGAGCGCTTCACCATCGAGACCGGCGAGATGCCGAACCGGATCCGGCTCTATCGCCGGCCGATCCTCGATTACTGGGCCGAGAACGAGGAGACGCTGGGCGACATCATCACCCATGTGCTCATCCACGAGATCGGCCACCATTTCGGCCTCTCGGACGCCGACATGGAGCATATAGAGGCCGCCGCCGAATAGCGGCCGCCTCTCCTTTCTTCCTCTTCCTATCCGCAGAGCTTGCGCGCGATATGGCCGAACAGCGCCATGCCGGGGGCGATCAGCTCGTCCGGAAAATCGAAATCCGGATTGTGCAGGCGGGGGTGATCCTCGCCGGAGCCAAGCACGAAGAGGGCGGTCTTTCCCACCCCGCCGAACCGGCCGAAATCCTCCGACCAGCGGAACTGATCGCCGATTTCCACGCGCGGCGCGCCGAGCGCGGTTGCGGCGGCCTCGATGAATTCGACGGCTTCCGGGTCGTTGTGGCCGGCGGCGAAATTCTCGAACTTCTCGAAGCCGACGCCCAAACCGCCGGCTTCCGCGAGATTACGCGCCAGCGTTTCCGCCTCGTCCATCAGTTCGGCCTGAAGAGCGTCGTCGATGGCGCGAATCGTCACCCAGATATCGGCCTCGCCCGGCGAGATGCCGAAGGCGGCTTCTCCCAAACGGGCATGCGACAGGGTGACGAGCGAATGGCCGACATTATCGTCCAGCGTTTCAGGCAGCTTCGGCAGCGCCTCCATCAGGCGGCCCATGACGGCGGCGGGGCTGACGCCGGCTTCCGGCTGGGCGGCATGCGAGGTGCGGCCCGAGAGCCGGATCGCCAGCCCCTCCGAGGCGAAGGTGAAGGGGCCGGTGCGCACGCCTACGGCGCCGAGCGGCAGGCCGGGGAGATTGTGGAGCGCGAAAGCGTAATCGGGTTTGATGCCGGCGAATTGCGCATCGGCGATCACGCCTGCGGCACCCGCGCCGGTTTCCTCGGCGGGCTGGAAGAGCAACACGACACGGCCCTTCGCGGGTCGTTTCGCGGCCAGCTCCCCCGCAAGGCCGCAGAGGATCGTCATATGGCCGTCATGGCCGCACAGGTGCCCCTTGCCGTCAATCTCCGAGCGCCAGCCGAAAGTGGAGATCTCGGTGATCGGCAGGCCGTCGAGTTCGCAGCGGAACAGAACGGTGGGGCCTTCCGCGCCGCTGTCATAGACGGCGGCGACGCCATGGCCGCCGAGCCCGGTGAGGATCGCGTCTGGCGAATGACGCTCGAGTTCGGCGACGATGCGCAGCGCGGTCTTCGCCTCCTGTCCGGAAAGTTCGGGCTTGCGGTGAAGTTCGCGCCTGAGGGTGACGAGATCTTCGGGCGATTGCGCGAGATAATCCGCCATTCTACTGCTCGCCTAGCTTCATGTCGGGCGTATAGTCCTTGCCGTCGACTTCCTTGTAAACGGCCTGGCCGCACTGCATTTGGCCGGTCTGGGCATTGAAGGCATAGCTGGGCGAGCCATGCAGGAACCAGCCCTTGTTGAGCGCGGCGGTGACCTTGTGGCAGAAGCTCGAATCGTCCGGTCCGGTCAGGAAACGGTAGAGTTTCATCGCAAATCTCCTCGGTTGGCTCTTCAATCGGAGGCGCGCGCGGCGAGTGCGTCGGCCTTGGCGATCAGTTTTTCGGCCATCTCCGCATGCAGCCGCTCAACCATACGGCCATCGAGGCTGATCACGCCGGCACGAGCATTTTCCGGGCGGGCGAAAGTGGCGACGATGGCGCGGGCCTCCTCGAGTTGCGCCGCATCGATCCCGAAGGCTTCGTTGGTGGTCCCGATCTGGCCGGGATGGATAAGTGTCTTGCCGTCGAACCCCATGGCGCGGCCCTGAGCGCATTCGGCCGCAAAACCCTCCATGTCGCGGAAATCATTGTAGACGCCGTCGAGCGCGTCGAGGCCGTAGGCCCGGGCGGCGAGCACGATCTCCATCAGCCAGGTGGACAGATAGGGGCGGCCGGGCAGCGGAGCCACTCCCGTTTCCTTGATGATGTCATTCGTTCCGGTCACGAAACAGTCGAGCCGGCAATCCGGCGTCCGCGCGGCTCGGGCGATCTGGCCTGCGTTCATGATTCCCTTGGGCGTCTCGATCATCGCCCAGAGCCTGAGTGTATCGGGCGCGTCGGTCTGGTCGAGCGCGTCGTCAACCTCGGCGATGGCCTCCGGGCTGTCGACCTTGGGGATGAGGATGGCGTCGGGCTTCAGGCCCCGGGCGGCCAACAAATCCTCGGCTCCCCAAGGGCTTGCAAGCGGATTGATGCGGATGATCGTCTCGCGTCCGCCGCCAAGCGGTTGTTTCAGGAGGGTGCGAAGGTTTTCACGCGCCTCGCTCTTGGCATCAGGCGCGACCGAATCCTCGAGATCGAAGATCACCGCGTCGCAATCGAGCGTCCGGGCCTTGGCGATGGCGCGCTCGTTGCCGCCCGGAACGTAAAGAACGGAACGGCGGGGACGGGTCGGGCGCTGGCCGGCCGGCTGGGAAGGGTTCGAATTCATGGGTGCCAGTCATGCCCGTCCCGCGTCCATCTTTCAAGGCTCGATCCAATTCCCCAAACCGAAGCTCCAAAGCGAAGCCGGAAACCGGAAGCGTGGTCGAATGCCGCAGGTCGCCTCCTGCCCGACCGCGCCTGTTGAACCGGAGGGTGAAAACACCCACATTGAAGAGGAAACATGGGACACGAGACATGAAACGCATTCTTTTCGCCGTCTTTTCCATCGCACTCGCCGCTTTCGCGCTGGCGAGCTTCGCCGCCGTCAGCGTGATCGCCTTTGCGGCGCTCGCCACGCTGACCCTTGCGGGCACCGCGCGGACCATGCTGCAGCGGCCCGCCCCGCAGCCGGCCTATGCGCGTACCCGCCCCCAGCATGACGAACGCATCACCCGCGTGTGGAACGACGGGCGCGGCACCATCATCGACATGTAATTCATCGCCGGTAGGCGCACGGGCCGTCGCCCGCGCGCCTCTCCGATGATTCCCCGGCTTTCGCCAAGCCGGAAGCTCCAAAACCCTGTCCTTCACGCGACCCCTTCTTTTTCCCGTGGGCATTTGCTAAAGCGGTCGCAGCTAATGACAGGATCAAGGCCATGGAAAAATTCACGCGTCTGACGGGCGTTGCCGCCCCCTATCCGGTGGTCAACATCGACACCGACATGATCATCCCGAAGGATTACCTGAAGACGATCAAGCGCACCGGGCTGGGCAAGGGCCTTTTCGCCGAAGCGCGCTATAACGAGGACGGTTCGGAAAATCCGGATTTCGTGCTCAACAAGCCGGCTTACCGCAACGCCCAGATCCTGGTGGCGGGCGACAATTTCGGCTGCGGCTCGTCGCGTGAGCACGCGCCCTGGGCGCTTCTCGATTTCGGCATCCGCTGCGTGATCTCGACCAGCTTCGCCGACATTTTCTACAACAACTGCTTCAAGAACGGCATTCTGCCGATCGTCGTGTCGCAGGACGAACTCGACAAGCTGATGGACGACGCCGAGCGCGGCGCCAACGCCACGCTGTCGGTCGATCTCGAGGCACAGGAAATCCATGGCCCGGACGGCGGCACGATCAACTTCGAGATCGATGCCTTCAAGAAACACTGCCTGCTCAACGGGCTCGACGATATCGGCCTGACGCTTGCCAAGGCGTCGGAGATCGCCGCCTATGAGAGCAAGCTCGCGAACGAGCGCAGCTGGGCATAACGCGAAACACCCCTCCCGGCCGGGAAGGAGGCAGCCGCCCGGCGCTCGGCGCCCGGTCGCTGGGGTCCGGTCAGGGGGAGAGGTATGCAAGGAGAGTTCGGCATGAGTGACGAAATCGAAAAGAAGGTCGTTTCGATCATCGCCGCAGTCAGTCCGCGCGACGAAAGCGAAATCGGCGCGAACTCCGAACTCGACGAACTCGAGATCAATTCGCTCGAACTCACCGAGGTGGTGATGGATCTCGAGGACGAGTACGACGTTCATGTCGATCTCAATACCGCCGAGGCGTGGGAATCGCTGAAGACGGTGGGCGACGTGGTTGCCCTCATCAAGGAACTGCTCGCAGAGAAATCGGCCGGATCATGACGCGCGCCCGCGTCGTCATCACCGGACTGGGCGGCATCTGCTCGCTCGGCCGCAACGCCGACGAAATCTGGGCCAACATGAAAGCCGGCCATGACGGCAGCGGACCGCTGCCGATCGAGCCGCGCGACCTGAAGGTCGGAATGGTCTATCCGCTGATGGACAGGCTGGAGGAAGACGGTATCGATCCGCGCCGCAAGGTGGCGATGGGCGAATTCAGCCGGCTTTCGGTGATCTCCGCCCGCCAGGCGATGGCGCAGGCGGGTCTTTCCGCGGGCGATTTCGACGAACTGCGCGCCGGCGCGGTGATCGGTACCGGCATTTATGGCGCCGACGCGGTCGACGAGAGCTATCGCGACATTCTCGAACACGGCAAGAAGCGGACCCATATCCTCACCGTTCCGCGCGCCATGCCCGGCGCGCCGGCCGGGCAGGTATCGATGGATCTCGGTCTGCGCGGCCCGGTCTTCGGTGTTACCTCGGCCTGCACCTCGGGCAATCACGCGCTGGTTTCGGCCGTCGACCAGATCCGGCTCGGCCGCGCCGACGTGATGCTGGCTGGCGGGACGGACACACCGATCCAATACGGGATTCTCAAGGCCTGGGAAGCGCTCCGGGTACTGGCGCGCACGAAATGCCGGCCATTCTCCGCCAATCGTGACGGGCTGATGCTCGGCGAGGGCGCGGCTGTGGCCGTCATCGAGAGTTACGAGCATGCGAAAGCCCGAGGCGCGACCATCCTCGCCGAGATCCTCGGCAGCGGGCTTTCAGGCGATGCCGCCGATATCGTCACCCCGACGGTCGAAGGCCCGACCCAGGCGATCCGCAATTGCCTCGCCGATGCCGGGCTGGCTTCCGATGCGATCGATTACATCAACGCTCACGGCACCGGCACGCAGGCCAACGACAAGACCGAAACCAAGGCCATCCGCGCCGCGCTTGGCACGGCGGCCGATTCCGTGTCCGTGTCCTCCACCAAATCGATGCACGGGCACTGCCTTGGCGGCTCGAGCGCCATCGAGATGATCGCCTGCATCGGCGCGATCCGGGACGGCGTCATTCCGCCGACCATCAATTACGAGGCCGAGGATCCGGACTGCGATCTCGACGTGACCCCCAACGATGCGCGCGAGCGCGAGGTCCGCGTGGCGATCTCAAACGCCTTCGCCTTCGGCGGCACCAACGCCGTGCTGGCTTTCGGCAAGGTCTGAGCCGCGGGTGCCTGATCGGTAGGCGCGCGCCGGGCCGCGGGCGGGTTCCCAACCCGCCGGAGATGGATTAAGAACACCGCCGCATTCCCGCATTTATTCCTTCGAGGCGACATTTCATGGCTAACCGCAAACTCTTCCTGCTTCCCGGCGACGGCATCGGCCCCGAGGCCATGGCCGAGGTCCGCAAGCTCATCGAATTCATGAACGCGGAAGAGTCCGCCGGTTTCGAAACCGACGAGGGCCTGGTCGGCGGTTCGGCCTATGACGCACATGGCACGGCGATCTCGGATGCCGACATGGACAAGGCGATGGCGGCTGATGCCGTGCTGTTCGGCGCCGTCGGCGGACCGAAGTGGGACAGCGTGCCCTATGACGTCCGTCCGGAAGCCGGCCTGCTGCGTCTTCGCAAGGATATGGAGCTCTTCGCCAATCTGCGCCCGGCGATCTGCTACCCGGCGCTTGCCGCCTCCTCGTCGCTCAAGCCGGACGTGGTCGAGGGCCTCGACATCCTTATCGTGCGCGAATTGACCGGCGGCGTCTATTTCGGAGAGCCCAAGGAGATCATAGATCTCGGCAACGGCCAGAAGCGCGGCATCGATACCCAGGTCTACGACACCTACGAGATCGAGCGCATCGCCGGCGTGGCCTTCGAACTGGCGCGCACGCGCCGCAACGAAGTCTGCTCGATGGAAAAGCGCAACGTCATGAAGTCGGGCGTGTTGTGGAACGAGGTGGTGACTGCCACCCACAAGGCGAAATATTCCGACGTCAAGCTTTCGCACATGCTGGCGGATGCCGGCGGCATGCAGCTCGTGCGCTGGCCCAAGCAGTTCGACGTCATCGTCACCGACAACCTGTTCGGCGACATGCTGTCCGACGTCGCCGCCATGCTGACCGGCTCGCTCGGCATGCTGCCCTCGGCTTCGCTCGGCGCTCCGGACCCGAAGACCGGAAGCCGCAAGGCGCTCTACGAGCCGGTGCACGGCTCGGCACCCGACATCGCCGGACAGGGCATCGCCAACCCAATCGCCATGATCGCGTCATTCGCCATGTGCCTGCGCTACTCGTTCAACATGGTGGCCGAAGCCGACCGTCTCGAGGCAGCCATTTCCAGCGTACTCGACGCGGGCCTGCGTACCGGCGACATCATGTCCGAGGGCTGCACCAAGGTGTCGACCGCCGAGATGGGCGATGCGGTGGTCAAGGCCTACGCGGCCTGATCCATCCGGGGATTTGGCCCGGTTCAGACGAACCCGACAAAACGCCCGGCGACGAGTACGCCGGGCCACACGGCCACCGAAACCACCGCCGTCACGTGACGCGAGGCGGGTAAGGCCTCATAAATGGCGATGTTGGCGAGCGCCAATACTATAAGTGCCATTTTTATCAGGAAGGCCGGATTGGCGGCGTAGTCGACGGGTTTGACCGAGAAGAGCGCAAGCCCGCTGACCACCATCACGGCAAGCGCCGCAGCCGCCAGGCGGCGATAGCGGCCCCAGTTTTCGGGGTTTCTGCCGCCCGCCCGATGCATCAGCCAGACAAGCGTTACCAGTCCGCCGGCCCCCAGAATGTGCAGGGCGCTGACCAGCGGATAGGCCACGAAGGAGGTTCTCAGCCACGCCGACAGCGGAAAGGCGGCGATGGCTTCGAGAATCGTCGCGACCACGGTCCGTCAGATGTCCGAGGCGCGCCGCGGATAGACGTCGTAATCGGTGCCGTCGATGGTCACGCGCACGGCCTTCATCCGCCGTTCGCCCTCGTCCTGCGAACGATTGCCGATGGCGATCACTTCCTTGCCGGGCGCTGCGATCTCTTCGCTGAAGCCCGTGGCGGTGGTGCGGCTTGGCGGGGCGAGTTCCACCCGCCAGATTTCCCCTTCGGCATCGACGTCCATCGTGGCATGGGGATTGCCCACATATACGGCGGTGATTTCGCCTTCGAGCTTGAAGAAGCCGGAGTCTGTCCACGACCAGCCGTGATGAGCCAGGGCGGGTACGGCGGCGAGGGCGGCAAGACCGGCGGCCATCATGCCGGTGCGGGCTGTGCGGGGCAGGCGATGAAGAAGGGTCGTCATGTCGTCTCTCCCAGTTGATTAACGCGGTTCGCGACGCTGTACGTCCCGATTACCTCGTTCCCTTAAGGCTAGCGCGCAATGCGGCATTGACGAGGCCCGTACCGATCAAGCCGTCGTGTTCGCGCTCCTCTCCGGCCTGGCTTCAGATGCGGTGCCGTCATTGACTTTCAGCCGCCTTTGGATCATGAAGGCAGCCGCCATGACCACGATCAAGACCAAAACCACGATCTGACCGCGTCCGCCCCACACTCTCCCGGGGGCGGGATGAGTGGCGCTTGACCAAAGCAAAGGGGGAGAACGGAGCAAGGTAACATGGGTTTCAAAATCGCAGTAGTCGGGGCTACCGGCAATGTCGGCCGGGAGATGCTCAACATCCTCGCCGAACGCAACTTTCCTGTCGACGAGGTCTTCGCACTGGCGTCCAGCCGTTCGGTCGGAACCGAGGTGTCCTTCGGGGACAAGACGCTCAAGGTCAAGAACCTCGAAACCCACGATTTCTCCAAGACCGACATCTGCCTGATGTCGGCGGGCGGCGAGGTATCGAAGAAGTATTCCCCGAAGATCGGCGCCGCCGGCTGCGTGGTGATCGACAATTCCTCGGCCTGGCGCTACGACGCCGAAGTGCCGCTGATCGTTCCGGAAGTGAACCCGGACGCGATCGAGGGCTTCCGCAAGAAGAACATCATCGCCAACCCGAACTGCTCCACCGCCCAGCTCGTCGTCGCGCTCAAGCCGCTCCACGACAAGGCAAAGATCAAGCGCGTGGTGGTCTCGACCTATCAGTCGGTTTCCGGCGCCGGCAAGGATGCGATGGACGAACTGTTCAACCAGACCCGCGCCGTCTTCGTCGCCGATCCGATCGAGACCAAGAAGTTCCCCAAGCGCATTGCCTTCAATGTCATTCCGCACATCGACGTCTTCATGGAGGATGGCTACACGAAGGAAGAGTGGAAGGTTCTGGCGGAGACCAAGAAGATCCTCGATCCGAAGATCAGGCTGACCTGCACCGCCGTGCGCGTGCCGGTTTTCATCGGCCACGCCGAATCGGTCAATATCGAGTTTGAAAACGAGATCACCGCCGATGAGGCCCGCGATATCCTGCGCGACGCTCCGGGATGCCTGGTCGTCGACAAGCATGAGCCGGGTGGCTATGTCACGCCTTATGAAAGTGCGGGCGACGACGCCACCTATATTTCCCGCATCCGCGAGGACGCCACGGTCGAGAACGGCCTCAACATCTGGGTGGTTTCGGACAACCTGCGCAAGGGCGCGGCGCTCAATACGATCCAGATCGCCGAGCTTCTGGTCAATCGCGGTCTGCTGACGAGCAAGGCCGCGGCCTGACCGCGTGCATATTGCGTCAAAGGCCCGCGATCCGCGCGGGCCTTTCTTTTTGCGCCCGTGGTGACTTTTTCCCGCTTTGCTGGCACAGTCCGCGCGGGGCAGGGCTTTCTCTACTTAGAGGTTTCTAAAATATGGTCAGACACGGTCGGCGTCGGTTCGGTTTTCTAGCTGCAGCCCTGCTCGCGGCAGGCATTTCCTCTCCCGCTTTCGCGGCGCAGTGCGGCAACAATGCCGGCGGTTTCAATACCTGGATCGGTCAGTTCAAGGCGGAAGCCGCCAGCCAGGGTGTGTCGCAGCGCACGCTCGACAACGCGTTCCGCAATGTCCGCTACGCGACCAAGACCATCAGCCTCGATCGCAACCAGCACAGCTTCAAGCTCTCCCTGGAACAGTTCATGGCCAAGCGCGGCGCCAACGCCATCATCTCGCGCGGCAAGGGGCTGAAGAAATCCAACGCCGCCCTCTTCAACGCCATCGAGAAGCGTTACGGCGTTCCGGCCGGCCCGCTGATCGCGATCTGGGGCATGGAGAGCGGCTTCGGTTCGTTCATGGGCAACCAGCACACCATGTCGGCGGTGTCGACGCTCGCTTATGACTGCCGCCGCTCGGCCTATTTCACCGATCAGCTCTATGCGCTTCTCACGCTCATCGAACGCGGCTGGATCAGCCCCGATTTCAAGGGCGCGGCCCATGGGGAGATCGGCCAGACCCAGTTCCTGCCGCGCAACGTGATCAATTACGGTGCCTCGGGGGACGGTAACCGCTCGGTCGATCTTCGCTCGAAGGCCGACGCGCTGGCCTCGACCGCCAATTTCCTGCGCGCCCATGGCTGGCAGCCGGGCGCCGGATACCAGCCCGGACAGGCGAATTTCCGCGCCATCCAGGGCTGGAACGCCGCCGGCGTCTACCAGAAGGCGATCGCCATCATCGGCGCCGAGATCGACGGCAGCTAGGATTTGTGACGAAGGCGGGAGCCGGGTTCAGAACCCCGCACAGCTCTCGCCTTCCGTCGTCTGTACACTTTCAGTGATCTTTCCGGCCGCGAAGGTGAAAACCTCGCGGGTGAGAAGTTCGTTGGACGGAAAGCGGTAGCAGACGAGCGCGGTGGCTTCCGTGGCGCTCGCCGGCGCGCCGGCAGCAAGCTTCCATGCGAAGGCCGCACCCTCGATACTGTCCTTCCACGCGCCAAGGGATTCCAGAAACTCGGCCTTCGTCTGGGTGATGCCGAGATCCTCGAGGCGGATTTCCGCGTCGTTGGAGAGCAGGGAGCCAAGCGTCTCGGCATCGGCGGCGAAGAGCGCCGGATACCACTTTTCGAGAACCGGCGCCTCGGTCTGAGCGAAGACGGGGCACGGGCTCGGCAACAAGGTGAAGGCGGCAATCCCGGCAATCAAGGTGAGAAGCAGTCTTGGCATGGGTTCCTCCTCAAGGCGGCAGGCCATGCCGTTCCTCCTCAGGCGGCTTCGACCTCGGGACGGACGAAATCGCCGCTTTCCTTGTCCATGATCCACAATTCGCCCGAGGAGATATCGAACCAGGCGCCGTGAATCTGCAGCTTTCCCTTGTCCTCGAGAATCTTCACGCAGGGGAAGGTGCGCAGATTCGAGATTGAGTTGCGGATGGAGATGCGTTCCATCGCCGTCTGCCGCTCGGCGCCCGTCATCAGGTTCGATTCCTGGATCCGTTCGGCGGCCGGTTTCAGGAGGCTGATCCACTGGCCGATGAAGTCTCCGGGCGAGAGCGGCTTGGCGCTTGGATCCAGGCTGGCGGCAATGCCGCCGCAACGGCCGTGTCCCATGACCAGGATGTTGCGGATCTTCAGCGCCTGCACGGCGAATTCGAGCGCCGCCGAGGTCGAGTGGTAGCTGCCGTCCGGTTCGTAGGGCGGCACCAGGTTGGCGACGTTGCGGACGACGAAAAGTTCGCCGGGGCCGCAATCGAATATGGTTTCGGGGGCCGCGCGGGAATCGCAGCAGGCGATCACCAGCGTGTGCGGCTCCTGGCCGGTTTCCGCAAGTTGCCGGTAGCGCGCGCGCTCGGCGGTGTAACGGCCGGTCATGAAGGTCTGATAACCGGCGAGAAGGCGTTCCGGGAAAGTGCTCATACCAGCCAATTAGCGGGGTTCACCGGGGAGATCAATATTTCCCCTCGGACATGTCTCAGCCATGAATGGCGGTCGGGATGCCGTAAATGTCGCGCCCCGGCACCTCCGGCCAGGTCCGGGTCTGTCCGTCACGATGGCGGGCAGCGATCATCAGGTTGACCGCCGCGTCCAGCCGGTCGTCGGCGGCCACCCCGCGCGGCGCCGGGTTCCGGAAGAAGTCCGCCGTAAAACCGAGCGAGGTGAGAAGCGCCACGCGCTCGGCAATTCCCTCGGGATTGACGCGTCCCTTGATCTTCTTCGGGGTCTCCATCGGCCGCATACGGTTCAAGACGCAGAAGGAGAATTCCGGGTGACATTCGATCACCCGGGCGCGGAGTTCCTCATCGGCGCGCAGACAGGAGTCGATCTCGAGAATTTTCGGAAACAGGTGAAAGGCCTGTTTGGAAACCTTGCGCGGCGGATCGGACGTTGCAAGCGAAGCCTCGCAGGCCGCCCGATAGTCGGTCGCCTCCACAGCGCTGCGGGCGGGAATGGAGAAGACGCTCGACTGGCGCTGGCCGAGAAAGGGGCGAATTGCCTGTTCCGGCCCGCGGCCGCCGCCCGTAACCCGGGCCGGAAGGCCGATCGGCATGTCGACGGCGACGATCGTTCCCGGTTCGAGCCCGGCGATCAGTCCCGCGAAGTCGTAGAAGACCGAAATCCGCGGCTCGGCGAGGGTGCCGTGAACGGCGACCCAGCCGGCGCGACAGCCGTCCACACCGCAGATCGGCGTGTCGGACGCGAAGGTCGTTTGCCGGCTCATGATCAGGCGGAGGACTTCGGCCCGGTGACCACGCGACGCATGTGGATCATCGCCATCGGCGTCTTCAGGCTCTGGGCGTCTGTCTCGAGCGTCAGCTCGTCCGCGCCGCGCCGCGCCGTCCGGGCGAGAATCTCGAAGACGGCGCCGGTCGCCAGCCTGAGCGCCCTCTCGCCGGAATTCCCCTCGATCAGCCGGGCCAGGAAGGTGGCGCCCAGCAGGTCGCCCAGCCCGTTGGGCGGATTTGGGATCACCCGGTGTTCGGCCATCAGCGCCTGGTCGCCCTCGACCAGCATCGTGCCGGTGCTGCCCTTCATCATCGCCGGCGCCGAGGTGACGAGAACCCGCGCGGGGCCGAGCGTCTGGGCCGCTTCGACAGTGGCGTTGATTTCGGAAATGCCGGCCCCGCTCAGCCAGCCCAGTTCGAACACGTTGGGCGTCGCCACGTCGGCCAGCGGGATCAGCCGGTCGCGGATACCCTCGGCCACCGCCTCGGGCACGTAGAGGCTTTCGCCGTCGCCCATCACGGGATCGCAGAGATAGAGCGTGCCGGGGTTCTTGTCCTTGACGGCCTCGATCAGCCGGGCAATCGGCTCGATCTGCGCGGCGTCGCCGATATAGCCGGTCAGAATGGCGCCGACCTCGCCGAGCCAGGGGGCTCCGGCCAGATCAGCAGCCATCGCGGCGAATTGTTGCGTATCCGGTACGATACGTGTCGCGCGGGAATGGCCGGGATGCCAAGGCAGGATTACGGTGGGCAACGCCCAGACCGGAAAGCCGAGCGATTCCAGCGCGAAGACGGCCGCGCGGTTGCCCACGGAACCGCGGACGACATGGCTCGATACGGCCAGCACCGCGGGATGGCGCGGCTCTTCCGTCATTCCCGGCTGGCTCATGCGAGAACTCCGAAAACCAGCCAGATCACCAGCACGACGAAGGCGACCGCCGCGAGGCCGCGGCCGATGCGGGTGCCCCAGACTTCGGCCGAATCGGTCTGGTCGGCGTCGGTGGCTGAGAAATGGCGGCGCAGCCCGTCGGTCGACTGCTTGAGGAGAGGACTTGCCGACAGGTTGCCCTGCCCGGACAGTCTGTCGAGATCTTCCCGCGCCTTGCGGCTGGTTTCGTCTTGGTCGTTCATCGCTCGCATCCCGATGGTTTCAGGCGTCCCTCCTCCTAGCACATGCATCGCGCGCGGCAAGGCTGAAGCCCGCCCCGCGGGGCTTGGGGCGGCGGGCATGCACCGTACCCAGGCTCTTCTTTCCGGGCCTCGGTTGTTTTGTCTCCGCTGTCATGTAATCTCCTCGCAAGTCGGTTACACAACCGCCGCCGCCGCGCGGATGGACGTTCCACGCGGCCAAGAATAATTCCGGCAAGCGGGGGAGGATAAGATGACATCCACGCACGACGACGCGGTCGCCGAGATCCTGAAGGACGTCAAGAAGGCAGCGGCGGATATCGAGGCGCAGACCGTCGATCCCGATATGCTGTTCTCCGGCGCCAGCGCCGACGATCTGTCCCAGTACACGCCCGAAGCGCTTGCCCTGATCGCGGTGAAATCGGAAGAGGAGATCCGCGCCTGGGACGGCAAGACGCCGCGCATCTCGCTTCTCGAGCCGGAAAACGTCGAATGCGACGGACGCCCGGTGTCAATCCTCTGCATCACCACCGGAAACAAGCCGTTTCTCTACGATTCGGTGATGGGGGAGGTGACCTCGCAGGTCCGCGAGGTTCTCCTGACCGCCCACCCGATCCTCTATGTCCGTGACGGCGAGCCGCTGAAGCCCTATCGCCCCGGCATCGACCGGTCGAAGGAGAACACCGTCAGCCACATCCAGCTTCACATGCCGCGCCTTGGCCAGAAGGCCGGCGAGGGGCTCGTCGAGCGGATCAAGTTCGTGCTCGGCCAGGTGCGCAGCGCCGTTCAGGACTGGAAGGCGATGGTGCTGAGGATCGATTCCGCCGCCGCCGATCTGGCCTATCTCAGGGTCGAAGAGAACGAGACGGATGCGCGCGACGAGGCTCTGGCCTTCCTTTCCTGGCTGCGCGACGACAATTTCACCTTCCTCGGCATGCGCGAATATGTCTATTCGGAGGACGGCGGCAACGGCGAACTTTCCCGCGCCGGTTCGCGGGGGCTCGGCATTCTCGCCGACCCGGAGGTTCTGGTCCTGCGGCAGGGCAAGGATCAGGTGATGACCACGCCGGAAATCCTCGATTTCCTGCATGGCCCGGATTTTCTCATCGTCACCAAGGCGAATGTCCGTTCCGTGGTCCACCGCCGGGCCCATATGGATTATATCGGCGTCAAGCGCTTCGACGAGGACGGCAATGTCAGCGGCGAATTGCGGGTGGTGGGCCTCTTTACCTCGACCGCCTACACGCGCTCGGTGACCGAGATTCCGCTGTTGCGCTCGAAGATCGCAAGGGTGGTCGACAATTTCGGCTACGATCCGGACAGCCATTCCGGCAAGCTTCTGCTCAACACGCTCGAATCCTATCCGCGCGACGAACTGTTCCAGATCGACGCCGACCTGTTGACGACGTTCTGCCGCAAGATCAACGAGCTGACCGACCGGCCGCGGGTCCGTGTGCTGCCGCGCATCGACCGTTTTGACCGTTTCGTATCCGTAATGGTTTACGTTCCGCGCGACCAGTACGATTCGATGGTGCGCGAGAAGATCGGCACCTATCTCAAGGTCGCCTATAACGGCCGGCTCTCGGCCTATTATCCCTCCTTCCCGGAAGGCGGGGTGGCCCGTGTCCACTTCATCATCGGGCGTTACGAGGGCAAGACGCCGAACATTCCGCACGACCAGCTCGAACGCGACATCAAGGCGCTGGTCGCGCGCTGGGAGGACGAGTTCCTCACCATCGGCGGCGAGGCAGCCGACAGGATTTACGTCAGCCAGTCCTACAAGGAGCGCTTCAACCCGCGTTCGGCCGTCGCCGACATCGCCGACATCAAGGGATGCCTGGAAAGCGAGGGCGGTCTCAAAATCGCGCTCTACCGGCAGGAAGGGGATGCCGAGGATCATCTCGGCCTCAAGATCTTCCACGCGGATACGCCGCTGGCGCTGTCGCGGCGTGTGCCGCTTCTCGAAAATCTCGGCTTCCGGGTGATTTCGGAGCAGACGCACGAACTCGCCGTGGGCGGAACGGCCGACAGCAAGCGCGCCGTGCTTCTCCACGACATGGAGATCGCGCGCGCCGACGGTCTCGACTTTTCCCTCGAAGCGGACGGCGCGCGGCTGAAGGATGCCTTCCTGCATGTCTGGCGAGACGAGATCGACAATGACGGCTTCAACCGTCTCGTGGTCCGTGCCGGCCTGAGCGCCCGCGAAGCAATGGTTCTGCGCGCCATCGCCCGCTATCTCCGCCAGGCGGGGATGCACTATTCGCAGGACTACATCTCCGACACGCTGTCGCGCTATCCGGCGATTTCGGTAAAGCTTTTCGAATTGTTCCGGACCCGTTTCGAACTCGATCTGGGCAACTTGAGCCGCGAGGAAGGGCTGGAACGCATCACCGCCTCGATCGAGGAGGATCTCGGCGAGGTTCCGAGCCAGGACGATGACCGGATCATCCGCCGTTTCGTCAACGCCATCAGCTCGACGCTGAGGACCAACTATTTCCAGACCGACGACAACGGCAATCCGCGCGCCAATCTCGCCTTCAAGCTCGATCCCCGTGCGCTCGAGGGTCTGCCCGAACCGCGTCCGTTCCGGGAGATCTTCGTCTATGGCGCGGCGGTCGAGGGCGTTCATCTGCGTTTCGGGCCCGTGGCCCGTGGCGGGTTGCGCTGGTCGGACCGGGCGCAGGACTACCGCACCGAGGTGCTGGGGCTCGTCAAGGCGCAGCAGGTCAAGAACGCGGTGATTGTGCCGGTCGGCGCCAAGGGCGGCTTCTATCCCAAGCGGCTTCCTGCCGAGGGCGGCCGCGAGGCGATCTTCGAGGCCGGAAAGGACGCCTACAAGCAGTTCATCCGCACGCTTCTCTCGGTAACCGACAATATCGACGGCGACGCCGTGATTCCGCCCGCCGACACGATCAGGCACGACGGCGACGATCCCTATTTCGTCGTCGCCGCCGACAAGGGCACGGCGACTTTCTCCGATACCGCCAACGCGATCAGCCAGGAGCACGATTTCTGGCTCGATGACGCGTTCGCCTCCGGCGGCTCGGCCGGCTATGACCACAAGAAGATGGGCATTACCGCGCGTGGTGCCTGGGAGGCGGTCAAGCGGCATTTCCGCGAGATGGATATCGACATCCAGACCGAGCCCTTCACGGTGGCGGGCATCGGCGACATGTCGGGCGACGTCTTCGGCAACGGCATGCTGCTCTCGGAGAAGATCCGGCTGGTCGCGGCCTATGACCACCGCGACATCTTCATCGATCCGGATCCTAATTGCGAAGCCGGCTTTGCAGAGCGCAAACGGCTCTTCGATCTACCGCGCACAAGCTGGCAGGATTACGACAAGGCGAAGATGTCTCCGGGCGGCATGATCATTCCGCGGACACTCAAATCGGTCGAACTGACAGAGGAAGCGGCCAAGGCTATCGGCATGGAGCCCGGGCGCACCACGCCGCAGGACATCATGTCGGCGATCCTGAAGATGGAGGTCGATCTTCTCTGGTTCGGCGGTATCGGCACCTACATCAAGGCCGCCGGCGAATCGGATGCCGATGTCGGCGACCGCGCCAACGACGTCATTCGCGTCACGGCCGGCGAGGTGCAGGCCAAGGTGATCGGCGAGGGCACCAATCTCGGCGTCACCCAGAAGGGCCGCATCGCCTATGCGGCCAATGGCGGGCGCTGCAATTCGGACGCAATCGACAATTCCGCGGGCGTCAACTCGTCGGATGTCGAGGTCAACATCAAGATCGCGCTCGCCAATGCCATGCGCGAGAACCGGCTGACGCGGGAAGACCGCAACACGCTGCTGGCCTCGATGACGGACGAAGTCGCCGAACTGGTTCTGCGCAACAATTACCTGCAGACGCTGGCGATCTCGCTCGCCGATCGGGAGGAACTGGCCGGATTGTCGGAACAGGCGCGGTTGATGACGGCGCTGGAAAACCGCGGGCAGCTCAACCGCAAGGTCGAAACGCTTCCCGACGATGTCGAAATCGCCGAACGGCGGGCCGCAGGGCGGGGGCTGACCCGTCCGGAAATCGGCGTGCTTCTCTCCTACGCCAAGATCGTGCTGTTCGACGAAATCGTCGCCTCGGACCTTCCGGACGATCCCTATTTCGAGACCACACTTATGAGCTATTTCCCGCCGAAGATGCGGGAAGCCTATGAAGGCGACATCGAAAGCCACCGGCTGCGCCGCGAGATCGTCGCCACGCTTCTGGGCAACGATGCGATCAACCGTGGCGGGCCGGCCTTCGTCATTCACATGGGAGACCAGTCCGGCGCCACCTCCCCCGATATCGTGCGCGCCTTCGTGATCGCCCGGGACGGGCTGTTGCTGCCCGATCTCTATGCTCGGGTCGATGCACTCGACACCAAGGTGCCGGGCGAATTGCAGAACGAGCTCTACGGGCGGATCGGATTTGCGTTGAGCGCCACATCGACTTGGGCCCTGAAGACGGGCACCGCGATGGGCGGCGATCTCGGCGAAACGGTCGCGGAAATGCACGGGGCGCTTGCGACCGTGCTGCCCGCTTTGCTTGAAGCGGCTCCCGAATTCCTCGAAGGCGAAATCAACGAAGCGCAGATCCGGCTTGTGGAACTCGGAATTCCCGATCCGCTGGCCGGGGATATCGCGCGACTGCCGCTACGCGCTCTCGTTCCCGACGTCCTGCGCGTGGCCAAGCTTTCGAGCGAGGACATAGCAAAGGTCATCCAGACCTATTTCGCCATTACCGAGGCCTTCCGCATCGGCCGCATCCAGGCCGCCGCGGCGCGGCTGCAGCCGGCCGACCACTATGAAAACCTGGCGCTGGGGCGCAATCTCGACGAGATTTACGAGGCGCGCCGGGTGATCGCCATCTCGGCGCTGAAATCCTTCGCCCAGTCCGATGATCCGTTCGGCGACTGGCGGGCCGAAAACCACGGCCGTATCGGTCACGTGGCCGGGCAGATCCTGCAACTTGCGGAAACCGGCGAGCTGACGGTCGCCAAGCTTACCGTGGCGGCCGGCATGATGAGCGATCTGGCGCGTTCGCTCAGGGCATAGTAACTGTCAGAACCGGCGCGCGGACCCTGACGGACCGCGATGGGGAGGGACTGGGATGAGTGAACCGATCGCGGAAACGCGGGTGCCCCGGCGCGGCATCTTCGGCTGGATGATGTTCGACTGGGCGGCGCAGCCCTTCTTCACCGTCGTCATCACCTTCATCTTCGGGCCCTATTTCGTTTCGCAGATGGCGTCCGACCCCGATCTCGGCCAGGCCTGGTGGGGCTATGCGATCACGGCTTCGGGCTTCATCATCGCCATCATGTCGCCCATCCTCGGTTCGATCGCCGACGCGATCGGCCCGCGAAAACCCTGGATCGCGGTCTTCGCCGTCGTCAAGATCGCGGCCCTCATCTCGCTGTGGTGGGCGGCGCCCGGCTCGCATCTGTTCTTCCCCTTCCTGATGGTCGTGCTGGCCTCGGTCGCCGCCGAATTCTCGATCGTCTTCAACGATTCGATGATGCCGCGGCTGGTGAAGCCGGAGAATGTCGGACGTATCTCCAACATTGCCTGGGGTATGGGCTATCTCGGCGGCATGATCTTCCTGATCTTCGTCGTGCTGTTCATGGCCGGTAGCGAGGAGACCGGCAAGACGCTGCTCGGCCTCACTCCGATTTTCGGGCTCGACCCGGCCCAGGGCGAGGGCGCGCGTGCCACCGGGCCGCTCGCCGCGCTGTGGTACCTCGTCTTCCTCCTGCCGATGTTCCTGTTCACGCCCGATCACCACCGCCCGACATCGGTGGGTTCGGCGGTCAGCACGGGCTTGCGCGAACTTGCCGGCACGATCTCGGAGGTGCGGCGCAAGGCGGGGATCCTCAAGTTCCTGATCGCGCGGATGATCTACCAGGACGGCGTCAACGGGCTTCTGGCGCTCGGCGGCACTTTCGCTGCCGGCATGTTCGGCTGGCAGACGATGGAGATCGGCATTTTCGGGATCATCCTCAATATCGTCGCCATCGGCGGCTGCATCTGGGCCTCGCGGCTCGACTACAAGCTCGGCTCCAAGGCAATCGTCATCCTGTCCATCGTCTCGCTGCTGATCGCCACGATCGGCATCATCTCCACCGGGCCAGGCTTCACGCTTTTCGGTCTCGTCGAAATGGGAACGGCGGATTCGGGTGGGCTGTTCGGCACCCCGGCGGAGAAGGTCTACATCCTCTTCGGGCTGCTGATCGGCATCGCCTTCGGACCGGTGCAGGCTTCCTCGCGCTCCTATCTGGCGCAGAGCATCCACCCGGACGACGCCGGCCGCTATTTCGGCATCTACGCGCTATCGGGCCGGGCAACCTCGTTCCTGGCGCCGCTGTCGGTTGCCACGGTGACGCTGGTAACCGGTTCGGCGCGCTACGGCATGGCGACGCTGATCATCTTCTTCGTCGTCGGCCTGGCCATCCTGCTTGCCACTCCGTTCCCGGCGCAGAAGGTGGAGCGCGACGCGCGGGATCTGGCTTAGGGCTGAGGTAACACCAAGCCGGTTTTCGTTTCGAGCCCTACCCGGCGCCCGAAGGCGCCGGGTATTTTCGTCTCGATCTTTTCACTCGCCCGCTTCGTAGAACCGCGTCTCTCCGCCTTTGCCGTCGAAGGCCCAGACGGTGTAGCGGGCGTCGGGGTTTTCGCCCATGCCGAGCGAGCCGTCGGGCATGCCGGGCACCGCGATGCCGCGGATATCGGGGCGTTCGCTGATCAGCTTGTCGACCGCCTCGTGCGGCACGTGCCCCTCGATGACATAGGTGCGGCCGTCGAGATTCATGGAGACCGTGTGGCAGGCCTCCATTCCGGCGGGCACGCCGGCCTGACGCTTGACCGGATCGAGATCCTCGACGTCGTGGGTCGTCACGTCGTGGCCTGCGGCGCGCATCGCCTCAACCCAGGCCTCGCAGCAGCCGCACCAGGGGTTCTTGTAGACCGACATGCCGGCGGCGATTGCGCTGCTGGCGAAAAGGGAGATGGAGAGGGCAAGGCCCAGTTTCGTGACGGATCGTGTGAGGGTCATGAATTTATTCTCTCGAAGGGTGCCCGGCGTTCTTCTGTCGGCGCGGGCGTGTGTCTGACGTTGAAGGGTTTCGGGGCGTCAGGCGGCGAGAGGGGGTGGCAGGTGGACCGGCGGCGCCTTGCCGGCAAAGGCCGGCGTTTCAGCGACGGTCAGGGGAAGGGGCGCCATGCGAATGCCAAAAACGGGCGCGTCCAGTGTCGCCTGGCTCGCGCAGTGCGCGTCGCAACAGACGCCCTTGTGCGCCTTGGTATCCGTGCTGCTGGCATCGTCCTTCACGCAGTGAACGCAGTCGGTATCGGAGGGAGAAGCGGCCGTTGCGCCGTGATCAATCATCGTCGCGAGCGACGTGGCGGTAGCGAGTGGTGCCGGCATGGCTGCGCCCGGCCCGCTCGCGAAAACGAGGGCGGCGAGCGCGATCAGCGCGACGAGATGACGAAGTCTGGCCATGTCCGTATCTTGATGCCGGTTCCTTGCGGCAAAATTACGCCCGCCCTGCGAGGCTGGTCAATCGCGTCTCGTGCGGCAAAAAGGCCTCACGAATGGGCGATGACGGCGCGAATTGCGGTGGCGCAGGCCTGCAGCATCGCGTCGCGTGTATTGGCGGAGCGATAGGCGAGTTCCAGCGGAGCGGTTCCCATCTCGACCGGCGGCACGAAGGTCCGGAAGCCGCCGAGCCTTTCGATGGCGCGCGCCGCATGGGCGGGGAGGGTGGCGATCATCTTGCCTTCGAGCAGGAACGGCACCGCCGAAAAACGGGTGCTCGCCGCCGCAACGGTGCGGCTGCGGCCCACGGCCGCCAGGGCGGTGTCGAGCATCCCCGTCAGGCCGCTCGAAGCGATCAGGAGATGGGGCCGGGCGCAGAAGTCGTCGAGGTCGACGGGAGCCTCGGTTGCTGCCGTCGTGCGTATCACGCCCAGCCAGGTCGAAGCGCCCAGCGAGACGCGCAACAAACCCTTGACCGTCATCCCGCCCGATCCAACGGCAATGTCGATATGGCGTTCGGCGAGGAGATCGGCGGCGATCCCGTCATGGGAGCGGCGGAAAACCGGCACGGCATCCGGCACTTCCCGGCGGAGGCGTTCGATGAGGGCGGCGCCGAAGGCCATCTCGACATCGTCGGAGAGGCCGATCAGCACATGGCGGCGGCGTTGCCGGCCCGGAGCAAGCGTGGTGCGCATCGCATCCATGGCGCGGCGGATATCGGGCGCCAACTCGAGCGCCCGGGGCGTGGGCGCGAGGCCCCGGCCCGACCGGGTGAACAGCGGATCGTCATAGATGCCGCGGAGCCGGGCGAGGGCCGCGCTGACGGCGGCCTGCGAGACGTCGAGCCGCACCGCCGCGCGGGTGGCGCTCTCCTCCTCGAGCAGGATCTCGAACACCCGCAGCAGGTTCAGGTCTATCGCATTATCCATAAGTCAGATTTATATCATGCCTATATGACATTTGACACGTCGATAATTGTTTGCGCGCGTGCCGTAGCGCTTTGCGGACTCGACAAGTCCACGCAAAGCAGCGACTTTCGCCGGCATGAGCGACAAGCGGACGATGTTCCCGCAAGACGGGGCGGACGGCGGTACGACGGGCCGCGACGGCCGCAGGCGGCTGGTGCTCGTCGGGGGCGGGCACGCGCATCTCGAAGTCCTGCGGCGGCTTGGCCTCGAACCCATCGCCGGGCTTGAAACCGTACTCGTGGCGAAGGAACTCAACGCGCCCTATTCCGGCATGCTTCCGGGGCTGATCGCGGGGACCAACAGTTTAGACGACTGCCATGTCGATCTCGCGCGGCTCGGCGCTTTCGCCGGGGTCCGGGTCGTCCATGGCGAGGTGGACGGTATCGACCGGACGGCGCGGCGCGTGACGATTTCCGGGCAGGCGCCGCTCGACTACGATCTCCTGTCGCTTGATGTCGGCATCACGCCGGGAATGGCGGGCATCCGGGGGGGCGCGGCGCATGGCATTGCGGGCAAGCCGATTTCCGGCTTTCATCCCAAATGGCTCGATCTTCTGGCTCGGTGTCTGACGCCCGGCGGGCCGCGCGAGATAGCGGTCATCGGCGCCGGCGCGGCCGGTTACGAGATCGCGCATGCGGTCCGACGGCGAATCATGGCCGAGGCGGACGCCCGGGGCATCGACGGCACTGCATTCGGTTTCACACTGGTCGCGGGCGGCTCGCTGTTGTCCGGCTCCAATGCTTGCGCGCGCCGTTACGCCCGGTCGGAACTCATCGCGGCGGGGGTGAGGCTCGTCGAAGGCGATCCGGTCGCGGAAATCGCGGCGGACCGGCTGGTGCTGAAAAGCGGTCGGGAACTGGCTTGCGGCGCGGCGATCCTGTGCACGCCGGGCCGGGCCGCGCCCTGGTTCACCGAAACCGGGCTGCCGCTCGACGACGACGGATTCTTCGCCGTGTGGCCGACGCTGCAATCGACGGGCGACGACGCGATCTTCGCCGCCGGCGACTGCGCGGCGATGATCGGTCAGGAGCGCCCGAAGGCGGGCGTCTTCGCGGTACGGCAGGGGCCGTTTCTCGCCGGCAACATCATCCGGCGGGCCGAGGGGCGGGCACCTATCCCCTATCGCCCGCAGCGGCACTACCTGGCACTGCTTTCCGACGCGCAAGGCAGTGCCATCGCCGTGCGGGGTCCTTTCGCGCTGCGTGGCCGTTTGTTCTCGCGCTGGAAGGATCACATCGATCGCAGCTTCATGCGCCGGTACAAGGATCTTCTCTGACCGCGTTTTCGCTTGCGCATCTTGCGCAGCATGCGTTCCGGTCGGGTCAGTCGCCGCAGCACAATGCGGGCATCGAGCGCGTCGAATTCGATATGGCCCATGCGGATTTCGGGCGGCGCGCCCGTTGGCGCTCCGAGGACATGCGGTTCGCCCTTGACGGGGATACTGCGCTCACGCCTTCCAACGGGAACGATGGCCTTGGCCCAGCGCTCCAAAGCGGGAGAGGCGGCGAGATAGGCCCTGACGCGTTCGACCGTCTGTCCCGGCCCGGCATCGAGGCGCACCTCTTCCCTGGAGAAATAGCTTCCGGCACCGGGAGGCTGGGGAACCGGCTCTATCCGGCCCTGGAGGTAGTCGACAAGATCGCCTGCGATCATGGGTTCCATCGCCCCGATTACCTCATCGATCCAAAGGCCCGGGGATGCATAGTCCGAGACAGGCAGCTTTCGTTGCGCGAGAATTGGACCGGCGTCGATCTCCGCTTCAAGCAGGTGCAATGTCATGCCGCCGTGGAGATCGGCCATCCCGTCGATCAGCAACGCGTGGATCGGCAACGGTCCCTTGTAGTGCGGCAGCAGTGCGGGATGGAAATTGACCGCCCGGCCCCTCAGCCGTTCGAGAAAGGGGCCCGGGAATATGATCTCGGAGCCGGCACAAACCAGCACGTCGAACTCCGGGGCCTCGGCAAGTGCCGTGTCGAGCGCCCGCGCTATCGGCCGTTCGATCAGCCGCGGACGCGCGCTACTCCGCCTGACCGCCGCTGCCAGCTGTTTCTTGTAGGGGGCCGAAAATGGTGGAATGAACGGGGCCGAGGGCAAACCCGGAAATTTGCGATTGCCCGTCCAGATCTCGCAAATCTCAAAACCGGCACGCGCAAGAGCCGTTAGGGCCTTCAATGCTATAAAATCGCGACCGACTACGAGGATGCACCGCAACTGCCGATCTCCATGTCACGAAGTGGTGCCGGCCTTAAACGCCCGCTGCAGATCGGCCGCTATACGTCCCTATACTGCCCCGTCGACCGGTTAGCGAAGCCGATCATTGGACAGGCACGCCGAGGTCGGTGCATGCCGAGGCCGTGTTAAAGCCGTAGCCGCTCCGTTGCGTGAAAAAGTGGCTTATCCGTCGTTCGGATGTCAAGCGGCGCGAAGCCGTCGCAAGCTTGCCGGATCGGGTGAGGCGATCCTGCGCGCAAGCTCAGCGGTCAGCGGTAGTCGTCGAGAACGAGATGCGTGGTTAGTCGGCGATGGTCCTGGGAGCTGAGCTGATCCGGCGCAGCACTGAGCAGAGGACAATAACTTCACGCAGCCCGCTCCCGCGCGGATGCGGCTATCCTGGCCCGGGCTGAAACCACTGCTGGAAACCCGGGATGGCCTGCTGCATGATCTCGGCTGCTCGACGGCAAATGTCGATCTGAGCATTCTGAGCGGCTCGTTCCCAGTTTTCAGTTTCCGCGATTGCCATCGCCAGATCCGATGCATCCAACATGGCAAGATTGACCCCGACACCGACGGGCGGCATCAGGTGCGCGGCGTCTCCCACGAGATACAAGCCCTTTTGAGGTTGCCACTCGAAACCCAGCGGCAATTGATAGATCGGCCGCTCGACATATTCTTCACATCCATTCAGAAGATCCCGGAGTTGAGGCGCCCATCCGTCGAACATCGAGAGCACGAGATCGCGCATGCTCTGTCGTTCTGCTTTCAGGCTTATCCAATCGCGAGACCGTTTGATTGCCGCATAGACGCATATGCGACCGTGGCCGTTGCGCTGCGCAAAAACCGCTTCCGGTTCTCCGAAAGAAAACATCGTGCCATGACCGACAAAGCCGGCCTGTGCCGTTGAAGGCTCGTGGATCCATCCTTCGAGGAAGGTGACGCCGCTATATTCGGGAACGCTCGGGCTCAGGGCGCTTCTCACCTGCGACCAGGCCCCATCCGCGCCGATAACGATATCCGCGACAGCGTCGGCACCCTCTTCAAACAGGAGGCGCCAGCGGCCGTCCTCAGTACCGTCAACCTGCGTCAGCCGGCGGTTCCATTTCACGGCGGACTCCGGCAGCGCACCCAGGAGAAGATTGCGCAACTCACCCCGATCTATCTCGGGGCGATCGGTATCGCCCTCTTCATGAAACGGCTTCAAGGGGGCGCCCGACCAGGGATCGACATTTCGCGTTTCCTGATCCTCATGACGGGCAATTGCGCGGAATTCATCAAGCACCCCCGCATGCTGCAAGGCGGTCTGTCCGCCATCGGTATGCAGGTCCAGGCTGCCGCCTTGCGCACGATGGTCCCTTGACCGCTCCTGTTCGAAAACGTGCACCGGAAAGCCGTGCTTGTGGAGGATGATTGCCGCGATCAGACCACTGGGACCGCCACCGATGATCGCGATGTGAGGACGTATCTTCATTGCAAACTCATGCCAAACGAGTTACATCGGAGCCGATATAAATAATATCGGAACCGATGTAAATGGCCTCTGCTCAGTGTCCGCCCGTGGACAAGCGAAACCCGGCCCGCGCGCTCAACCGCGTCTCCAAGCTGGTCACACGTCACTTTGACAGGAAACTCGCCAGTGTCGGCGTAAACGTGGCTTATCTGGCGGTTCTGGGGCCGCTCTCGGTACTCCCTTCCATGTCTCAAAAGGAATTGGCGGCATCGACCGGGAGCAGTCAGGCCGCAATGGCGGAACTGCTCGCCCGCATGGTGCGGGAGGAGTTTCTGCGAAGGGATCAGGACCCTTCGGACAAGCGGCAGGCCCTGTTCAGCCTGGCCCCCAAGGGATCCGCAGTCATGCCGCAAATCAGGCGGGTGATTGACGCAGGAAATTCGGAAGTCTTCGCCAGTATCGGGGAGGAGGGGCTGGAAAGCCTTTTGACCTTGCTGGCCCGGATCGAGGCGGGCAGTGAAAGCTGGTGAAACATGCTCAATGGTGCGATCGCCAATGAACAAGCGCTGACGCGCGCATACGCAGGACGGCCGCCCCCCCCTTCCGCCACAGCCCAAACGCAAAAAAGCCCCGGAGAACCGAGGCCTTGTGAGTCATTGTCCCAGAAGAGAATTTGGAGCGGGCGAAGGGATTCGAACCCTCGACCCCAACCTTGGCAAGGTTGTGCTCTACCCCTGAGCTAC
>PAPH01000062.1 GCA_002709005.1 Hyphomicrobiales bacterium | reverse complement strand
GGCTGGCGCCGGTGCTTCAGCACGGACGCTCGCCACTGTCGGCTCCTGCCGTTGCAGCACTTGCCGGCGTGCCGCGGGGGCCGCGGGAGGAATTCGCCCCGACAGGCTGCGGTCTCGATCGGAATTGGGATCGGGGTCGCCGTCCGGCAGAAAGCCCCGGACAATGCCGAACAATCCGAAGGCAATCGCAATAGCGAGGCCTGCCAGGAAACCCAGAACCATGCCGCCGATGGCCATGACCTTCCGCGAGGGGCCATATGAGCGTGTCGGCGGCTCGGCCGAGGAGATGACGCGAACGTTCTGCGTGTTGAGATTGCCGCGTTCGCTGGTTTCCCGGGAACGTTTCAGGAAACCCTCATAGATCTGACGTGTGGCGGCTGCCTTGCGTTCGAGCTCCCGCAAGGTGACGAGTTCCTCGGAATTGTCGAGGGACTTGGTCTTGGCGACCGCGAGCTGGCTTGCCAGTTCCTGTTCGGTCTCAACGGCGCGCTGCAGTTCGGCCTGCGAGGAG
Source organism: Hyphomicrobiales bacterium (assembly GCA_002709005.1). Classification (GTDB taxonomy): domain Bacteria; phylum Pseudomonadota; class Alphaproteobacteria; order Rhizobiales; family Rhizobiaceae; genus Pseudohoeflea. Next base: position 25,733 of record PAPH01000062.1, on the reverse strand, counting down.
GCAACGATTCGCCGCAATTCGGCGCGGATCTGGCCGCGGGTGGATTCGAGCGAGGAACTGGCAGCCATATATTGCGGGTGACGGGGCCCCAGACGCGAGGCCAGCGAATCCGTGTTGGCCTTGGTCTGGGCGAACTGCTTGCGCAGTTCCACCAGATTGGCGGACAGGAATTCCTCCGGAAACGCGCCGTCGATGATGTCTCTGACATCGGCCTTGGCGAGATTCTCGGCCTTCACGCGGACCGCCACCTTCTGGGCGCGTGCATTGGCAAGCTGCTGACTGAGTGCCACGACCTGCTTGTCGTCTATCAGCTCACCGCCGACGCCAACGAGGTCGTTTTCGGCGCGAAAATTCTCCACCGCGCGTTCCGCCGCGTTGAGATCGGCCCGAAGCGATTCCAGCCGGGAATCGATTGCCTCGGAGGTTCTTTCCATCAGACCCGATTGCGCCGCATCCTCAGAAGAGAGATAGGTGTCGACCACGGTATTGGCCAGAAGCGCGGACTTTTCGGCATCGCGGGTGACGACGCCCACATTGATGACGAAGGTTTTCGGATCGCGCGACACCGCAAGCGCCTCACGCACCGCGTTGATGGCCTCGTTCTCGGCTGCCTCGTTGCTTTCCGTTCCCGAAATCAACTGTCGAATGAGCGCGATGCCACCGGCCAGCCCGCCCGCGTTCGCAGAGCCGTTGAACTCGGGATCCCGGGTCAAGTTGAGCTTGTCGACCACCTTGCTCAGGACGTTGTTGGACGACAGGATTTCGACCTGACTGTCGGTCATGGCGATCATCGCCTCGGTCGACAGAAGCTGGTTGCGCAGGTCGTCATCCGTCAGGCGCACTTCCCTCGGATCGACGAAAATCCGGTTTTCGGCGTAGTAACGCTTGGGCGTGCTCAGAGCGATCACCACGCCCGCGACGGCGCCGAGAACCGTCGTGGCGACAATCAGACGCCGAAAGCGCCAGACCGAACCAAGCAGGACGGTGATGTCGATGAGGGGGCGATCGCCGTTGTAGCGGTCGTCGGGGTAGCGGTCCTGGGGGTAGCGATCCTCGGGGTAGCGGTCTTCAACATATACGGCAGCAGGTGGATAGGCAGGCTCCCCGCGACGGGCGGTTGCCGTCGGATGGCCTTGATCCTTGTCGTCTCTGAGGGGGGTGTTTTCGTCGGATCCGTCGGACGGCTCGTCTCGGCGGGAAGCCGGTTCGTTGCCGCCGCTCAAGGACAGAAGGCCCGCTATGTGCCGGCCGAAATTCGACTGTCCCCGACCCAATGCCCTGGGCTGATCCGGTTCGGGCATTTCCGCATGTCCCGCACGACGGGTGGAAAGGCGCGGCGTGCGGCCTTCAGAGCCGGTGAAGACGGCCCCTTCCTGTTTTTCAGCCGCGCTCCGCTTGCCGCCGGACGCGGAGATGCGCGCCCCGTTCGGAGAACGCGAAGCCAGGTCGAGCAGCGATCCACGTCCACCGCGAGTATTCCTGTCCTGATCGGAATCAGACATCTGCGTTGCTCGGCCTTCCCGGGGGAATCTGCAATTGGTTAACGCAACCTATCCAGTCATGGGTAACAAAAGGTTAATAAGCGGCATCCGTTCGGGAATTCGGCAAGGAAATCAGAGGTGCCATGCCACTCGCCGGCAATATGGACGGGCCGCCGGTCCGCCGTGCAAACCACGCATAAAACGGCGAATTAACATATCTCCTGTATCGCTTCGGCCATGACGACGGGGATCGACCACGAACGTCCGGCTTCTCATTTGCGCGCAACCGGCTGGGTTTCGCGCGCGCTGGCGTTCGCGCTCGACAATCGCAGATCCGTTAATGCCTATCTGGCAATGGTGGGCGGCACCGGCGGCAGGCTCGTCATTTCGATGGCCTATTTCATCGCCGTGGCCAACACACTGTCGATCGCCGATTTCGGCCTGTTCGCGACCGCGTCAGCCTGTGGCGTGATGCTCTCGCGGCTCCTCGCCTTCGGGTTCGTTTCGCCGCTCTACCGCATCGCCACCGTCAAGCATCGCCTTCTCGGCACCTATACCGCCGGTTTTCTGGCAGGTCTGGTTCTTTCCCTTCCGCTCGTCGCGCTTGCCGGGCTCGCGACCTATGCCCTCGTCTTTCACGGGGAGATATCGCTTGGCGTGTTTGCCCGCATCCTGATCGCCGAAATCCTGTGCTGGCGGATCATGGAGATCGTCGTAATCGTCTCCTACGGGGTCAACCGTTTCGGCGCGGGCTCCCTGCTGGTGGTCATCGCGACCGCGCTCAAGGCGGTGGCAGCCCTCGCCTTTGCCTATGCCGCGACCGATACGCTCGCCGCGTGGAGCTGGTGGTATCTCGCCGCCAACGCGACTGCCGCGCTGATCGCCATCCTGTTCTACTACCCGAAAGTCAGGCTGCGCTGGATGCCGAAGCTCTACATCCGCAGATGGATCGACGCGGTTTCGGTCGCCGGCGCAGAAACCCTGTTCTACGTGCAGTCGGAACTCGACAAGGTTCTGGTTCTGGCCTTCGGCGGAGCCGAGGTCGCGGGTATCTACGCGATCATCATGCGACTTGTGGATCTCACGGCCCTCCCCGTCCGGTCATTCTTCACGCTGCTCACCCAGCGGCTGATGCGCGGACCGCAATTGCTCGACAGTCTGAAAATCCGTATCGGGCTCGAAGCGGCGGTGGCCGGCGTCTCGATCGCGGGACTTCTCGCGCTCGTCGCAGTGCTGGCGGTCTTTCCCAACGCGCTGGGCCGGAACGTCGGGGAAGCGACCCCGCTGCTCATTCTCGTCTTGGCGGTGCCTGCGCTGCGCAATCTGCTCGAATATCATTCGGAACTGCTCTACGCGACAGGCCGCACGGTGATCCGTACCGTCGTACTCGCCATGATCGGAGCCGTGAAGGCAGGACTGCTGGCGCTTCTCCTGATGGAGGGGCTCAAGACGGAAAGCTGGGTGACGATGATCAATCTGGTCTTCGCGGCGCTCTATCTCGTTTCCGCGATCATGACGTATTGCGCGCTGGCTTACCGGAACGGTGAGAAGCGGCGGGTTATCTGAGCGTCAGCCCCTGTCTTCTGCGAAAAGTCCGAAGGCCAGATCCCGTATTTCCGTGAGCGAATGTCCGACGAAGGACTGGACGCCGATCGCCACCTGGTCATCGGAAATGCCGCGCATGAATTCCTCAAGGCCTTCGCGGGTTTCGGGAAATGTTTCCTTGAACCACAGGACATGCGAGAGCGGACGAGGATCCGCCACATGCCCCTTGCCGCCGAGGATCTCGTCGACATAGCGACCATAGATCATGCATTCCGAGATATCGCGGGACGAGATGACACTGCGCAGCCACCCCTTGCCAGACCGCTTTTCGATATGGTCGAGAAGGGCACGCGCCGTGTCCATTCGCCAAGGCACCATGTTGGCGATGTAGTCATTGGCGGGATCGGGGTGACGGGAAAGGCCGAGCACGTCACCGGCATGGGCCAGCCAGCGCAGATGGCCCGGCGTTGCGTGCCGGGCACCGTCCTCGACCCGATACATCCGCAAGCCCCTGTCGCTCCAGAGATCCGCAGGATCGAAAGGCCGGACGAGAACGACGTCGGAATCGATTGAAAGAAGCGCGTCAGCGTCCACATGGCGCGCCATCGCCAGCCGGCGCAGTTGTTGCGCATGCCATCCGCGCAACGGAGCGGAAAACGGGCTGAGCCACACACGCCGGCCGGTCGAAAAGGGATCGGGGAAAGACTGCAACCAGGACGGAAACAGGTCGGCTTCGCTGACCACCGTCCGCTTCGGTCCGGCAAGTTTGCGGAAAATATCCACATCTGCCCGCTCGACGAGGAGGTAGTGATGCCAATCACCGGAGACGAAACGGTTGATGCTCTCGCACAGGAGTTCGCACCGTTCGAAATCGCCGACATACGAGGCGGTCATGATCGCGGTGTTCATCGCCGCTTCCTGAAAATATGGGGCGGGATCATCCCGCCGCCGGCGTCTCGATGCTGTTTGCCGTCATCCTGTAGCGGCAAACACGATACAGAAACAGCGGGTTTCCGATAATATAGCGGCGCCACAGCCGGCCCGGCTCGAGCAGCAGACGAAACAGCCATTCCAGCCGGATTTCGCGGAGCCACCGCGGCGCGCGCGGAACCTGACCCGAGACGAAATCGAACAGCGCGCCGACACCGATGACCACCCGCCCGTGGCCGGGAGCAATATTGTCGGCGATCCAGATTTCCTGGCGCGGACTGCCCATTGCAACGAGCGTGAGATCGGGTTGGTAGGCGGCGAGGTCGGCAAGTACGCGCTCGCTACCCTCTTTCCCGAAATAGCCGTCAGATATGACGTGAAACTCGTGCCAGGGCGTGGCGTCGGTGAAATTCTCCGCCGCCTTCGCCACGACATCACGGCTGCCGCCGATCAGCGCGACACGCAGCGGCCTTACGACGTGAACGAGCAAGGCGGGAATGAAATCGGTCCCGTTGAGATTGGCGGGGAACGCCTTGCCGGTGATGATCTTGGCGGCGATATCCATGCCGATGCCGTCCGGCAGAAGCTCGGAATTATCGAGGGCGCGACGATAGACAGGGTTGCCGTGAGCGATGTTGGCATTGTTGGCGTTGAGGAAATTGATGATCCTGTGACCGATGCCCGCCTTCAGCCCTGAATCGAGATTGTCCAGGGCTTCCTCCCAGGCCATGGATCTGACCCTCATCCCAAGAATGTCGCGTTCGATCGGGAAGGACTGCATTTCCGGTTCCGTTGCCAGCGCCGCATCATGGCGCTTCCATTTCAGCTAGCACCCTTTGGCGCGCATTGCAGCGCCGATTGGTGAAAGAGGTTAAAGAGGGGTTTTACCGATCGTTTACCCTGCCGATACGAGCGAGCCCTTCGGACAGCATCGCGGTGAGCCGACGCAACTGGCTGGCGTGAAAGATCCGCCCGTCGAGGTCGGGTATCTCGCCCACCCGCGACCGTTGGACAAGGCTCGTCAGTTTGTCGGCAAAAGCGGGCGCATCGTCAGCCACCAAGCAATTTGCCGGAATTTCTGCGATGCCGCGAAGCGCGCTTCCGGTCGCCACGCTCGGGAGCCCCAACTCGAAGGATTCGATGGACTTGAGCTGCACGCCGGTGCCGGCCCGCGAAACAAGCGGAATCACCCTCGCGGAACGCACGAAGGCGCGCGCGTCCGGGACCCGGCCGAGACATTCGACATTGCCCGGCAATCCCGACGGCGTGTCGTCGATACCGCCGGCGATCGCTATTCGGATGTCGGCGGGCAGGCGCGGCACGATCTCATCCAGAAACCAGTCGAGGCCGGCCCTGTTTGCGGACCAGGTCCAGGATCCGATCATGCCGACGTCGTATTGCGCCATTCTCGGGGCGATTCCGGGTGGCGGCTCGACCGACGTGACCAGCGGCAATGCGCATGAGCGATCGGGATCGTCGACGCCGAGCGCCGCGCGATCCTCCTCGGCGAGCGTGAAGACATAGGCGGCTCTCCGGCAGAGCGTCTGCTCGATCGCGGTCAAGAGACGCGCCTCGCGCGAATAGAGCAGCCGGTCGAGCACACCCTTGGCTTCGCGCGCATTCCCTGCGGCCGAAGCCCCCTCGACATTGTGAGCGACGTAGAGCGAGGGCAGTCCCTCGAAAAGATGGAGGAAGGCGCCGGGTAACTGGATGGAATTCAGGATCACCGCATCGACCGGCTGAAGGCCCGCAAGAGCTTCGGCGACCTGCGTGTCCGGAACGGCATGCATCTTGGTGACCGAAACGGGCTCGCCTCGCGCAAAGGCGGAAACGAGCCAGCCGAGCTTGCGCATGGCGTTCACCCGCGCGTTGGTTACCTCGAGATCGGCAAGAACAACAGTTTCATCGGTCTCGGCCGCCATGTGGCCGGGCTGAAGGAAGCCGAGCACCGATACCCGGTGCCCCATCATTCGCAAGGCATCGACGATGACCCGGTTGGCTATGTCATAGCCCGAGCGGGGTTCGGCGACGGGAACGAGCGATGTTGCGAAAACCAGATTCATCAAACCAACACTTTTTGAAATAATCCGCGCATTCTAACCGCAAGCGATTGAAGAGCCGATTAATGTTCAAGGTTCGATACCCGCTATCGGTTTCAGGCAATCTTCAGCAATTCATGCTTGTTTCACGTGAAGGAAAAGACGCGGGATGACGGACGTGACGACGACAGCGGACAACTCAATCGCCTTCCGTTCGGCGGGGCTCGCGCCGGAATCGGTCGAACGTGTGGTGACCCTTCCCACCTTCCGGCGGCCGGACCATCTGGTCGAAACGCTCGATTCCCTCGCGCGCCAGCGTCATGACAGCCCGTTCGCCATCATCGTCATGGAGAACGATGCCGATGGCCGCGCCGGCGCACAAGCTGCTCGTGCCTGGTTCGAGACGGCGCCCGTCGAAGGGCTCGTCGTCATCGCCGCGCAACGGGGAAACTGCCATGCCTACAATGCGGGATGGGAAGCCGCGCTGAGCGAATTTCCGAAACTGCGGGAGATCGCGGTTATCGACGATGACGAGATCGCAGACCCGGAATGGCTGGAGAGGCTCTCCTCCGCCGCGACTGCGACGGGGGCGGACTTCGTTGGCGGGCCGCAGGTTCCGGTGTTCGACGGCCCGGACCTCGAAGGCTGGGCGCAACACCCCGCTTTCACTCCGCCCTACAGCGAGACCGGCATCGTGCCGATCCTCTTTTCATCCGGCAATGTGCTGATCCAGCGCCGTGTGCTGGACCGGATGCCGCGTCCTTTTCTCGATCCGGCCTTCAATTTCATCGGCGGCGGCGACAGCGATTTCTACCGCCGCAGCCGCAAGGCGGGCTTTACTTTCGCCTGGTGCCACGAGGCCCGTGTGATGGAGACGGTCCCTGCGCGGCGGACCGAGTTTTCCTGGCTGAATGCCCGGAGCCTGCGCAACGGCGCATTGTCGGCCATCATCGAGCGTCGGGAGAATCCAGGGCTCGGGGCACGGATCAAGATCCTCGCCAAATCCCTGGCTTTGCTTCTGGCATCGCCCATCCGCGGCCTGCAGCTGTTTGCCGAAACCGGCTCGCCGGTGATCGGCCTCTACCACGCCCAGGTAGCGCTGGGACGGCTTCTCTCGGAGTTCGGGCGGGTCAACGAGCAGTACCGGAATCCCGAGGCCAACTAGAGCGGGGACGATCAGTGCGTGGGCTGGGGACCGTTCTCGCCGACACGCTGCTGGGAAGCCTTCATCGACCGTTCGCCCTTCTGGTTGTTGCTGCGGATATCCGCTTTCGAAAGGAAGTCGATCTGCTCGATGATGATGTCATGGAAAACTTCCTCGCCGATACGCGCGTTGAGCGCGGCTTTGACGTTTTCCTTGAAGGTCGGAATGTCGAACTGGTCGAGATGGCCGAAATCGATGTCCGGACTGCCGACAAGCTCCGTGTAGAGCGCATCGGTCACAAGTTGGGACGCCGGGATCGTCAGCCTGTTCAAGAATTTCGGATCGGCGGTAAAGGCGAGCCGGGTCAGGAAATAGCCCTCGACACCGCCGTCCTTGAGGATCGGAACCGAAATGATGTCGCCGCGAACGGTTTCAAGCCCGCCGAGGAAATCCGGCACCTTTTCGATCACGGGTTCCTTGTTGGCGAGCTGCACGGAGAAATAGACCGATGCCAGCGTCACCACGCAAACCCAGATCCCGGTGCCGACGAGCTTGATCATGAGAGGTCGTAGGCGAGGAACTGGTCGGCTGAATAGGTGCCGTCGGCTTCAGCCTCGCTGGCGACGTCCTTCAACATCTCGGTGACTTCACGGACCGCTTCCATATGCGCCCGCACCTTCACGGTGTTGATTTCGAGCTTCTGGCGAATCTCGGTCAGCTTGACCTGAGCGGCCTCGCCGAGATTGCGGGAACCGGCATCGCGCATCAGCACGGCCATCTCGTAAAGGCACCGGCTCTTGAGCGCGTTCGTCTGGGAAATGTCGAATGTCCGGTCGGTCCCGAGACGGCTGTTCTCCTCGTCGAGAACCGCCTCAAGTCGGCCGAGAAGTCCGCCTATGCCCCTTTCACCGGGGGCGGATGCGTTGTGCGAAAGGCTCACAGGATGGTGCCTCCCTTCTTGTCGGAATGGTCGCCGATTCCGGTAATGCCGTCCAGAACCGTCATCTGCATTTCGTTGACCAGGCTTGCCGCCCTGTTAACGACGGATTCGGAAAGTTCGCCCGCAGGAACCATCGTTTGAGACGCCTGCCGCGCCATGCGCTCGGCGATCCCGATGCCGCCGCCCTCGGAGATGACGGTGCCGATCTTGTCGGCCATCATGCCCCTCCACATTTCGCCGGCGGTGCCCTTGCCGTAGATTTCCTCATTGTCGGCGGGCAGCATGGACTGGACGAAATTGCCCAGAACCATCGCCTCGAACTTGCGGTAGGCCTCGGGAACCTCAACCTTGGAATTGTCGGCTTCTGCCAGGCGTTCGCGCAAATCGACAAGGCTTGTGCCTATATCGCCGGAAAGGCTCGCCACTTCCGTGGTGAACCTGTCGGTCGCCGCAACAGCCTTCGCCTTGGTCGCAGCGGCCGCGGCCAGCATGGATTCGGCCTTTTGCACCGTCGCGGGATTTCCGGCGTTCACCACGTCCATAACCAGATCGCTGGGGATCGAAATCGCCACGTTTTCCTCCGCATGATTCCTACGAAAACCGACGCGGGTCCGCCGCATCCTTCGCATTCACCATCGCAGATGAAACTTACGCTGGGCTTGAGCGGGTACTAGAGGCAGGACCGATTAATCTGATGGAACTGGCGAGAGATCCGGGGAAAAGCCGCTCGTCCTTACGGAGCAGATCAATCGGTCCTGGCCTTAGCGGCCATCACCATGTCGAGAAGATCGAGAAGGCCGTCGTCTTCGGCCTCCCGCTCTTCATTGGTTGCTGCCTCACGCGCCTGATCTTTCAGGCGGTCGGCCTTGGTCTTCTCGGTCAGCACGCGCTTTTCCTGCATCGCCTGCATGCCGGTCAGGCGCCGGTCGCGCGTCTCGAGACCGGAGAAACGCTTGGTGTAGTGGGTGGCCATCGCCTGATGAAGCGGAGACAAAGAGCCCAAGGCATCGACGAGCGCCGTGCGGGTATCGTCGACGATCGCGCGCTCGCGCAGAATGACGGCGAGTTCGATTTCCGCCACCCGTTCGATCTGTCGCTGCACGCGGACCAGCCGCTTCAGTTTGCCGGCGCGATCGGCCATCAGCCGGTCCCTCCCACGAACAGCGTGGTGAAGGCATCGGTAAACAGCGAGAAGAACTCAACGACCCCGAAATAGAAGAGCATCATGCCGCCGAACAGGATGAAGGGGATCGAGATGAAGTAGACCGGGATCTGCGGCGCCAGCTTGTTGACGAAGCCGATGGCCAGGTTGAATACCAGACCGTAGATGAGGAACGGGCTCGAAAGCCGCAGCATCACCATGAAGGTGGAGGCCAGCGTGTCGGTCAGCGTGACGAGCGCCATGCGGGGACCGAATCCCCCGCCCATCGGCATGAAGTCGTAGGATCCCACCAGCGCCCGGATGACCATGTGGTGGAAATCGGTGAGAAAGAGGATCAGCAGGCCGGTAAACGTGATGAGCGAGGTCATCTGGCCTTCCTGTTCGGATTCTGTGACGGACATGCCCCCGGCGGTGTTGAAGCCGATGACCATCTGGATCGAGGTACCGGCGAACTGCAGCCCGAGAACAATGAAACGGGCGATCATGCCGAAGGTCACCCCGATCATTAGTTCCGAACCGACGAGATAGAGATATTCCGGGCCCGGGTTCTGAACCCTGGGATAGATGATGTCCCAGAGCAGCGGGGTCAGCGCCATGGAAAGCCCCAGCGCCAGAAAGAGCCGGACCTGCACGGGAACGCGAAAGCTGGAGAAACCGGGGAGAACCATGATGCATCCGCCGACGCGGCAGAAGGCCGCGAAGACGGCAAGCACGGTCCCCTGCGGATCCTCGATCACGAGATGGCGCCGAGCAGCTTGATCTCGGTGCCTTTCGCCAGTTCGACGTGGGAGAGGACCGGCAGGGGTGCGAAGATGCGTTCGACGATCATGCGTACATAAGGCCGCGCGTCTGGCGAGGTGACAAGGACGAAAGGCATGCCCTTGTCCATGTGTCCACGGATAACTTCGGTCGCCTGCTCGGTGAACTCCTCGAGCTGGCGCGGATCGATGTCGAACTCGACGATCTCGCCCTTCGGATCGCGCTTGAGCGCCTGGTGGAAAACGAGATCCCACTTGTTGCCGAGACGCAGGACATTGAGCACGCCGTTGCGTGCGATGTCGCCGCAGATCTGCTGCGACATGCGGATGCGCACATGTTCGACGATGGCCTCGGTCTTGCGCACATGCGGCGCCAGTTCAGCGACCGCTTCGAGAATGAGGTGAAGATTGCGGATCGAAACACGTTCCGCCAGCAGCAGTTTCAACACTGCCTGAAAGCCGGAATAGGTCATGTGGGAGGTGCAGATTTCGTCGGCGAGCTTGCGATACTCCGAATCGAGCCGGTCGATGAGCACCTTCATGTCCTTGTAGGAGAGAAGCTGCGGCAGGTTGTTGCGGATGACCTCGCTGAGATGGGTGAGCACCACCGAGACGTTGTCGATCGGCTGGAAGCCCTCGCGCTTGAGATCCTCGGCGAACGTCTCGGGCAGCGACATGGCGGGCAGGCCGAACGCCGGTTCGCGCAGTTCGTCGCCCGGAAGCGTGGGGCGGCGCTTGCCCGCAAGCACCACCATGACGTCGCCGACCCGCAGTTCGTTGGCGGCGATCGTCGTGCCGTGAATGCGGATCTGGTAGGACTTGTCCTTGACGCCGAAATCGTCGGTCACCTTGATCTCGGGAACGACGAAGCCGAATTGCGAGGCGAATTTCTTGCGCATCTTGGCGACACGGAAGGCCAGTTCCTCGTGACTGCCGAGAAGGCGCGCGGCCACCTGCTTGCCGAGAACGAGTTCGATCTCGGCGGTCTTGAGGATCGACTTGACGGAATCCTTCTCCTGGTTCTGCTTTTCCTGCTCGGCGCGATGCACTTCCTGGGCCTCGGCGCGCGCGGCCGCATCGCGGCGGCGGGGAATGATCCAGCTCGCGAAGGCCAGACCGCCGCCGAGGATGGCGAAGGGCAGGAACGGCAGACCCGGCATGAGCGCGAGAACGCCCAGCAGACCGGATGCGGCGAACAGGGCGCGCGGATAGGCGCCGAGCTGATCGATCACCGCTTCGTCGGTGGAGCCGAGCTGGCCGCCGCGCGAGACCAGAAGGCCGGCGGCGAGCGAGACGATCAGCGCCGGGATCTGCGAAACCAGGCCGTCGCCCACAGACAGGCGAACGAAGGCATCCGCCGCCTCGCCGATCTGCATGTCGTGGCGGGCATAGCCGATGACGATCCCGCCGAACATGTTGATGCCGGTGATGATGAGGCCGGCGATGGCATCGCCGCGGACGAATTTCGACGCACCGTCCATCGAGCCGAAGAAGGAGCTTTCCTGCTCGAGCTCGGTACGGCGATGGCGGGCATCCTTCTCATCGATCAGGCCGGCGGAAAGATCGGCGTCGATCGCCATCTGCTTGCCGGGAATGGCGTCGAGCGTGAAGCGGGCACCAACTTCCGCGATGCGGGTGGCGCCCTTGGTGATGACGATGAAGTTCACCGTGACCAGAATGAGAAAGACGATGAGGCCGATAACGAAATCACCGGACATGACCATCTGCGAAAAGCCCCCGATGACGTTGCCCGCGGCTTCCGGCCCCAGGTGCCCCTCGGACAGGATGACACGGGTGGTGGCGATGTTGAGCGAAAGCCGCAGCATCGTGGCGATCAGCAGGATCGTCGGGAAGGAGGAGAAATCGAGAGGGCGGCGGATCCACAGCGCCACCATCAGGATCAGGACTGAAAAGGAGATCGAGAATGCCAGACCGACATCGATGAGAAAGGTCGGGATCGGCAGGAAGAGAACCGAAAGGATGACGACGATGCCGAAGGCAAAGCCGAGGTCCTTGCCGTGAAAGCCAGTTTTCGGAAGCGCCACTGCCTGCGTGTCGGCCATGTCGTCTCATCTCCGCCGTAACGACCGGCCTTCATGCCGGCCCGGGTCAGCCATACACCGCACCGCCTTCATTGAGGCGGCCGGATCAGCCGGAAACTAGCCGCTGAAACTTGCGCGAGGATGTCAGGTGGCCACAGGCGTCGGCGAACCGGCTAGAAACCGCTTTCGATGCGCTGGAAGACGATGTTTGTGAAAGATGAAATCTGCGAGCCGACGAAGGGCGCGGAAATCGCCACCGTGATCAGGATGGCGACGATCTTCGGCACGAAGGTCAGGGTGATTTCCTGAACCTGGGTGAGCGCCTGGACGAAGGCGATGGCGACGCCGACGACCATCGCCACGAGGACGGCGGGACCCGAGGCGACAAGGACCGTCCAGATCGCGTTCTGGACGATATCGAGTGCATCAGCTTCGTTCATCGCGGCATCCCTCCGGCGAGCGAGCCGTCAGCGAATCGTTATGCCGGCTCCGATCACAACCTGCATGCCGTTATCGAGCGTGGCAAGAAGCCCGTCGGAATAGACCTGGACTTCCTGAACGATGCCGGACTGCGTCCCGTCGGCGCTTTCCAGCGTACGGCCGATCATGGAACCGGCCTGGCTGAGCGTCGTGCTCTGGATGAGCATTTCCAGATTCTTGTTGGTCTGGATGGTCTGCTCGACCTGGGAGAAGGTCGCGAGCTGTGCGATCTGCTCGGTCGAATCCATCGGCTCGGTGGGATCCTGGTTCTTCATCTGGGCAACCAGAAGGGTCAGGAAGGTGTCATAATCCACCATCGCCTTGGAGGAGGCCTGGCTCGCCTGGCTCTGCGATGCAGCGGTATTTTGAACTGCGCTTACGACCATGGTGCCAACTCCCTGCGGATTTGCTCGAGTGTCGCGGCGGGCATCGCCGGCGAATTGAGGATCTGTTCCTCGATCGGGTAGAGCGCGCGGATCGCCTTCAGCGCCTCGAAGGCGCGGCCCTGCGTGACCATGCCATCAATGTGCTTGAGTTCGGCAAGAACCTCGTCGTTCTTGAAGCAGTTTAGCAGCATGACCACCGACTTGCGGAACATCGCCATCGATTGATCCGCCCCTTCCGGGTTGATCAGCATCATCTGGACGATGAAATAAAGCTGGCGGAGCGGGGTCTTGGCCTCTTCGGGCTGAAGAACGTGGTTTTCCAGGAGGAAGGTCACGTCATTGAGGAATTCAAGCGCCACCTTGCGGTCGACGCGCAGAACCGCACCGTTGATGAAGATCCGCTCTCCGGCCTTGAGCGAAATGCGCAGCGAGCTTTTCATTGAAGGCCCTCCCGGATGATCGTCGAGATATCGATCACGCCCTGGAAATTCTCGGATTCGCCGTGGCGGATACGTTCGGATTCCTTGATGATCCAGATCCCGATCGAAATCAGGTTGGCTTTCAGCTCATCCTGCAACTGGTTTTCGGGCGAGGCCAGATCTTCGACGAAGCGAACCCAGAGACGGGTGGTAAAATGGATGGCATCGATCGCCTCGCGCGTCTGCCGTCCCTTTTTCATCGCCAGACGCAGAAGGTTGATCGAGTGCGTGATCGCCTCACGTTCTCTCTCGCGCGCCTCGGCGACGCCGTCCTCTTGAACATCCGCATATGAGAACTGGTACATTCCCTTGCCCTCTAATTTCCGGACGGCTTTCATGCCCCGGTTTTCTGTCTTACAAGAAGTTCGTCAGGCTCAATTGCTGCAAACGCGCGGTAAGCTGGTAGGACGTTTCAATTTGAGCCAGCAGTGACTTCATTCTTGTCGAAGCCTCGTAAGCGTCGACACCTTCGAGATCGGCGACATGCAGTTCAAAGATCTCGATTTGCGCCTCCAGGGCGGTATTGGCCTTGGAAACGCGGTTCTCGGAAATCCCCAGTTTACTCCGAATATTGTCGATCTTGTTGACCGCTTCACCGGCATGCTGAATAGCTCGTGAATTGACGAACGACCGGACTTCATTGGAAATCGGGGAAGACAGAAGCTCGATACCGATAATGGAGGCCAGCGCGAACTTCCGAATGCCCTCTTCATTGGCGTTCGCATTGCTCTCGACCAGTTCGGTGCGCGAAATACGGCTGGTAACGTTGGAATCCGAGGCGGTCGACCAATCCGTGTTCCACTGCGCGCCCATGAAGAGCGGCTCCAGCGTATTTGTCAGGAAATCGTCCATATCGGCCACCGAAATGCCGGCGGCGGCTGGATCATTCTGGGAAAAGCCGAAGCGCGTGAAGAACGCGGCATCGAAGGTCGCCTTCGCTGCCGAGCCGGCTGCCTGGTAATCGGAGAGCGGCTTGGTGTCTGTATTCACGCCGCCAAGCAGATACTCGCCGTTGGAGGAGGTGTTGGCCGCATCCGTGAAGGAATCGAGCGCATTGCGGATCTCCTGATCGGCAACGGCCAGACGGTTGGCGTCGTCTGAGCTGTTGACCGCGATGAAGGCCTCGAGCAGATTCTGCGCCTGGGCGGACATTTCGCTCAGCGCGAGTTGCGAGGCGGACAATCGCTGTGTCACCAGCGAATTGGAGTCCTTCATCGTCTCGAGCCTGAGAACATCCCGGTTGAGCGTTACGCTGCGGGAAGCCCCAGAGCCGAGCGACTCGCCGATATCGGCGTATCGTCCGGTCACCACTTCCTTCTGCAGGTTCTGGATTTCCACCTGGCTGCGCTGGATGGTCAGGCGCATCGCGCTCTGCGCCGTGAGGGTGGATATGAAGCTGGTTTTCATCTCAACTCCTATCCGGCAGCCGCGAGCAGGGCCTGAAGCATCTCGTCGACAGCGGAAATGATCCGCGCGGATGCCTTGTAGGACTGCTCAAGTTCAAGAAGGATCGACATTTCCTCGTCGATGGAAACACCGGTCAGGTTGGAATAGGCTTCCATCGTGCGGAACACGAAGGCGTCTTTCGTTTCCGACGCGATGGCCGCGTCGCTGCGGTTCTGCTCGAGCCAGCCCAGCGAATCCGCGGCGAAACCCGACAGCGTGGCCGATGTTCCGAGACCCGCCGCGCCGTCAAACGCCATATCCGCGTCGAAGGTCTGCACATAGCCGTCGAGGCGATCGGAGAAGCTGGCATTGCCGGCCGGGTTGGCCACATAGGCCGCACCGTTGATACCGCCATCGCGCAACAGCATGGGGTTCCCGCCGGACGCGGTGACAAGCGCCGGATTGACCATGATGGACGAAGCCAGACCCGGTTCGAGCGTACCGGAAGTCAGCATCGTTCCGCCAGCCCAGGTGAACAGGCCTGGCTGATCGGGCAGCGTCGGCGGCGCCGACTGGTCAGTCTCCGCGAATGCCATGATCAGGCCGCGCGCAACCTCGTCGAGCTGGCTCTGGAGCTGCGGTGCATACTGATCGCGCACTTGCAAATGCGCCTGCAGCGATCCCTGACCGGAGGTGGCAGCGCCCTGGCCGGGCTCGAGCGGCTGCCCATCGATGAAGACCGAGTTTCCGGTGACCGAGGCGCCGAAGCCGGCGGTCGAGGTGAAGGTTACCGACCGCGGGCTGGTTTCGAACAGGGTCAGGCCGCCGGCAGTGTAAAGCGCAAGATCATTGAAATCGCGGGTATTGGTACTGACCGGAACGATCTCGACGATCTTCTTCAGGATGCGATCGCGTTCATCGAGATCCTGATTGACGTCGCGGCCCGCCCGGGTCCCGCCGACGACGGCATCGTTTGCCTTCTTGAAGTCGGCGAGGAGGCCGTTCAGCTTCTCGACATCGAGCGCAATCTGGCGGTCGGCATCGAGGCGGGTGGCCTGGATTTCCTTGGATGCATTGCGCAGCCCGGCCGCAAGCTGGTTGGCGTCGGCGATGGCGGTTTCCGCGAGTGTCGCCTCCGACGGCTTGACCGCGAAAGTCGACAACGTGTCGCGGAACGTCGCCATCAGATAGGCCGGCGAGGATTCGTAATCGTTGCCGCCAAAGATGGATTTGAGACGCTCGAGCCCGGTCAGAAGGGTTTGCTGGCCGGCGGCCGCGGCAGTTCCCTGCAGTCCCTGGCGGAACAGCGCCTGGTTCTGAGAGCGCTCGGTCGTGACAACGGTCGCGCCGAAGCTCGTCGAGGCGAGAATCGCGCTGCGCCGGTTGTAGTCGGGGTTGTTGGCGTTGGAAATGTTGCGCGAGATCACGGAGGTCTGTGTCGAATTGTTCGACAGGGCAGACTGAGCCGTTCTGATCGCGGATGTGAGTGACATTTCCGTTGCGCCTTATCCGCCCGCCCCCGGGCGCGGATTATCGTTTCAGATTGACGAGAACGTCCATCAGGTCGGAGCCTGTCTGGAAGACCTTCGAGTTCGCGGTGTAGTTCCGCTGCGACTCGATCATGGTGGTCAGTTCCTCGGCGATATCGACGTTGGAGTCTTCGAGCGTATTGGAGACGATGGACCCCAGCCCGCCGTTTTCCGGATAGCCGACGACGACCACGCCGGAGTCCCGGCTCTGCGAGTAGACGTTGCCCGCCAGAGGCGTGAGCATGTCCGGGCTCTGTACCGTAGCCAGCGCCAGGCGGTATTTCGGAACGAGCTCACCGTCCTCGTATTTCAGCGACACGACGCCGTCCGAGCTGATGGAATAGTCGACGACGCCGGTTGCGCCCTTGCCGTCGATGTCGCCGTCGGCGGAGAATTCACCGCCGAGCTGCGTGGTGTTGGAGATGTCGATGGTGATCAGGTTGAGCGTGGTCCCCGCGATGGCCAGGGAAGCGGTGGTGATCGACGTCGGGCCGACAAGCGCGCCGGCGGCGTCGAAAGTCACCGCCGTCGGACCGGAGACCACTGTTCCTTCGTAGTCGACCGTCAGTTCCCATTCGTTGGCTGCGGTTTTCTCATAGGTGAAATTGAGAAGCCGTTCGTTGCCCTGGCTGTCATAAGCCACGAGCGAGGTCGGCTTGGAGAAGCCGACGGCCTCGTTGCCCGGCAGATTGCCGCCCAGCTCGCCATTGGCCGAGGGAGTGGCATTGAGCGTATCTGCGGAAAGAACGACGGGCTCCAGGCCCGCGAAACCGTTGATGACGATGGTCGGATCGGCGGTCGACGAATAGGGGTAGCCCATCAGGGTGAAGCCCGCAGCATTGAGGAGCGTGCCGTCGGCCTGCGGTATGAAAGCACCCGCGCGGGTGAGATATTCCACCCCATCGGTGCCGCGCACGATGAAGAAGCCCTCACCCTTGATGGCGAGGTCGGTTACCGAGGTCGTGTTGGTGTAGGTTCCGGCTTCGGAGATCGAATAGCGCGTCTTCGGGATGACACCGCCGGAATTGTAGGCGCCACCGCCCGAGGGCAGGATCAGCGACGAGAATTGCGTCGAAGCCTTCTTGTATCCGGTGGTGTTCGAGTTCGCTATGTTGTCAGCCACCGTACCGAGGCGGCTTGCCTGAGCGTTCATACCGGACGCACCGGTGCGCATCATGCCTGACAGGCTCATCGCAGTTCCCCTTGTTTCATACTGGGTGGAAGTCTAGCTGTCGGGCCTTGCGTGAACCTGATTGTTTAAGTTCGCCCGATCGGTCCGGATATCATTTCCGGCCCGCGAAATTTGTCAGTCCCAATCGATGAGGTAGCCAAGGAAGCGCTTGGAATCGATCGGATCGAACCCAAGGCGCTTGCGCAGCTTCTTGCGCAGCTTGGAGATGTGGCTTTCCACGACGTTCTCTTCGACGTCCTCATCGAAGATCCCGTAAATCGCATTGAAGATCTGCTGCTTGGTCACCCGGCGGCCGCGATTGGCAACGAGATATTCCAGAATACGGCGCTCACGGCGCGGCAATGCGAAGGTGCGGCCTTCGATTTCCGGATCGCGACCATCCGAGTAGACGCGAATGGGGCCGATATCGGTGTGGTTGGCGAGGGCCTTCAGACGACGGCGGATCGCCGCGGCGCGGGCCAGGATTTCGCGCGGATGGACCGGTTTGCGGACCACATCGTCGACGCCGCTGTCGAAGAAGGCGAGCGTCGATTCCAGCGACGGCGTGTCGGACACGGCGATCACCGGCGCCTGGGAGCGGTCCCGGATGGCGCGCGGCAAGTCGAGCGTCTGCTGGCCGTCGCCGATGAGGAATGCCTCAACCGCGTCCAGATCCGAATCCGCTGCCGTGTTCACCCATTCACCGAACTCGACGCTGTCGAACGCAGCCGAAGGAACCCCTTCGCGTCCGAAAAGAGAAGTGTAGCCGCTTTTAACAAGTTCCCGGTCATCAACCACTACGATCATTCGCCCGCCTCCGAATCAGTGTGGTACCCCAATGAGAATGTGGTACGAAGGGCTTGAATCGCCCTCAATCACAGGAATTACTCCCAAATAATTAACAGTTGATTAACCATAAATTTAAATGATTTGCCCACATGTTGTGGCAAACGGGCGGATTGGCACGAAAAATGTGGGAAAAGGTTAACAGATGGTTAATTTCGAGATTGCCCTGTTAAGCAAAATCGGACTCATACGAGAGCGTCGTTAACTCTTCGAGGCGAAGCGCCAGTTCTAGCAAGGGTTGCATTATCGGCAGAAATTCCGGGCTTCCGGAGTCCAGGCTCCGTGGCCCGCGGAGACAAGATTGCGGATCACGCGGCACACGTAGCGCTTCTGGGCGGGATCATTGTTCGGCCCGGCGTGGTAGCGCGCCACGGCCATCGTCCATGTCTGGTGCCGGGCATGGAGATCGGACAGAAAGCGCGCCGCATATTCGACGTTCTTTTCAGGATCCAACATCTGCGCCGGGGAGGCGAAGGCCTCGCCGTGATAGCGGTAATTGATCTGCATGCAGCCGAGATCGATCAGGCTTCGGCCCTCCCCCCTGGCGCGCTCGAATTCACGCAGCGCGCCGGAGAGACTGTCGGCGAAGACGGTCCGTCCCTCGATGTTCAACGCGAATGGATAGAGAGCGCCCTTGCGCCCGGTCTCGGTCAGCCCGACGGAATGGAGGATGCCGGGCGGCACGCCCCATTTGCGGGCCGCCTTGAGAATCTGAGCCTCACAGACGCCGGATGTGGATGGCGCGGCCGCCGCCTCAGAGATACATGCCGTCAGAGTGACGAGAAGAACCGGCAGTGCCAGAAACAGCTTCATGGCTGAGTTCCCCGTGGTTGGATCCGTTTCCGCCGGCCTGCTCGCGGCGTCCCCCGCCATTGCCGTTGCCGCCGCCCGCGTTCTGCGCGAGGCCGTCACGGAACTGGAACTGCTGCGAGGAGGTCTGCCCCTGCTGCGCGTTCATTCCGCCGCGGTCGGGTGCGTTGCCGGCATGCTGGACCGTGATCTGGTCGACGCCGTAACCATGCGCGCGCAGCTCCTTGGCGATCGAGCTCGAATCGTCGCTGAGCTGCCGGTAGGCCTCCGCGCTCTGGACCTTCAGGTCGACCTTCAGCTCTCCGTCGGTCAGCCGCATCACAGCGGTTACCTGACCCAGCGCTTCCGGATTGAGCTGGATGCGCAACGTATGGAGTGTCTGTCCGGTCGGGCGCGCCATGAAGGCGGCATTCGCCCTTTCGGAGGCGGCAGTCGCTCTCAGCGCGCTCGTCTCCGCCGGCTCCGCCGACTGCTGCGGGTTCATTCCGGCGGCTTCGCGCAGAACCGCCCTGGCGACATTGTCGCCGTTCTGGCTCATTGCCGGCCCGTTCACGGACCGCTTTTCGAGAACCTCGACCTTGTCCATCGCAACGTCGCCTTCACCGCGCACGGAGGTGGATCTGGTCCGGAAGTCGGGATCGAGCGCGGCCATGTCTGTCTCGTTTCCGGACTGGCCGCCCTTGCCGGAATTCGCATCCGCATCGTCGGCCTTGCCGCCGCCGGCCATCATCGCTTCAGCTGCACTGGCACCATAGGCAGCGCCCTTGACCGAGGCTGCCTGGGATGACGCTTCACCCTTGCCCGCCTCGCCCTTCAAAGGTTTGTCCTGCTGGGCAGTGATCGTGGCCCGGGGATTGCCCTCGGCTATCGCGGCAGCTGCCACGGCCTTGCCATCCACCCCATTGTTCTCATGGGGCGCGACCTTCGGCGCCGGCACGAGGGATTCCTCATCGGCTGCGAGGATCTGTTCGTCGGCGTCGGGTTCGGCGACCTCGATAACGATCTCGTCGCCGTCGTCCTCGCCGGTCTCGTCCTCGTTCTTCTCGGCCCGCCTGGCCAGAAGGGCCAGCAGATTGAGGGCCTGGCTGTCTTCCGCCTCGTCGGCCTGATCCGTTTCCACCGCCTCGGAGGCCGCCGCCTCGGGCACGTCATTCACCGCGCCGTCACGCGAGGGCGCCTTGTCGTCGGCGCTGCGGGCACGCGGTTCCGGCTTGTCCGGGCGGCCCGATTTCAAGGCAGTCGCGAAGCTCTCGGACCGGCCGGCATCCCGGTCCCGGTTTGCAGCATTTGCGGGCGCGCCGGCTGAACGTGTGGGAACCTGGCGGGAGAACAGGGCATCGAGGGCATTCACGGCGTGTCTACTCCATCATTTCCAGACAGCAGACCATCGATTTCCTCGATCAGCTTGTTTTGCCCTTCGAGATAATCGCGGAAGCTTTCGTCAATCGCGCCGGCCGCATCGGCGGTTTCAGTGGACGTCCCGGCAGTGTCCCCCGCCGTCCCGTCCGCCTCGGCAGGTTTGACAAGGGCGGTTTCCGGTGCCGCTGGCTGCGGCACGGTACCATCGTCGTTCTGCCCCTCCATATTGGGACTAAAGGCTTGCGTGAGGCTGTTCGGGTCGGGTTCGCGAATGATTTCGTTGGCGATGATCCGGGCGGCGTCGCGTAGAGCGGCATCGCGCGGGGAAAGCGGCATCTCCTGCAGCTTGCCGAGCTCGCGGTCCACTTCTACCACTTCGTCGGAGGGCACGCTCGCCAGACCCGAGTAAAGCCCCGCCAGCGCTGCGGGCGCCGGATCTGACGGATCGGAGAGCTTCCTGGCGGTATCGGCCGCCAGAAGCGCAAGCTCGGTCTTGCCGGCGATCGCCGCCTTGCGGGAAATACGCAGATAGACCTCGCGCTGCCGGGGCTCATCCATGAAAGCGAGGATCTGCTGCAACCGCTCGGTGCCGAGTTCGGCAATGTTGTCGCTGCCGAGTTCGACCAGTTGATCGGCATATTGCCCGGCATATGGCGAGTCGATGAAACGGCGGGCGTAGAGGGTCGCGTAGTGGATGGCCTTGTCGATCTTGCCCTTGCTGGACGCCACGAACAGCGACCGGCGCAGCGCTGCTTCCTCGATGATGGTTCCCGGCGCGTTGAGCCGCGCGAGATCGAACATTTCGAGAGCGCCTTCCTCGTTGAGGCCCGCTTTGACGTTGGCAGCGATGAGCGCAAGATAGGCGCCGATACGCGTGTCCGCGTAGATTTCGAGGATCTCGTCGAGCGAGGTCTGCGTCCTGACCGCGGTGCCGTCGAGATAGGCGCGAAGAACGGTGGTAATCTCGTTGTCGAAATTGCCGAAACGGTCCTTGGCGGCGAGAAGTTCGAGCGTTTCGGGATTGCCGCCGCTCATCGCGTAGACGAGGGCCGCGTCGACATTCCGGGGATTGTCGAAAACCGACTGGTCGGCCTGACGCAGTCTCTCGTCGATCACGCCGAGCAGATAGCGCTGCATCTCCATGGCCGAATGGTCGCCCTGGACCACCGAATCCTGCACGAATTGCAGCGAGCGGATGAGCTGGTAGGGCTGGAGGCCGGCTGTCGACGCCGGGCGGGACAGGTCCTGGATATACTCGTCGATCGCCTTTTCGTGATCGGGATCGACCGGAGCGCTCTCCTCCCTGGCGACCTCATGGGCCTCGCCGCCACCGTGACCGCCATCCTCTCCGGAGGACGTTTCCTCCGCATGGTCAGCCGCTTGGTCGTGGCCGGAAGTTTCCGCCTCCGGTTCGCCAGGGGCGGCGGAAGAGGAGACCTCATCCAGGGCATGACCTTCCTCGCCGTGCGATGCCTCTCCCGCCCTTTGCGCGATCACATCGGCAACGATGTCACTGTCGCGAGAGCTTTTTTCCGCACGGGCGGAAAGAGGGCTCAAAACGGCGAAAACCGCCAGAAGGGCGGCCACCGCTGTCTGTCGCGCCATGCCGGTTGCGTCCACCTTATCCCCCGCTGGTCTTCAGAAGGATTTCGATGCGCCGATTGACTTCGGAGAACGGATTGTCCGCGTCCTTCAATTTCCGGTCGGCGAAACCGGACAGTTCGACAATACGGTCCTCCGGCACTCCGCCGCGGACAAGCATGAAATAGGCGGAATGGGCGCGCTCCATCGACAGGCGCCAGTTGTCGTCGGTGCCGTTGGTGAAGGGGCGGGCATCCGTATAGCCGCGGATGTCGATATCACCCTTCCTCCTGGCGAGAATTTCGCCGATCTTTTCGAGCGCCAGAACGAGCGACCGTTCGGGAACGGCCGAGCCGACCTGGAACATGCCGGAATCAAGCTGGTCTGTCAGCGACACCAGCACGCCGCCATCGGCGGGCACCACGGTCAGTCCGTCGGCCAGTTGCGCGGCGGAAATGCCGTCGAGCGCGTTCTCGATTTCCCGCTTCAGCGCTCCGGCTTCACGCAGCGCCTCGGGGCTCGGCTTCGCAGCGTCGCCTTCCTTGCCCTGATTATCAGGGGAAGCCTGGGCTTGCTGTTCCATCTGCTGGCGTTCGCGCTGTTCCCGCTCGGCCTGCTCTGCGGCAAGGCGTTCTTCCTCCGCCTTGGCATCCGCCTCGATCTGTTCCCTCAGCGCAATTTCGCTTTCAGCAATCGCTTGCTTGTCCGCCTCGACCTGCTTGGACCAGAAATCCGGATCGAAGGGATCGCGATAGGCCTCGCCTCCGGTCGCTCCCGACGCCGGTCCGGAATTGGCGGCACCGCCCTCGCCGGCATCGGAAACGTTCGTCTTGGTTCCGGTTTCCTGCACGATCTCGGCGAGAACCGCATAGGGATCCTTGAAATAGTCTGCCTCGGAATACTCGGTTTTCTCACCGACGGTCGTGGTCTCCTGCTCTCCCTTGTCGGAAGCCTCGCCCATGCTCCCCTCTTCGCCGGGGACGGTGGAACGCGGCGAGGACATTTCACCGCTCGAGGAGTTTCCCTGCTCCTGCAATCCCTTTTCTGAAGGGTTGTTGTCGGTGAGCTTGATCGGGTTGAAATAGCTGGCGACCGCGGCCTTGGTCTCCTCGTTGGCGGCGTTGATCAGCCACATGACGAGAAAGAAGGCCATCATCGCGGTCATGAAGTCGGCATAGGCGATCTTCCAGGCGCCGCCATGGGCTTCGTGATCGCCGTCGTGACGCCGGCGGACGATGATGATTTCGTTCTTGGTCTGGTGGACGGAAGAATCCTCGCTCAAGGCGCTCCCTCCGCGAAGTCCCGCGCCAGGGCGTCGAAACGGCTGCGCAGGCGAGTCTGATCGATGGCGACCTCTATGTCTGCCCGATCCGTCTCGACGAACGTTACGGTTTCGGCCTTGTCGCCGAGCAGCGAGCGAACCGCGCCCAGCCACACGGACGGACCCGAGACAGAGATCCTGCCCGCCCTCTCCAGCTCCAGTGCCGAACGGATCTCATCGGCGAGCGTGGCGACCATGTTCTTGCGCAGTTCAGCATCGATGACGGGCGCCAGCATTTCGGCGAGTTCATCGGACAGGAGCGCGGCGAGTTCGTCGCTGCGCCGGGCGATCAAGGCGGGGACGGCCTCCGCGACACCTTTCACCAGCTCCGCTTCTCGGGCAGCCATGGCTCGGGCATGTTCGGCTTCGAGGTCGGCGATTTCGCTGGCGTGCCGGGCAGCCAACTCCTCTTCCGCCTCCCGGCGGCCCTGCATGCGGGCTTCTTCGCGAATGGGCGCCAGGAGCGCCGGATCGGGTTGCACCGGTTTCGGCGCCTGCGGAAAATCGACCGGTGCCGCGGCACGTGGCCGGGCCGGCATATCGAATTCCGGAAGCAATTGCGCAAGCGCCAGTGACATACTCTTCTCCGTCTGGAAGGCGGCACGGCGGGCTGTCCACCTGCTCTCATCCCGCCGCGCAAGTCTTGATTTCGCGTAAACGCGGAATGGCGCCCTCAATCGGGATAAAGCTAGGCAGTCAAACTTGTGCGAACATGAACGAAAAGGACCGCACCAAGGGCAATTTGGTGCGGTCCGGCTATCCGCCATGACCGATGACCGGCGGCACGGCAGAGTCTGTGTTTGCCCGGGCCCCTTTCAGGGCCGGTCTTCCGTTAGTTCTGGAAGAGAGCGAGGATATTCTGGGAGTTGGTGTTGGCGATCGAGAGCGACTGGATGCCGAGCTGCTGTTGCGTCTGCAGCGCCTTGAGCCGGGTCGATTCCTCGTTCATGTCCGCGTCCACCAGTCGACCGATACCGCTGTCGATGGAGTCCATCAGGTTCGCGACGAAGTCCTCCTGCATCGACACGCGCTTCTGGATGGCGCCGAGATTGGAGGCCGCGTCGGTGATCTCGCCGAGAATGGCGTCGACCACACGGACCATGTCGGTAACCTGTGCATCGGTCGTGTTCGCCGAAAGCGTGATCGCGGCACCTGATGACGGGGTACCGGTCGTCGCTCCGGTGTCGATCAGATAGTAATCGCGAGCGGTGGTGGTCGCGGCATCCGGATCGAGCGCGTTGGCGTCGATGTCCTTGGTGAAGATGCCAAGGCTTTCGTTGCCGGCACCGACCAGCGTCAGCGAGGTGACATTGACATCGAGCGTGGTGATGGTGATCAGCCCGTTCACATCGCGGTTGAAACCGCCGACGATCGATTTGGTGCCGGCCGCGGCTGTGCCTTCGTTGTTCAGCCAGTTTTCACCGGAGAAGGAGGCCGATTCCGCAATCGACTGGAGCTGGTTCTTCAGCTCGGAAATTTCCTTGTTGATCTTGGTCTTGTCGACGCCCGGCTCACGGGCTGCGACCAGCTTCTGCTTGATCTCGGTGACGACCTCGATCGAGGAGGTCATCGCGGTGTAGGCGACGTCCACTTTCGCGGCGCCGAGGCCGAGCGCGTCTTTCACCGTCGAAAGAGCCTGGTTGTCCGACCGCATCGTGGTCGCAATCGACCAATAGGCCGCATTGTCGGCCGCCGTCTCGACCCGGTAACCGGAGGAGACGCGTGCCTGGGTCGTTTCCATTTCAGTGTTGATGGAACGCAGAGTCTGAAGCGCGGCCATCGCCGCGGTGTTGGTCATGATACTAGCCATTAGGGAACCCCAAAACTTGCCCGAGGGGGAAATATACCGGCCACCCGGTGACGACGGTTGGGCTTCATGCCAGCGGTCGAATCGCGACCGGTTCCATCGTGGTTACCCTTTTCTAAATTGTTATGGTTAATCGTCGGTTAATGCAAACCCGAACCGTCGCCGCGAACGAAAAAAGGGGCCGCGCCTGAGCGCGACCCCTCTGGATGCCGGTGGCTCCGAAGGTCGGAGCGGTGCGCTGTTAGCGGAACAGCGACAGGATGTTCTGCGAGTTGGCGTTAGCAATCGAGAGCGACTGGATGCCGAGCTGCTGCTGCGTCTGCAGCGCCTTGAGCCGGGTCGATTCCTCGTTCATGTCCGCATCCACCAGACGGCCGATACCGCTGTCGATGGAGTCGATGAGGTTGGAGACGAAGTCTTCCTGCATCGAGATGCGCTTGTTGACGGCACCGAGGTTGGAGGCAGCGTCGGTCATCTGGCTGAGCATCGAATCGACGGCACGGACCATGTCGGTGACCTGCTGGTCGGTGGTGTTTG
>PAPH01000061.1 GCA_002709005.1 Hyphomicrobiales bacterium | reverse complement strand
GGGGGCTCAAGCCCGGCTGGACGCGCGTCATTTTCGACTACTCTTAAAGGACAGACACCGATGGATTATGTGCCGCCGCTCAATGCGACCGCGACGGGCGAGAACCCGCGTCCGGAATATTTGGATGGCAACGAACAGACAGGGCAGGATGGCTCCTATGTTTCGGGCCGCTCGATCGAACACCCGATGCGCGAGGTTCTCGCCGTCATCGAGGGCGCCGGTCTGACACCGACCAGCGCCGACCTGACGCAGCTCAAGCAGGCGATCGACACGCTGATCGCCGCGGCGGTTTCCAGTGGCGGCGGTGGGGGCTCGGGGGAGACGCTCAATTTCCTGCTCAACCCGGTCTATCCCTACATCACGGTCAATGGCGGCTTCATGACCGTGAATGCCGGTTCCGGCTCGGTGACGCTGGCGGCGGGGCAGACCTTCGTTTATCGCGGCGGGGTCAGTTATTCGACCAGCGATTTCGAACTCGCCGACCGGCAGTTCGCCACGCTGGCGAACAAGACCTATCATCTGCGCTGGCGCTACAATGCCGGCGAGCCGGAACTCTCGCTCAACGATCTGGCGGACGCCGGCTACAATCCGGGATCGCTGGCCGAAACCCATCAGGCATTCGACAGCGGCTTCGACGACATGCTGATCGCCCGCGTGGTGACCGACGGCTCGAACGTCGCCACCATCACTTCGCTGAAAAACAGCCAGGTACTGGCAGTCGCCGAAATGCTGGCTGGCAGCAATGGTCAAAACCTAGCCGCCAACGGGGCCTGTTTCGACTTTTCCAAAACACTGAACTGGGCGCGGTCACCTGCGAGTTTCTCATTCCATCAGGCCAAGAGCATCAACAACGGATCTCAGGCGGACAGGGATTTCAACATCACGGGTATCGGTATCGCGGCCAATTCCACCGCGCTCAACGCGGCGACGCCGACGATCGCCCTCACGCGCTATGGCATGGCGCAGCGCGTCGAGTCTGACTACGCCTCGGAACTACACATGCATTTGAGTGCGAGGGCCTGACATGGCGGACGACGCTTTCGGCCTAAAGAGCCCGAATAATCCCAAGGCCTACACACCGCCGGCAGGTCTCGAGGCGGTTCACCGCGAGGGGAACACCTGGGCGATCCAGGGCGACCGGACAGAGAACACCTCGCATATCGAGGTGAACCAGTGGAACTACATGATCGCGCTCTGGCGCGGCCTCACTTTCGTCGAAGGTGTCGATCTTTCCGATCTCAATTCGGGCGACCCGATGCTCCTGAAGGAAATCGTCGTCCGTTCGATCGATGCTGTCGGTGGGCCGTATTTGACGGGCGCGGCTGCAGCAGCGAGCACCGCCACGACGAAAGCCGGGGAGGCGGCTGATTCCGCTGACATCGCCGTCGGCGCGGCCGGGACGGCAACGACCAAGGCCGGCGAAGCGGCTGGTAGCGCGGGTACTGCCGCCGGAGCTGCAGGAACAGCCACAACCAAGGCTGCCGAAGCGCTGGCGAGCGCGAATGCGGCGGGCACCGCGCGTGCGGCAGCGGAGAGCGCGCGGGACGCGACGCTTGCTGCCTTCGACGAATTCGACGACACTTATTTGGGTGCTTTTGCAGTCGCCCCGACGACCGACAATGACGGCGACCCGCTGCAACCTGGCGCGCTCTATTTCGATACTGTTGCCGAAAGCATGAAGCTGTGGACGGGCTCCGCGTGGGTCGCGGCCTATGTCAGCGCCGAGGGCGTACCTCTTCTCGCGAATAACGGTTCGGATTACAACACCGCAGTGTTTCGTGCCAATATTGGCCTCAACAACGTCAACAACACTTCCGACGCCGACAAGCCGGTGAGCACCGCCCAGGCCGCGGCCCTGGCAGGGAAGGCAAGCTCCGGCCACTCGCACTCTGCCGCTACATCCGCTGCACCGGGTTTCATGGCTGCCGAAGACAAGGCAAAGCTGGATGCGATCGAGGACTACGGCGCTGCTGACGTGGGCGATGGGGACGACGACGAAACCCCTCTGGCCCCCACCGAAGCAGCTCTGATGGCTGCCGCCAAAAAATGGGGAGCGCCGTCTTACGCCCTGATCCTTGATCGCAAAGCAAGTGGCGCGTCGGGCGGCACCTTCACCGCGGGTGCATGGCAAAAGCGCGATCTCAATCATATCAGACACGATCCTGGAGGTATCGTGTCCGGACTTCTGAGCGGTGAGTTTACACTGATACCGGGAAAGTACGAGATCGCACTGTTCGCACCCGCCTATCGCGTAAACAACCATCAGATACGGCTCTACGATGTGACGAATGGGGTTATGGTCGAAGGCGAAGGCAGTTCTGAGTTCGTCACTAATGGCGCTGCGGGATCTTCGACCAAGTCCAACGCGTTTGTGCACGTTGATATCTCCGAGGCAACCACCTATCGCGTCGAGCATCGATGCGAGGTTTCGAACAGTTCCATAGGGTTCGGGCTTTCCACCGGTTTCGGCGGCTGGGAAGTCTACACTCAAGTTCATATTGAAAAGATGGGTTGATGACCAATTTCGCGATGCTCGTCGGCGATATCGTCGATCACACACGGACTGACTTCAAACCTGGTTATGTCGAGGTGCCGGACAATGTCTGCGGCGGCTGGATACGGGAAGATGAAGGTATTTTTTCACCGCCGGTTCCCGTTGCAGAGCCGGTGCTTCCGGATCAGGTCAACACAGAGCGCGACCGCCGCATCGAGGATACATTCCTGTTCCAAGGCGTGGCCTACCAGCTCGATCAGAAAAGCCAGCAGAACATCACGGCGAAGGGCGCGCAGGCCAAGTTCGCGGTGCTCGACGGCGCGATCGAGGGCGATCTCCGCTGGGCCAATCCCGCTGTTGATTTCGGCTGGATCGCCACCGACAACACAGTGACACCGATGGACGCGCCGACCATGGCAGCCTTTGCCGATGCCGCCGATCTCTGGGTGACTTCCCACATCATGGCGGCCCATGCACTTAAGCAGATGGACCCGATCCCCAGCGGTTATGCGACGGCTGCGGTCTGGCCTCAGCCCGGCGTAGCTACCTGATCTCGTTCCGCCGCATGTATGCCGAACTCTGCAAGGCTCCGAGCGAACCGCCGATTGATCTCGCGAAACTCGGAAAGCCGCGACGAAGCGGACAGCGGTGCCCGCTCGAGCGCATCTTCGATGGATCGTGCTAGGCCGTTCGCGTCGCCGCGGTCGTAGGGAACGAACTCAGGGGGAAGTTCGAATAGGTCGAGAACATCGCGAAATTTGGTCGAGTATCCGACGAGGCGAACCGAGCGCCCTGACAGAAGAGACCAATAGGCGAAATGGTAGGAGTTGGTGACGACCGAGCCTGTTTCCGCGAATAGCGGCGCGATGTCGGCATAGGACATGGAATTGGTGCCGACGATCATCTCTGGATAGGCGTCAATAATCGGCTCGATCGACCCTGATGCCCGATCGTCTTTGCTCAAGAACAAGCCAGGCCGGTCACCGATTGGCGTTTCCGCTATCGGATGGAGGCAACTGACGCAAGGCACATGCTCAATTCCGTCGCCAGCGGAGGATCGGTCTCTTGTCGAGGCTCTGGCATAGGTGGAGAGAATGGCGCGCCGTTTTAGCGGCTTTGCCGGTTTGGACAGACTTTGGCTGCTGCCGATACCCCACGCCACCTTCACATCGGCGGAAATCTCCGAGGCAGCTTTGACGCCGAGGTCCGGGTAGGCGCCGCCGCCGACAATCAGTGTTGAGCCGTCGCTATGAAATTCGAAATAGTGCTTCGGACTGCAAAGCTCATCGCCAAGGTTCGGCACCGTAGGCTTGTTGTGCAGAAAATGAACACCGGGTGAAAGCAACTGCTGACGACGAAAAAATCTCTTAAGTAACATTCGGCACACGTAGCGTAATTTGCTTATTTATGCAATCGCTAATGCGCGATGACCTCTTTACGGGGACTTCTTATTATCCGGCCGTGGAAGCCGCCGCTAACACGAACGCGATAGGCAAAACAGTTCCTATAAACTGCCCGCATGCATCCGATTATCGTTTGCCATTTCACGCTTAGTACCCACTACGAGGAGCACTCGAACAACCTTCGCCGGTCTGCCGAGAAATATGGTCTGGACTACCGGATTGACTGCGCATGGCACTGGAGTTTGGGCGCAGGGGCGAAGAAGTACGTGTCGAAACTAAATGCTGCGGGCAGGCAGGCCCTGAAGTTCTACTGTGTGGTAAAGCTTCTGGTCTTCCCTGTGCCCCTCTCCAAGGAAGTATCTTCCACCGTCAGCGCATCTTCGTGAGCCTCACCTGTCGTCTGGTTTGTCGCTGCGACCAGGTCGCTCCACAAGCCGAGCACCTTACCGCATTCCGAACAGTCGACCTCTTCAAAAGCCTCGACCGATCCTGTGATTGAATTCACTTTGTCGCAATGAGGACAAGTGACTGTAACAGAATGAACTTCGAATTCTGACATCGGTGTACCCCTGAACCGGTGAGAGATAGCCGTCTATTCGACGCGGCTTATACCTAGAATAATCGCGTTTGCGGGAAATTCAATATCCCGCGCCCGTGCCTTCCCGTGGAGAAATCTCATGATCCTCGTCGCCAACTGGCGCCGGGTGCTCCGGCGTGCCTGGAGCGTCCGGGCGATCGCGTTCGCAGCACTCTTCTCCGCTCTCGAAGTGGCGCTGCCGTTCCTCGAGGGCGTGCTGCCGGTGCCACGCGGCGTGTTCGCCGCCCTCTCGGCCGGGGCCACCGCGCTCGCCTTCATCTTCCGCATCCTCGCACAGAAGGAATTCGACGATGCCGATCAACAGTCTCTACAAGACGAAGCGCGCCAAGGCGGCGATTGCGGCAGTCCTGGCCGTGGCGACCTCGATCGGCGGCATGCTCTACGCGACGACCGATGACGGCCGTCGCTATCCCGCCGCCGTGATCCTCGCCACCGACGAGCTGATCAAGCCGTGGGAAGGGCTGGTGCTCGAATCCCACTGGGACCGCTACGGCAGGCGGTGGGACATCTGCTACGGCGAGACGAAGGGCATCGGCCCCGGTATGAAGAAAACGCCGGAAGAGTGCACCGAAATGCTCTATCGCCGCGTCTATGCGGATTTCTATCTTCCGCTGACCCGATGCGCTGCGACCTTCACCGACGCGCCGATCAGCGTGCAGGCTTCCATGGTGTCCGGATCTTATAATTTCGGCAAGGGCGCATGGTGCCGTTCCACCGCGGCGAAGCACATCCGGGCCGAGCGCTGGAAAGAGGCGTGCGCCGCACAGACCGCTTACAACAAGGCCGGCGGGCAGGTGCTGCGCGGCCTGGTCAACCGCCGTGAGATGGGCGATGCCCGCCGCATCGGCGAGGCGGAACTCTGCCTCTCGGGGATCGAGTGATGTTCGCTTTGCTCACCATCCTCAAATGGGGGGTGCCGGCGCTCATTCTCGCGGCACCCTTCATTCTCACGGCCTTGTATCCGTCGGCGCGCCGGTTCCTGATGGCGGCCATCCCGATTCCGCTCTTCGTGCTGGCCGCGCTCGCCGCCTGGCTCTGGCTCAACCAGGAGAGCGCCATTCTCGGCGCGGTGCAGGTTCGCGTGAAGGAGATGGTGGCCGGCGCCGAACTCGACGCCGCCAAGGCTGTGAATGAGCAGCTCCGCCGCCGCAACGAGCTGCTGGCCCGCGCGGCCGAGGCCTATTCCGCAGTGCTCGCCGAGGTCCGCCTCGAGCAGGCCACCACCACCGAACAGCTCGAACAGGAGATCGCGCGTCGTGAAGCCCAGATCGATCCCGCTCGCCGCCGCCGCGGCCTTGATAGTTCCGACATTGAGTTCCTGCGCAGCCATTGACAGCTCGCGCTATCGTGAAGCCGTGGTCGCGAGGGCGGAAGCCGAGGCCCCGCCGCCGCGCTATCTCGTGCCCGACGACTGCCGCGCCACCGAGGCCCATGCGGCCCTCGTAATCGGTGCCGATCCGGTCTCCGTGCTGGCTCGCGAGCGGGTGGCGCTCAACCGCCAGAACGCGCGCACGCTGCGCTGTGCAGACCATGCGCAGCGCGTGTTCGACCGGCTCGCGGCGGACTGACTGGTGAACCACCTTCCATGGCCGGAGCCCGAGCCTGGCCCACCCTGGCGCGACCCGACCTTCCGGCTCGCGCTCGGGCTCATCCTCGCCGTGCTGCTGGCCGGCCTTCTTCTGTTTTGATTGGGGACAATATGGAAACAACGATCACATGGGGCGATCTGTCCGCCTTTCTCGTTGCGATCGTCGTGGTGGGCGGAGCGCTCGCCGGTATCTGGTGGCGCATTCACCAGACGATCAGCAAGGTGCGTGATGAGGGGAGCGCCGAGCGACGGGCACTTTCCGCCCGTATCGAGGAGGTTCGCGCCAAGGGGGCGAAGGAACTCGATACCTACAAGCTCGAGGTCGCTAACCGCTACGCGACGGCAGACGCCATCCGCGAGGTCGAGGGCAGGGTGGTCGAGGCCATCAACCGTTTGGGTGACCGGCTCGACAGCCTGTTCGCGCCGAAGCAATCGAAACCTCGATCCCGGCCGCAACGTCGGCCCGGCGGCGGAGAGTAAGCCCATGCCCACACCACGCCTGACCAATGAGGAAATCCTCCGGCGCGTCGAGATCTGGCGCGACCACGGGGAGGAATTCACCGCGGCAGCCAAAGCCCTCAGCAAGCCGGATACCTTCATCCGCCGCGCCGTGCTGGAGGCCGATCGCCGCGGCCTGCTCGATCCGCGCGATCCGCGCGTGCCCGACGGCACCCACATCAAGCGCCGGACGATCCAGACCGACGCGAAGGGCAACGAGACCGGCCGGTCGACGGTGATCGGCCCGGCCGCCGGCGCGGATTTCAAGATGCCGAAGGGCCACGCGCTCGGCCGGATGACGGCGCAGGCCAATGCCGACGGCGAGATCGAGCGCGTCTGGTACAAGACCGGCCGGCAAGCGGCCGATCCCGACCAGGTGGCGCGTCTTGTCCGCAAGGCGTTCAATCGGTTCCGGCCGGCAGCGCCCGTGCTGCCGGTGCCGGACTGCGATGCCGACCGGCTGACGGTCTACATCTTCACCGACTGGCATGTCGGCCTCTACGCCTGGGGAGCCGAGACCGGCGGCCGCGACTGGGATCTGACGATCGCCCGGCGCGTGCTCGCCGAAACGATCGCCGAACTGGTGAGCCAGACGCCGCCCTCGGGCCGCGCCCTGGTGCTCTGTCTGGGCGATCTGCTCCATGCCGACAACGCCAAGAACATGACCGAGCGCTCGGGCAACGTGCTCGACGTCGACACAAGGCACGCCAAATGCCTGCCCACGGTCACCGATCTTCTGACCGAGGCCTGCGAACTCATCCGCGCCCGGCATGCCCGGGTGGACGTGGTCATCAAGCCGGGCAATCACGATGCGGCCTCCACCGTCGGCATCCGCGAGGGGCTGCGGCTGTTCTACCGCAACGAGGCGAACGTCACCGTCGACACCTCGCCGGATCCGTTTCACTGGCACCGCTTCGGCGTCAACCTGATTGGCGGGGTGCATGGCGACCAGGCGCGCATGCCCGACCTGCCTTTGATCATGGCCAACATCCGCCGGCAGGACTGGGCGGATACCACCACAAGGCACTTCCACACCGGCCACATCCACCACGACACGCTGCGCGAGACCGGCGGCGTGCATGTCTATTCCCACCGGGCGCCCGTCGCCCAGGACGCCTATCACGCCGCCCACGGCTATCTCTCGGGCCGCTCGATGCGCGCCTACACCTATCACGCGGAACGCGGCTTCCGCTCCACCACGGAGGTCGAAATTCAATGAGCGAGATCGCAACGGAAACATTCGGGCCGATGGAGGGCTATCCCGACGACAACCCGAAAACGGTGCATGGGCTGACCAAGCCCTCGACCTTCGCCATACCGCCGATCGCCATCCTGCATCTCGGCCAGGCGATGGACAATGGCCGGCAGAAATACGGGCTGATGAACTGGCGCGAGCGGCAGGTCTCGACGTCGGTCTATGTCGACGCGATGGAACGGCACCTGCTGGCCTATCGCGACGGGGAGGAGGTGGCGGCCGATTCCGGCTGCCATCACCTTTCGCATGTGATGGCATGCTGCGCGATCCTGCTCGACGCCGCGGCCTGCGGCCAGCTCAACGACGATCGCCCGAAACCCGGCCCTGCCGGCGCGGCGATTGCAGCGTTTCCTACGAAAAACAGTTTGTAGGCCGTCCGTCCCCGGATGGCCACGACCCATGGAAGGGTCGACGACAGCGGGCGCAAATTGGGGCTAGCTCCCGCTCGGCAGATGGGTGAGATACCGCCGCATCCGGGCCCTCGCGGGCAAGGCTGGATGGCATTTTGTGGATCTCATGACAATGACCAATCTTTTTTCGATGAGCGAAGTCCGTCCGGTTTCGCCGCCCGCCGCCTATATCGGCGGCAAGAAGCAGCTTGCCGCGCGCGTGGCCTCGCTCATCGAGCAAATCCCCCATTCGATCTATGCCGAGCCCTTTGTCGGCATGGGCGGCGTCTTCTTTCGGCGCAAGCTGGTGCCACGCGCCGAGGTGATCAACGACATCTCCGGCGAGGTAGTGACGCTGTTCCGTATCCTGCAGCGGCACTATCCGCAGTTCATGGAAACGCTGAAATATCAGATCACCAGCCGGGCGGATTTCGACCGTCTGAGCCGGTCCGATCCGACCACGCTCACCGACCTCGAGCGCGCCGCCCGCTTCATCTATCTCCAGCGCCTGGCGTTCGGCGGCAAGGTGTCCGGCCGGAATTTTGGTGTCGACTACACCGGCGGCTCGCGCTTCAACCTCGGCCGCCTGGCGATCATCCTCCAGGAAGTGCATGAGCGGCTCGACGGCGTGACGATCGAGAACCTCGACTGGCGCGTTTCCATAGCGCGCTATGACCGACCGGACACGCTGTTCTACCTCGATCCGCCCTACTGGGGCTGCGAGACGGACTATGGACCGGGCGTCTTCAGTCGCGAGGATTTTGCGGAGATGGCTGAACTTCTGACCGGCATCAAGGGGCGCTTCCTGCTTTCGCTCAACGACACGCCCGGCGTGCGTGAGTGCTTCGCGCGGTTCGCTTTTGCGGATGTGTCGCTGACCTATTCAGTTTCTGGCGGGGAGGGCGTTGCGGCGCGGGAGGTGGTGATCATGGACCAAGTGAGTGCGGGGGAGGTGAATCTGCCGCTGGGGTAACGCCTAACCTAACCCTATATTGGGGGGGCAGCATTGCGCCCCCATTCCGGTTGTTCCCCATTTGGAACCAAGCTCCCGTAAGCAGCCCTTGGCCTCGCTCGGCAGCAACGTCCTGATAGGGAGGAGGGCGGAAGTTCGGCTTGGATGACATGAAGGTCTGCAGAGCGGACGGAGCGGCTTTCGCTGCGGTTACTCGAATGGCCGCTTTGGCGTGAATCTAAATTCAAACAGCAAAGCGCCCGATGGGTTTCACCGGGCACTTCTTTCTCAAGTCACCTCGAGATTACTTGGTAGCGAGGATGTCGAAATTGTGAACGTTTGCCACCACACCGTCGTCCCATCCGCCTGAGACCAATTCTGAAGCCTTTTCATTCAGGAGTCCGGCGACTTGTCCGGCAAAGTGCGCTTCGCGGCCAGAGTTGTCGGCAAAAATGTCGAAGATGGCGAAGTTGTTCTCGTCAATCTGCAGCGCCGCCCAGAACAATGTCTTGGGTTCGGTATCTGCAACGATGGGGCCGGCGGCGGTCAGCAAGGCTGCCAATTCGGGGCCTTTACCTCGAGCAGCTTCGAGCTTGATGTAAGTTGCGGTCGTTGCCGTGTAGAGATCAACCGGCGCTTTTGCCGACAGGACATCGGAGTTGTTGATATTCGCGACAACACCGTCGTCCCATCCTCCGTCGACCAACGTGTCGGCGTTTTGGTTCAAAGCCGCAGCAACCGCTCCTGAGAAGTGAGCGTCGCGTGCTTCTTCATCTACGAAGATGTCAAAGATTGCGAGCGTATCGTCGGCTTGCAGAGCAAACCAAAGTACAGTGCCCGGCTCTGTTTCTCCCACGATAGGTGCGGCACCAGCCAGAAACTCCGCGAAGGCTCCGGTCTGGCCTTCGGCGGCGGGCATGGCGATGTAGCTGGCTGTGTGATTTTCCATTGGGTTGTCCTGTGCAGTTGCAGAAGTTGTGATCAGAGCCAGTGCGGCGAATGTCTGAAGGATTTGCGTTTTCATAATCGTCCCCTGATTTGAAGTGCATCGTGTTTGGTTTCGATGCACTCTTGTCCCATGCCGGATGCGCCGGGCTCCAATTCCGAAATTCTATTCTTTGATAGACATGGGCTATAGAAGTTGTTTTGATGACCTGAGCCGAAATGTGACGGAGAATGCGGCGATGGAAATGAACCAGATCAGGTATTTTCTCGCTGTCTGCGAGCACCAGAACTTCACCCATGCGGCCAGTGCCTCCAATGTCTCCCAACCTTCCTTGACGACTGCGATCAAGAAGCTTGAAGACGAGCTTGGAGGTGACCTGTTTGTCAGGGACCGTGCCGGATGCAGGCTTACGGCACTCGGAAAACTCATGCAGCCAAGGTTGCAGACGGTTCATGATGAAACGCGACAGGCTAAGGCCGAGGCGGTCCGTCATATGCGCTTGGAGCGGGTTCCAATCTCTGTCGGTATCGGCGAAACGATTGGCCACAACAGGATTTCGGCAGCTTTGGAGCGTACTCGTACGCGATTGCCGCAAGCCGAAATCGAACTGATCGTTGCGTCATCTTCCGAGCTTCTTGCTGGGTTGCGAGATGGTGAATTTGACGTTGTCGTCACAGCAGAGAAGGTCAGCGAAGACCTCTATCGCATAGATCATCTCTATGATGAGGACTACAAGGTAGTGGTGTCAAAGTCGCACCCGTTGTCTGAACTAGATGCGATTTCTCTTTCCACTCTTGCTAAAACTGACATGCTTGACCGACTAAATTGCGAAATGCGGGATGCTTTGCATGCGACCTGCGCGGATCATGGTCACGAACTCTACGCGGCCTATCGGTCAAATCGCGTGGATTGGCTAGTTGAACTTGCTCGGCAAGGGTCAGGTGCGGTGATCCTGCCAGCCACCGCTATTCCTTCGGACATGGGCCTTGTGTCGAAACCCATCGATGGCCTTGAAATATCAAGAACTGTTTTGGCCCTTCGATATCGGCACCAAACGACGAGACCAGAGACAAATGATCTGATCCATGAGATGACGCGCACGCCGGCGTAGTGAGGTCGGTCATCGACATTCGCCCATCGTGCAGCATTCGTCACTCTGGGCTCAGTGCTGCCTTTCACTGCGATGGACACGAACGGCAGCTAAGGGCCGAAAATGACGCCGCTCCTGTCAACGCGGAACGTCCGCTTTCCCGAGTTCGTTCCAACAAGGTGCCTGTCAGGTTACGGCCCCAAACCCGCCGTCGCGCCAGGCATTGTCGCAATCATCAAGCGTGACTAAGCTTGAGACATGTGCAATCTCTACAACATCACCAAGGGCCCGCAGGCCATCCTCGCATTCACGCGAGCGATGACGAGCCGGGTCGGCAATCTGGAGCCGGGGAAGGTCTATCCGGATTATGCCGCACCGATCGTCCGCGTCAATCAGGGCGAGCGCGAGTTGGTTAACGCTCGTTGGGGCATGCCGACGCCACCGAAGTTCCTCGAGGGCAAGAAGACCGATCCCGGCGTCACCAACGTTCGCAACGTGAAATCGCCGCACTGGCGCCGCTGGCTGGGCGAGGAGAGCCGCTGCGTAGTGCCGGCGACCGAGTTCTCGGAATACGGCTCGAAGCGCGGCAGCGACGGCAAGCTGCCGCTCCACTGGTTCGCGATCGACGAGAGCCGGCCGCTCTTCGTCTTCGCCGGCATCTGGACGCGCTGGACCAGCGTGCGGAAGATCAAGGAAGGGGAGGTCGAAGCCGATATCTTCGCCTTCCTGACGACCGAGCCCAACGCGGTCGTCGAGCCGATCCACAAGAAGGCCATGCCGGTGATCCTGACCACTGAGGAGGAAATCGACACCTGGCTGACCGCGCCTTGGGATGAAGCCAGGGATCTGCAGCGCCCGCTGCCCGATAACGGGCTTGTCGTTCTCGACTTCCTCTGAGGAAAATCGCCGGCGGTGTTCATCACTGGCGCGCCTCGGGGCGGTCACCGCAAACCTGACAAGGTTCACCGATAGGTGACGATGCGACAGCTCTCATTCAAAAGGATCCGCTATGACGGCCAGCATCATAGACCAGGTCGCCCTCGCTCTCTTTGCCAGTGATGGAATGAAGATTTCCACGCCGGGCGTCAGCCTCCAGCAATCCTGGGATATGTCTCCCGAAAAGCACCTGATCTACCGGGAGCGGGCACTCGTCTTTATCAAGGTGATGGGGGAACAGTGGGCCGGATTGGCTGATAGCGAGATATCGAAATTGGGCTAGCCAGCGGTTGCCGTTCAACGGGAATAGATCATCAAGCCACAAATCCAATCCGTGCTCATATTCGCGCCCCTCAGCGAATTTTCCTGAGGTGATTTGAGGCCACCTCGCCCTTGGCGTGGCGCAACATGTAGCGCTCGATTTCCGCCCGGCGACTGCCCGAACGGATCTGGTCCGCGGAATAGCGGCGCGGTGACAGGCGATGATCTTCGCCCCGTATGTCGAAGGTGCGTTCGGCACCGATAATCTGATCCTCCGCAGTATAGGTGGCGACAACGAGGATCCTCAGGCTGCGCAGGTTTGGTTCGCGCAGCGGATGATCGGCATCGGGCCCCAGAGACCGGTCCATCAGCGAGCGGAAACTTCCGATATCGATAAGCTCACCGCTTGCAAGTGGCCCCTGGAACAGCTGGGGGGAGGCTGTCTGGGCTTCCGTGCCGACATATTCGGTCAGCACGAATGTCTGCTCTTCCTCATCATTTGCGAGCGTGAGCAGTACCGATTCCAGATAGATCTTTTCCGAACTCATATTGGTGATGATGCAGCGGGCGTCGAGCGTGTATCCGGCAGCCCGGTTGACGAGGATCTTCGGTCGCAGCCCGTGCCGGTAGGTGGTCAGGATCAGCTGGAAGTAAAGGGCCCAGACCCCCAGCATCAGGAGGTTCGTGACGACATTGATGCCGCCACTGTTGTTCGTAACTGTCTGCCAGATCTCGGCCATAAATAGCCTCGCACTCCCGCACTGTTTCGGCAATAGGTGAATGGCGGGCTAACGTAAGCGGGAGAAAGTTGTTCCAGAGCCCTCCGGGCTGGGCGTCTCTCACACCTCCGCATATGCGGCTATTGCCGCGACGGGGAGACAACCTTT
Source organism: Hyphomicrobiales bacterium (assembly GCA_002709005.1). Taxonomy (GTDB): domain Bacteria; phylum Pseudomonadota; class Alphaproteobacteria; order Rhizobiales; family Rhizobiaceae; genus Pseudohoeflea. The sequence goes on along the minus strand of PAPH01000061.1, from coordinate 63,129 downwards.
ATCAGGAAACCGCATGCATCCATTGGGACGGCGACCGTCGAATTTGATGTGGCTAAGCCTTGCGCCGCTTCGCCAACTCGCCGTTATCGTGTTGTGTTGCTCATTGATTCAGTGCCAATCAGATAGTATGCGTAACAGTGTCAAGATTACCTTAGTCACAATCGCGTCATTTTTTTCGACATGCGCGGCCATAGGTAGCGGAAAGTACGATGACGTTGACGACCGACACGCGAGGAACGATTCCGGATCACGATCCTGATCTACGCGACTGGCTGGCCGCCATCGTCGAAGGCTCGGACGACGCCATCATCAGCAAGGATCTTTCCGGCCGCATTCACAGCTGGAATACTGGGGCTACGCGGATCTTCGGCTACGCAGCAAGAGAGGTCATCGGGAAGCCAATAACGATATTAATCCCCGAGGATCGGCTCGATGAGGAGCCGCGCATTCTAGCCAAGATAAGAAGCGGCGAAAGAGTTGAGCACTTCGAAACGATCCGCCGCCGAAAAGACGGCTCCTTGGTGAATTTATCCTTGACGATTTCGCCCATCCGAGACGCCGCCGGGACGATTGTCGGCGCATCGAAGATTGCACGCGATATTTCGGAGCGCTTCAAGGCCGAGGAAACTCAGCGTCTGCTGATAAGGGAAATGCAGCACCGGGTGAAAAACCTCTTCGCGGTGGCGATGTCGATCGTCTCTCTGTCGGCCCGGGAGGAGACGTCAGCAGATGCACTGGCGCACGCCATTCGAGACAGGCTGTCTGCTCTTGCGCGAGCACATGAAATGACGACGAGCAGATGGTCGATCGATGACAGTGACAAACCGGGCGGAGATCTCTTCACCTTGATTGAAAAGGTGTTGGCCCCTTACGACGCTTGCGATCGAATTCATTTGGAAGGAGATCACGTTTCCGTTGGCAGGCACGCGGCTACGAGTATCGCTCTCCTAATTTATGAGTTGGCCACAAACGCTGCCAAGTATGGGGCCTTGTCCGTAGGGGATGGTAAACTTGTGATCAGTCTGCAACAAACCGCCGATCAGATCCGGATTGACTGGCGAGAAATCGGGGGCCCGAAACTCCAAGGAGAGAAGCTATCAGGCTTCGGAAGCCGACTCGTGGAAAATCTTGCTTCGGCACTGGATGCAACAGTCACCCGTGACTGGCGGGCGTCGGGCCTCTTCTTAACGATCGAGCTTCCAGAGGCTGTTCTGAAGACCTGATCGACGTTTTTTCTTGAGGATTGAGATTGATCGGCCCATTTCGAGTTAAGAAGGCTGTTTCCCAGCTGGCTTAACACGCCCTTAATTGCTGCGGCTGTTGAAACGCGATCGCCGCCGGCATCTGGAGATAGTCTGCCCCGCTGTGCTGCGTGCTCGAGCTGACGCTGCGCGGACGCCGTTGCTGAGACGACCCTCTCAAGTTCCGCAAGATGGGCTTATCCGATGGTTTACCATAGCAAATTTTGCAGCAGCATCGCGTCGTTCAATTCGTTATCGGGGGGGCAGGCCGTTTCAAAGTTCACGAAATTTTAGGGCCTGAAATATTCAATCAGGAAAACCATGAAGGCCCCGATATGGAAATCTCATTTCTCATCCCGGCATTTCTTCAGGGCGTAGGTGTCGTTGCTCTTGTCTCGATCAGCTACGATGTGCTTCTTCACCATCGATCGGCCGGATGGCTTCGCTCCGTCCTCGTCGCCTTGATCTTTACCCTTGCGGTCTTAGGTACCATGGCGAATCCGGTCGCTTTCGGGGACGGCGTTTTCTTTGATCTCCGGCATGTGCTCCTGGTTCTGGCCGCACCTTTTGGAGGATTGCCTGCCGCTCTGGTCACGGGAGTGGCTGCATGCGTCTATCGCCTCTGGATCGGCGGAGCCGGTGCGGCTGCCGGAGTTGCCGGTATCTTGATATCCGTGTCGTTGGGTGCGCTCACCCTCACCTATCTCCGCCTTCAGCGCCCGTCGTTCAAGCGCTCCATCCTGGTCGGATTGATGCCTTCAGTGTCGCTTCTCAGCCTCGGTCTGCTTCCTTTCGAAATGATAGGGGGGGTGCTGAAAGCCGTAGCTGCCCCGATGGTTATTGGCAACTTTATAGGCGCCATTGTTGTCCTCACCCTGCTTGAGCGGAGGAAGAGCCAGGCAGAACGGGAGACCGAACTGCAGGTGTTTGCTCATAGTGACAAGCTCACGGGCCTGCCCAACCGGCTCAAATTCGAAACTGCGGCATCGCTGCTTATCGGGAACGCTCTGGCGCAGGAGAGGCAGGTGGCATTGTTGGTCATGGACATCGACCACTTCAAGCAGGTCAACGACACGTTTGGGCACGCTGCGGGCGATGTGATCCTGGCGGATGTGGCGCGCGTTCTAAAGCGTGAAATGCGCGATGGAGATCTCGTCGCGCGTTATGGCGGTGAGGAGTTCGTGGCGTTGATACCGGTAGATTCTGAAGCCGAAGCTCATGTGGCTGCCGAGAGGATCTGCAAAAGCGTCTCACGCTCCAGGCACGAGGTCCGCGGCGTCAAACTCACAGTAACGATCAGCATCGGAGTGCAACTGATCGACGGGACTGAATTCTCGCTACATGAGCTCATGGAGTTTGCTGATGGCGCTCTCTACTCGGCGAAGGCCCACGGCCGCAATCGAGTGGAATTGGCGGTTGCGGCCTAGATAGGAACGCTGTTTAGCTAAAATGAGCATAGATTGCGCAAGAGCGCGGCATCTCCCCGCTTCTCACGGCCGTCACTCAGGTGGCGTAGCTTTGTGGAGGAGCCGCTCGCCAAGCCTCTGGTCCCGCTGATGTTGTCCGCCGCCCGTTTGTTTGCTAGGGTAATAGGGGCAAGCTTGGACGCAAGAATTTGTGCCTGTTGCGTCCGAGCTCAGCGGAGCTACCTCCCTTGGACTCCGGTGCGTGTGCCGCCCCCTCCGCGCTACGCACCGGAGTCCTTTTTTCGAAATGTGGATGTTCTTTGTCCCGTCATGCTTGTAATCGCGTATGCGATCTCGGCGGCTGAGCAAGGCTTTGGCAAGAACCTGCTGCCTTTTGGCAGTGCGGAGCGGTTGAGCTGGCTTTGGCTTGATGTGACGATGATTTCTATTGTGGGCCAAGTGTCGCGCACCCCAGCGGCAAACATTACCCCGTCGATGCTCCCAGCCATGTCGAGATCTGCAACGACGAGGTGAATACGGGCCGCTTCATTGACGATGAAGACAGCTTCACGGACATTCGCGGCTTCGTAAACGTGGAAGCCCCACATCTCCAGCTCGTTGACGATATTCAGACGTGCTAGAGGATCGTCCTCGACAACAAGGACAGTAATTTTCATTTCAAGTTCGCACTGATCCGTCGTCTGAGGATCGGCTTGTTGACTAGTTGCATTGCGGGAGCGTGTGCGCATCGGTTTCATATGGCGCGCAAGTTCAGAAAGTCCATGCGACGATCATTTCCGTTGCTTAGTGAAGGTGGGATATCGGCGCTCAACAATGTCGTTGGTCCATAGATATTCTGTTCGCGAGCTGGATGATGGGAAAAGCCCGAACAACCTGCCTAAGCTTTGTTGTCCGGGCTCCAGAACGGGCTGTTTCGCCGCACGCCGTCCTAGGAGCGGCAACAAATTAGATTCTCGTCGTGCGTACAAGTCGCGAATTCTAGCCCGCTGCGATCACCCCATTGACGTTCAGCGACTGACAGCAATACAGGACGGTAGGGACGGTGATTCCAATTTGGAGGTTGCCGATGACACGACAAAGGCGCGGCATCGAGTTGACCGAGGCAGACGGTGCCTCTGTATCCGATGGACCGGTTTCAATCACCACATTCGGCGCCTTGGTGCGCTACCGCCACCGGCTTTCCGGCATGTGTCGCGAGTGCGACACATGCCGGACCTTCGACGCAGCAAGTCGGCCGGCCGACGTGGTGTTTGTGGGGCGCACGTTCCGGTGCAAGGATTGCGGATCGAGGATGGAAATCAGCCTGTCGCCGCCGGCGTGGGAGCGGCGAGACTAGCGCGTTACTGACACACTGGATGAAAATCGGAAGATGTTGTGTCTGTCTTACTCGTCTCAGTCCATTTTCAGGAACAGTGGCGTAGACGGGAGCGGGGTGCTCCTCCGGGCAAACCCGGTGTTTTGAGGAACGTCATGATGACCAAGCAGCCTTACAGCAGTCCGAAAATCACAAAAGTCACCATCAGCCTTCAAGCGGTTACCGCCCAGTCCGCCGTCAGTGGCGGTTTGCCGCCCTTGCCTCCGAAGCTCTGATCTGGGGAATTGGCGGCCCTGCCTCAACACCCATTCTTGAGCCGGGCCGCCTTCATCGCTTCCACCTTTCCCTTCGACACGGCGATCATCCCTTCCTTGTCGCCACCCGTCGCACTTGCCAGCGGCACGCCGACCAGGAACACGCCGACCGCGTCGCCGGTGGCTGCCTGAGATTGTGTCTTCGAGAGTGCGGCGAGGTTCGTCTCTTCAGTGACGAGTTCCGTCGCCAGCTTCTCGCAGCTCATACCCGTGTAGGCGTCCATAGGAATGCTCACCGGGACGATTGCGTCAGGCTGCTTCGCGCAACCGGCTAGCGCGGCTGCGAGTACAGCGGTCATGATGATCTTGGTTTGCATATGCCCCTCCATGCGTGCCCCGCGTGTATAGGGCGCACGCTAGAGCAACCTGTCAATCACTATGCTTAATGACGAGCAGGCGGGGGAAATGCGTGGAAATTGCATAGGATCGAGCGCAATTGCCTATAGTGCAAGGGTTGTTGATCGCCTTCACACGGCAGGGGTCACAGGTTCAATCCCTGTCGCGCCCACCATTTTTCTGTAAATAAATAAATTCCTTGATGTGGATGTTCGCCTGCTGTCTGGCTGGATTCAGGAGAAAATCCTGCGTTCTTTCCACCGTCTATACGGCAGTTGAGCCAATCCCAGGCCGGAGGGACGCAGGAATTCCCGAAAGTAGGGTGCATGTGACAATGGTCGACTGTCCAGCCGTTCAATCTCCGCGGGCGTCAGGTCGGCATAGCCGTAAGTTCCACGCCGCAGGAATGACCATGCGCGCTTGCGCCGTCCGCCGCGGTACACCTGCGGGAAAGGCACATGCATCATCATTGGTGAAAATGGGAAAACCCGAAGCATCCCGAGGGCGGTGAGAGCCTTCTTGTTCTCGGGCTCGCCTTCCAGAAAGCGCCAGCCCAGATCGCGTATCTTGTACAGATCGAGAATGCCGACGTCCGCGTAGGAGCGCCGGTAGTCCCCTTCGGGGAAGGCGTAGCCGTTCATTTCCGGAAGGATGTCGATCGGACCCATCTTGCGATGGAAACGAGGATCAATCTGAAGAACGTGATCATGGTGGAAGAGCGCGCCGTACTGGGCTTGCAAGTCAGGCGAGAAGGGGCGGACAAACTGCGTGTCATCTTGGATCAGGAACAGAAAGCGGTAGCCTTCGGCGAGTGCGAGGTCGGCCATGCGCTGAATATTGCCGTAGAGGTTTCCGTGCGTCTTCCCGGCCTTCGGCTCCGTGCTTTCGTGGTAGTACTGAACGCGCGCACGCCAGTCGACAAGCACCGCCAATGTTCCGGGATCGCTGCTTTGGTCGTCGACGAGCGCGATATCGAAATCGGGGAAGTGTCGGGACGCAGAGTCGAGGCAATTGGCAAGTGCGGGTCCCATGTTGAAAGAAAAGACGCACAGCAAAGTATTCGAACTATTGAGCATTTTAGCTCTATAGCCATCTGCCGCCGACAACAGCAAGCCGAAATTTTCGGTACAGGTTCAATCCCTGTCGCGCCAGCCGTTATTCTTGGAATAGCAGCTGACAGGTTCGGAAGGACATTGGTGCGCGCGGCGCTGTCGCCACGCGCTTTGTCTTGGCTCGCGGAGTTCGCGGGCACGTCAGTTGTTTTCCGGATCCGTCTCCGTTTCGTATGCCAGAAGGGCAATCTTCACCAGGGCGATCGTCAGCGGAACGGCTGTTATGGCGAGCACAACCAGGGCCGCTGCCCCGCCAAGGTGAAAATGACCGATCAGCGCCCATACGGCGGCGCCGACAAGGGCGATCAACTGTGTTGAGATAAAGAGGGTCACGGCAACGACCCCGAAGATACTTTTGAAGTTTATGACGCGTTTCAACGCGCTCTCCATAGACGCATGGCCCATGAAAACATGAGTTTCACAGGCAAGAGAAAACGGGCAGGGCGTGGCCGCATGTGGCTTCAGTCGGCCAAATGCTCCGCCATGCGTGTCGAATGAATTCTCGGTCTAGGCTTGGGGAGGTGCGCGTGCGCGCCAGGCGCAGCAGACAATGGGTTGGGTCTGAGCTTCGTGAGCCGGTGCCGACGCCTGGTCATGCCGCTTTCGAACAACGGTCCAGCCGCGGGAAACAAGCGCCGAGACCCCGGGAGCTTGCTTTTTAGGGTCAGCCTTCTGCAGTTCGGAAGGGCTCGCGATGAACACGCGTTCCGGGGGCGGCCCTGACTGGAGAACCCGCGATTCCCGGAGTGATTCATGGCCAGGCAGCTCGGCCGGGCCTTCATGAGAGATGACAACCAGACAACAGGCGAGAATCGCCATCATGAGCGCACGCCAGAAGGACGTCGCTCTCCAGGGATTCACTCGCAGGTGGTCTCCGCTATCGTCACGCATGATCGCGCTATAGCCGACAATCTGGAATTTGGCGATATGGCATCGCCGAGCCTATCATCCGGCCCGGTTCTGCTTTGCAGTCGCGGAGCGAGCTTGCAGCAGCCGCTCGATCGCCTCCGCCGTCAGTTCCGCATAGTCTTTGATGATCAGATCCGGGCCGAAGCTTGCCACCGGCTGATCCGAATAGCCGAAGGGGACCGCGATCGAGGGGATGCCGGCCTCTTTCGCGCCGAGAATGTCGCTCGATGAATCGCCGATCATCACGGCGCGCGCCGGATCGCCGCCGGCGCGTTTGACCGTCATGACAAGATGCTTACCCTGCGGCTTGCGGAACGGGAAGCTGTCGCCGCCGCCCACAGCCTTGAACCGGGCGAGAATGCCGAGCCTGCCCAGCAGGCGCAGGGCCAGATCCTCACGCTTGTTGGTGCAGACCGCAAGCCGCATGCCGGCGGCTTCGAGCCTGTCGAGAGCCTCGACCAGACCGGGGAATAGAGTGGTTTCGCCCGGCATGTTCTCCGCGTAGTGGGCGACGAACAACTCGGTGAGATCGTCGAGACGGCTTGCCTCGACCTGCATCCTGTTGAGCCCGTACCCATGGACGATCATGGCCCGGGCGCCCTGACCGAACTGGTGGCCAACCTCCTCGGCACCGAGCGGACGCAAGCCTTCCCGCCCCATGATGAAATTCAGGCTCGCCAGCAGATCTGCCGCAGTCGAGAGCAGCGTTCCGTCGAGATCGAAGAGTATCGTGGGGGCTGTCATGCGCGCGCGTCCGTCAGGGTGGAGGCGGTCCGGATGTCCGGGCCGGACCAAGCGCATAACAGGGCAGGGGAGCGCGCGCAAACGCGCGGCAGCGGCTTGGCGCGGGAAAAAGCCGGGCCTGCGGGCTTTGCGGATGGCGCCGGGTCATGCTAACAGCGACCCAATTGTTCAACAGGCGGATGGGAATGGACGCCCGAAGTTTAAAAATTGCAGCCGCCGAAGCGGCACTCGACCAAGTCGAAAACGGAATGCGGCTCGGTATCGGTAGCGGCTCCACCGCAGAGGAGTTCGTGAGGCTCCTGGGGGAGAAGGTCGCGGAAGGATTCGAGGTCAAGGGCGTGCCCACCTCGGAACGCACCGCCCGCCTGTGCCTGGAACTCGGTGTGCCGCTGTTCTCGCTCGACGAGCTTCCCGAACTTGATCTGACCATCGACGGCGCCGACGAGGTCGATCCCCGCCTGAACCTGATCAAGGGCGGCGGCGGTGCGCATCTGCGCGAGAAGATTGTCGCGGCCGCATCGGAGCGGATGATCGTGATTGCCGACGAGAGCAAGGTGGTGGAGACGCTTGGCGCCTTCCCGCTGCCGATCGAGGTGATGCCGTTCGGCATGACTTCGACGCGCATTCACATCGAGGCGTTGGCGACCAAGCTCGGGCTTTCGGGTGATCTTGTCCAGCGGCAACGCGAGCGGCCGGATCGGGACGAGCCCTATCTCACCGATGGCGGTCATTTCATTCTCGATGCATCTTTTGGCCGTATTCCAGATGCAGAAGCGCTCGCAAACGGTCTCGCGGCCATTCCGGGCGTGGTCGAGCACGGACTGTTTCTCAACATGGCAACCGCAGCCATCATCGCCTCACCGGCGGGCGTGCGGATGCTGAACGCACAAGTTTGACGGGAGTGAACACACAATGTCGATTATCATGCGCGTGAAGACGGGGTGCGCCGGACTGATGATCGCCGCGGTCATGGCCGCCGGCGCGCCGGCTTTCGCCCAGGAGCCGTCCGAATCCCATCTGGCGGCGGCGCATCAGGCGATCTCCGCGCTTCACGCCACGGACGAATTCGATGCGATCCTGCTCAATGCGGCGATGCAGTTGAAGACCAACCTCATCCAGGCAACGCCGGATATCCAGGCGGAAATCGACGAGACCGTCGACGAGGTGGCCCTTTCGCTCGCCAGCCGTCGCGGCGATCTCGAGAAGGAAGCGGCGGCGATCTACGCCAAGACCTTCACCGAGGAAGAACTCACCGCCATCGCCGATTTCTACAAGTCGGGCGCGGGCCTCAAGCTTCTGGAAAACGGACCGCTGGTCACCCGCGAACTGCTGAAGGCTGCCGAGATCTGGTCGAACGGCATCCAGCGCGACATGGCCCAGACGGTGGCGACGCAGCTTCACGATAAGCTCGGCGACCGTCCGAAGATCGAGGAAGAGGCCCCCAAGGCCCAGTAAGAGCATAAGCTGCGAACTCCCCGATTGTTGAAAAGCCCCGGATCACCTCCGGGGCTTTTTATTCGCGGGCGCTGCCTATATTGACGGTCCCTGACTGACTGGCTGGCCGATCGACCGGCCGGCGAACGGCGAAAGGACCCGCACATGGCTTCATACGATTACGACCTCTTCGTCATCGGAGGCGGCTCCGGCGGGGTGCGCGCAGGCCGGCTGGCCGCCGGACTCGGCAAGAAGGTCGCCATCGCCGAGGAATATCGTTACGGCGGAACCTGCGTGATCCGCGGCTGCGTCCCGAAGAAACTCTTCGTCTACGCCTCACAGTTTTCCGAGCATTTCGAGGATGCGGCCGGCTATGGCTGGAATGTTGGCGACAGCACCTTCGACTGGCCGACGCTGATCGCCAACAAGGACAAGGAAATCGCCCGGCTCGAGGGCCTCTACCGCAAGGGGCTCGACAATGCCGGCGCCGATATCATCGACAGCCGCGCCGAACTCGTCGGTCCGCACGAGATCCTCATCAAGGCGACGGGAAAGACTGTGACGGCGGAACGCATCCTCGTCGCGGTCGGCGGCCGTCCCAATCCCCACAAGTCGCTGCCGGGTTATGAACTCTGCATCAGCTCCAACGAGGCTTTCCACCTCGAGAAACTGCCTAAGGCGATCGTGATCGCAGGCGGAGGCTATATCGCGGTGGAATTCGCCAACATCTTCCACGGCCTCGGCGTCGAGACGACACTCGTCTATCGCGGTAGCGAGATCCTGTCGCGGTTCGATGGCGACATGCGCCGCGGCCTTCACAAGGCGATGGAGGAAAAGGGAATCCGCATCATCTGCCACGAGGTCTTCGAGAATGTCGAAAAAGCGCCCGACGGGCGGCTCAAGGCGACGCTGAAGGGTGGCGAGATACTGATCGCCGACCAGGTGATGCTGGCGCTCGGCCGTATGCCGAACACCGAGGGGCTGGGGCTGGAGAAGGCCGGCGTTGAGCTCGGCAAGAAGGGCGAGATTCTCGTCGACGATTATTCCTGCACCAACGTCGAGCATATCTACGCGCTGGGTGACGTGACAGATCGCGTCCAACTCACCCCGGTCGCCATCCACGAGGCGATGTGTTTCATAGATACGGTCTATCGCGACAAGCCGACCTCGCCGGACCACGACCTGATCGCAACGGCGGTATTTTCCCAGCCGGAGATCGGTACTGTCGGCATGGCCGAGGAGGATGCGGCCAAGGCGCATGAGGAGATCGAGATCTACCGCGCCGAGTTCCGTCCGATGAAGGCCACGCTTTCGGGCCGTACCGAAAAGATGATCATGAAGATCGTCGTCAATTCCGGCGACCGCAAGGTGCTCGGCGTCCACCTCATGGGTCCCGATGCGGGCGAACTCGCCCAGGCGCTCGGTATCGCGCTCAAGGCCGGCTGCACCAAGGACGATTTCGACCGCACCATGGCTGTTCACCCTACGGCCGCGGAGGAACTCGTCACAATGTATCAGCCGAGCTACCGCGTCAGGAACGGCGAGCGCGTACAGAGCTGATTGATACTTAGGCGAGTAACATATTCTTCTTTATATCTGCCAAGTTGTTAAATGCATCTTTTGGTGGTATTCTGCCTTCTTCTTTGGACGGGGAGGAAGTCATGGGTAAAGATGTGCGCCTGCTATCGGTTAGTTCCGTTGATCTTTCGCTGAACAAATCAAATCCGCCCACACTGCTTGTTGTAGTGGCCGGGCTGGCAGCAACGCCGGGCTACCAAAATGTACGGCTGGAGATCCTGGAAAAGGAGTTGTCGCCGGACGGCATTTTCGATCTGGAGCTGGTCGGCGAGCCGCCGAGCGGTGTCGTTCCCCAGGTCGTGACGCCCGCTCAGGCGAATATCGTGATCGAAAGGGAGGTCGAGCGTATTGTTGGCGTCATGGTTCATGCGCGCACCAATTCGATCACGCGCGTCCTCGGTGCATCCGCCGGACGCGCCTTTGAAGCGGCCGGCGGAGCGGTCGGTTTGACGCCGCTTCCGGATGGACCGTATCCATTTCCATGGCCTCGAAATCCGGGAGTTCCGCCATTTCCCTGGCCTTGGCCGCCGCGGTTTCCAAAGACCATGGCGATTGGCGAGGATGGCCCCTGGACGGTCGCCCTCCACCCGGGCGAGGGGTCGGGCCCGTATTTTCTCGAGAAGGATCCGCGTACGGAAAACCTCTTCACCGCCGATGGCGGCGAGGGGATTGATCCGTATGTCGGGCTGAATCCCTTCGGCGGGCGGTGAAGCCAGACCGGTCCGGACTGCTGATCGCCGGCGGGGCGAGCGATCCCTGTTTGCGATTGCTCGTTTCTCGCGCACAGTCGCTTGGCGTCGCGTGCCATCTGCTGTTGCATGAAGGCGGGAGGGAGATGGAAATCGCCCTCGCGCCCCTCGCTGGTACTCTCGTCCTTGACGGTCGCCAGATCGCGCCAGCAGCCGCATTCTTGCGGCTTGACGTGTTTTCCGGGGGGGCTGTTCCGGAAGGGCCCATTCTGCCGAAACCGCCCGCGTGGTTCGCCTTCGCACTCGGCGCGGTATTGTCGATGCCCGGCATTCGCGTGTTCAACCGCCTGATGTCGAGCTTTCAGGGAGTGAAAATTGCCGATCTCTGCCTGGCTGCGCGCATTGGCCTGCCGGTTCCTGAGACCCTGGTGAGCAACAGTCTTGCGGAAGCGGAGCGCTTTCTTGAACGTAATTCCGGCGCCATCGCCAAGCCGGTAAACGGCGGTGGCTACAGCAAGCCACTGTCAGAGTGTCTGGATCCGGCGCTTGCCGTCGACGGATGCCTTCCGCTGCCGGCCTTTCTCCAGGAAGGACTTTCCTATCCCGAATACCGGGTCTACCGGGTGGGACGTACCTGGCATGTTTTCAGGATCGAAAGTGAGATGACGGACTACCGTGCGGATCCGGCCGCGCGTATGCGAGCGGTGCCGATATCGGAGCCTCCGGTGGGCGCCCTGAAGCCCGCCCTGGCCGCCATGGCCGATGCGCTCGGGCTCGACTTCTGTGCATTCGATCTGAAGACGCGGCCTTCAACCGGCGAACTCTGCTTTCTCGAGGTCAATAGCGGGCCGATGTTCGCAGCCCACGACCATGCCAGTGGCGGCCGTTTGACGGAATCCATCATCTGCGAGCTTGTCGGGCGGACAGATTGATCCTACCAATTGCCGGCTTTCAACCCTGACGGACGGCAGCACGTTTGAACCGCACCACCTTCTTCACTCACCTCACCGAAACCGATCCGGTGATGTTTCCCGACGGGATGACGCAGGCACAGAGACGGGGTCTCTCGGTCAAGCTCGATGTCTGGGATGAATTTTACGCGGACAACAATCCGCCGGTGTTCCTTGCTGCGGCGCTCGGTCAGATGCACTGGGAAACGGGTGGCCGGCTCGAGCCGGTGCTGGAAGCTTTTGCTGCGAACCGGCGGGAATCTGCCGAAAAGCTCCAGGCAGCCTATGAGGCGGGGCGGCTGTCATGGGTGAAGACGCCTTACTGGCTGCCCGACGAGAGCGGCCAGATCCCGGTGGGCGGGGGCGATATCCAGCTGACCCACCGGCGCAATTACATCTTTGCCGAGGAGCGTCTGCGGGAACGGTTCGGCCGGGCTTTCGGTCTTGAGAGCGACTACGACCGAATCCTCGATCCCGCTGTCTCGGCCCATGTGGCTTTCGCGGGCATGATCGAGGGCTGGTTCCGGCCCCGCAAGCTTGCCGATTTCCTGCGCGAGGACGGGACGCTCGACTATCGCGCGGCCCGCGATATCGTCAATGGCGATGGCGGACGCGTCGGTGACCGGATCGAGGAATATTGCAGGACGTATGAAGCGGCAATCCGCGCGGGCGGCTGATCATCCGCGCCGAATGGCCTTCAGTCATAGCGTTGCGGATAGAATTGCGAGATGAACTCTTCCAGAGCTTGCGGTGTCCTCTCCTCGACTGGCCCGTGAAAGACGGGAATGACGGTTCCGTCCGGGTTGAAATCGAAGCGCACGAAATAGAGGTCGGCGTCTGCCTTCAAAAGGATGCGCAAGGCGGGACGGTTGAGTTTGTCGTGCAGGTCCACGTCGAAATTGCCCGCGTCGAAGAGCGCGTCATAGACATCCAGCTCCCTGTCCTTGAGGAAACGCGCGAGTGGACGCTCGGTCGAGCCGGAAAGGACGATGCCGGATGTATCGTTGCATCCGCTGATCTCCAGGAGGTGGCGGGCATAGCTTTCCGAATTGGTCAGGGTCATGATCCGCTTGTGCGGCGCAAGCAGTGTCGAGCAAAGCGCGTAGCCATTGTGAACCCCGAGAACGATGGCCTTTCGGCTCGAATTCAACAGGCTTGCAAAACGCGCCGGATCCGCATCAACGAAGTCGAGTATTGTCATTCCGTCCGCGCGCATCCGCCGATGAAGATGGAGGGCGGTGAAGTTGAGCAAATCCAGTCGGAAAATATTGGGCTGGCGTGCATGCAGGAAACGGGCAAGGCGGCTTGAGGCCACGACACGCATTGTCTCGCGATAGGCCTGATGAGGGGTGTGCCGCTTGCGCTGGAACTTGTATATTCTTCTGATCAGCGTCCGGTAGCCAAACTGCCAGAGGCGATCGGCAACCGCAGTGCTCATGGGGCAAGGCGGTTGTCGAGGAAGTCTATGACCTCGTCCAGCGTCTTGCATCGTTCGAAATCGGCGACTTCGATTTCCTGATCGAACTTCTCTTCGATCCGCAGGATGACCTCGAGATAGTCGACGCTGTCGAGGTTGAGGTCCGCCAGCACGACATCGCCCTCGTCGGGCAGATCACCTTCCCCATAGGAATTGAGGATTTCGCGGACATAGGCCCCGATTTCATTCCTGGTCATGGACCATGAGCTCCAGTTTCTCGATGTAATTGAACACGCAGTCATTCTTGCGGTGCTCGATCGCGCCGATCTCGAAGAAGACATCGAGAGTTGCCAGTTCATCCCGAAGGGATTTCCAGATCCTGCGGCTGTAGGCCTGGCCGGGACAGCGGTGCGGCCCGGCCGCGAAATAAAGGTCCGAATATTCCGGTTTGCCGGACGCAAGAAGTCCCTCGACCTCGATGAACAGCCGCAAGCGATCGCCGGCCGCGATTTTCTCTCCGTCGATCTCGCAGGGAGTGATGCAGATCTTCTCGATAAGGGGGAGGCCAGTGGCCGGCAGTTCAGCGGGATAGTCGATGGCAGAGAAGTTTTGCGTCCCGGCCTCGGCGAAGCTCGCCAGAAGCGACTCGGCAAGCGATCCCAGCAACGTGTTGGCACTCAGTGCGGTGAAGGCGAGTATGACGAGCTTGGATTCCTCGTCCCGGGCGTCGGGCAGGCGGGAATAGAGATCGCGGATATTCTGTTCGATACGCTTCCGTCCGGTCGGTGACAGGCGGTCATCGAACATGCCGGGGATCGATTCAATATCGGGCAAGGCCTCCCCGTCGGTCGTGGAAAACCCCGCGAGCCTCATATTGGCGATACGCAGGGCCGGACGCAGAACGTCGGCCACCATGCAGAAACGGTCGCTGGCGAGCGCATGCGACAGGCGGCGGCGAAGGTCCTCGCCGAACGACTCGATCGCGGCGTTCTGGTTTGCGGCGATGACCGAAGAAAATAGCCGGCGCAGGCGCTTGTGCTCGGCGCCCTCCCAGGCGAGAGGCAGGTACTGACGCAATCTGTTCGTGAAAGTGAGGTCAATCCCGAGACGCTCGGTTATCGGGCTGGCGTCGTAATCGGGAACCTTGAAGGCGGTATCGGTTTGAATCTGTCGGACGAGTTCGGGGTTGGTGACGAACCAGCGTTTTGCCTGATCGGACCACCAGATCGGAGGCAATTCCCGATAGAGACGGGCCCGATGCGGTTCCTTCTGCAGTTTGAAATGACTAAAAGCCTGGGTGGTCACGCACATGAATCCCGGTCCGAGCCTTGATTGGGAATGCGAGCCATTTATCAAAAAGGCGGCGCATCCAGTCGTCGCGCCGAGGGGGTAGCTCCACTTGAGAACCGCCGCCAGCAAAGAAATGGTCTATCGCCGCTTCATACAGGAAGTACAATCCCTCCAATTGTTGTCAAATGAATTCCCGGATTGTCCCCATGACGAATTTTGAAAACCACCCTGTTTCCCAGGGTTGCAATCAGCTCGTGGCCTATTTCGGCTACGGATCGCTCGTCAATCGCGCCACGTTGCGCACCGAGATCGTCGCGGCCTTTCCGGCGCGGCTTTCGGGCTATCGCCGTGTCTGGCGGCCACGGCCCGCGCATGCGCCGAAATTCGGCGGCATAGGGCCTGCCGTGCTGACCTCCGAACGCGCCGAGGGGGCTGCGATCGACGGGCTTCTGGTGGTCGATCGGCTTGAAAACCTCCCCGATGTCGATCAGCGGGAAAACCTCTATCGCCGCAACGCGATCACCTTGAGCGATCTCGCCTTCACCGGCGCGGCGCCGCCGGATCTCGATTTCCCGCTTTTTGTCTATGAGCGGAACTACGAGCCGGAGGAGGGGCCCGAGCCGTCGCCCATTCTCCGAAGCTATCTCGATGCCGTCATGCAAGGCTTTCTCTCGGAATTCGGCAAGGACGGGCTGGCACGCTTCATCAGCGAAACACACGGTTTCGATCTGCCGGTTCATGAGGACCGGGATGACCCGGTCTATCCGCGCTCCGTCGCGCTCGCAGTAGGCGAAGCGGACCTGTTTGCGGAGTTGCTGAGGAGTGTTTTGCGGTGACCCGGCCTTGTGAAGAAGCCAAGAAGCCCGCCGATTCAACAGACTAGCTCTGGCCCCGCATTTCCGGGTTTTCTTGCGCGCCTATTGGGTTTATAAGCCGCCGCCAAGAATGTCGTCCGGACGATCAACAGGGCCGGGCGCAGGCACAGGGTTGGAAAAATGGCTAAGAACTGGACACCTTCAAGCTGGCGCGATCTCCCCATCCAGCAGGTTCCGGATTATCCGGATGCGGACGCACTGGCGACCACGGAAGCCCGGCTGAAGAAATTCCCGCCGCTGGTTTTTGCAGGTGAGGCACGTCGCCTGACGACCGCACTGGGCCGCGTTGCCGACGGGCAGGGCTTCCTGCTGCAGGGTGGCGATTGCGCCGAGAGCTTCGCCGAGCACGAAGCCGACAATATCCGCGACTTCTTCCGCGTCTTCCTGCAGATGGCCGTGGTTCTGACCTATGGCGCCCAGCAGCCCGTCGTGAAGGTCGGCCGGATCGCCGGCCAGTTCGCCAAGCCGCGCTCCTCGAACATCGAGAAGCAGGGCGACGTCGAGCTGCCGAGCTACCGTGGCGACATCATCAACGGCATCGATTTCGACGAGAAGTCGCGCATCCCGGATCCGGAGCGCCAGATCATGGCCTACCGGCAGTCGGCGGCGACGCTCAACCTGCTGCGCGCCTTCGCGCAGGGCGGTTATGCGAACCTCGACAACGTCCACAGATGGATGCTCGGTTTCGTCAAGGACAGCCCTCAGGCGGAGCGCTACCAGATGCTCGCCGACCGGATTTCCGAGACCATGGACTTCATGAAGGCCATCGGCATTACCCCGGAGGCCAATCCTAGCCTGCGCGAGACGGATTTCTTCACCAGCCATGAGGCGCTGCTTCTGGGCTATGAGGAAGCGCTGACGCGTACGGATTCGACCACCGGCGAATACTACGCGACTTCGGGCCACATGATCTGGATCGGCGACCGCACGCGCCAGGCCGACCACGCTCATGTCGAGTACTGCCGCGGCATCAAGAACCCGATCGGACTGAAATGCGGTCCGTCGCTGGAGCCCGATGATCTGCTGAACCTGATCGACATCCTCAATCCGGCCAACGAATCCGGCCGGCTGACGCTGATCGCGCGTTTCGGTCACGAGAAGGTCGGCGACCATCTGCCGAAACTTATCCGCGCCGTCGAGCGCGAGGGCAAGAAGGTGGTCTGGTCCTGCGACCCGATGCACGGCAACACGATCTCGCTCAACGGCTACAAGACCCGGCCGTTCGAGCGCGTGCTGTCGGAAGTCGAGAACTTCTTCCACATCCATCGCGCGGAAGGCACCCATCCGGGCGGCATCCATGTCGAGATGACGGGCAAGGACGTGACCGAGTGCACCGGCGGCGCGCGGGCCGTGTCGGCCGAGAACCTCTCGGATCGTTACCACACCCATTGCGATCCGCGCCTGAACGCGACCCAGGCCGTCGAACTGGCCTTCCTGGTGGCCGAGCTGCTCAAGGGCGGCCGCGTCAACGAGAACAAGGTCGCCGTCAACGCCTGATCCGGGTGGAGCGGAAACCAACGAAGAAAAGGCCGGGAGCGATCCCGGCCTTTTTCATTGCTGGAGTATGCCCGGAGAGAGCCTGTTAGCTGTCGCCGAGCGTGGCGAGGCTCGCGAAATTGCCGCCCATCGCCATGCGCATTTCGTCGTGTTCCAGCGGGAGGATGCCGAGGCGGTCGTAAAAGCGCTGCGCGCCGGGATTGCCGGTGTCTACGGCGAGCTTGAGGTGGTTGCAGCCGCGCGCGGCGCCGTCGCGGGCGACCCGTGCGAGCAATGCCTCGCCGATATTGCGGCCTCGGAAGTCGGGCTCGATATAGAGATCCTGAACATAGATGCCGAGCGCGCCGAACCATGTCGAATAGGTTGGGAAGTGCAGGCACATGCCGGCGAAGGTTCCGCCCACTTCCGCGATCATCACCGAGAAGGCCGGGTTTTCACCGAAACCGTCACGCAGGATTGTCGCGCGGTCGATCCTGACGACCTCGCTCTCGCCGACGTGCTCGGCCAGACCGAGGAGGGCCTTGAGAATGTTCTCGGCATCAGCGCTCGTCGCGGAGCGCAGGGTCAGATCGTTCACGCTTGTCTCCTCCGGGCCCCGCTCATTCAATTTTCCTGATCCTGCGGTTCAGAAATTTGCGACGCCGGACGTCGGATTGTTGCTGTCGCGGCGCCGGAAACAGGGCAATTATGTCCTGACTTACGGAGGCGGCGATGTCATTGCAAGAAGAAGAAATCCATACGGGCCGGTGTCTGTGCAGCGCGGTTCGTTTTCACACCCGGGGACGCCTGCGCGAGGTGTTGGCCTGCCACTGCTCGCAATGCCGCCGGCAGACCGGCCTCTATTATGCCGCGACCAGCGTCTCCAACGACCGCCTTACCGTCGAGGGGAGCGATGGTGTGACCTGGTATCCGGCGACCGCCCAGGCCGAACGGGGATTTTGTTCGCGCTGCGGCTCGGCGCTTTTCTGGCGGTTCCAGGGCGAGCCGGATACCTCAATCCTCGCCGGCGCCTTCGACCAGCCGAGCGGGCTGGCGATCGCCTGT
Organism: Hyphomicrobiales bacterium; assembly: GCA_002709005.1. GTDB lineage: Bacteria > Pseudomonadota > Alphaproteobacteria > Rhizobiales > Rhizobiaceae > Pseudohoeflea. Next base: position 44,957 of record PAPH01000061.1, on the reverse strand, counting down.
CACGTCTATTGCGCGGACAAGGCCGATTTTTACGAGATCACCGACGGGCTGCCGCAATACCCGAAAGGGTCGCCCGGGCTGAAGGTTGCCGAGGTGGAATGATGCTTCTTCTGTGAACGCTGTGTGCGAAGAATTCGCTCTCGTTGAACAATGAGGGATGGATTATCTTCAGACCAAAGGAGTTTGGATCATGTCTGATACCGCTGTGCTCGCAGAACGTCAGCCGAAGGCCGATGCCACGACGCTGATGCCGACCCTCTTCATTTCCCATGGCTCGCCCGATACCGCGATAGCCGATACGGACGCGGCCGCGTTCCTGCGTGGCGCCGCTGCGGAAATTCCGCGTCCGCGCGCCATTGTCGTGGTCAGCGCCCATTTCGAGATCTCGGGCGGCGTCGCCGTCACCGGGGACGCCAAGCCGGACACCATACATGATTTCGGCGGGTTCCAGCCGGAACTCTACCAGATGCGATATCCCGCTCCGGGCGATCCCGCGCTTGCCGGTGAGATCGCCGACGGCCTGACATCGAAAGGCTACCTGTCCAAAGCCATCGCCAATCGCGGTTTCGACCATGGCGTCTGGGTTCCGCTCATCCTGATGTATCCGGATGCCGATATTCCCGTCGTCGCGGTCTCGGTGGACCCTGAAAAGGGCGCCGACTATCACTACAAGCTCGGTCAGGCGCTGTCCGACCTGTCCCGCAAGGGCATTCTGGTGATCGGCTCGGGTTCTTTCACGCACAATCTGCGTGAAGCCTTCCCGAACCTCAGGCAGGGGCTGCGCTCGATCGACGTTCCGGACTGGGTGTCGAGCTTTACCGCATGGATGTCCGGCAAGCTTGCCGAGGGCGACACCGAGGCGCTGATCGACTACCGGAACCGTGCGCCGAATGCCGAACGGAATCACCCCACCGACGAGCATCTGGTGCCGCTCTATGCGGCGATGGGTGCGGCTGGCGCCAATGCCAGGGCGACGCAGTTGCATGCCAGCCACGAGTTCGGCGTTCTCAACATGGCTATGTGGCGTTTCGACTCCGAGTAAGTCGGTCTCGTCCAGAGCATGGCGGATATGGCCGATCGGCGATTTTCTTTCGTCCGGACTTGGTTTAAGCACGTGCCATGACGACGAAGCCCGAGACCTCGCCAGACACGCTCCGCATCGCGGTCGCGCAGATGAATCCCACTGTCGGCGATATCGCCGGCAATGTCGCCAAGATCCGCGAAGGCAGGGCGGACGCCGCCCGCCACGGTGCGGATATCGTGCTTTTCACCGAACTGTTCGTCTCCGGCTATCCGCCGGAAGATCTCGTGGTCCGGCCCGCCTTCCTCGCCGCATGCGAGAAGGCCGTGGCCGAACTGGCGGCGGAGACAGATGACGGCGGGCCGGCGATGATCGTCGGATATCCGCGCACGGAGAACGGCAAGCGCTTCAATTCGGTCGCCGTCATCGACGGCGGAAAAATCATCGGCGTGCGCGACAAGGTTGACCTGCCGAACTACGGCGAATTCGACGAAAAGCGTGTGTTCGACGCCGGTGACATGCCGGGCCCGGTCAATGTGCGCGGCGTGCGCCTCGGCATCCCCGTCTGCGAGGACATCTGGGGCGAATTCGGCGTCTGCGAGACGCTGGCCGAGAGCGGTGCGGAAATCCTTTTGGTACCGAACGGCTCGCCCTATTATCGCGGCAAGGTCGAGGTGCGCCACCAGATCGCGCTCAAGCAGGTCATCGAAAGCGGTCTGCCGCTGATCTATGCCAACATGCTGGGCGGACAGGACGAACTCGTCTTCGACGGCGCCAGCTTCGCGCTCAATGCCGACCATTCGCTCGCCTTCCAGATGAGCCAGTTCGAGGATGCCGTCAGCGTCAGCGACTGGAAGCGGGGGCCGGACGGATGGCACTGCACCAACGGCGTGATGTCGGTCATTCCCGATGCGCGGGAAGCCGATTACCGTGCCTGCATGCTGGGGCTGCGCGACTACGTCAACAAGAACGGCTTCCGCAACGTGGTGCTGGGCCTTTCGGGCGGGATCGACTCGGCGATCTGCGCGGCGCTTGCGGTCGATGCGCTGGGCGAGGAACGCCTGCGTGCCGTGATGCTGCCCTACCGCTACACCTCGGAATCTTCGTTGAAAGATGCCGCCGACTGCGCCAAGGCGCTCGGCTGCCGCTACGATATCGTGCCGATCGAGGAGCCGGTCGTCGGTTTCACCAATGCGCTCTCCGAGATTTTCGAGGGCACCGACGAAGGCATCACCGAGGAAAACCTCCAGAGCCGGACGCGCGGCACCATCCTTATGGCTATTTCCAACAAGTTCGGTTCGATGGTGGTCACCACCGGCAACAAGTCGGAAATGTCGGTCGGCTACGCCACGCTCTACGGCGACATGAATGGTGGCTTCAATCCGATCAAGGACCTTTACAAGATGCAGGTCTACGACCTGGCCCGCTGGCGCAACGACCACGTGCCGCCGGGCGCGCTGGGGCCGTCGGGCGAGGTGATCCCGGTCAATATCATCGACAAGGCGCCGTCGGCGGAACTCAGGCCCGACCAGACCGACCAGGATTCGCTTCCGCCCTATCCGGTGCTCGACGACATTCTCGAATGTCTCGTCGAAAAGGAGATGGGGACTGAGGAGATCGTGGCGCGCGGGCACGAGATGGCGGTCGTCCACCGCATCGAGCACCTGCTCTATATCGCCGAATACAAGCGTCGGCAGTCGGCGCCCGGTGTGAAGATCACCCGCAAGAATTTTGGCCGCGATCGGCGCTACCCGATCACCAACCGGTTCCGCGACCGCGATTGATCACCGGGTGGACGAGCCGCTGTCGGACGATCCCGTCTTTTCGAGATCGGCCCGGCTCGTGTAGATGCGGTCGATCAGCCCCCAGTCCAACGCCTCCTCCGGGGTCATGAAGGTATCCCGGTCGAGGGCGCGTTCGACCTCGGCTTCCGTCCGCCCGCAGTGTTTCGAATAGAGTTCGATCATCCGGTGCTTCACCTTGCGGGTGTTTTCGGCATGGATGAAGATGTCCGAGGCCTGGCCCTGGAAACCGCCCGAGGGCTGGTGGACCATGATGGATGCATTGGCGAGCGCGCCGCGATGGCCCGCTGCCCCGCCCATCAGCAGGAAAGATCCGGCCGAATAGGCCATTCCCATGCAGACGGTGGCGACCGGCGCCTTGATGAAGTTCATCGTGTCGTACATGGCGAATTGCGAGGTCACCACACCGCCCGGCGAGTTGATGTAGAAATAGATCTCCTTGTCGGGATTTTCCGCCTCCAGAAACAACAGTTGCGCGCATACGAGGGCGGCGGACTGGTCGTTGACCTCACCGTTGAGGAAGATGATGCGCTCCCTGAGGAGGCGTGAATAGATGTCGAAGGACCGTTCGCCGCGGGGTGACTGTTCGACGACCATGGGGACGAGTTGCATCGTTTCGCGCATCGGCGAATCTCCTGTTTTCGATGATGGAGGCGGGTTAGCCAGAGGCCGGCGGACCGGTCAGCCGACCGTGACGTCAGGCGGCAAGCCGCAGAGCCGGGCCGTTGTCGTTGGCGGCGCGCATGCGCGGCCCCTCCGAATGACTGAGCCGAAACCGGGTGCGGTTCTCCAGCGCCGGTTCGATGTCGATGGTGACGACGGAATAGGGAACATCGGTGCGCCCGTCGTGCCAGGCGAAGCGCACCTGGCTGCCGGGCGACTGGTCGATGATCTCGCAGGAGATGTCGTCATCCCGGTTCTCGTCCGGGCGGATGCCCATCCACTCCTCGAGAAATTCCGGAATGGTGACCGCGCGCCAGACCGTTTCCGGCGGGGCATCGAGTTCGCATTCGCAGACGATTTCCCTGGAGACATCTTCGCTGACGGTCATTGGTCCATATCCTTGACAAGAGATTTGAGGCGGTCGATCCGGGCCGGCCAGAAGGCTTCGTAGCGCGTGAGCCAGTCGACCAGCGGCCGAAATCCCTCCGGCCTGATCCGGTAGTGGACGGACCGGCCCTCGCGGCGTTCGTCTATCAGGCCGGCACCGCGGAGAACCGCAATATGCTGAGAGACCGCCGGTTGGGAAATGCCGAGCCCGTCGCGCAACTCCGTGGCGTTGCGTTCCCCGGCCTTGAGGCGATCGATGAGCGTGCGGCGCATGGGATCGGCCAGCGCACGGAAGAGGTCCGATTCAGTCATGAAAATAGATAAGCATAGACTTATCTGTTGTGCAAGCGGACCCATTTTGGAATTCGTACGGGCAAACGGGGCTCGCGATACGCATGGTGTATGACTTTGGCGCCCAGACGCGCCTGCCGCGAACGCGCAGTCGTCCAGTGAGAAAACGTGCCGCCGCCATCTCCCCCTTGCTGGCCCTTTAAAATTCAACAAGTGGTTGGGGACTGGCGGTTACGGTATTGTTCTCGACTTACGGGAAAAATGCAGACATGCCGTGCGGAGTGTATTATAGAAACCTCTAATTTTATTCATGCCTCCTCTCGGGCGGCATACTGACCTGCAGATATTACTCTCATGCGTTTTCTCAGTTTTCTTGGCGACAATGCGCGCTGGCTCGCCGGCGGGTTTCTGCTGTGCCTGTTCTCGAGCTACGGCCAGACCTTCTTTATCGCGTTGTCCAGCGGCGGCATTCGCGAGGAACTGAACCTCAGTCACGGCGATTTCGGCTGGATCTACATGATCGCGACGCTGGCGAGCGCGGCCACCATTCCGTTCACCGGGCGACTGGTCGATTCCATGCGCATCGAGCGCTATGCGCTTTTCGTGATCGTCGGGCTCGCGCTGTCCATGCTGCTGCTGGCCAACGCTCGCAATGTCGCCGTTCTCTTCGTGGCGCTGGCAGCGCTGCGGATGTTCGGGCAGGGGCTGATGAGCCACACGGCGATGACGGCGATGGGGCGCTGGTTCACCCTGACGCGCGGCAAGGCGGTGTCGACAGCCGCGCTCGGCCACCAACTCGGCGAGAGCATCATGCCGATCAGTTTCGTGGCGATTGCCGCGCTTTTCGGCTGGCGCCAGGGCTGGAGCCTAAACGCCGCCTTTGTGCTGTTGTGCGTCTTGCCGGCGGTCTACCTGCTGATGCGGGTGCCGCGCGAGCCGCATCCGTCGGAAAGGGAAAAGGCCGCCGAGGGCCGGCAATGGACTCGCGGCGAGGTGCTGCGCGATCCGTTCTTCTGGCCGCTGATCGCCGTGTTGCTGGCGCCGCCGGTGATCGGAACGGTGATCTTCTTCCACCAGGTCTATCTGACCGAACTCCGGGGCTGGGCGCTCGGACAGTTCGCGGGCTCGACGCCGGTTCTCTCGATCGCAGCCATCGCGATGACCTTCCTCTCCGGCCAGCTCATCGACAAGTACCATTCCTCGGTGCTGCTGCCGCTCATGCTGATTTTCACGGCGCTGGCGAGTTGCGCGCTGGCGCTGATACCCGGGGCCTGGGCAATCCTTCTCTTCATGGGCTTCATGGGCGGCGCTTTCGGAATCTACGCGACCGCCTTCGGTGCCATCTGGCCCGAACTCTACGGCACCCGCCATCTCGGCTCGATCAAGTCGATGGTCACCTCTGTCATGGTGCTGTCCACGGCAATCGGTCCGGGGCTCAGCGGCTGGTTGATCGATACCGGGATGTCCTATCCGCTGATGATCGCCATGATGGCGCTCTATGCGCTGCTCGCGGCAGTCGGCTCTATTTTTCTCGCGCGTGTGGCGGGACGGCGCATCGGCTGATTGGGGAGATTGTGTCGTGCGGGAAAATGTGGTGAAGCTTCGGGCAGGCGACCTTGTCACCGCGGCCGCTTCCTCCGGCTGATCGCCTCACTCCATCTGCGGACCAGGCTCCATGTCCATCATCACCTTCCTGCGTGAGAACGCCCGCTGGATCGTCGGCGGTTTCCTGCTGACCTTCTTCTCCTCCTTCGGACAGACTTTTTTCATCTCGCTGTCGGCGGGGGATATCCGCGCCGAGCACGGATTGAGCCACGGGCAGTTCGGCGGGCTCTACATGATCGCCACGCTTGCGAGCGCGCTTACGCTGCCGCAACTGGGCAAGGTCGTCGACCGGGTACCGATCGCCGTCGTTGCGGCCTTCACCATTCCCGCGCTGATGGCGGCGGCCATCTCGATGTCCTTCGCCACCAACGTGATCTGGCTCGGCATCACCATCTACGCGCTTCGCCTCTTCGGACAGGGAATGATGACCCATATTTCGATGACGGCGATGGGGCGCTGGTTCTCCGCGCAGCGGGGCAGGGCGGTGTCGCTTGCCACGCTCGGCCACAATTTCGGCGAGGCGGTCTTTCCCTCGGCCTTCATCTTTGCCGCCTATGCGCTCGGCTGGCGTGGCACCTGGCTCGCGGCCGCCGTCGTGCTGGCGCTCGTTGCCTGGCCGGCGATCGTCATGCTGATGCGGGTTGAACGCACGCCGCGCGCCACCGACGGTCCTGAGCGGCGGACTGCGCTGCGCGACTGGACTCGCGGCGAAGTGCTGCGCGACCCGATCTTTTGGCTCTGCCTCTCGGGCGTCCTCGCACCCGGCTTCATCGGCACCACGGTCTTCTTTCACCAGGTCTATTTGAGCGAACTGCGCGGCTGGGCGCCGGAAGTCTTCGCCAGTTCCTTCATCGTCATGTCGTCGATGACGATCGTCTTTGCGCTGATCGCGGGACAGTTGATCGACCGTTTCTCGGCGGTCCGCGTTCTGCCGTCGTTCCTGTTGCCGCTGGCGGCCTCCTGCCTGGTGCTGGCTACCACCCAGTCTCCATGGGGCGCCTATGCCTTCATGGCGCTGATGGGAATTTCCTACGGCTTTTCCTCGACGCTGTTCGGCGCGCTCTGGCCGGAACTTTACGGCGCGAGGAATCTCGGCTCGATCCGCGCGGTGATCGTCGCCATGATGGTTCTGGCCACGGCGATGGGGCCTGGTCTCACCGGATGGCTGATCGATATCGGCGTGTCCTATCCCGCGCAGATCGCCGCAATGGGGATTTACTGCATCTTCTCGGCGGCGGTGATGACAGTCGTCAGCCGCAAGGCTGCGGGACGCAACGCGCTTACCTGAAGATGTCTTCGAGTTTGTCGGTGTTGGCGGTGAAGTCCAGCTTCTCGCCGCTTGCCGGCAGATAGACAGGGCCGACGACGCGGACCTGGCGGAGCTGGTTGCCGAGCGGCCGGTCGGCGCCTGAGGCGCCGGCGACGGCCGCGATGGCATCGGCGGTGAGCGCGGAGCGGCTGTTGGCGATCGTCTCGGGGTCCTCGCCGGGATCAGGCCGCGTCGAGGGTGTGGCCGCGAGCGCGGCCGGCTCCCCATCTTCCCCGGTTGTACCGGCATTGTTGAAGATCGCCTCGCGACGCTGCATTTCCTTGTAGAAGGCCGCCATATTGCAGCCGCAACCGGCCTCGCGCGCATCGCCGCTGCGATAGCGGAAGGCGTTGGACATCTCGCTGTAGGGGCGGCCGGTCGCCACCGATACCATGTTTTCGCTTTCCTGGCCGTAGACCGAGTCGTAGTAGAGTTCTGTCTGCGTGCCCGGACACATCATCTGGCAGGTCCGCTGGTCGCGGCCGAAATCGGCGGATGTGGCCGCCGAGGAGATCGGGAAGAAATATCCGTCGCAGGCGCGCACGCACAGGGTGCGCAGGCTGCCGCCATAGGAGGATTTGTGCTCGACGACGATACGTGCATTGCCTTCATTGCCAAGCGGCACGCTGTTGGTTCCGCCGGAGCGGTCGAGGATCGTCATGCCGCTGGATCGGCCGGTTGAGATCGCGGCATTCGGCCGGTCGGAGTTTCGCGACTGCGGCGCGACGGCGATCGGCACCACCTTGGGTTTCGCGTCCTGCCGATCGTAGCAGCCATTGGCCCTGAGCGCCGCCTCGATGCGCTGCCTGCCATCTCTCCGGTCCGCCGAATTCGCATGGCCGTCACGCTTGCGTTCGAGCACCCGCAGATTGGCCTGCATCTTGGCTTCGGCGTTGGAGAGTTTCTTGCAGACCGCGCCGTTGGCCCCGCCGAGAACGATGAAGCTGCCAGACGAACAGCCGTAGCGCTTCATATCGCCGCGAACCTGCTTGATCTGGCCGGCCTGTTTGCGCGCGGCCACCGCATAGCGCCGGTAGTCGGCCGTAGACCCGCTGCCTGCCTGATAATTGGCGAGCTGCGCCGACAGCCGGTCGCATGTCGGTGAGGCTGCCGCTTGCACCGCCAGAGCGGGAGCGAAAACAAGACTTGCCAACAGGAGGCCAGACGACAGGCGCCAACGCATCACAAACTCCGGGTACGGCGACATCGGCGCGGGTTCGACAGACCGAAACTCAAACACGCCGAGGATGTCGATTTTAGCCCGAAGCCGTTAACAAGCCAATCACAAGCGTTTGTTTACCTTAAGATGGGCCCGTCCTGCGTTGTCAGCCGCCCGCCCTTTCGGCCGGGAAAGAGGCCTCGACGACGGCGAGCGTCGCCATGTTGACCACGCCGCGCGAGGTCACCGAGGGCGAGAGGATGTGGGCGGGCAGGGCGCTGCCGAGCAGGATGGGGCCGACATGCAGCGCCTCCGTCATCGATTTGACGACGCCGAGCGTGATGTTGGCGGAATCGAGATTGGGGAAGACCAGGAGATTGGCTTCGCCAGTCAGCCTGGTGTCCGGCATGACGCGGCGGCGCAGGATTTCCGACAGGGCGGAATCGCCGTGCATTTCGCCGTCGGCCTCGAGATCGGGATCGCGCTCCCTGAGGATGGCGGCGGCCCGGCGCATCTTTTCCGCGCTTTCGGAATCCCGGGATCCGAAGTCGGAGTGCGAAAGCAGGGCCGCGCGCGGAACGATACCGAAGCGGCGGATCTCGCGGGCGGCCATTTCGGTGACGGCGGCAATCTGCTCGGCGCTCGGGTCATAGCAGACCGAGGTGTCGACCAGGAAGGTCGCGCCGCGCTGGCCGATCAGCAGGCTCAGTGCGGCGTATTCGATGACGCCGGGCGCCTTGCCGATGATCTGGGAGACGTCGCGCAGGTGCTTCTGGTAGCGGCCTTCGAGACCGCAGATCATCGCGTCCGCCTCGTTGCGGCGGATGGCGAGGGCCGCGATCACCGTCGAGTTGGTGCGCACGATGGTGCGGGCGGCTTCCGGGATGACGCCCTTGCGGCCGACGAGTGCGAAATAATCGTCGACATAGGAGCGGAAACGCGGATCGTCCTCGGGATTGACGACGTCGAAATCGGTTTGCGGCCTGATCTTGAGGCCGAAACGGTCGAGACGGCTGGCGATGATCGAGGGGCGGCCGATGAGGATCGGCTCGGCGATCTTCTCCTCGATCAGCACCTGGGCAGCGCGCAGCACGCGCTCGTCCTCGCCCTCGGCGAAGATCACCCGCTTGCGCGAGGCGGTCTTGGCGGCGGTGAACAGCGGCTTCATGATCAGCCCGGAGCGGAAGACGAAGCGGTTCAGCCGGTCAACATAGGCCTCCATGTCCTCGACGGGACGCAGGGCGACACCGGTCTCGGCGGCAGCCTTGGCGACGGCCGGGGCGATGCGCAGTATGAGCCGCGGATCGAAGGGCGAGGGGATCAGGTAGTCCGGACCGAAATTCGGCGTGTCGCCGGAATAGGCGCGCGCGGCAACGTCGGAGATCTCTTCCTTGGCGAGATCGGCGATCGCATGCACTGCGGCGATCTTCATTTCCTCGTTGATCGTCCGGGCGCCGCAATCGAGCGCGCCGCGGAAGATGTAGGGGAAGCAGAGAACGTTGTTGACCTGGTTCGGAAAATCCGACCGGCCGGTACAGATCATGGCGTCGGGACGCGCCTGACGGGCGACATCAGGCATAATTTCAGGCGTAGGGTTGGCGAGCGCCATGATGAGCGGCTTCTCCGCCATGCTGGCGAGGAGTTCCGGTTTGAGAACGCCCGCCGCCGACAGCCCGAGGAATACGTCGGCGCCGGGAATGGATTCGGCGAGTTCGCGCTTGTCGGTCCTTTGCGCGTAGACCGACTTCCATTCGTCCATCAGCGCTTCGCGGCCCTCGTAGACGAGGCCTTCGATGTCGTGAACCCAGATGTTCTCGCGCTTGGCGCCGAGGCTGACCAGCAGGTTGAGGCAGGCGAGTGCTGCGGCGCCTGCGCCGGAGGTGACGATCTTGACCTCCTCGAGTTTCTTGCCGGCAAAACCCAGCCCGTTGATGATCGCTGCCGAGACGATGATGGCGGTGCCGTGCTGGTCGTCATGGAAGACCGGAATGTTCATCCGCTCGCGCAGCTGACGTTCGACGACGAAACATTCGGGTGCCTTGATGTCCTCGAGATTGATGCCGCCGAAGGTCGGTTCGAGAGCGGAAACGACCGATACCATCCGGTCGATCTCGGGCGCGTCGATCTCGATGTCGAAGACGTCGATGCCGGCGAATTTCTTGAAGAGCACCGCCTTGCCTTCCATCACGGGCTTGGAGGCGAGAGGGCCGATATTGCCGAGGCCGAGGACCGCGGATCCGTTCGAGACCACGGCGACCAGGTTTGCGCGGGCAGTGTATTCGGCTGCCGCTTCCGGATTGTCGCGGATCGCCAGGCAGGGCGCAGCCACGCCCGGCGAATAGGCGAGCGCCAGGTCGCGCTGGTTGCCGAGCGGCTTGGTGGCCTGGATCTCCAGCTTTCCGGGGCGCGGGTACTTGTGAAAGAACAGTGCGTTTTCGTCGAGATCGCCACTTTTCGGCTTCGACTGGTCTGTGCTCATTTCCATCCCCCGGACGCTTTCCGTGCAGTTGCCGCAGCGTGAACGCCGCGGCGCTACCGTTTATTCTCTTTCCCCAGAGGATGAAAGCCGTGTGACGGGATCGGGCGGTGAAACACCTTTACCCCATCCTCACAGGCGGCCTATCCCCACAGATCGGGATGGGGCGGGGAGACCATCGAGCTCGTATAGGTCAGCGCCGAGGGGCGGTCGCGGGCAAGCAGCAGGGGGCCGTCGAGATCCACCCAGTCGGCATCCTGGGCCAACAGCACCGCCGGCGCCATGGCAAGCGAGGATCCCAGCATGCAGCCGATCATGATCCCGAAGCCGATTTCGCGACCGCGGTCGCGCATCTTCAGAGCTTCGGTCAAGCCTCCGGCCTTGTCGAGCTTGATGTTGATCGCATCATAACGCTCGAACAATCCCTCGAGATCTTCGCAGGTGTGTACACTTTCGTCGGCGCAGATCGGCACGGGGTGCGGGATATGGGCCAGAATCTCGTCCTTGCCGGCGGGAAGCGGCTGCTCGATCAGTCCGATATGCATTTCGGCCGCCGCCAGCAGGTGGTCGCGGAGGTTCTCTTCGGTCCAGCCCTCGTTGGCGTCGAGAATGATCTCGGCATTGGGGGCGGCGCTCGCCACCGCATGAATGCGGGCACGATCGTCCTCGGTGCCGACCTTCACCTTGAGAAGCTTCTGCGAGGCGTGCGCGCGAGCCGCGTCCGCCATGTCCGAGGCGTCGCCGAGCGAGATCGTTACCGCCGTGGGCACAGGCCGTGGCAGCATGCGGCAGGCCGTATCGGATACCCGGTTGCCGCTGCGCTTGGCCTCGAGGTCCCACATGGCGCAGTCAAGCGCGTTGCGGGCCGCGCCCGCCTTGAGTTCGCTTTGCAGGGCTTCGCGGTCCAGGCCGTTCGCCAGCGCTTCGGCCATTTTCTCGATGTCGGCCATCACCCCCTCGACGCTTTCGCCGTAGCGCGCATAGGGCACGCACTCGCCGCGTCCGACATGGCCGTCATGCTCGAGGATGCAGGTGATCACGTCAGCGGAGGTTTTTGCGCCACGCGAGATGGTGAACGGCTTGGCGGTGGAAAAACTCTCGCGGACGACCTTCAAACTCGGCGGCATGACGAACCTTCGGAAATATTGGCGCAAATAGATTGCGCGAGGGACATTATTCCGGCCCGCGGTCGATGACAGTCAACCGACAAGCCGCTATGAAGGCCTCATGTTGAGCGACGAGCGCAAAAAGGCAAGGGGCGATCAAGACGCAGGCGAGCGATCGGCTTCCATGGCCGATCAGCGGCCGGCCGGTCTTGAGGTGGAACAAGGCCCGGACGCTCTGAAACTGGTGCTGTCGGGAGACTGGCGTCATTCCGGCGTGGGTGAGGTGCAGGCCGAAATGGCGCGGCTGGCCACGTCCGAGAAAGCGAATCACATTATCGTCGATATTTCCGGCGCCAGCCATTTCGATACGGCCGGAGCCTGGCTCGTTCGCCGGTTGCAGCTGAGCACCGAGCAACGGGGCGCCTCGTTCGAGGTCAAGGGCCCGAAGCCCTCGATCGAACTGATCGCGGGGTTGCCGGACGTCACTGAAGCGGCGAAGCGGGCGGTCGAGCCGCGCAAGGCCCTGTTCTACACGATATTCGAGCCGATCGGCCTGACGATGTACGGTCTGTGGGATGATCTCATCGCATCCGCCTTTATTCTCGGCTCGGCGGTTCGCGGTGCGCAGATGAAGCTCGGGCGCGGCAGCGGTGTCTCACCGGCTTCCGTCGTCTCCCAGCTCGACCACATGGGCGTGTGCGCCGTGCCGATCATCGTGCTCATGTCGTTTCTCATCGGCGCCATTATCGCCCAGCAAGGCGCCTTCCAGCTCCGCTATTTCGGCGCCGAGGTCTTCGTCGTCGATCTCGTCGGCATTCTGCAGTTGCGGGAGATCGGCGTCCTTCTGACCGCGATCATGATCGCCGGCCGCTCCGGCAGCGCGATTACCGCCGAAATCGGCTCGATGAAGATGCGCGAGGAAGTCGACGCGCTCAAGGTCATGGGGCTCAACCCGATCGGCGTTCTCGTCTTCCCGCGGCTGCTGGCGCTGGTGGTGGCGTTGCCGCTCCTGACGATCATCGCCAACTTCGCCGCACTCTTTGGCGCTGCGGTTGTCGCGCTCGCCTATTCCGGGATCACTTTTGACGTCTTCCTTGGACGGCTTCGCGAGGCGATAGACATCTCCACCATCGCATCGGGAATGATCAAGGCGCCTTTCATGGCGCTGATCATCGGCATCGTCGCCGCGGTTGAGGGGCTCAAGGTGGGCGGCAGTGCCGAATCGCTCGGCCGCCGGGTGACGTCCTCGGTGGTGAAATCCATTTTCGTGGTCATTCTCGTGGACGGGCTTTTCGCCATGTTCTACGCCGCAATCGATTTTTAGGTGGCTGACATGTCCGAAAGCGAACAGAGACCGGAGGACGGGCAGCGGGAGAAGGTGCTGGAAGTGCGCGACGTGACAGTCGCCTTCGGCAAGAATGTCGTTCTGGACAATCTCAACCTCGATATCTACCGCGGTGAGATCCTCGGCTTCGTCGGCGCTTCCGGAACCGGCAAATCCGTCCTCATGCGCACGATATTGAGGCTTCTCAGACGTCAGTCCGGCGTCATCCGCATCCTCGGACACGACTACGATACCGCCGAGGAGGCCGACCGGATCAAGCTCGATATGCGCCTTGGGGTACTGTTTCAGCACGGCGCGCTGTTCTCCGCGCTGACGGTGCGGGAGAACATCCAGGTGCCGATGCGCGAATATCTCGATCTTCCGCAGTCGCTCATGGACGAGCTCACCGAGGTCAAGATCGAGATGGTCGGTCTCGACGTCTCGGCGGCCAACAAGTATCCCTCGGAACTGTCGGGCGGCATGATCAAGCGCGCGGCCCTAGCCCGGGCGCTGGCTCTCGATCCGGATCTGGTCTTTCTCGACGAGCCGACGTCCGGCCTCGACCCGATCGGTGCGGCAGAGTTCGACGAACTGATCGCCCAGCTCCGCGATACGCTGGGTTTGACCGTCTACATGGTCACCCACGACCTCGACAGTCTGTTTTCGGTGTGTGACCGGATTGCCGTCCTCGGCCAAAAAAAGGTCCTGATATCCGGAACTATCTCGGAAATGCTTGAATTTGACGATCCTTGGGTTCAGTCCTACTTCCGTGGCAAGCGGGCAAGGACCATCGGCGGACATCCGGATGGTTCGGGATCAAGCGCGGAAGCCTATCGCGCCGAACCGGCAGGGAAGTGAGTTAACCCATGGAAACGCGGGCCAATTACGCCATCGTAGGGCTGTTTACCGTTCTGGTGATCCTGTCGGCATTCGGATTCGTCTACTGGATGTCGCAGGTCGGTGGCGGCGGCGAGACCGGCAAGCTGATCGTGCGCATTCCGGGATCGGCCAACGGCCTGTCGGTCGGCTCGGCTGTGCGCTTCAACGGCATTGCCGTGGGATCGGTACGCCGGCTGACGATCGACAGCGAAAATCCGAAATTCGTCATCGCCGAAACGGAAGTTCGCGCCGACGCGCCGATCTTTCCCGACACCAAAGCCGCGCTTGAAATCCAGGGCCTGACCGGCTCGGCCTATATTGAACTGCAGGGCGGCACGCCGAGTGGGACCAACATCATCCGCGAGGCCATTCAGAACGAAAATTCGGCGCATCTGGAGGCCGATCCGTCCAACATCACCAACCTGCTGGCGACCGCCGACCAGATCATGACGCGGGCCAACAACGTGATCGGTGAAATCGAGGGCTTCGTGAGCGATGCACGCGGACCGCTGACGCAGACGTTGAAGAACGCCGAGACCTTCTCGGGCGCGCTGGCGGACAATTCCAAGGGTATCGACCAGTTCCTCGAATCCATTTCCGGGCTGTCGGAGACGATCCAGAGCGTGTCCGCCCGGCTCGATTCGACGCTCGAGGCCGCGCAGTCACTGCTCGAATCCGCTCAGCCGGAAAAGATCACCCAGATCGTCACCAATGTGGAGAAGGTGACCAAGGACGTCGCCGACGCCTCGGGTGACATCTCGAAGGTGGTGACCCGGCTGTCGGATGCCGCCGATTCCTTCAAGACCGTCGGCGAGCAGGCCGGGAAGACGCTCGAGCGGGTCGATACGCTGATGGCCGAGGTCGATCCTGAAAAGGTCCGCAAGGTGGTCGACGACATTTCCGTGGCGAGCGGGGACGCGCGCGTAGCGATCGCTGACGCGAAGACCGTCGTTGCCACCTTTACCGACCGCAAGGACGACTACGACGAGATCATTTCCGATGTCAAACAGATGGCCAACCGGCTGAACGCGGCTTCCACGCGCGTCGACGGCGTTCTGGCCAAACTGGACAACCTCCTGGGTGACGACGAAACCAACAGCCTGATGACCGATGCGCGCGCTACGCTGAAATCCTTCCGCGAAGTTGCCGACAATCTCAATGCCCGCATCGGGCCGATTGCCGACAATCTGCAGCGCTTTTCGTCCTCGGGCCTGGGCGATGTGGAAGCGCTGGTTCAGGATGCGCGCCGCTCGATCAACCGGATCGAGAGCAGCATTTCGAGCATCGAGCGCGATCCATCGAGGGTGATCTTCGGTGGCGATACGGTGAAACAATATGATGGCAGGACTCGCCGCTAGGGTCCGGAGGGGCCGAAGTCGTCGCCATGGCAAGGCGTTGACTCGGTCTGCCAATCATCGCAAGAATTATTGCGGCCTGTAAGGGGAACTGGGAAATCATGTCGGGAATGCGGGCCAGTCTGGTCACGGTAATGGGCCTTGTGCTGCTTTCGGGCTGCGGAAGCGTGCTCGGCACCAAAACGCCGCCGGATACCTATGCGCTTACGGGCACGCCCGAAGTCGAGGGCCGCGCTTCGCCGCGCCGGCAGATTCTCATTGCCGAACCGATCGCGCTCAAGGCGCTCGACAGCGAGCAGATCGTCATCAAGCCTACGCCCTCCTCGATCCAGTATCTGGCGGATTCGCAATGGTCCGACCGCCTGCCGAAGATCGTGCAGGCCAAGCTTATCCAGGCGTTTGAGAATTCGGGCCGCGTCGGCGGCGTCGGACGTCCGGGCGAGGGACTTGCGATCGACTACCAGATCTCCACCTCGATCCGTTCCTTTGAGGTGCGAGTGCAGGGCGGCAAGACGGCCGTGGTCGAGATTTCCGCCAAGGTAATCAATGACCGCAACGGCTCGGTGCGCGACCAGCAGGTCTTCCGCTCGACATCGCCGGTGCGCGGCTCTTCCAACGAGGCCTATGTGGAAGCGCTCGACCGCGCTTTCGACAATGTGACGGCCGATCTCGTGCGCTGGGCGCTGCAGCGCTTCTAATCATCGCGCTCGACGGCTGCGACCAGCTCCACGACGTTTCCTTCCGGATCTTCCACGAAGACGCCGCGCCAGCCGATCCATTCAAACGCCTCGGCGCGCCAGTTCACACCCTGTTCGTCGAACCATCGGCAGGCTTCGGCCTGGCCTTGCGGGGTGACCGTGAGCGCGATGTGGTGAAGTGTCGAGCCGGCGGAGCGGGGCGCGGGCCTGTCCGGGTTCCTGCTCTCGTCGAAGAGCGCCAGCACGGCCGTATGGCCGGCGACGCCGTTGGGCAGGGAAAAGAAGATCAGCCCGCTGCGGTCCGCCAGGATCTCCAGCCCTATGATGTCTCGGTAGAAGGCCGTCATCGCTTCGATGTCACGGCAGCGGATTGCGATTTCCCCCAACCCCTGAACTGAAAAGCCCCGCTCGGAGGCGGGGCTTTTCATGTCGTTACGATCGGAGCTCACGTCAGGCCCGTTCGAAGCGGCCGCTGGCATGGGCGAGCATGGTGTAGACCTTGCCGGTGTCCGAGGTGAGATAGGTCTGGGTAATCATGTTGTCGCGGTCGTTGCGCGCGACATCCGACAGCAGCTTCTCGAAATCGGCGATGTAGCGATCGACCGCGCCGCGGAATTCCGGCTCGCGCGCATATTTCGCCTTGATCTCGTCGAATGTCTGCTGGCCCTTCAGCGTGTAGAGGCGACGGGTGAAGACGTCGCGTTCGCCACGTTGGTAGCGCCGCCAGAGATCGACCGAGGCATCGTGGTCAATGGCGCGGGCGATATCCACGGAGAGCGAATTCAGCGATTCCATCACATGACGCGGGTTGCGGTCCTGGTTGCCGGTGCGGCTCGCGGTGCGGGCCGGCTGCGTGGTCCGCTGCTCTTCCTGGGCGGCGCCGCGCAGCAGATCGGAACCCCAGCCGCTGCCGGAAGGCTGCGCGGTCGATGCCGGCTGGCTTCCCCGTAGCGGTGCGTCGAAGACCGGAGCCGGTTCGGGACGGCGAGCCGGGGCGGGGGCGGGCGCCTGCTGGCGCGGCCGTGCCGGCCCCGCACGGGGTGCGACCGGCTCGGAAATTTCCGCGCGGCGGGAGCTCTGACCGACCAGGCTTGCGAGATCCTGCAGTGCCTTGATCTGGTCGCTGACGGCGCGGCGCATGGCGGCAGCACTTTCCCGGGTTTCCTCCGGCAGGTCGAACGCGCCGCGCTTGAGTTCCTCGCGTGTGGAATCCAGTTCCCGGCGTATGTCGCTGGCCGAGCGGCGGATTTCGTCCGTCGCGTCGGAGAAGCGCGACGTCGCGTCGCCGACAGCCGAGACGATGGTATCGCGCACCTTGCGGGCGGTTGCGTCAGCCTGTTCCTCGGTGTTGCTCAGTGCCTGGCCGGCTTCTTCCGCGGCAGCGCGAAGGCCGCTCTGAAGCTTGCCGGCGGTGCGGTTCGCCAGATCGTCGGCATTGGCGAAGGCGCCGGTAACGATGCCCTCAAGCGAGCGCATGGTCCGCTCGATTTCCGCGGACCGCTCGACGAGGCCGACGGACAGGGACTGAAGCGCCTGCTGGCGTTCCTCAAGCGTGGAGGAGAGGTTTGACTGGGCCGCGGCAAGCAGATCGGAGGCAGACGCCAGAACGCGCGAGTGCTCGTCGAAACGTCCGGCGATCGCGCCGACCTGGTTGAGCGTATTGCCGGAGATGTCAGACAGGCGTTCAACCTTGCCGTCAAGCAGCCGCGAGGAGGTCGAAATGAGGTCCGACGCCTTCTGGGTCGAGGTTTCGAAGCGCTCCGAGACCGAGGTCAGTTCGGCGGACGCGCTGGCGACCGACGAACCGGTGGTTTCGAGCAGGTTCGACAGCGATGCGTTGCTTTCGCTCAGGCGGGCGAGCAGACCTTCCACATTGGAGGTCAGGCTGCGGTTCGCATGTTCGACGGCCGACAGCGTCTCGCTGGTGCGGGTCGACAGGGCTGTGATGAGCTTGGCGTTTTCCGCCTGCAGGCGCTCGGTGCTCTGCTCGGTGAGGCTCGAAAGTTCCTCGGCGATCGACTGGCCGCTTTCGGCGTAACGGTCGACCAGCGGGCGAACCTGCTCGTCGATGAGGCGCGAGAGCTCCGAGGAGCGGCTGGCGAGCATCGAATTGAGTTCGCGGGTCCGCTCGTCGAGCGTCGAGCCGACGGAGGTGGCGCGGACGTCGATGGCCTTTTCGGTGCGTTCGAGGTTTTCGAGAATCGAGCCGGTCTGCTCGGTGATCTTGGTGGTGAGGGACTCGGTCTGTTCCGCAAGGCGGGAGGACAGGGAGTCCGTCTGCTCGGAAAGCCGGGCCGAGATCGCATCCGTCTTCTCCGACAGGGTAGCCGAGATGTTGTCGGTGCGATCGGCAAGCCGGGTGGAGATGGAGTCGGTCGTGCTTTCGAGCGAGCTCCCCACCTCGGCGAGGCGCTCTTCCATGAGACGGGTCTTCTCCGAGAACGAGGAGGAGATGAAATCGGTCTTCTCCGTGAGCGAAGCCGAGATCGCATCGGTTCTTTCCGAAAGTGTCGCGGAGATCGCGTCGGTCTTTTCGGAAAGCGTGACGGAGATCGCATCGGTGCGGTCGGCAAGGCGCGTGGAGATGGAGTCGGTCGTGCTTTCGAGCGAGCTTCCCACCTCGGAAAGACGTTCGGCCATGAGCCGGGTCTTCTCTTCCAGCGTATGGGCGAGGCTGTCGGCGGTTTCGCCGATCTGACCCGCCGCGCGGCTGGTCTCGTCGGAAATCAGCGAGGAGAGGCGGGTGGCCTGCTCGGTAAGACGGATTTCGCTTTCCGAGAACAGCGTGTTGATCGACTGGGCCTGCTCGGTGATCGTCTGGCCCACGCCGGCGGCAATTTCGCCGATACGGCTGGCTTCGCGATTGAGCGCCTCGGCGCTCGTAGAGACTTCCGTGGCCACGCTGTTGGCATGGGCGGCGAAGTTGGCACTGCGTTCGTCGAGATGCTCTTCCAGGCGCTGGATGAACTGGTGGCTCTGGTCTTCCATGCGCTTGCCGAAGCCGGCGGAGACCGATTCCAGATTTTCCCCTGCCTTGAGGGCTTCCGCGTCGAGCTCGACGGCGGCCTGCGAGACTGCCTCCCGGAGCTTTGCCGCCAGACCGCCGGCCTTTTCCTCGATCGTCGTCGAGACCCGTTCGAGACCCTGGCCGAGAAGCGAACTCATCGTTTCGAGACGCTCGCCGACTCTGCTCGAACCCTTGTCGAAGGTTTCCTCGAAGCGGGTTGCTGCGGTCTCGGTGGCTTCGCTGATGCGGCCCGACTGGTCGTCAAGCATCGTCTGCAGCCGGTTGGTGGCGGTATCGATGTTATCGCGGATTGCCTGCGTACGGTCATCCAGTCCGGTGGTGATCTGGCCGGAGCGCTCATCGAGGGCGGAATGCAGGGCGCCGATGCGGATGTCGAGTTCGGTGCCGAGATCCTGGGTGGACTGTTCCAGCTTGCCGAAGAGCGAAGCCGAACGGGACGACAGCGTTTCCTCGAAGCGGTTCTCGACGCCGGCAAGAGCGGCATGGATGGAATCCGAGCCGGAATTGGCGGCCTGCTCCAGCCGGATAGCCGAGGTTTCGGCGGCTTCCTGAAGGGCGATGGTCTTTTCGTCCATGCCGCGGATGGCGCGGTCGGAGGCCTGGCTGACGACGCTGTCGATACGGTCGACATTGTCGTTGAAGGTGCTGCCGATGCGTTCGAGGCTCGACGACAGGATGCCGTCAATGGCGCTGGTCGAGCCGTTGAGGGTCTCGTCGATGCGCGCGAGGCTTTCGGTCAGCTTGCTGTCGAGCGTGCCGGCACGGCTGTCGAACGCGCTGGTGAATTCCGACACCCGTTCGTCGAAGGCCGAATTCAGGCTGGTGACGGAGGAGGCGAGGCGATCCTCGAACAGGCTCGCCCGCAGATCAAGATCCATGACCGCGTCGTCGGCGCTCGATTTGAGCGCCTGGCGGAATGCTGCGCCCTTCTCGTCGAGCGTCGAGTTGAGCAGGGCAAGCGTGTCTTCGAGACCGCCGGCGATCGCCTGCTGGCCCGCGCCGATGCTGTCGGAGATCTCGCGGGTGCGGGCAATCAGCGTCTCGTTGAGCTCGCGGGCGCGATCGGAGAGGGCGGCGTTGAGCTTCTCCGTATTCGCGTCGAGCGTCGAGGCGCGGGTTTCGAATTCCGTGAGAAGCGCCTTGCCGCGCTGCTCGAGCTGCGCGCGCAGGATTTCGATGCGCGTGTCGAACTCGTCGGTAAGATCCTGGCCGGACGTCTTGAGCGTCTCGAGCAGACCCTCGGTCCGCGAGGAGAGGAGGCTTTCGATCGCTTCGGACACTTCCGACGTCTGCGCCTGGAGATGGGCAGCGCGGGTGTCGAGAAGCTGCGCCACGGCCTCGCCGGAGGTCGAAAGCCGGTTGGCCAGGTCGTCGCCGGCCTGCGAGAGCTCGTCGCGAAGCTGTTCGTGGGCACCGGTGATGGAGGCGCGGATGCGCTCGGCATGGGTGACGATGGCATCGCGCTCGTTGCCCAGTTCCATGACCAGGCCGCGGACGCGGACTTCGTTATCAGTATAGCTGCGTTCGAGCGCGTTGACTTCTGCGTGCACGAGCGTCTCGAGTTCGGAGGCGCGGGCAATGGTCCGCTCGATGCCCTCGTTCATCGAGGAAACCTCGCGGCGCACGGCCTGGCCGACGGTCAGAATCTGGTCGGCGGCGACGGTTTCCGGCTCGGCGAGACGAAGTGCGACCTCGGCCATCGAGCGGGCGGCGGTGCGCATTTCCCTCGCGCGCGCCATCATGATGGCGAAGCCGAAGAAGACGAAGACGGGAATCACGATGGCGACGAGCACGCCGATCGCGGCCGGCATGGCGAGAAGCTGGTTGAGGCTCCTGATCTGCCAGATTCCCGGACCGTAGAGCAGGTTGGCGATGCCGAGGCAGCCGATGGCCCAGAGCAGCGACAGCAGGACGGCGTTGCGGACCGCGCCGCGGCTCGAACGGATTTCGAAGGCGCGCAGCAGGGCGGCAGGCGTCTTGCGGCTGTCATCATTTGCAGGCGCGAAAGGACCGGCAGGCGTGTAGGGCGGTGTTGCGCGGGTGGTCTTTTCCACCTTCTCCGTCTTCCGCTCCTCGGCGGCAGGCGCATCGCTCTCCTGCGCTTCGGCGAGTTCCCGGGCGGCGGCGGATACCTGTGCCTCCAGTTCCTCGTTGGAAAGGTCGGTGTCGTCGAGCGCGAGCGCATCTTCGAGCGCTTCGAATGCCTGCTCGTCGATGCTCTTGTCTGCTTTTTTGTTACTCATTTACTTCGCTTTCGTGCCCCTGCGGGCGTCCGAACCGGTATCCGGATTATTCCGCCTGTCCCGGAATGATCCGCAGCCGGACGTCTCACGTGACTGTCTTTCGCCGGAAAAGGCGGCAAAAATACAATCATTTCAAACTGACTAGTGCCATAGTAGCCGGAATTGCACAATTGCGGCTACCCGGGACATATCAGCATCACGTTATCCCCCGCTTTCTACAATCGGTCGCATTTTCAAAATCTGCCAATGAAACGCCACATTTAGGCGTCGTTAACCATATCGACAGATTTCGGCACCCATTATGAACCGTCTAGTGCAAATGACTCAGCCATAGGGGAGCACAATCTTCCCATTATGGCACATAGAGGAAGCCCCGCTATGACGGCGTTCAACATTGCATTCGAAGCTCCCGAAACGGGATATCATCCACGACCCTCGGGCGACCGGCCGATCGATCTGGTTCATCTGGCCCGGCAGACCGGTGGCGACAAGAACCTCGAGGCCGAGGTTCTGGCAATCTTCGCGCGGCAGATCAGGAAGGCGGTTCACGAACTGCCCGGCCTGACCGGAACCGACCGGGTGAAGCTCGCACATACCATCGCCGGATCGGCAAAGGGTGTCGGCGCCTTCGAGGTGGCCCGCAACGCCCAGGCGATCGAAAGCAATCCGGACCAGGCGGCGCTGCTCGCGGCCTTTACCAAGTCCGTGATCGATGTCGACAGCTTCATCATCGGCCTGAACCGTTAGGGCAGGACCGGAGCGGGGATCGTTGGCCGTTCAAACTGAAATCCCGACGCGTGAGATAAGTTGTCGCGCGGGCCGTCGGGACGTCGCTGGCCAAATGCCGCATGGCGCTTTTCATCCTTGTTTCGCGCCGTCGAGCGTGTAAGACACCGCCCTATATCGACGTGGCAGTTGCCATCATGCCAGTAACCAACACGACAGTGCGGGCGAGGGATATATGACGAAAATTTCCATTATCGCGTTTGACGGCACCCGGTTCGACATCGATGCCGAGAACGGCTCGACCGTGATGGAAAACGCCATCCGCAATTCCGTTCCGGGGATCGAGGCCGAATGCGGCGGAGCCTGCGCCTGCGCGACCTGTCACGTTTATGTCGATGACGCTTGGACCGAGACTGTGGGCACGCCCGAGCCGATGGAGGAGGACATGCTGGACTTCGCCTATGACGTCCGGCCGAACTCCCGGCTTTCATGCCAGATCAAGGTTCGTGACGAATTCGACGGCCTGGTGGTACGGGTCCCCGAACAACAGGCCTGATCCGGCCTTTTTCACGCGGAGATAGTGAGATGACCACTCCGATCGAAACCGATGTCGTCATCATTGGCGCAGGCCCGGTGGGATTGTTCGCGGTCTTCGAACTCGGTCTCTACGATCTCAAATGCCACCTGATCGACATTCTCGATCGTCCGGGCGGCCAGTGCGCCGAACTCTATCCGGAAAAACCGATCTACGACATTCCCGCCTGGCCGATCATCACCGGGCAGGATCTCACCGAAAAGCTTCTCGAGCAGATCGAGCCGTTCCATCCGGAATTTCATTTCAATCGCATGGTCACCGGCTTCAGGAAGCTCGACGATGGGCGGTTCGAGGTGAGGACCGACGAGAACGAGGTGCTGATCTGCCAAGCGGTGGTCGTTGCAGCGGGCGGCGGTTCGTTCCAGCCCAAGCGGCCGCCGGTGCCAGGCATCGAGGCTTATGAGGACACCAGTGTCTTCTATTCGGTCCGCCGGATCGAGGATTTCCGCGACCAGGATCTGCTGATCGTCGGCGGCGGCGATTCCGCGCTCGACTGGACGCTCAATCTCCAGCCGGTGGCGAAGTCCGTCACGCTCGTCCATCGCCGTCCCGAGTTCCGGGCCGCGCCCGACAGCGTCAACAAGATGTTCGCGCTCAACGAGGAGGGCAAGCTCGATTTCCAGGTCGGCCAGGTCAAGGAGCTCAAGGGTAGCGACGGCAAGCTCGAAGGCGCTGTGATCAAGGGACCGGATGGTGACGTCGAGGTGGCCTGCACCCGGCTGCTGCCGTTCTTCGGTCTGACCATGAAGCTTGGTCCGATCGCCGACTGGGGGCTGAACCTCCACGAAAACCTCATCGAGGTGGATACCGAGAAGTTCGAGACCAATATCCCGGGCGTCTTCGCCATCGGCGATATCAACTGGTACCCGGGCAAGCTCAAGCTCATTCTCTCGGGCTTCCATGAGGCGGCGCTGATGACGCAGGCGGTCAAGCGCCTCGTTTCGCCTGGCGAGAAGGTCGTCTTCCAGTACACGACCTCGTCGACCAACCTGCAGAAGAAGCTCGGCGTCGCCTGACGGTCAGCCGGTGACATGAATGGAAGGGGCGGCTTGTGCTGCCCTTACTCCTTCATCTTGTCGAGCTTGAACTGCAGCATCCGCGTCATGCGGCGCTCGAAGCTTGCCGATTCGGCACGGTCGAATGCCATTTGCGCCTTGTCGTGCTTCTTGAGAACCTTGT
This sequence comes from Hyphomicrobiales bacterium, assembly GCA_002709005.1. GTDB lineage: Bacteria > Pseudomonadota > Alphaproteobacteria > Rhizobiales > Rhizobiaceae > Pseudohoeflea. The sequence goes on along the minus strand of PAPH01000061.1, from coordinate 21,111 downwards.
CGGATTCCTTGTTGGCGGCTGCTTCCATGGCCTTGCAGCTGCGCCGTGGATAAAGGCCTACGAGCGCTTTCTCCAGCTTGCGGGCATATTGCCGGGCGATTTCGGCGTGCCGCTCCTCATGGCGCTTGATGTCGCGCGAAAGCGTGTCCCAGATGAGAGCGACGTCATGGTCGGCGCGGCGTCGGTTGGTCCAGCGCGGCAGGATCAGCTTGGTGTGCAGCTTGATCTGCGCGCTCTTGACCTTGCAGCGGCCGCCGGAAAGCTGCTGATAGCTGATTGTGCCGCTGAACTTCATCTGCGTGGCGCCGGGATGACGCATCTCGGTGCCCGACGCCTGGGGGCCGTTGCGCGAGAGCTCGCGATCGAGGTCGCCAGCGGTCCGGCCGCCGATGTTGAAGTACTGGTAGGATTTGGAGATGAGCGTCTCCGCCCGCCCGGCCGTTGTCGGCGAGACGGCGAGAACGATTGCAGCTGCGATCGGCGCTATGCGCATTCAACTTCCCTTTGTCGAGCCAACAAACCTTGCGTCATGGCGACAGGTGATGCAACAGAAAGTCGACCGGTGACCAGCCCGCCAAGGTGACAAATTGTTGATTGCATCTCCCGACGTTTTCGAACCGCGCTACGTGTCGGTGGCGCGCGGCCGGCGGCTTCAGACCGGTCCGCGCGCCGTGGTGATGGGCATTCTCAACGTCACGCCCGATTCGTTTTCGGACGGCGGTCTGCATCTTGATCTGGACAAGGCCGTCGAGGCGGCGCGCCAAATGGCCGCGGACGGCGCCGACATCATCGACATCGGTGGCGAGTCGACCCGGCCCGGTGCCGATCCGGTCTCTTCCGGAAAGGAACAGGAGCGCATCCTGCCGGTGTTCGAGGCGCTGTCGAAGGCTTTCGGGGAAGGCGGGCCGCTCCTTTCGGTGGATACCTATCGGGCCGAGACCGCACGACTGGCCCTCTCGGCCGGAGCGCATATCGTCAACGACGTCTGGGGGCTGCGCCGCGAACCGGAGATCGCCGAGGTCGCGGCGCGCGAAGGGGCGGGCGTCGTCATCATGCATACGGGCCGCGATCGCGAAAAACTTTCCGATGTGATCGCGGATCAAATCGCGTGGTTCGAGCCGTCGCTCGCCATCGCGGATAAGGCCGGTGTCAGGCGCGAGAGCCTGCTTCTCGACCCCGGCTTCGGCTTTGCCAAGGACACGGCGGAAAACGTCGCGCTGATGGCGCGAATGGCGGAGCTGAATGTGCTTGGCCTTCCTATTGTCGCGGGAACGTCGCGGAAGCGGTTTATCGGAGCAATCACCGGTCGCGAGGATGCGGACGAACGGGATGCCGGGACGGCTGCCACCTCGGTTCTTCTACGACTTGCCGGTGCTGCCGTCTTCCGCGTTCACAATGTCGGCGTCAACAGGGACGCGCTTGCGATGGCGGATGCCGTCGTGGCCCGGACCCTTGAGGAGAAATGACCATGGGTGAACTCTATACGATCAGGATGGTCAATTGCGCCTTCTTTGCCCGCCACGGCCTTTTCGACGCCGAAGAACAGCTCGGGCAGCGCTTCTTCGTCGACGCGGTTCTCACTGTGCGCGCCTCCGGTCCGCTCGACGCCGACGAGATGGAGACGACGGTGGATTACGGTCGTGCCTTCGCCCGGATCGAATCGATCGTCACCGGCAGGCGCCGTTTCCTCATCGAGGCGCTGGCGCGGGATATCGGCCGGCAATTGATCGCCGATTTTCCGCAGATCGAGCAGGCGGAAATCACCGTACGCAAACCTAATGCCCCGGTTCCGGGAATTCTCGATCATGTCGAGGTCACGGTCATCAGTCGTGACTAGGGGCGGACGGACGATCGCCGCGATCGGGCTCGGCGGAAATATCGGCGAGCCGACCGTCACCATGGCGAAGGCTCTGGCGCTTCTCGATGCGCGGGACGATATCGAGGTGCTGGCGGTGTCGGCGCTCTATCGTACGCCGCCCTGGGGAAAGACGGATCAGGCCTGGTTCTTCAACGCCTGCGCGCTGCTCGGTACAACGCTGTCGCCTGACGGGCTGCTCGAAGTCTGTCTGGACGTCGAAGCGGCTCTCGGCCGGGTGCGCGAGGACCGCTGGGGGCCGCGCACCATCGATCTCGATGTATTGCTTCACGGCGATTTTCATTCCGACGAAGCGACGTTGACGGTGCCGCATCCGCGGATGACGGAGCGCGCCTTCGTCATGGTCCCGCTCGCCGATATCGCACCCGACGCCATCATCGGGCTGCAGAGCGTCGAAAGCTGGGCCAGCCAGGCGCAGGACGCCGGAATTGAGCAGTTGAGCGCGGACGGTAGCTGGTGGCGGACCGTGCTTGCCGGTGCGAGGGCTGGCGGCTGACGGCGAGCCTAACGGACCGAGCCGGTTGCGATCTGGTCAAGATCGCGCTTGAGCGTCATTCCGATCACCGGAACCATCGTCTCGCCGACCTTCACCGAAATCGTGATGTTCATCGTTTCCGGGCTCGTCAGCCGGGCGATCATGGCGCCGTCGAGCGCCTTGCGGTTGATGCCCACGACGACATTGTCCGCACCCACGCGGCCCGAGACGACGTCGAGGCCTTCACCGGCGGCGCCATCGAGGAACTTGCCGGTATAGGTCTTGCCCTTGCGGGTGATGGTCGCCGACATTTTCTGCGAGAAGACGCCGACGCGGCAATTGCCGTCGAGCGTGATGCCCTCGCTCTTGCTGGCCAGCGAATCGCCGGCGAGATTGCAGGAGAACTTGGTGCCCTTGTACTTGCCGGCGACGATTTCGCCCGGACCTTGCCACTGGCCGGCGATCGAATCGAAGAACTGGCGGTCGCTGGCTTCGGCTGGCGCGACGGCGGCCGCCGCGGAAAGCGCGAGAGCGGCAAGTGGCACGAACGAGAAACGGGCAGACATGAGCACACCTGATTGACTGGAAACTGGTGCCGATCATGATGTGCTGATGGTTAATGGCTGGTTACGGAATTTCGCCCGTCGCCGTTACGTCCGTCTATGATCTTGTTTCGTCGTCGGATTTTTTTGCCATCAGGCTGGTGAGGTCGGTGAAGAACTCGCTGACGCGCGGCCGTTTCAGCTCGGTGAAGGGCATCGGCCGACACAGATCCATCGCCGAGATGCCGATGCGCGCTGTCATCAGGCCGTTGATCACGCCTTCGCCCAGCCGCGTGGAAATGCGCGCGGCGATGCCATGGCCGACGGCCTGATGGATGATGCTGTCACCGGCCGCGACCGTTCCGGTGACCGCCAGATGGGCGATCACGTCGCGGAAAAGCCGCACCATGCCGAAACCTCCCGGCCGGCCGCCATAGAGGATGGCGATAGAGCGGACGAGACGCACGGCCTCCCAGCCGACATAGATCATGTCCAAGCTCGCGCGGGGACTTACAGCGGTGACCAGTGAGACGCGCCGGGCGGCGTTGATGATCAGCATGCGCGCGTCACGGTCGAGGGTGGCGAGAAGCTCGCGTTCGGCAAACGCGATGAGTTGCGGTCCGTCGACGATCTCGTTTTCAAGCGAGGCGATGGCCTTGCGGCCGCGCGCCGACTGCGGCCTGTTGCCGAGAAAACGGGTGACTCGGCCGACGAGGTGCTTTGCTTCCCTGGTCGTCGGCGCGGGTTCGATCTTTTCGAGTTCGGCCCGCAAGTCGGCGACTTTCTCGAGCCGCTGAAGGCCGCGCAATTCGCGCCAGGCGATTGCGATCAGCGACAGGACCGCAAGCACGGTGAACCCGAGAGCCACCCAGCCGAGCCAGGGCAGACGGTCGAACAGCGCGCGGATGAGCGAATCGAGCCAGTAGCCGAATGCCAGGGAGGCGAGGATCGACAGGCTGCCGAAAAGTAGCTTTCCGGCGGTCAGTCCGCGATGCCGGCGCGGTTCGGCGGGGGGCACCTCGAGCGCTTCCTTGAGAAAAGGATCCTCCTCGGGTGCGGTCATGGCCACGGCGCCCCTGACGACGCGGGGACGCCGGACCGGTTCTTCCCCTGCGTAGCCGCGTCCGGCCGCTGCGCCCGCGTCGGGCTCCTCGACCGGCACGGCGCGGGGGGCACGATGAGATTTCTTTTCAGTGTCCGTCATTCGAGCCTGTCTCCAAGCAGGTATTCGAGCGCCCGGTCGAGGCGGATATGGGGCAGCGAGAGTTTGACCCCGCGCTCGTCCTTCTCGATCCGCGGCGGGCGGAAGCGGACGATGTTGATCGGCGGAATGGACTGTTGAGAGCCTGATTCAAGTTGCTCGAAAAATGAGTCCGGATTTCTCGGCAAGTCCCCGGGAAAAATGGCGGTTTTGGTTTCGCCGTCGAATGTGTGGCCGTCGATTTCCTCGCCTTTGAGCGGGGTGCCGACGATCAGCGGCAGGGCGTCGCCCGTGTCGTTGGCCTCGCGGGTGGCGCGGACGGCGGCCATGGCGATGACCTCGAATTCCGCGCCCGAGGCGCCGATCCGTTCGGCAGCGCGTTCGACCAGTCGGCTGGCGAGCGCCTCCAGCCTGTCGTGGGTTTCGTGATGCAGATGATCGGCCTTGGTGGCTGCCACCAGCACCTTGTCGATGCGGTGGGTGAACAGGCGCGAGACGAGATTGTTGCGGCCGGGCCGGAAGCACTCCAGTACTTCGGCGAGCGCGCGTTCAAGGTCGATCACCGCCTCGCGGCCCGCATTCATCGCCTGCATCGCATCGATAAGCACGATCTGCCGGTCGAGGCGGGCCACGTGCTCGCGGAAGAAGGGTTTGACGACAACGTTCTTGTAGCTCTCGAAGCGGCGTTCCATCATCGCATGCAGGCTGCCCTGCGGTGCCCGGGTGTCCGGCAGGTCCGGAAGTGGCGCGAAAGTGAGCGCCGGCGACCCTTCGAGGTCGCCCGGCATCAGGAAACGACCGGGGGGAAGCGTGGAAAGCGCACGGCTATCGGCCTTGCAGGCGGCTAGATAGTCGGTGAAGAGGGCGGCGAGTTCGCGCGCGGTCTCCTCGCTCGCCTCGTCATGGGCGGAGATGTCGCTGGCGCGCGAGAGCCATTTCTCGGCGAGATCCGAGCGGGCCGGAGAGCGAGCGAGTTCGACCGCATTCCTCGAGAAGGTCCGATAGTCCTGCGTGAGAAGCGGCAGATCGAGAAGCCATTCGCCCGGATAGTCGACGATATCCAGATTGAGTTTTCCGGCGGAGAAATAGCGGCCCCAGCCGCTCGCCGATTCATATTCGATGACGAGGCGCAGTTCCGATATCGCCCGGGTCGAATCCGGCCAGAGCCGGTCCTGGACCAGCCGGGCGATATGATCCTCGTACTGGAAGCGCGGCACGCCGTCGTCGGGCTGCGGCTGCAGGTGGGCCTTGGATATACGACCGGACCAGGCCGCCTTGAACATCGGCAGCCGTCCGCCATGCATCAGGTTGTGGACGAGCGAGGTGATGAAGATCGTCTTGCCGGCGCGCGACAGGCCGGTCACCCCCAGCCGAAGCGACGGGTTGAAGAGACTGCCGGCGCGTTCGCCGATGGTTTCGAGCGCAATCAGCGCTTCGTCTGTCAGGCTCGAAAAGGATGGCGCCACGCTGTCGAAGTCTCCCGGTGTCCTCGCTGGCCCCAGATATAAGCATCCACTCGTCGAATGTGAAATGTCGCGGCGGCGTTTCCCGGAGAAAGGCGCGCCTCAGCCCTCGAGAGGAGACAGGAGAGCGAGGAGCCGGCCATGGCCGGCGATCGCAGGCTTCTCGGAGGAATTACTCTCGACCGCCAGAAGCCCGGCTGTCGGAAAGCCATGCGGCAAAACCTGCGAGGAGGGCGTGGCGGAGCGGTCGAGGAGGGCACACGCGGTTTCCTCCATCATCGGATTGTGGCCGACGATCATCAGGGGACCGCCCACGCTTTCCGCGTGTCGCGCGATCACGTCGAGATAGGCATCGTAGAGTTCCGAATAGAGCGGCTGATGGAATTCGATCACCGGATCGGCGGCCAGTGTGCTTTTGAGTATCTCCAGCGTCTCGCGGCATCGGGCGGCCGGAGAGCAAAAGACATGCCCGGGATGATAACCCGCATCCGCCATCATCTCCGCCAGCCGCGTGGCTTCCTCGCGGCCGCGCGAATCAAGCCGTCTGTCAAAATCGCGACAGCCCGGCTCCGGCCAGGCGGCGTTTGCGTGACGGACGAGGTAGATATGGAAGGGGCGGGAAACGGTATCGGGCATTTCAGGACTGTAAGCACAGCCAGCGGAAGGGCAACATGGAATTCGCAGCTGCGCGAAAATGCCCAAGATGAGAGCAAGTGGTGACTGCGCCTTGTGCAAGCTGCTTATGGAAGCGGTTCTTTTCTTTTCTGGAGATAACCATGTTTCTTCAATGTATTAGCTGGTCAGAAAAAATGGGTTAAATATTTGTGACATGCCTCTTTTTGGCTTGTTTAGCGTGACTGGTGTGGCTATACACCCACCGCATTGTCCGTATTGGGGGAATCGCTATGCGTGATGAAATCGATTTTTCCTCTTATGTGCCCTCGGATGACGAGGAGTTCATGAACTCGAAGCAGCGGGCCTATTTCCGCGCGAAACTGATCGCGTGGAAAAACGACATCCTCAAGGAAGCTCGGGAGACGCTCGGTCATCTAGCCGAAGAGAGCGCCAATCATCCCGATGTTGCCGACAGGGCCTCCTCCGAAACCGACCGGGCCATCGAGCTTCGTGCTCGGGACCGGCAGCGCAAGCTGATCTCGAAGATCGACGCCGCGCTGTCCCGGATCGACGAGGGGACCTACGGCTACTGCGAGGAGACAGGCGAGCCGATCAGCCTCAAGCGTCTCGACGCCCGGCCGATCGCCACCCTGTCGATCGAGGCGCAGGAGCGCCACGAGCGGCGGGAAAAGGTCTACCGCGACGAGTAAGTAGGAAGCCGGCGTATTCGCCGGCTGTTGTTTTTGTGGCGGCGTCTTGCGCCAGCACCGGGGCCCGACACCAGGGCAAGCTCCCGGAGCGTGACGGGGATGGGCTTTCCACGAATGCGGAGTCCGTTGACCATTGCTCTGGGGTCGTAGCTCAGGGCTTGCCGCCTTCCACATTGCAAGCGTGCCGAGCAAGCGGGCCGAATGGCGGTTCCGACTTCGACCAATGGTGCCCGCATGGGGGCCGGTCATGAAAGCCGGCGCTTGCAAGTCGTTTGCGGTAGCCGTGGCGACGTTCAGTTGCGGCGGGACAGATCGCCCAGAAGCTTGTTCATTTCCTCTTCCAGCGAATCCCGGCTGCGGTCCCGCACGGGTGCCGTCTCTTTCGACCGGTCCGGGCCGGCGGCGCTGACGGTGGACAAGTCGCCGTCCTGTCCGCTCCTGGAGTCTTCGAGGGCGATCTCTTCGCCGAGGCCCAGATCGTCCATCTCGATCTCGCCGGCCAATTCGGCCTCGAGGATCGATTCGAAATCCGAGACTTCGTCCCGCTGCGTTCCGGTGCTCGCCGGCTCCGGCGCCGACCGCGCTACAGTCGAGACGGGCGGAGTGGAGGAGGCGCGCGCCGCCGCGGCTGCTGCGACCGGACCCGCCGACGGAAACGCCGCGACCTGCGGAGCCTTCGCCGGCGCCGGATGCGGCGCGATGCGGACCGACGAGGGACCTTTCTGGTCCGGAGCGGGCATCTCGAATTCGTAATAGGCCGCCTGCGGGCCGTTGGCGGCATTCACGTCAACGGCGTCGGGTTCGGCAGGTTCCCGCTCGGGCGAGGGCGCCAGAACGCGGTCACGCGCCGCGTCGAGCACGTCGAGCGCCTGGTCGGCTTCATCCTTGTCGTTCCTTGCGGGAAAGGCTGCAACCACCGAGGCGGGCTGGCGGTGCGCGGGAGCGGCTTCGCGGGCCGGTGCCGCGGTTACGGCTTCCTGCGGTGTCGATTTCGGTGCAGGCGCGGGGGAAGGGTCGCGCATGGGAATTGTCTGGGGCTGCCGTGCGGGTTCGGCACGGCTTTCGGTTGGCGCGCTACGGATCTGCCGGGCTGGAGCCGGTGTCTCGGCGGCAGGTTCCGCGGCGGCGGGTCTGATGTCTTCCGTCCGGTTGTCCGCCGGAGAGCGATCAGTCATGGCTGCGGACGCCTCGACCGCAATCCCGCTCTCGATGACAACGTCTGTCGGCCCACCGATGAGAATGAGGTGCTCGACCGAATCGCGGCGAACCAGAACCAGCCGGCGGCGGGTATCGACCGGCGCGGCGTCGAGAACGGCCAGACGCGGCTGGCGATTCTTGCCCCCGCGGATGAAGGTGGAGTTCGATCGTCCCCTGATGAACCTCATCACGATGAACAGGGCGACAAGTCCCAGCGCGACGGCCGCGACAGCGACGAGAAACTGGGCCGTCTGGCCCGAACCCATATCTTCCAACACCGTGAATCCTCCTGAATGCCCCTCGGCGGCCCGTGGTGTCTTATGATTCAGGCCCCTAATCCGGGCCTCTACAAATGCATATGAAGGGCAATGCACCGGCGAAACAAGCCGCTGAACTCCCTTTTCAACGCGGAGACGCGTCAATAAACCTTTCGAAAGGCAGGATTGAGGCACGAAACCGCGCGCGACCGTGCCTGTCCACATCTTGCCGGGGCTGCGGCGATTGCCCTATCACCCGCGAACCGCATAAGGTGCACCCCCGAACAGCCAATGGACAGGACGAAAGACTACATGACCGAAACGACGTCCGGCGACGGCGCGACGACGCCGCTGGTTGACCGCGGCGCCAGGCCACGTTCGGTCATGCGCCTGATCCTGCTTGCCGCCATCATGATTGGCGCGTCGGCTTTCTTCATCCTGTTTCAGGACCGGATCGACAACGAGCTCATGCTCGGCATTCTCGGCGGCCTGGCGATCATCGGCATCTTCTTCCTCGTCTCGCTGGTCATCGGCTTCATCGCGGTGGCGCCCAAATCGCAGAGCGATCCGCTCGCCCGGGGTTTTGTCGACACGCATATGGAAGGCATCCTGATTACCGATTCGCGCGACAGGGTGATTTACGCCAACCGCGCCTATGGCGAGATCACCGGTCAGACGCCGCCCGGCGAGATACAGTCGATTGAGGGGCTTCTTTCGCGGTTCAAGGATTCGTCCGAAGCCGTCTACCGGCTCGCCAACGCCATCCGCGGCGGCCGCAAGGGCCAGGAGGAGTTCCGCATGGCCCATGCGCTGGGCCGCAAGGGCGAGAGCGCCGACGAGGGACCCCGCTGGTACCGGTTGCAGGGGCGGCCGATTCCCAATCCCGAAGGCAAGTCGCCGCTTCTCGGCTGGCAGATAACCGACATCACCGGCGAACGCACCGAGCAGGAGCTGGTGTTCAAGGAACTCCAGCACGCCATCGACTATCTCGATCACGCACCCGTCGGCTTCTTCTCCGCCGACCGCGCCGGCGCGATCGCCTATCTCAACGCCACGCTGGCGGACTGGCTGGGGCTCGATCTCACCGCCTTCAATCCCGGAACGCTTTTGTTGCGCGATCTCGTCGCGGGGTCCGGCATGGCGCTGATCGAATCGGTGCAGGCCGAACCGGGGCTCAATCGCACCGCGCAGCTCGATCTCGATCTTCTCAAGTCCAACGGCCAGAGCCTGCCGGTCAGGATCATTCACCGGGTGTCGGCGACGCGCGACGGAGCGCCCGGCGAAAGCCGCACCATCGTGATCTCGCGCGAGCAGGGCACGAGTGCGCTCGACGCCGCGAATGCCGAAATGCGCTTCACGCGCTTTTTCAACAACACGCCGATGGCGATCGCCTCGGTCGACGGCAAGGGGCGCATCTTGCGCACCAACGGACCGTTCCTGCAGATGTTCGCGGGCGTCGTCAGCCGCGACGAGATCGACCGCGGCGCCCTGTTCGAGAAGGTGCTGCGCGACAGCGACCGCCAGGCCTTCCGCAACGCGTTGTCGGAAGCCGCCGACAAGCAGGGCAAGATCGCGCCGATCGACGGCCGCGATCCGCAAAGCGACGACCGCCATTTCCGCTACTACGTCAACGCGGTGATCGAGCACGCCGAGGATTCGCCGGAAGAAACAGCGATCATCTACGCGGTGGAGACCACCGAGCAGAAAGCGCTCGAGGCGCAGATGGCGCAGACCCAGAAGCTCAACGCCGTGGGAACGCTCGCCGGTGGTATCGCACACGATTTCAACAACGTGCTGACGGCTATCCTTCTATCCTCGGACCATCTTCTCCTGTCGCTCAGGCCGTCGGATTCGAGCTTCGCCGATCTCATGGAGATCAAGCGCAACGCCAACCGCGCGGCGGTTCTGGTGCGCCAGTTGCTCGCCTTCTCGCGCAAGCAGACCATGCGGCCGACGGTTCTCTCGATGACCGACGTGATCGGCGATCTCCGGATGCTCGTCGACCGTCTCACCGGCACCCACGTCAAGCTGGCGCTGGAATTCGGCCGCGACCTGTGGACGGTGAAGACCGATCTCGGACAGTTCGAGCAGGTTCTCATCAATTTGGCGGTCAATGCGCGCGACGCCATGCCCGAGGGCGGCACACTGACCATCCGGACACGCAATATCGGCGCCGACGAAGTCCGCGAACTCGACCATAAGGGGATGGAGCCGGCCGATTTCGTGCTGATCGAGGTGGAGGACGAGGGGACCGGCATCCCGCCGGAAATCCTCGAAAAGGTGTTCGAACCCTTCTTCACCACCAAGGAAGTCGGCAAGGGCACCGGTCTCGGGCTTTCCATGGTCTACGGGATCGTCAAGCAGTCGGGCGGCTACATCTATCCCGAGTCCGTCGTCGGCAAGGGCACCACCTTCCGCATCTATCTGCCGCGCCACATCGAGGATGCCGTGCCGGTGGTCGACACCGCGCCGCCGACGCTGGTGTCCGGCGGTGCCGATCAGCCGGCAGCTGGTCCGGCCACGCCGAAACAGGTCAAGGACGCGCCAGAGGATCTGACTGGCGGATCGGCGGTCGTGCTGCTCGTCGAGGACGAGGAGGCGGTGCGCCGGGGCGGCAAGCGCATGCTTGAGGCCAAGGGTTATGTCGTCCACGAGGCCGAGAACGGGCTCGAGGCGCTCGATGTGCTTCAGGAACTCGAGGGTCAGGTCGACATCATCGTCTCCGACGTGGTGATGCCGGAGATGGACGGACCGACCCTGCTCAAGGAACTACGCAAGGATTATCCGGACATGAAGTTCATCTTCGTATCCGGCTATGCTGAGGACGCGTTCGCCAAGAACCTGCCGGAGGACGCGAAATTCGGCTTCCTGCCGAAACCTTTCTCGCTCAAGCAGCTTGCGATCGCCGTCAAGGAAATGCTGGAAGAGGATGATTGAGCCTGCCGGCGGACGAGGGTTTTCCCAATCCTGCCGCAATTGCCTATATAGTCGCCGCGACTGATTGATTGAGGGGATTTTCGATATGAAGACCAAACTTGTCCTGGCCGTGACCGCGGCCGCGTTTCTGAGCGCCTGCACGACCGATCCCTATACGGGGCAGCAGAAGATTTCGAACACGGCCGGCGGGGCGGCTCTCGGTGCTCTCGGTGGCGCCGCGCTCGGCACGCTCGCTGGCGGCGACGACCGCCGCAACGCGCTGATCGGCGCCGGTATCGGCGCGCTCGCCGGCGGCTCCATCGGTGTCTACATGGACCGTCAGGAAGCCGAGCTGCGCTCGCAGCTTCAGGGGTCGGGCGTTTCGGTGACGCGCGTGGGTAACGACATCGTGCTCAACATGCCGTCCAACATCACCTTCGACACCGACCGCGCGGATCTCAAGCCGCAGTTCTACGACACGCTCAATTCCGTTGCGCTGGTCCTCAAGAAGTTCAACCAGTCGCTCGTCGACGTGACCGGCCATACCGATTCGACCGGTTCGGACAGCTACAACATGGAACTGTCGCAGCGCCGCGCCCAGTCGGTCTACAGCTACCTCGTCAGCCAGGGCAACGATCCGCGCCGCTTCTATGTACGCGGCATGGGCGAGACCCAGCCGGTGGCCGACAACTCCAGCGAATACGGCCGCGCCGCCAACCGCCGCGTGGAGATCAAGATCGTTCCGCTCAGCCAGTAACGGGACCGTCGAGACAAGAAAAAAGCCCGGAAGGTTTTGCCTTCCGGGCTTTTTGTTTTTCGACATGCCGGACGGTCAGTTTCGGACAGCCTGTGCGAGTTCGACGGCGATTTCCGCCGCCACGCGGGCATTGTTCAGCACCAGCGCGATATTGGTTTCGAGGCTCACGCCGTCGGTGATCTGGAAGATCTTGTCGAGCAGATAGGGCGTGACCTCCTTGCCGGTGATGTTGTCGCGCTCGGCGGCCATCAGTGCCTCGGTGATGTGCTCCTCCATCCGCTCGCGCGGGATCTCGTTCTCGGCGGGCACCGGATTGGCGATCAGCATGCCACCGTGATCACCCATCAGCCGGCGGGTGAGCTCGAAACGGGCGATGTCGCGCGCGGTGTCGAGCCGCAGCGGCGCCTTCACTCCGGAATCGCGCGACCAGAAGGCCGGGACGTGATCCTGCCCGTATGCGACGACCGGAACGCCTTTGGTTTCAAGAACTTCCATCGTCTTTTCAATATCGAGAATCGCCTTGGCGCCGGCGCAGACGACGATGACGGGGGTGCGGCCCAGTTCGTCGAGATCGGCGGAAATGTCGAAAGTCTCCTCGGCGCCGCGATGGACACCGCCGATCCCGCCGGTGGCAAACACCGAGATGCCGGCCATCTTTGCCGCCATCATGGTGGCGGCCACGGTGGTCGCGCCGGTGCGTTTCTGGGCGATGGCGAAGGCGAGGTCGGCGCGCGAGAGCTTCATCGCGTCGGGCGTCTGCGCGAGTTCGGTGATCTCGGCTTCCGAAAGCCCGATCCTGAGCGAGCCGTTCAATACCGCGATCGTGGCGGGCACCGCGCCGCCTTCGCGGATCGTCGCCTCGACGTTCAGCGCCATGTCCCGGTTGCCCGGCCAGGGCATGCCGTGGGTGATGATGGTCGATTCGAGCGCGACAACCGGCTTGCCGTTTTCCAGGGCCTCGGCGACTTCGGGAGTGTGGACGGCGAGCATCGATCGGGGCATGAGCATGTTCCGCAACGTGAAGTGGACGTGATTTCCTGCGCTTTGCCACGATGACGAAAGCTTCGCAAGGCTCGGACGCCGCTCCTACACGATAGGCTTAATCTCTTCGAAATGCCGCATGTCCTCGAAGGTGCAGAAGGCCGGCGGCGCCAGCTCGATCACCGGGGCTTCCGCCCGAAGCCGGGCAAGGATCTGGGCCATGCCGTCTCTCCATGCGCCTGCCGCGTCGTCCTCGAGCCATTCCATGAGGTAGGCGAAGGTGATGTGAAAGCGGTAATCATCGTGATCGGGGTGGCGGTAGCCAAAGCAGGCGGCGAGCCTGTCGCGCCACTGGGCAAGCGCCCGGCGATCGTTATCGGCGACGCCCTCGAGTGCGAGGCCTTCCGGCGTGATGCCGGTGACGCGCATGCGGAAATGTGCCCCCGGACTGAAGCCGTCCAGCCGCGCCAGGTAGAGCGCGGTGACTTCCTCGATGGGCGCGTTGAGGGGGACGTCGTCGGGCCAGTAGGGGAGACGGCGGCGGAACTCGATCACCCCTTGGAACAGCGTCATGTGCAGGCTGGAGACCGGCGTGAAGGCGAGACGCTCGGCGCCCGGCAACTCCATCAGTGCCCGGCGTGCCTCGACGATGGCGTCCCGTGACGGCGAACCGTCAACAAGATGGCAGACCACCGTATTGCCCGGTTCGGGCAGGAAGTTGCCCTTCCGGTCGTGGCGCGTGCCGAGATGGCGAGGCGGAAGGCGGTTGGCGCTAGCGGTGAAAGCCGCGAGATCGGGAAGAGATGTCATGGGTGGGGATATCCTGTTGCCACGCAACCGATATGGAGCGTGCGTAACAGGGGCATGACGGATGTCGCCTCGGCGTTTACGCCGCCGTTTCGGCAATCGCCCGGTCGAGCAGAGCCGTCGTGAGGTCGTCGCGCACCGGGCCGGGCACGCCGACCGTCAGCCGGGCGAGTGCGACGCCGCTTCGCAGGGAAGTGGCGAGACCCTGGCCCGAGGACAGCGCATGGAGGAAGCCGGCGGCGAGCGCGTCTCCCGCTCCGGTGACATCCGAGAGCGCGGGGAGGGGCGAGGGGGTCAGCTGCGCCGTTTCGTCATCGAGGAAGGCTGTCACGGGTGCCGGGCCCGCCGTGATTGCAGCGCCCCGCAAACCCATCTCACGCAGCCTTGGGAGGGGATTGTCGCCGGAGCCTGCCAGCGCGCGAGCCTCGGCAGCGTTCATGAAAAGAAACGAGATATTGCCGAGCATCGCGGAAAATCGGAGGATCTTGGCCGGCGAGATGGCGATGGCGGCCAGCGGCTTTTCCGTGCGGCGCGCGATCAGGCCGAGCGTCTCGAGCGTCGGCGCCGGGAAATTGGCGTCGCACAACAGCAGATCGGTGTCGCGGACCTTGTCGCGGAAACGCGCGGTCAGCAGCCGGCGCGGCGGTATCCTGTCATAGACCGCCATATCGGCGACCGCGGTGACCAGATTGCCGTCGGGTTCGAGGATGGCCGTATAGGAGGCCGTCGCCCGGTCGAGAAACACCATCGACCGGTCGTCGAGCCCGGCTTCCTCCGCCGCCTCGGCAACCCGCTCGCCCGACGCATCGCCGCCGCGCGCCGAGACGAGCGTGACCTCGTGGCCGAGACGGGCGAGGTTGCGGCAAGTGTTGAAGACGCCGCCGCCGAGATGGTTCTCCCATCGCCCCGGGTTGCTGGCTCCGGGCAAATGCGGCCCCTCGAGCCGGCAGGTCCGGTCGAGATGGGCGCCGCCGATCGCGAGAATGCGTGCCATCCAGCCTACACTCCGCGCGCCGGCTCATTAAACCGAATCGGGCGGGCGCTTTCGGCCCGCCCATAGGCAGAACGGCAATTCGGTCTCGTCTGGCGTGTCAGTTGCAACAAAAAAAGAACACGTCGTGGATTTCTGTTTAGATTCAGCAAGTTGATCCCTGCTTGCGAAGGCGGAACAAATAGTGTACAAAATCAGCAGGCGAGCGCGGATTGTCTGCGGAAGCACGATAACCTAAAGGTGGACGGAATGGCACAGAACTCTTTGCGGCTTGTAGAGGAAAATTCAGTGGACAAAAGCAAGGCTCTCGACGCCGCCCTGTCACAGATCGAACGGGCGTTCGGCAAGGGCTCGATCATGAAGCTCGGCGCCAACGAGCAGGTCGTCGAGATCGAAACGATCCCGACCGGCTCGCTGGGCCTCGACATCGCGCTCGGCGTCGGCGGTCTGCCCAAGGGCCGAATCGTCGAGATCTACGGTCCGGAAAGCTCGGGCAAGACCACCCTGGCGCTGCAGACGATCGCCGAAGCCCAGAAGAAGGGTGGCATCTGTGGCTTCATCGACGCGGAGCACGCGCTCGATCCGGTCTATGCCCGCAAGCTCGGCGTCGATCTGGAAAACCTTCTGATCTCTCAGCCGGACACCGGTGAGCAGGCGCTCGAGATCACCGATACGCTGGTGCGCTCCGGCGCCATCGACGTGCTTGTGATCGACTCGGTGGCCGCTCTGACCCCGCGCGCCGAAATCGAGGGGGAGATGGGCGACAGCCTTCCGGGCATGCAGGCCCGCCTGATGAGCCAGGCGCTGCGCAAGCTCACCGCCTCGATCTCGCGCTCGAACTGCATGGTGATCTTCATCAACCAGATCCGCATGAAGATCGGCGTGATGTTCGGTTCGCCGGAAACGACGACCGGCGGCAACGCGCTGAAGTTCTACGCCTCTGTCCGTCTCGACATCCGCCGCATCGGCTCGGTCAAGGAGCGCGACGAGGTCACCGGCAACCAGACCCGCGTCAAGGTGGTCAAGAACAAGATGGCCCCGCCCTTCAAGCAGGTCGAATTCGACATCATGTATGGCGAAGGCGTGTCGAAGACTGGCGAACTGATAGATCTGGGCGTGAAAGCCGGCATCGTCGAGAAGTCGGGGGCCTGGTTCTCCTACAACAGCCAGCGGCTGGGGCAGGGGCGTGAGAACGCCAAGCAGTTCCTCAGGGAAAATCCCGCCATGGCCGACGAGATCGAACTGGCGCTCAGACAGAATGCCGGACTGATCGCCGAGAAGTTTCTCGATGACGGCCGCGGCGAGGAGATGGATGACGCCGGAGAGGCGTAGGCTTCCTCTTTCGATCGCGATCGTTGAGGATCGCATCCAAGACGTTCACACGAAACGGCCGCCAATTCACATTGGCGGCCGTTTTCATTGCTGTGTTGCCCGCCTCTCGGGTGGACAGTATTCAGGGTGGACGATAAAAGCGGCGGTCCCGTAATTCAGGGATTTTCCAGGGACGTGACGGAGACGATCCGTCCGCCGGCACCAGAAGGGCAATCGATGAGTGGCGTAAACGAAATCAGGTCGACGTTTCTCGACTATTTCCGCAGCAAGGGACACGAGGTTGTCTCCTCCAGTCCGCTCGTTCCGCGCAACGATCCGACGCTCATGTTCACCAATGCCGGCATGGTGCAGTTCAAGAACGTTTTCACCGGCCTCGAACATCGTCCCTATTCGCGGGCGACAACGTCGCAGAAATGCGTCCGCGCCGGCGGCAAGCACAACGACCTCGACAATGTCGGTTATACCGCGCGGCACCTGACCTATTTCGAGATGCTGGGGAATTTCTCTTTCGGCGACTACTTCAAGGAAGAGGCGATCAGCCTCGCATGGAACCTGATCACCAGGGAATTCGAACTCCCGAAGGACAAGCTGCTGGTCACGGTCTACCATACCGACGACGAGGCGGCCGGGCTGTGGAAGAAGATCGCCGGGTTTTCCGACGACCGCATCATCCGCATCCCGACCAGCGACAATTTCTGGGCGATGGGGGACACCGGTCCCTGCGGCCCTTGCTCGGAAATCTTCATCGATCGCGGCGACCATATCTGGGGCGGACCTCCCGGAAGCCCGGAGGAGGACGGAGACCGCTTCCTCGAATTCTGGAACCTCGTCTTCATGCAGTTCGAGCAGAACGAGGCCGGCGAGCAATTGCCGCTGCCGCGTCCGTCGATCGATACGGGCATGGGGCTCGAGCGCATGGCCTCCATCCTTCAGGGTGTCGAAAGCGTCTTCGAGACCGACCTCTTCCGCCATCTGATCGAGGCCACCGCGCAGGCGATCGGCAAGGGACCCGAAAAGGAGAACGTGGCCTCCTTCCGGGTGATCGCCGATCATTTGAGATCCTCGGCCTTCCTGATCGCCGACGGCGTGTTGCCGTCGAACGAGGGGCGCGGCTATGTGCTTCGCCGCATCATGCGCCGCGCCATGCGCCACGCGCAGCTTCTGGGCGCGCGCGAGCCCTTGATGTTCAGGCTTCTGCCTGCGCTGGTTTCCGAGATGGGCCGCGCCTATCCGGAGCTGGTGCGCGCCGAGGCGCTGATTTCGGAAACCCTCAAGCTCGAGGAAAACCGCTTCCGAAAGACCCTCGAACGCGGGCTCGGGCTGCTCGACGAGGCGGCTGCGGGCCTGTCGTCTGGCGACCGGCTCGACGGCGAGGTCGCCTTCAAGCTTTACGATACCTACGGCTTCCCGCTTGATCTCACCCAGGATGCGCTGCGCCAGCGCGGGGTCGAGGTGGATACCGTTGCCTTCGATCAGGCCATGCAGCGCCAGAAGGCGGAAGCGCGGGCGAACTGGGCCGGGTCCGGCGAAGCGGCAACCGATGCGATCTGGTTTTCGCTGCGCGACAAGCTCGGCGCCACCGAGTTCCTCGGCTACGACACCGAATCCGCCGAGGGTGTGATCGCCGCGCTCGTCAGCGATGGCAAGGAAGCTGAAGCCGCTTCCGCCGGCTCCAAGGTCGATATCGTCGTCAATCAGACCCCGTTCTACGGCGAATCCGGCGGTCAGGTCGGCGATACCGGCACCATGTCCGGCGAAGGCTTTACCGTCCGCATCACCGACACGCAGAAGCGCGGCGAGGGCCTCTTCGTCCATTCGGGGGAGGTGATCGAGGGCGAGATCAAGCGCGGCCTGCCGGTTGTTCTCGAGGTCGATCATGGCCGCCGGTCAAAGATCCGCGCCAACCATTCGGCCACCCACCTTCTCCACGAGGCGTTGCGGGAGGTGCTCGGAACGCATGTCGCGCAGAAGGGGTCGCTCGTTTCGCCCGACCGCCTCAGGTTCGACATCTCGCATCCGAAACCGGTAACGGCCGAGGAACTGGCCGAGGTCGAGGCGATGGCCAACGAGATCGTCATCCAGAATTCGCCGGTCACCACCCGTCTGATGGCGGTCGACGAGGCGATCGAGCAGGGCGCCATGGCGCTCTTCGGCGAAAAATACGGCGACGAGGTCCGCGTCGTCTCGATGGGCACCGGCGTGCGCGGTCCGCGCGAGAACCGCGCCTATTCGGTTGAACTGTGCGGCGGCACCCATGTGAAGGCGACTGGCGACATCGGCCTTCTGCGCGTTCTCTCCGATAGCGCGGTCTCGGCCGGCGTGCGCCGCATCGAGGCGCTGACGGGTGAGGCGGCGCGCGCCTATCTCGATCAGCAGGACGCGCGCGTTCGCGAGATCGCCGGCCTCCTCAAGGTTTCGCAGGCCGACGTGCTTGCGCGCATCGAGACGCTGCTCGACGAGCGCAAGCGGCTCGAGCGTGAACTGACCGAGACCAAGAAGAAGCTCGCGCTTGGCGGCGGCGGACAGGGCGGCGACGAAACGCGCGAGGTTGCGGGCGTGAAGTTTCTGGGCAAGATTGTCGAGGACGTGCCTGCCAAGGATCTCAAGGGCCTCGTTGACGCCGGCAAGGAATCGCTCGGTTCCGGCGTCGTCGTCTTCATCAGCGTGTCGGACGACGGCAAGGCCAGCGTGGTCGTCGGCGTCAGCGACGATCTGAAGGATCGCGCGAGCGCAGTCGATCTTGTGCGTGAGGCCTCCGAGGCGCTCGGCGGCAAAGGCGGCGGCGGCCGGCCGGATATGGCCCAGGCCGGCGGACCGGATGGCGACAAGGCCGAAGCGGGGATCGCTGCAGTCGAGGCAAAACTGTCGGAGCTGCTTTCGGGGTAGAGCAGTTTCGATTTTGAGGAAATCAGCAAAATCGAAATGCGCAAGTGAATTCAATTGTCTGTTGAAGCTATGCGTTTCCACCAAACGGTGAAACGGTCTGAGTAAGACGGGGATGCGGGTTTGAGGGAATGTTCGGCAACGAGCGAGGCGCACAGGCCGCCCGAACGCGGCTTGCGGACATGTGGCGGGCGAATGCCGCGATTCTGCTTCTTTCCGGATCGGCGGAGCTAACCGATGGGTGGGCGCACGCGGACCAAGCGGATGCGGTGGCGCCACCGGATGCACCTGATCCTCGAAGGTGGCGCCTCTGCCGGCCCGGTGGGCGCGATCGTCGAATACGGGCTGGTCGCACTCATCATCGCCAACGTGATCGCGGTCGCGCTCGAAACCGAACCGGCCTTCGCTGCCGAATGGGGCCTGTGGCTCGCATATTTCGAGATCGTTTCCGTCGCCATTTTCACCGTGGAATATGCGGTGCGCATCTGGTGCGCGCCGGAGGAGCCGCTGACGGCCGATCTCGGACCGGTGCGCGGCAGGGTGCTTTTCGCGCTGCGCCCGTTGATGATCATCGACCTGATCAGCGTCCTGCCCGCCTATTTTGTCTTCCTCGTTCCCGGCCTCGATCTGAGGATGATGCGGCTGCTGCGGCTGTTCCGCCTGCTCAAGATCACCCGCTACTCACCGGCCCTGCAGACGCTCGGCGATGTCGTGGTGACCGAAAGCCGCGCGCTGTTCGGCACGGTACTTCTGTTGCTGATTGCGGTCCTTTTTTCCGCCGCCGCCATTCATCTGGTCGAAGGCCGTGTCCAACCGGATGTCTTCGGTACCATTCCCTTGTCGATGTGGTGGGCGATCACCACGCTGACCACAGTCGGCTACGGCGATACAGTGCCGGTTACCCCGTTGGGCCGGATGGTCGCTGGAATGACGATGATCGTCGGTCTCGGCCTGTTCGCACTTCCCGTCGGGATCATGGCCACCGCCTTCGTCAATGCCATCCGACGGCGCGAGTTCGTCATCTCGCTTGGCATGCTGGCGAGGGTGCCGATGTTCGAACGCCTCGACGCCCGCATTCTGGGGGAGATCATGGGTCTTCTTCATTCCCAGACGATCAAGCCCGGAGAGATCATCGCCGTCGAAGGAGAGAATGCCGCGGCCATGTATCTCGTCATTGCGGGTGAAGTGGAGGCCAAGCTTCCGGAGACGAGCTTCACCTACGGCCCCGGCGATTTTTTCGGGGAGAGGGCGCTGCTTCATCATTCGCCTCGGGGCGCGACGATGTTTGCGCTGAGTGCGTGCCGGTTGCTGGTTCTGGAGGCCAATGACTTTTCGAACCTCGTGAAGAAGCATCCGGCGCTCGATCTGAATGTGCGCGAGATGGTTGCCCGGCGGCGCAAGGACCTCGAAGCAGCACTTGCAGAGAAAGGCGGCGGGGCGGAGAAGGACGGGGACACCGAAAGGGTGGACGAATAAAAAAGGCGCGGTCCGTACCGCGCCTTCTTTCATTTCCCCCAAGGTTTGAGCCTTGCGATCAGGCCATGGCCTTCTGCAGGTTCTCGTCGATCTTGTCGAGGAAGCCGGTGGTCGAGAGCCAGGGCTGATCCGGACCGATGAGGAGTGCGAGGTCCTTGGTCATGTGACCGGACTCGACGGTGGCGACGCAGACTTCTTCGAGAGTCTGGGCGAACTTGGCGAGTTCGGCGTTGTCGTCGAGCTTGGCGCGGTGGGCGAGGCCACGGGTCCAGGCAAAGATCGAGGCGATCGAGTTGGTCGAGGTTTCCTCGCCCTTCTGATGCTGGCGATAGTGGCGGGTCACGGTGCCGTGGGCGGCTTCGGCTTCCACGGTCTGGCCGTCCGGGGTCATCAGAACCGAGGTCATCAGGCCGAGCGAGCCGAAGCCCTGGGCCACTGTGTCGGACTGCACGTCACCGTCATAGTTCTTGCAGGCCCAGACATAGCCGCCCGACCATTTCATCGACGAGGCCACCCTGTCGTCGATCAGCCGGTGCTCATACCACAGCTTCGCCGCGTCGAACTGCTCGCGGAATTCCGCTTCGAACCCCTCCTCGAACAGGTCTTTGAACCGGCCATCATAGGCCTTCAGG
>PAPH01000060.1 GCA_002709005.1 Hyphomicrobiales bacterium | reverse complement strand
GACCGGTCCGACGCCGGCCGAAATCGCCGCCGCTGCCGCCGGCAAGACCCCGGAAGAGCGGGACCAGATGATCCGCTCGATGGTCTCGACGCTCGAATCGCGGCTCGCCGAAGATCCCGACAATTTCGATGGCTGGCAGATGTTGATCCGCTCTCATGCCGTTCTCGGTGACCGGGCGAGCGCTCAGCGGACGCTCAATCGCGCACTGGCCGTTTTCCCCGCCGCGCCGCAGGCTCCGGCTCTCGTCCGGCTCGGTGACGAACTTGGCTTGAACGCCAAGGCCGAACTCGGTGGCGTGCCGATGGCGACCACCAAGTCGCCTGTCGAGGCCGGTGAGCGCGGGAACGCGTCCTCGGCGTCCGGCGACGGCCCGTTCATCGTGCCCAATGGCGAGGGACCGGTCGCACCGGGCCTCGGCAACCCGTCAGCCGAGGCGATTGCCGAAGCCGACAAGATGTCCGCCGACGACCGCCAGGCGATGATCCGGTCAATGGTCGCCTCGCTCGACGAGAAGCTGACGGCGGATCCGAACAATCTCGAGGGCTGGCTGCGGCTGATCCGCTCCTATGCGGTTCTCGGCGAGCGCGAGGATGCGCGCAACGCGATATCACGTGCCAGGGCGGCTTTCGGGGATGATGCCGAGAAGGTCGGCGCCATTGACGGACTGGCCGGGGAACTGGCCATCGGAGAACGGAACTGAAGCGATGAACAGGAAGCAGAAGCGATTGTCGATCATTGCGGCCGGCGCGATATTTCTCGCGGGCGCGGCCGCCCTCGTGATGTCCGCTTTGAGCGATCAGATCGTGTTCTTCTCCTCGCCGACCGACATCCACACCAAGGCGGTCTCGCCCAACACGCGTATTCGCCTCGGCGGCCTTGTCGAAGAGGGAACCGTGGAGCGCGGCGAGGGCGCCGATGTGACCTTTGCCGTTACCGACACCAACGATTCGGTCAAGGTGACCTATAACGGCATCCTGCCCGACCTCTTCCGCGAGGGGCAGGGCGTTGTGGCCGAAGGCATCTACGATCCGTCCTCCCAGATATTCACCGCCGACACGATCCTGGCCAAGCATGACGAGAACTACATGCCCAAGGAAGTCGCCGATGCGCTCAAGGCGCAAGGCGTCTGGCAGGAGGGCGAGGAAGCCATGGGCAAGGCGGCTGCCAACTGAAGCTGATATCATTCGGGCGCGGTGCGCGCGTAGCGACTGAAACGGAAGGAACCGGGCGATGATCACCGAACTGGGCCATTACGCGCTGATCCTGGCGCTCGCCACCGCGCTGGTCCAGTCGCTGGTGCCGCTGATCGGCGCGCAGCGCGGTGATGCGGGCATGATGGCGGTCGGCCCGATGGCCGCGAATATCTCCTTCGTGCTTGTCGCATTTTCGTTCCTGACGCTGACCTACGCCTATGTGATCTCGGACTTTTCGCTTCTCAACGTGGTCGAGAATTCGCACTCGATGAAGCCGATGATCTACAAGATCACCGGCGTGTGGGGGAACCACGAGGGATCGATGCTGCTCTGGGTGCTGATCCTCGTCATCTTCTCAACTCTCGTCGCGACATTCGGCCGAAATCTCCCCGATACGCTGCGCGCCAACGTGCTTTCGGTGCAGGCCTGGATCACGGTTGCCTTCCTGCTTTTCATCCTGTTGACATCGAACCCCTTCATCCGGCTGTCCAACGCGCCGGCCGAGGGCAACGATCTCAACCCGATCCTGCAGGACCTCGGCCTGGCCATCCATCCGCCGCTTCTCTATCTCGGCTATGTCGGCTTCTCGATCTCCTTCTCCTTCGCCGCGGCCGCCCTTATCGAGGGCCGGCTCGATGCCGCCTGGGCGCGCTGGGTTCGCCCATGGACCCTGGTCGCCTGGACTTTCCTGACCGCCGGCATCGCCATGGGCTCCTACTGGGCCTATTACGAACTCGGCTGGGGCGGCTGGTGGTTCTGGGATCCCGTCGAAAACGCCTCCTTCATGCCGTGGCTCGCCGGGACCGCGCTTCTGCACTCCGCGCTGGTGATGGAGAAGCGCGAGGCGCTGAAGGTCTGGACCGTGCTCCTGTCGATCCTTACCTTCTCGTTCTCGCTGCTCGGCACCTTCCTCGTCCGCTCGGGTGTTCTGACCTCGGTTCACGCCTTTGCCACCGATCCGACGCGCGGCGTCTTCATTCTCGGCATTCTCGCCCTCTTTATCGGCGGCGCCTTCACGCTGTTCGGCCTGCGCGCCGGCGCGCTGAGAACCGGCGGACTGTTCGCCCCGATCAGCCGGGAAGGGGCGCTTGTGCTCAACAACCTCTTTCTCACGACGGCGACGGCGACCGTGTTCGTCGGCACGCTCTATCCGCTGCTTCTCGAAGCCACCACCGGCACCAAGATCTCGGTCGGCGCGCCGTTCTTCAATCTCACTTTCGGCCCGCTGATGATCCCGCTGATGATCGCCGTGCCCTTTGGCCCGCTTTTGGCCTGGAAACGCGGCGACCTGATGGGGGCCACCCAGCGTCTTTACGCTGCGATCGGTATCTCGCTGGTCGTCGGCCTCGTCATCATGGCCTTAACTTCGGACGAGCCGGTCCTGGCCGCCGCCGGCATGGCGCTCGGCGTCTTCGTCATCCTCGGCGCTCTGACCGATATCGTCCAGCGCGCGGGCATCGGACGGCTGCCGGCATCGACAGCCTGGGCGCGCTTCAAGGGCCTGCCGCGCTCTGCATTCGGCACCGCGTTTGCCCATGCGGGGCTTGGCGTCACCATGATCGGCGTCGTGGCGGCAAGCGTCTATTCGACCGAACATGTCAGCGCCATGCGCGCCGGGGACACGGTGGATGCCGGCGGCTACACGGTCCGCTTCGACGGCATCACCGATGTGCAGGGGCCGAACTACACCGCCAAATCCGCCGCGTTCATCGTCTCGAAGGGCGGGGCTGAAGTCGCACGGGTCGCAAGCGCCAAGCGCTTCTACCCGGCCCGGCAGATGCCGACGACGGAAGCTGGCATCCTGACCTTCGGCGCCAGCCAGCTCTACATCGCGCTCGGCGATTTCCAGTCCAACGGCACGCTGGTTGTCCGTGTCTGGTGGAAATCCTGGGTGACCTTCATCTGGTACGGGACGGTCCTGATGATGATCGGCGGCGCGCTGTCGCTCTCCGATCGCCGGCTGCGCATCGGCGCGCCACGCAAGGCGGCACGTCCGGCCAAACAGGCTGAGGCCGTGGCGTGAGACGGTTCTGTCTGATCCTCGCGCTGTCGCTTCTCGCAGGTCTCTCGCTGGTCCGTCCCGGTTTCGCGGTCAATCCGGACGAGGTTCTGGCCGACCCGGCGCTCGAGACGCGCGCCCGCGAAATCTCGCTCGAATTGCGCTGCCTCGTCTGCCAGAACCAGTCGATCGATGATTCCAACGCCGATCTCGCCCGCGACCTGCGGCTCCTGGTCCGCGAACGGCTCAAGGAGGGCGACAGCAACGAACAGGTGCTCGACTACGTCGTCTCCCGTTACGGCGAGTTCGTGCTTCTCAAGCCGCGCTTCTCGGTGCGGACTGTGCTCTTGTGGGGCACCCCGGTGGCCATCCTCATGATCGGTATCGTGGCCATCGTTCTCGGTGCCCGCGGGCGCAGGGGGAGGCGCGCGCCTCCGGTATTGTCCGCCGATGAACAGGCTGAAATCGAACGGCTGATGAAACGCGGTGAGTGAGCCCGCGCTGGAGGCCGTTTCCCCCAACCTTACCAACCTTTAATGTTCCGGAAAGGTTGCCGTAAACCGCCACCGTTTACATCTCTCTCCAACGCCGGGCCTCCAGTCGCTCCCCCAACGGCTTTCCGGCGTCCCAATTCGAAATCGCTTTCGATCCGAGAAGAGGAAGAGAGACAGATGTCCACCAAGTCCCCCAAGAAAACCAACCGTCTGCTTGCGACCACCGCGATTGCCGGCATTGCCGCCGCGATGCTTGCCGTTGGCGTGCCGATGCACACCAATCCCGCGCTCGCCGATGCGGTGAAGATCCAGGCGCCGCAGGCTCCGAGCTTTGCCGACGTGGTCGAAGCCGTTTCGCCGGCCGTCGTCTCCGTCCGCGTCTCCTCCGACGTCGAGCCGGTCTCCGACAACGGCTTCGCCTTTGACTTCAACGGCCGCGGCTTCGACGACCTTCCCGAAGACAGCCCGCTGCGCCGCTTCTTCGACCAGTTCGATCGCCAGTTCGGCGGCCGCGATCGTGATCAAGGCCCACGCGCCGAGCGTCCCGACCGTCCGCACCACGGCCGCGCCCGCCCGGTCAGCCAGGGCTCCGGCTTCTTCATCTCCGAGGACGGCTATCTGGTGACCAACAACCACGTCGTCGACGACGGCACCGCCTTCACCGTGATCATGGATGACGGCACCGAGCTCGATGCCAAGCTTGTCGGCAAGGATCCGCGCACCGACCTCGCCGTGCTCAAGGTCGAGGAAGCCCGCAAGTTCACCTATGTCGACTTCGCGGACGACAGCAAGGTTCGCGTCGGCGACTGGGTGGTTGCCGTGGGCAACCCGTTCGGTTTGGGCGGCTCGGTAACCGCCGGCATCGTCTCGGCCCGCGGCCGTGATATCGGCGCCGGACCCTATGACGATTTCATCCAGGTCGATGCCGCCGTCAACAAGGGCAACTCCGGTGGCCCGACCTTCAACCTTGAAGGCCAGGTGATCGGCATCAACACCGCCATCTTCTCGCCGTCTGGTGGCAATGTCGGCATCGCCTTCGCGATTCCCGCCTCGACCGCCAAGGACATTGTCCAGGATCTCATTCGTGACGGCTCGGTGCAGCGTGGCTGGCTCGGCGTCCAGATCCAGCCGGTGACGAAGGACATTGCCGAATCCCTCGGTCTGGCCGAGGCGCAGGGCGCGCTCGTCGCCCAGCCGCAGAGCGATACCCCGGCGGCCAAGGCCGGCATCCAGTCCGGCGACGTGGTGACCGCGGTCAACGGCGAAACAGTTGAAGGTCCGCGCGAACTCGCCCGCAAGATCGGCAATATCGAGCCCGGGAAGTCGGTTGACCTGACCATCTGGCGCGATGGCAAGAGCGAGAAGAAGACCGTCACCCTCGGCACGCTGCCGATGGACATGGCGTCCGCTTCTCCCGACGACAATCAGCCTGAGGACGAAGCACCGTCTGCCACCACCACGCTCGACGATTTCGGCCTGACCGTCGTCCCGTCGGATGACGGGGCGGGGCTGGTGATCACCGATGTTGCGCCCGGCAGCGCTGCATCCGACCGCGGCCTGCGCGCCGGCGACGTCATCCTCTCGGTCAACAACCAGGAGGTCACCGACGCCAAGCAGATGGTCTCGATCATCGACAAGGCCGCTAAGGACGGACGCAAGGCAGCGCTCTTCCAGGTGGAGAACGACAGCCGCTCGCGCTTCGTCGCGCTCCCCATCGACCAGGGCTGAGCCCCGGCAATCGAGCCTGCAACTGCCGGCCGCTCGACCAGTCGCCCCCCGGCCGGCGTGATGCAAGCACAGACAGCGGGCTGCCCCATCGGCCCGCTGTCGCTTTCAGGAGACCCCCGCAGTGAGCACCTACGCACCGTCACGGACCACCGGCCCCGCAGGCCAGCCCGAAATGGCGCAGGCTTGTGAGGGGGCCGGCAATGCCGCTAAGACGGACGCCATGAAGATTCTCATCATCGAGGATGATCTCGAAACCGCGTCCTATCTCCTGAAGGCTTTCCGCGAAGCCGGAATGACCGTCGACCATGCCAGCGACGGCGACAGCGGCTATTTTCTTGCCTCGGAGAACGACTACGACGTGCTCGTGGTCGATCGCATGCTTCCCAAGCGGGATGGCCTGTCGATCGTCTCCGGGCTTCGCGCCTCCGGCGACGATACGCCCGCGCTCATTCTCTCCGCGCTCGGGCAGGTGGACGACCGGGTGACCGGTCTGCGCGCCGGAGGCGACGATTATCTCTCCAAACCTTATGCCTTCTCCGAGCTTCTCGCCCGCGTGGAAATCCTCGGCCGCCGCAAGAGCGTCCGCGAGGCCGATACCGTCTACCGGGTCGGCGATCTCGAACTCGACCGGTTGAGCCACGAGGTAAAGCGCGCCGGCAAGGTGATCCCGCTGCAGCCGCGCGAATACCGCCTGCTCGAATATCTGATGAAGAATGCCGGGCAGGTGGTGACGCGCACCATGCTGCTCGAACATGTCTGGGACTATCATTTCGATCCGCAGACCAACGTCATCGACGTCCACATCTCGCGGCTCCGCTCGAAGATCGAGAAGGATTTCGACGCGCCGCTGTTAAGGACCGTGCGGGGCGCCGGCTACATGATGAAGGCTGGGGACTGAGGCCGGCATGTGGGGCCGCTTCCGCGCCATGCTGGGAACGACCGCCGTCAGGCTTTCGGCGCTCTATCTCGCGCTGTTCGCGATCTGCGCCGTGGCACTGGTCTTCTATGTCACGGCGATTTCCGAAGGCCTGCTCAGAAGCCAGACCGAGACCGCCATTCACTCCGAACTGCGCGAGATCTCCCGCATCTATCAGGTGCGCGGCATGGCCGGGCTGGTCCGCGCCATCGAGCGCCGCTCGCGGCAGCCTGGCGCGAACCTCTACATCATCGCCGCTGCCCAGGGGCAGATCATCGCCGGCAACGTCGCCTCGCTGCAGCCCGGCGTGCTCGACGACGAGGGCTGGACGACAGCCCCCTTCATCTACGAGCGCTATGGCGATCCGGAGGAGGACGAGGAAGCGCACCGCGCCATGGCGCGCATCGTCGCGCTGCCCAACGGCATGCGGCTGCTGGTCGGTCGCGACATCGGCGAGCCGGAGAAGTTCCGCGGGCTGGTTCGTCAGGCGCTTGCCATGGCGCTTGCCATCATGTTCGTCGGCGCGCTGGCGATCTGGTTTTTCGTCGGACGCCGGGCGCTCAGGCGCATCGATCACATGTCGCAGGCGAGCCGCAAGATTTTGGCCGGCGATCTCAGCCAGCGTCTGCCGGAAGGTGGCTCCGGCGACGAGTTCGACCGCATGAGCCGCTCGCTCAACACGCTGCTCGGCCGCATCGAGCGCCTCAACGAGGGCTTGCGCCAAGTCTCCGACAATATCGCCCATGACCTGAAGACCCCGCTGACGCGGCTGAGAAACCGCGCCGAGGCGGCACTTGTCTCGACCGAAGACGCCGAGGGCTACCGCCATGCGCTGGAGGAAACGATCGCCGAGAGCGACCAGCTCATCCGCACCTTCAACGCGCTTTTGATGATCAGCCGCGTCGAGGCGGGCTCCTCGGTCGCCGAAATGGGCGAGGTTGACCTCTCGGGTCTCGCCGCCGACGCTGCCGAACTCTACGAACCCGTGGCAGAGGAAGCGGGGGTCGTTCTGAGCCAGGAGATCGCCCCCGCCATCACCGTGCAGGGTAATCGTGAGCTTCTGGCGCAGGCGCTTGCCAACATGATCGACAACGCCGTCAAATATGCGGGCGACGGCGAGAACAGCCGCATCACGGTGCGGCTGGAGGGCGACAAGCGGACCGCCCGGCTGTCGGTCGCCGACAATGGTCCGGGCATCCCCGAGGATCGGCGCGAGGACGTGATCAAGCGTTTCGTGCGTCTCGACGAAAGCCGTACCAAACCGGGCACCGGTCTCGGCCTCAGCCTCGTGCAGGCGGTGGCCGATCTGCACGGCGGCACGCTCGTACTCGCCGCGACCGACGACAGCGACGCCGAACGGCCGGGCCTGCGCGCCACGCTCGAGCTTCCGGCAGGGGGGACGAAATGACCGAACTGCTTTGCGATCTCCAGACTTCGCCTATCAATCCGATCTCGGATGACGAAGCGGCCGAGGCGCTGGACCTGCTGACCGAGCTGGGCGAGGAGCAACCCGACCTGGCGGCATTCGCCGGCAAGAAGAGTGTGGCGCGCGATTTCATCTGCGCCGCATTCTCGCTCTCGCCCTGGCTCTCCGATACCGCGCGCGCCGACCCCGATGCGCTGGCTTCGGCCCTCTTCACACCGCTGGACAGGCTCTTGGCCCACGTCGAGGCGGAAATGCGCGGCGCCTGGCGGGACGAGGACAGTCCGGTCTCCGAAACCGTCCTCATGGCGACACTGAGGCGCGCCAAGCGCCGCGCGGCGCTTGCGCTTGCGCTTCATGACCTCGCCCGGCTGACGGACGCCAGGGCAACCACGGCGGGGCTCACCAAACTCGCCGATGCAGGGCTCGCGGGCGCCTTCGATCATCTCCTGCGTTCGGCCCATGACGGCGGCAAGCTCAGGCTTGCCGATCCCGAAAACCCGTCCGAAAATTCCGGCGTCGTCGTCCTCGGCATGGGCAAGCACGGGGCCGGGGAGCTCAACTTCTCATCCGACATCGATATCGTCGTCTTCTACGAGCCCGAGGCGGCGATCGCGGTCGATGCGGATGAGGCGACGGACACATTTGCCCGGCTGGTCCGCCGTCTGGTGCGTATCATGCAGGAGCGGACAGCGGACGGTTACGTCTTCCGCACCGATCTGCGACTGCGTCCCGACCCCGGTTCCACCCCGCTGGCCTTCCCGGTCGATGCGGCGATGAACTACTATGAAAGCCGGGGCCAGAACTGGGAGCGCGCGGCCTATATCAAGGCGCGCCCCGTGGCGGGCGATCTGGAAGCGGGCAAGCGTTTCATCTCCGAGATGGCGCCTTTCGTCTTCCGGAAATATCTCGATTACGCGGCGATCGCCGACATCCATTCGATCAAGCGGCAGATCCACAGTCATCGCGGTTTCGGCGAGATCGCGGTCAAGGGCCATAACGTCAAGCTCGGACGCGGCGGCATCCGCGAGATCGAGTTCTTCGTCCAGACCCAGCAACTCATAGCCGGGGGCCGCATGCCGCAGCTTCGCGGCCGCCGCACGGACGACATGCTCATCCGGCTGGCCGACGCCCACTGGATCGATCCCGAGACGGCGAGGAAGCTGACCGGCTGCTACTGGTATCTCCGCGATATCGAGCACCGCATCCAGATGATGCGCGACGAGCAGTCCCACACGCTGCCCGAGGATGAGGACGAGCTCCTCCGGGTGGCGCTGATGGCCGGCGAGACCGACACCCGATCCTTCGGTGCGGCGCTGACCGAAAGGCTCAAGACGGTCGAGACGATCTATGGGGGTCTCTTCGAGAAGGAGGAGCGACTATCGGGGGAGACCGGCAATCTCGTCTTCACCGGGGAGGACGACGATCCAGGCACGCTGGAAACGCTCGAGCGGCTCGGCTTTGAGCGCCCGGCCGACGTCTCGCGCATTATTCGCTCCTGGCATTATGGCCGCTATCGCGCCACCCGGTCGGCGGAGGCGCGCGAGCAGCTTACCGAACTGACCCCGCGGCTTCTCGAGGTCTTCGGCGCCACCCGGCGGGCCGACGAGGCGATCGTGCGCTTCGACGAGTTCCTGTCGGGCCTTCCCGCCGGCATCCAGTTCTTCTCGCTGATCGGCAACAATCCCGGGCTTCTGTCCTTCCTCGTCACCGTCATGACGGCTGCTCCAAAGCTCGCCGACCTGATCGCCCGCCGCCCGCATGTATTCGACGGCATGCTCGACCCGACCCTGATGGCGGAACTGCCAACCCGCGCCTATCTTGAGGAACGGCTGTCGGCAACGCTCGCGGGCTCGACCTCCTACGAGGAAACGTTGGACCGGCTGCGCATCGTTGCCCAGGAGCAGAAATTCCTGATCGGCGTGCGGCTATTGACCGGCGCCATCACCGCTTCCCGGGCTGGCGAGGCTTTCACCGACCTCGCCGATCTGATCATCGGCGCCTGCCTGGATGCCGTGAAGGCGGAAATGGAAGAGGCGCACGGCAAGGTGCCCGACGGCCGCGCGGTCGTCCTCGGCATGGGCAAGCTCGGCAGCCGCGAACTGACCGCCGGTTCCGATGTCGACATCATCCTGCTTTACGACTGCGATCCTGACCTGCTCGATTCCGACGGCGACAAGCCGCTCGATCCGGTGCGCTACTACACACGCTTTACCCAGCGTCTGGTGGCCGCGCTGTCCTCGCCAATGGCGGAGGGTGTGCTCTACGAGGTCGACCTGAGGCTGCGGCCCTCCGGCAACAAGGGGCCGGTCGCGACTTCGATCCGTGCCTTCGGTAAATATCAGGCCGAGGACGCCTGGACGTGGGAGCACATGGCGCTCACCCGCGCCCGGGCCGTGGCCGGCGATGAGACTTTGGCCGACCGGGTCCGCGCGACGATCGACGAGATTGTCGGCAAGCCGCGCGATGGGACGGTCCTGCTCAAGGATTTGCGCGAAATGCGCGCGCTGATCGAGACCGAAAAGCCGCCCAAGGATCAGTGGGACGTGAAG
Organism: Hyphomicrobiales bacterium; assembly: GCA_002709005.1. Lineage (GTDB taxonomy): Bacteria > Pseudomonadota > Alphaproteobacteria > Rhizobiales > Rhizobiaceae > Pseudohoeflea. Next base: position 68,477 of record PAPH01000060.1, on the reverse strand, counting down.
CTTGTCCCGGGCGGCCTTATCGATATCGAATTCATCGCCCAGTATCTCTCGCTCACCGCGCGCGCCGAAGGCCTCAAGCCGGACGAGCCGCTGACCGGAACCATCGAGGTTCTCGAGGCGTTGGGTCCGGAGCGCATCGGTCGCGAGGCGGTCGAGAAGCTGGTGGCCGCGCATCGGCTGTGGACCGCGCAGACACAGATCCTGCGGCTTTGCCTCGAAGGTGTCTTCGAACCCGAGGACGCGCCGGCCGGCCTCGCCGATCTGCTGCTGCGCGCCGCCGATGCGCCGGACATGCGCGCGCTCGAAGCGGACATGCAGACGACATCGCGCGACATCCGCGCGCTGTTCGACGAGATCACAAGCAATTCCCCGACTTCCGCGAGGAGGAAGGGGAAGGGAGCCTGAGGCTCCAAACGGGTCTTACGCCGCGCATGGGAGCGTGGTCGAGGGCCAAACCCGCATCGGGGGTGACACAACGATGCAAAGGAAATGCAAGATGACCAAGACCCTGACGACACTCACCGGCCTGGCCGCGCTTCTCATCGCCATGCCTGTCTACGCCCAGGATGCCGGGCCCGAGGACGGAGCGAGAAAGCATCGTCCGATGGAACACGGTGGCCGCATGATGCAGCGCTTCGACACCGATGACGACGGCGGCCTGTCCATGGAGGAGTTCATGGATATCGGTCCCGGCGACATGGCGGATGCCGACGCCGATGGCGACGGTGAAATCGCCTTCGACGAAATGAAGGCCGCCTGGGAAGCCCGCCGCGAGAAACGGATGGAAGCCATGTTCAAGCGCCGCTTCGATATCGACGGCGATGGCAAGGTGACGGTGGCCGAGCTCAAGGACCGGCAGGAGAAGCGTTTCGCCCTGCTCGACGCCAATAATGACGGCTCGATCTCGCCCGAGGAGTTCCGCAAGGGACGCCGCGACATGGGAATGGGCATGGGCAAGCACCACCGCAAGGACGACCGCGGCCATCACGGCTGGGGTCACGGCCGCGGCGGCGGTTGGGGTATGAACTCGGACGATTGATCCGTCAGCACCGGACGTGAAAACGAAAAGCGGCCGCTCCTTCCGGGGCGGCCGTTTTGAATTCCGAGTGGCTTCTCGGTAATTCAGATGCTGGAGGCGATGGCCAGTTCGGCTTCGTCGTCGCTCTCCATATCCTCCTCGTTGCCGGCGCAGTCGCGCTCGAGCGGAATGCGAACGCTGACGATGGTTCCGATACCCTCGGTCGAGTAGATGCGCATGGCGCCGCCGTGCAGTTCGGTCAGGCTGCGCGAGATGGCAAGCCCGAGCCCGGAACCGCCCTGGCTTTTCGAGAACTGGTTCTGCACCTGCTCGAAGGGCTGGCCGATCTTGGGCAGATTGGCTGCCGGAATGCCGATGCCGCTGTCGGCGATGGTCAGCGTCACCGCGCGCGACGTCTTGCGGGCCCGCACCGATATGTTGCCGCCCTCGTCGGTGAACTTGGTGGCGTTGGAGAGCAGGTTGAGCAGGATCTGCTTGATTGCGCGCTGGTCGGCCGGGATCTTGAGTTCCGCGCCGATTTCCTGCTCGAGCGTGATGCGCTTCTTCTCCGCGTTGATCGAGACGAGCCGGATCGTTTCGTCGACCAGCGGGGCGATATCCAGTTCCTCGCAACTTAGCTGCATCTGCCCGGCCTCGATCTTCGACATGTCGAGAATGTCGTTGATCAGCCGCAGAAGGTGAATGCCGGAATTGTGGATGTCGCAGGTATACTCCTCGTACTTGTCCGATCCCAGCGGGCCGAACATGCGCGCCTGAAGGATTTCCGAAAAGCCGATGATGGCATTGAGCGGGGTCCTCAGTTCGTGGCTCATATTTGCCAGGAACTGCGACTTGGCGAGGTTGGCGGCCTCGGCGCGCTCCTTCTCGATCTGGAAATCCTGGTTGAGTGCGGAAAGCTCGGTCGCCTTGCGCTTGAGTTCCGCCTGGCTGACCGAGAGGTCGCCGATGGTTGCCATCAGCCGTTTCTCTGAATCGCGCAGACGCTCCTGATTGCGCTTGAGCTGGGTGATATCGGTGCCGACGGAGACTTCGCCGCCGTCGCGGGTCTTGCGCTCGTTGATCTGCAGCCAGCGGCCGTCGGCGAGCTGCACCTCGTAGGTCCGCGCCTGGCCCGCGGCGAAGGGGGTTGCGAGCCGCCGCTCGATCACCGGCCGCGTCGCCGCCTGCTCGATGATGGACCGCGCCACACCCGGCACCAGCGCGTCGTCGGGAAGGCCGTGCACGGCCTGATAGTGCTTGTTCCACAGAACCAGCCGGTCGTTCCGGTCCCAAAGCACGAAGGCTTCCGAGGTGCTTTCGATGGCGTCGAACAGCCGCTGGTCGGCTTCAGCCGAGCGCTGCTGGAGCCGGAACTGCTCCGTCACGTCCATGGCGATGCCGATCAGGTGCGTTTGCGCGGCGGACGGATCGACGACCTGGGCACGGGCGCGCATCCACACCCAGTGCCCCTTGGCGTGCTTCATCCGGAAGAGATGGTCGACCTGGCTGATTTCCCCTGCCGCCACCTGGCGCGCGATCTCGTAGAGATTGCCGTCCTCGGGATGGATGAGCTCGGATGCCTCGCCGAAGGAAATCACGCTGTCGCGGCTGTCGAGCCCGAGAATGTCGTACATCGAGCGCGACCAGTAGAGCCGTCCGCGCGCCATGTCCCAGTCCCACAGTCCGCAGCGGCCGCGCGAGAGCGCCATGTCGACCCGGCGGTGCGATTCCAGATAGATCTCGTCGGCTTCCTGGGCCCGCCCGGCCTGGGAGAAATAGGCGTAGAGGATGACGAGAAGAATGGCGGAGGTGGCGATGAACAGCGTCGCGTTGACCGAGACCGAGCGCCGCCACATGGTCTTCAGCCGGCCCGCCGGCGTGGCGATCAGCACCTGACCGGCGCCCTCGGGCAGTTTGCCCATGGCGGCGAGGACCGGAACGCCGTCGAATTCGATGTCCTGGATACCGGCGCGGGCGCCGAAAAGGGCCAGCGGCGACCAAGCGGGTACGAACGTGTCGATTGCCTGGCCGACATAGGCCGACCCCGCGGCGTTGGCCGCCACCACGCGGCCATCGGCGTTGGCGACCAGCACCGCGAAATTGGCATGGGTATCGGGCATGCCGGCAAAGGCGCGATTGATGCGGGCCTCGATTTCCCAGCGCTGGCGTTCGGCGATCGGAAGCGGGTCGGCGGCGAGCGACGCCTGGGTCGCCGACAGCGTCAGCGCCGTGACCTGCCTGAGCGCCGTTTCCTTGGCCTCGTAGTCGTCGACCATGTTCATGAAGCGGGCGATGGCCACCACCGCCAGAAAGGCGATGATGAGAACGGGAATGGATTTCTTCAGGAAGGGTTCGGCGTTGATGAGCCGCTCGTAGGCGGGGCGGGCGAAGAAGCGGGCGTGCCCTGAAAAACCGCTTTGCCTGGTGCCGCCGTGGACAGTATTCGACCGCCCGGCCGCAGTGATGTGCTGCGCATCCGCCATGATATTGAACAATGTCCCCGTTGGGATTCGGCTTCCGCATCGCCGAATCTGCCATAATGAATCATTGCCGATTCGGCTTGTCCAGTGCCTCCGTAAAAACTTTTTTAACCATTTGTTTTTCGTGATTATTTCTCGGATTCGAGTCGCTGTTCAAACCGCGACTTGCACCCGACGGCACCCGAAATCTCCCGGTTTGGCGCAAATCACTTCCGGTTGTCGGAGAGTAGTGCGAAGTCGCAACCGGAGAGGAGTCCCGGATGCTGACGGGCGATTCTCGGGGGGACGCGAACCCCTGTCACGCCCGGCTGGTGGACGGACGCGAAAAGGGGCTCGGTTTTCGAAACGGGGTTCGGTCCGGCGCCTGCCGCGAACCAGATCGCGTGATCTTACTGAAGCGTCCGTTCGACGATGTCGCTCACATCGGTGGAGAGCTTCTTCGTGTTCTGGATCGACACCAGCGCCTGGCGCGCCACCTCCTGCCGTCCCGCTTCCAGCGATCGCCAGGACCGCATAGCGGTCAGGAGACGCGCGGCAAGCTGAGGGTTCTTCGGGTCGGTGGCGATAACCACATCGGCAAGCAGCCGGTAACCGGCGCCGTCTGGGCGGTTGAAGGCGGTTGGATTGCCGGCGGAGAAAGCGCCGATCAGGGCGCGAACGCGGTTCGGGTTTCCGGCGTTGTAATGCGGATGGTCCATCAGCTCGATGACGCGCTCCACGGTCGATGCCCCGGGCGCCATCGCCTGGATCGACATCCACTTGTCCATGACCAGCGGATTGTCGCCGAAGCGTTCCTCGAAAGCGGCAAGCGCCTCGGCCGTTTCGGGCGCGTCCGGGAACTGGTGGACAAGGATCTGAAGCGTTGCGGCCAGCATCGTCATGTTGTCGGCCGCCTTGAAGGCTGCGCTCACGCGTGCGGGGCTGTCTTCTGCGGCTGCGGAATAGGCGAGCGCCATCGCGGCGAGCGCGCGCCTTCCGGCATCGTCGGCTGCCGGCGAGTAGGTGCCTTTCGGCAGTTCGCCCGAAAGCCGGACGAAGAGCTCGGCCCCCTTGGTGCCGATCGCGTCGAAGACCGCGCGGCGCGCCTCGAAAATGGCGTCGGGATCGATATTCGATCCGATCTCCCGGGCGATGTCGGCTTCGGAGGGCAATTGCAGCGCCTGGGCGCGGAAGGCGGGTTCGAGCGTCTCGTCGCCCGCTGCCGTAATCAGGATATCTGCCAGTTCGGACGAGGAGGGCAGCTCACGGCCGTCCCGCGCCAGTTGCGAGGCCTCTACGAGAAGGCGGGTCGCCGCGGCCGTGATTGCCTGCCAGCGGGCCACGCCATCGGTTTCGTGACGGGCGATATGGGCGAGATCCTCGTCCGACTGCTCCATCGACAGGTTGACCGGCGCGGAAAACCCCCTGTTGAGCGACAACACGGGGCGGGACGCCACATCGGTGAAGACGAAGCTCTGCGAGCGATCCGTCAGGTTGAGCACGCCCTCCTCGCCGGGCGCCTCCTTGGGGGCGGCGGTAGAAATCGAACCGTTCGGCATGATCAGCGCATAGGCGAGAGGAACGAGCATCGGTTCCTTATTGGCCTGGCCCGGCGTTGGACTCACGGTCTGCTCGAGCTTCACGGTGAACGTCTTTTTCGCCGCGTCGTAAGTCGTAGAGGCGGAAATCAGTGGCGTGCCTGCCTGATTGTACCAGAGCATGAACTGCTCGAGGTCGCGACCGGAGACTTCGGCGAAGCAGGCGACAAAATCCTCGATCGTCACCGCCTGGCCGTCATGGCGCTCGAAATAGAGATCCATGCCTTTGCGGAATGTCTCATCGCCGAGAAGGGTGCGGATCATGCCGACGACCTCGGAGCCCTTCTCGTAGACGGTCGCGGTGTAGAAGTTGTTGATTTCCTTGTAGGTCGAGGGCCTGACCGGATGGGCGAGAGGGCCGGCATCCTCGGGAAACTGGTGCGCCTTTAGCGTCTTGATCTCGGCAATCCGCTTGACCGGAGCCGAGCGCTGGTCCTGCGAGAAGGTGTGGTCGCGGTAGACCGTCAGCCCTTCCTTCAGGCACAGCTGGAACCAGTCGCGGCAGGTGATACGGTTGCCGGTCCAGTTGTGGAAGTATTCGTGGGCGATGATCGCCTCGATATTTGCGTAGTCCTGGTCGGTGGCGGTCTCCGGGTCGGCAAGAACGTATTTGTCGTTGAAGACGTTGAGCCCCTTGTTCTCCATCGCCCCCATGTTGAAGTCGGAAACGGCGACGATCATGAAGATGTCGAGATCGTATTCGCGCCCGTAGACCTCCTCGTCCCAGCGCATCGAGCGCTTGAGCGAATCCATCGCGTAGGCAGCGCGCTCCTCCTTGCCGTGCTCGACATAGATCCTGAGTTCGACGTCGCGTCCGCTCATCGTGGTGAACGTGTCGGAGATCATGCCGAGATCGCCGCCCACCAGCGCGAAGAGATAGGAGGGCTTGGGGTGGGGGTCGTACCAAGCGGCGAAATGCCGGCCTTCGTCGTAGTTTCCGCCACCGAGGAAATTGCCGTTGGAAAGAAGAACGGGCACGTCGGTCGGCGCAATGATCGTCACCGTGTAGACGGTGAGCACATCCGGCCGGTCGTAGAAATAGGTGATGCGGCGAAAGCCTTCCGCCTCGCACTGGGTGCAGTAGTTTCCGCTCGACCGGTAGAGCCCCATGAGCTGGGTGTTCTTTTCCGGGGCGAGGGTGGTTTCAACCGTGATCTCGAAGGGCTCGGACGCCGGCAGATTGCGGACCGTGAGGCTGTCCGGCGAAACGTCGTAATCGCCCTCGGCAACATCGATGCTGTCGATCCTGAGCGCATCCAGCGTCAGATCGTCACCGTCGAAGACCAGCGGAGCGTCTTCAGCCACGCCCTCGCGCCGTTTGAGGATGGAACGGGCAACAACCTTGGTGCTTTCGGGGGCGAGTTCGAAAGTGAGATCGATCCGTTCCACTTCGAACGCGGTCGGCGCATAGTCTTTCAGGTGGAAGACTTGTCCAGTCTCTGTCCGCATGACATCCCCATGATCACTCGTTTTTGTATCAAATACAGCCGATGTCCTAACGCAATATCTACGACCCTGGCAAACCCGAGGGAGACGCCCGCCCATCTTTGCCCCTCGACAATGGCCGGCGAAGTTATACATTCATCCGATGCGGCCCGATGCGCGCCGTTCGCCAATAACCAATTCTGAAGACTCCGGGACTCCTCCATGACGGCTATACCGAAATTCGGCGTCGGCGCTTCCGCGTTGCGCAAGGAAGACAAGCGTTTGATCCAGGGCCTCGGCTCCTATACGGCCGACAAGAATGCGGAAGGCCAGCTTTACGGCTACGTCGTCCGCTCCCCCTATGCCTCCGCCACCTTCACCTTCGAGGATCTGGATGCCGCGCGTGAGGCCGAGGGCGTGGTTGCCATCCTCACGGCGGAGGACGTTGCCGATCTGGGACCGGTTACGGTCATTTCCGGCGTGAAGCAGCCCGACGGCAGCAAGCCGAAGCTTCGGCCGGCGCCCGTTCTGTGCGACGGCGACGTGAAATATGTCGGCGACGCGGTGGCCTATGTGGTCGCCGAAACGCTCGCCCAGGCGCAGGACGCCGCCGAGTTGATCATGATCGACTGGGAAGAGAAGGACGCCAACACCGAAACCGGCAAGGCGCTCGACGCGGACGCGCCGCTGGTCTGGAGCGATGCCGAGGACAATCGTGCCTATCTCTTCAAGCTCGGAGATGCCGAGGCCGCCAAATCGGGCTTCGACAAGGCCGACAAGGTGGTCTCGATCGCCTTCATCAACAACCGCCTGGCGTCGAACTATATCGAGCCGCGCGCCTGTCTCGCGCAGTGGGACGCCGACGAGGAGAGCTTCACCCTGCACACCGGCTCGCAAGGGGTGCACTCGATGCGCGACATCCTCGCCAAGGACATCTTCAAGATGGACGCCGACAAAATCCGCGTGGTGACCGGCGACGTGGGCGGCGGCTTCGGCACCAAGATGTTCATGTTCCGCGAATATCCCCTGACGATGGCGGCGGCGAAGAAGCTCGGCCGCCCGGTCAAGTGGGTCTCCGACCGCACCGAGCACTTCATGGCCGACAGCCATGGCCGCGACAATGTGGTCGAGGCGCAGATGGCTCTCGACAAGGACGGCCGTTTCCTCGCCTTCAAGGCCAACATCACCGCCGCCATGGGCGCCTATATGGGCCAGTACGGCCCCAACATCCCGACCGGCGGCGTGACCATGTCGACCGGCATCTACGACATCCCGGCGATGGATGTCACCGTCGACGCGGTCTACACCAACACCATGACCGTCGACGCCTATCGCGGCGCCGGACGTCCGGAAGCCGCCTATCTCATCGAGCGGCTGGTGGACGAATGCGCGAACGAACTCGGCATCGACCGCGCCGAAATCCGCCGCCGGAATTTCATCCGCCCCGAACAGTTCCCCTACACGACGCCCGGCGGCCGCATGTATGACGTTGGCGAGTTCGACGGCCACATGACCCGCGCACTCGAGAAAACCGATTATGCGGGCTTCGAGGCGCGCCGCGAGGAGGCGAAATCGCGCGGCAAGATCCGCGGCTATGGCTTCGCCACCTATATCGAGGCTTGCGCCTTCGCCGGCTCCGAGGCCGCGAAGCTGGAACTGACCGAGAACGGGGAAATCGTTCTCGATATCGGCACCCAGACCAACGGGCAGGGCCACGAAACCGCTTATGCCCAGTTCATCTACGACAAGATCGGCATCGACTTCGACAAGATCGTCGTCCGCCAGGGCGACACGAAGCACCTGTCGAAGGGCGGTGGCACGGGGGGCTCGCGTTCGATCCCGCTCGGCGGCGTCTCCGTGGCTTCCGCGAGCGAAATCCTCGCCGAGAAGATGAAGAAGATCGCAGCCGACGAACTGGAAGCCGCGCCCGCCGATATCGAACTGGTGGACGGCGTCGCCCGCATCGTCGGCACCGACCGGTCGATGGACTATTCGGCGCTGGCGAAAGCCGCCAAGGACGAAGCCGACCGCAAGGCGGAGGCCGACGTCAAGCAGGACGAGAACACCTACCCGAACGGCACCCATGTCTGCGAGATCGAGATCGATCCGGAGACCGGGGAGATCGAGGTGGTGAACTATTCGGTGGTCGACGACTTCGGCATGACCGTCAATCCGACGCTGCTGCTCGGCCAGGTCCATGGCGGCATCGTTCAGGGCATGGCCCAGGCGCTGGGCGAGGAGGTCGTCTACGAATCCGACGGGCAGCTCATGACGGCGAGCTTCATGGACTACACCATGCCGCGCGCCGACACCGTTCCCTTCTTCGAGTTCGAGACCCGCAACGTACCCTCCACCACGAATGCGCTTGGCATGAAGGGCGCGGGCGAGGCCGGCACCATCGGAGCCTGCCCCGCGGTGATGAACGCCGTGATCGACGCCCTGAGCCATGAAAAGGGCATCCGTCACATCGAGATGCCGGTGACCCCGCTCAAGATGTGGCAGGTTCTGAACGGCTGACAGCCGTGGCCGACCCGATCAGGAAATCCGGCCCCGGCGTCTCTGCGCCGGGCGCCGCGTCCGCAGCGGCTGTCCCCCGGACTGCCGAGTCAGAAACGCGTTCGCCGCTCTTCGGCATCACGCTGAAGGTGATATCCGTTCTCTCCTTTATGGTGATGGTCACCATCATCAAGCTCGTCGGCCAGGACGACATGCCGGTCGGCGAGATCGTCTTTTTCCGCTCGGCCTTCGCCATCCTGCCGGTGATGGCCTATCTTCTGGCGCGCGGCGTACTGATAGAGGCGTGGAAGACCGAAAGGCCGTTCGGCCACATGATCCGCGGGTTGGTCGGTGCCACCGCGATGGGGCTCAACTTTCTGGGCATCACCCTGCTGCCGCTGCCCGATGCCATCGCCATCGGTTATTCCATGCCGCTTCTGACCGTGGTCTTCGCCGCGATCTTTCTCGGCGAAAAGGTTCGGCTCTTCCGCTGGTCGGCGGTTGCGGTCGGCATATGCGGCGTTCTCGTCATTTCCCTGCCGAAGATCACCTTGATCGAGAGCGGGTTAGGGTCGCGCGAAGCAATGGGCGTTTTCGCGATCCTCGGCTCGGCGGTGTTCGCGGCCACTGCTTCGATCCAGATCCGCCGTCTCGTACGGACGGAGCAAACCCATACCATCGTGCTCTATTTCTCGCTGAGTTCGACGCTGCTGGCGCTCGTCACGCTGCCTTTTGGCTGGGTCGTGCCGGATATGACCACACTTGGCTTGATGCTGGTCGCTGGCATCTGCGGTGGCGGGGCGCAGCTGTTGCTCACTCAGAGCTATCGCTATGCCGACGTGTCGACGATCGCGCCGTTCGAATACTGCTCGATCATCATCGGTCTCGCCGTCGGGTATCTGCTGTTCGACGAAACGCCCACAATGTCGATGCTGATCGGCACGGTGATCGTGGTTTCGGCGGGCATCGCCATCATCTACCGCGAACACCGTCTGGGGCTCGAGCGCCGGGCACAGCGCAAGCTGGTCACGCCGCAGGGCTGACGTCGTCCCCGTCTTCCTCCGTCTGGCCCCATTCGGGATCGGAACGCGGATCGAGTTCGAGCGTCTGCGGGGTGGTCTCCTGGCCGGGCAGGGTGGCCTGGAATTCGCCACGCTCGTCTTCGGGCATCTCCTCGCGGCGGGGGATGCGCCAGCCGGCGTAAAGCGCGTAGGCGACGAAGAAGACGAAGAGCGAGACGAAGAACCCGCCCGGGCCGGTGTAGTCCATCGCAGCGCCGGCGATCAGCGGTCCGAACATCGCGCCGACACCGTAGATGATCATCAGACCCGAGGAGATGTCGACGAATTCGTCCGGTTCCGCGCGGTCGTTGGCATGCGCGACGTTGAGCGCGTAGATCGGGTAAAGCACCGTACCGAGCAGGAACATGCCGGCGAAGAAGACCAGACGCGATTCGGCCCCGAAAAGAATGGCGATCAGGCACGAGACGGTTCCGATCCCGCCGGCGAGCACCATGATGCGGCGGCGATCCATCCGGTCGGAGGCGCGTCCCAGCGGATACTGGAACACAGTGCCGCCGATCATCGCGGTGGCCAGCATCGTCGCGCCCTCGGTCGTCGACAGCCCGCTCAGCGATCCGAACACCGGCGCCAGGCCGTTCCAGATGCCGCCGATCAGGCCGGTGAGCAGCATGCCGATCACCGCTGCCGGAGAATTGCGGAACAGCCGCGGAATGTTCATCCGCACCTGGTTGAGCGGCTGCGGCGACTGTGCGCTCGACAGCGAGGTCGGCATGATGGCGAAGGAATAAATCACCGCCGAAATGATGAACAGCGTCGGCAGCATCGGATCGCCGAACGGCACCATGTACTGACCGACCGTCAGCCCGCCCATGGTCACCACCATGTAGACCGAAAACAGCGCGCCGCGGTTCTCGTTCGTCACCTTCTCGTTGAGCCAGCTCTCGATCACCATGTAGCTGCCGGCGAGCGCGAAACCGGTCAGCCCGCGCGAGATGATCCAGACGGTCGGATCGACTATCAGCACGTTGAGGAGCTGCGACACCGAAAGGGCCGTCACCATGACGCCGAACACCCGCACATGGCCGACCCGGCGCACGAGGCGGGGCGTGATCAGGCAACTCGCGGTAAATGCCACGGCATAGCTGGTGGCAAGCAGCGAGACAACGAGCGTCGGCCAGCCTTCGGCAACCGCGCGCAAGGGGATGAGGTAGCCCGAAAGGCCCGCTGCGACGAGAACGAAGAACGTGGACAGAAGCAGCGCGCCTACCGGGGCGATGGTGCTCAACATTGGTGGTTTCCCGGGTTGGCGGGGGCGATTCGCGTCAATGGCCCCTCCCTGATGAATTTGCCACCACGCCGCAAGAGAAAAATGCTGGCGCACGACACTCTCGAAAAGAAATCCGACATGGCGACATGACAACGGGCGAGAAGTCTCACGTCCCATCTGGGGAGGTGAAAGTCAGGTGAGCACTCTAGGCGGCGGGGCCAAGCTTTTCCGAAACCGCCAGCAGGTCCGCCCAGGCGAGCTTCTTCTGCGCCGGGCTTTTGAGCAGATGGGCCGGATGCAGGCTCGGCATCACCGGGATTGAAAGGCCCGGACGCTCATAGGTCTGGAACTTGCCGCGAACCGACAGGATACCGCGCTCGTTGGCAATCAGCGCCTTGGTCGGCACGTTGCCGAAAAACAGCAGCATCTCCGGCTTGACCAGTTCGATATGGCGCTCGGCGAAGGGGCGGCAGAGCTCGATCTCGTGCGGCGTCGGAGGACGGTTGCCCGGCGGACGCCAGAAGATGACGTTGGTCAGGTAGGCCGACGTCCGGTCGAGGCCGATGGCGGCAAGCATGCGGTCGAGAAGTTGCCCGGCACGGCCGGCAAACGGCGTGCCCTGAAGATCCTCGTCGCGATCCGGCGCTTCGCCGATGATCATCAACCGCGCCTCGGGGTTGCCGTCGGCAAAGACGGTGTTGCGGGCCGAGTGTTTGAGATTGCAGCCGCTGAAGCGTTCGAGCGCGGCCTGGAGTTCCTCGATCGTGTTGGCGGCGCTCGCGGTGGCCCGTGCATCCTCGAAGGCTGCGGCGTCCGGCACGGTCATCTGCGGCACGGCGACCGGGGGCGGGGCGGGGCGCTGTTCGGTGCGGTTCCTGCCCGGCTCCTGGCCGGCTCGATGAGGGACCTGACCGGCATTTCCGCCTGCTTGTTTCGGCGGCACCGCGCGGGCTGCCTGGCGCTTGCGGGCCTCTTCCTGGCTTTCGGCGAAACGGTCGACCGGATGCGCCTCGAGCAGCGTCTCCACGCCGGCATCGGCGTAAAACAGCATCAGCGCCTCGAAGGCTCCGGCGTCACTCTGTTCGGTCGAAAAACTCATGCGCCCTTTCTACGCCGATGGGCATCGCGGGGGAAGGGGAGAGCGGTAGCGAGGCGGGCAAAAGAAAACGCCCGGGTCAAAGACCCGGGCGTTCGTCAAAAGGTGCGGAGGAAGCCGATCAGGCCTGCTCTTCGCCTTCGGCGTTTTCAGCGTCGTCGTCTTCGAAGTCCGGATCGTGGGCTGCAGCCTCGGCGGCGGCGGCCGCTTCTTCTTCGTCAATGCCGTAGATGGCGTCGGCCGAGGTCAGGTCCTCGCCCTTGGCCTGGCGTTCGGCTTCGTCGGCCGAGCGTGCGACGTTGAAGTCGACGCTGACGATGACGTCCGGGTGCAGTGCCAGGCTGATCGAATGGATGCCGATGGTCTTGATCGGGTGGTTGAGATCGACCTGGTTGCGGCCGATGTTGAAGCCTTCATCGCTGAGCACGGCGACGACGTCGCGGGCGGCGACGGAGCCGTAGAGCTGACCGGTCTCACCGGCGGAGCGCACGACGATGAAGCTCTTGCCGTCCAGCTTCTCGGCAACCGATTCGGCTTCCGACTTGCGCTCGAGGTTGCGGGCTTCGAGTTCGGCGCGCTGCGATTCGAAACGGGCCTTGTTGGCTTCGTTGGCGCGCAGTGCCTTGCCCTGGGGCAGGAGGAAGTTGCGGGCGAAGCCATCGCGGACCTTTACGGTTTCGCCCATCTGGCCGAGCTTGGCGACGCGTTCGAGAAGAATGACGTCCATTGTGATTTCCTTTCTTGGTGTATCTCGATGTTCAGGATTTCGGTTGGTTGGGGGACATGGTCGACAGACGGCCGGTGGCGGTCAGCCCGAAGACCAGGAAGAAGATGAGCGGCACGGTGAACAGGATCACCGTGACGTAGGCGATCCAGATGGCGATCGGCCGCCAGGATTTGCCGCGGGTGAGGAAATGCATCAGCGCGAAGCCCGAGAGAATGAACCCCGCTCCGAAGGAGCCGGCGATCACCCAGCCCACGAGATCGTAGGGTGCGGGCGCCAGAAGCGTGATCGCGATGCCGATGCCGAACGTATAGAGCGCAGTGCGTGGCATCCGGAGTTGCGCCGGAACGTCGTCGCGCGGCCGCTTTCCCCGGCCCGACAACGTGACGATGCCGCGGGCGATATAGTACATGCCGAAGAGAATGCCGACCCAGGTCGCGCCCTGCACCAGCGGCAGCAGCACCCGCATCATGGACTTCATCTCCGCGAGGCTCGCGGGATCCAGCGTCAGGTCGGGATTGCCTTCTTTCAGGATGGAAACGAAGGAATCGACCAGCTCGCCAGACAGTTCCGGCCCGTAGCCCATCACGTAGCCGAGGATGACGAGCACCACGGCGACGATGGCGCAGACCTGCGCGAGGATGTCGGAGAGCGGGTACCAGGCAAGCCGGCCTTCCGGTCCGCCGATTTCCTCGGCAGGGCGGGCGAGATTGCTCAGGTGCGCGATCCAGGCGGCGGGGCCGAGCGAGGTGAGTGCCGCCGACAATGCGGCGAGCGGTCCGGACATGACCGAAATCAGCGCGGTCCCGGCGATCACCGCGACGATCGAAGCGGTGTTTGACCAGCCGAGGCCGGCGATCAGCACGGGAAGCGATGCCGAGGCGATCAGCAGCATTGCCATGTAGGAGGGAGCGACGGCACCGGCCAGCAGGAACGCGGATGCGATCCCGGCAATCAGGCCGACGAGGGCCGATATGGCTTTGGTGTCCTGCATGTCGCTGTCCTGCGTTTCGCAGTTAGGGGCGGAGGATTTGCCTCGAAGGCCCCAACTCGGTCTTGTTCGTTCGATCCTGCTTCGCGGCCTCCCGCGAAGAGGAAATCCGGTGGTCCGAAGTCCGCCCGGAAAAAAGCTTGAACCGGCGGTCCGGAGACCGCCGGTAATATCAGCTTAGCTGATGACGTAGGGCAGCAGGCCGAGGAAGCGGGCGCGCTTGATCGCCTTGGCGAGTTCGCGCTGCTTCTTCTGGCTCACGGCCGTGATGCGGGACGGAACGATCTTGCCGCGCTCGGAAACGTAGCGCTGCAGCAGACGGACGTCCTTGTAATCGATCTTCGGTGCGTTGGCGCCGGAGAAGGGGCAGGTCTTGCGCCGGCGATGGAACGGGCGGCGCGTCGGGATCTGGTTGATGTCGACCATGATTGTCTCTCCTTAGTCGCGCGGACGGCGGGGGCCGCGATCGCCGCGGTCGCCGCGATCACCACGGGGGCCGCGGTCGCCGCGATCATCGCGATCGCGCTTCTGCAGCATGGCCGACGGGCCTTCCTCGTGAGCTTCGACCGACACGGTCATGAAGCGCAGGATGTCTTCGTTGAAGCGCATCTGGCGTTCCATTTCCTGGACAGCCTTGGCCGGCGCGTCGATGTCCATTAGCGCGTAGTGGGCCTTGCGGTTCTTCTTGATCCGGTAGGTGAGGGACTTCAGTCCCCAGTTCTCGATGCGCCCGACCTTGCCGCCATTTTCCTCGATGATGCCCTTGTAGGTTGCCACAAGTTCATCGAGCTGCTGGGCGGAAATATCCTGCCGGGCAAGGAATACGTGCTCGTAAAGCGCCATGATTTCTTTGCCTTTCTTGCATTAACACACCCGGATCGGCGCTAAGCCCCAGCGACTTGCCTGTCGGCTTTCGCCGCGCAAGAAAGACGTTTCGAGACGGTCGTGAGCGGAGACACGGGAGGCCGGGACGCTTCTCGCCCCTGCAGGCTGACTGCCAGCCCTCCGTTCAGCCACCAGCCGATTGACCGGGTGTTCGAACGCGCTGGCCTATACGCGGGATCGCCGGGGATTGCAAGCGCGAGGCGACTTATTTAGCCCGTCGCCTCGCTCGTATCGTGGGGTTCAGATGGGCATCGGGTGGTCGCGCCGGGCAGCGTCGATATCCTTCATCACCTCGTCGGTGAGCGTGACGTCAACGGAGCCGAGACAGGTTTCGAGCTGCTCGAGCGAGGTTGCTCCGATGATTGTCGAGGTCATGAAAGGCCGGGTCATGCAGAAGGCGAGGGCCATCTGAGCCGGGTCGAGGCCATGCTTTCGCGCAACCTCCAGATAGGCGCCTGTGGCGGCTTCCGCCTGCGGCGTCCAGCGGCCGCCGAGATTTTCCACCCGCGCGCGGCGTGAATCCTTCGGGATCGCGCCGTTCTGGTACTTTCCGGTGAGGATGCCGGCGGCGAGCGGCGAATAGGCCAGCAGCCCCACATCCTCGTGATGCGCAACCTCGGCAAGATCGAGATCGAAATGCCGGCAGAGCAGGTTGTATTCGTTCTGCACCGAGGCCACGCGCGGCAGGCCGTTGTCCTCGGCGATCCGGATGAGCTGCATGATCCCCCAGGCGCTGTCGTTGGAGACGCCATAGGCTCGGATCTTGCCCGCTTTCACCGCATCGTCGAGACCGCGCAGCGTATCGAGAAGATCCTCGAGCATCTTCCGGCCTTTGGCCTGACCGGAAGCGTCGAAGGTCCAGTTCTTGCGGAAATGGTAGGAGCCCCGGTTGGGCCAGTGAAGCTGGTAGAGATCGATGTGATCGACACCGAGCCGCTTGAGGTTCAGATCGAGCGCGCGGGCGATCGCCTCGCGGCTGATGTCCTCGCCGCCGCGGATCCAGTCATTGCCGTTGCCGGAGACCTTGCTGGCGATGATGATGTCGTCGCGCGTTCCGCGCTTTTTCAGCCAGCTTCCGATGATTTCCTCGGTGCGGCCCTGCGTTTCCGCCCGGGTCGGGTTGGTGGGATAGAGTTCCGCGGTGTCGAAGAAATTCACGCCTGCCTCGGTGGCGCGGTCCATCTGAGCGTGGCCCTCGGCCTCGGTGTTCTGTTCGCCGAAGGTCATGGTGCCGAGGCAGATTTCGCTCACGGTCATGCCGGTACGGCCGAGCGGATTCATTTTCATGTCTGGGAATTCCGGTTGGTGGGTAGCTGCGGCGCAAGATAGCCGCTGGTCGACCGATATCAACCCTTGGACCCCGCCGGACTGTGGTTGGCCCCGCTCAGCCCGCCAGCAGCCAGACGACGTAACAGCTATAGAGAACGAGCAGGCCGATACCCGACACACGCCCGATTCCACGGGAAAAGGCGATGAGCGCGGTCAGCGCCAGCGCCGTTGCCAGCATCACCGGGATGTCGGTGGAAGCGATAGCCGGGGAGACTTCGACAGGGGAAATAATCGACGTGATGCCGAGTATGCCGAGAATGTTGAAGGTATTCGAACCGATGACGTTGCCGAGCGCCACGTCGCCATGCCGGCGGATGGCGGCGGCCACGGAGGTCGCCAATTCGGGAAGCGACGTTCCCACGGCGACGACAGTCAGCCCGATCGCGGCTTCTGACAGGCCGAAGGCGCGGGAAATCTCGATCGCCCCGTCGACCAGCCAGTTGGCCCCGAGAAAGAGGGCGCCCAGGCCGATGACCACTGAGACGCCTGCGACCGGCAGCGATCTGCGCCAAGCGGGAAGATGTTCCGGCTCGACATCGGTCTCCTCGGCCATGCCGCAGCGCGCTGTGTAGACCAGATAGACAACAAGCCCCGCCAGCATCAGGCCGCCGGCGATCCGTCCGATATCGCCGGACCATCCGAGCGCCAGCATCAGGAGACTGGCGGCGAGCATCGCCAGAAGATCGCGGCGGTAGGACAGGAATTTGGCCGCAATCGGCGCGATGATCGCCGCAAGCCCGACGATCAGCAGGATATTGGCGATGTTGGAGCCGACGACATTGCCGACCGCGATGTCGGGCGCGTCCCTCAGCGCCGCCTTCAACGAAACAACGAGTTCGGGCAGCGATGTGCCGAACCCGACGATGGTGACGCCGATCAGGAGCGGCGGCATCGAAAAACGGCGGGCGATGGTGACGGCGCCCGATACCAGCGCTTCCGCGCCGATCGACAGTACGATGAGACCGCCCAGAAGTCCGGGCAGTGTCGAAAGGAGAGTGGCCATCTCGGGCGGTCAGGCTTCGTAGGCGTGCGCTTCCGGCTTCGGGTCCGGATAGCGCTCGGCGGCGATCGCCATTTCCACCAGCTTCCACGTTGCCCAAAGCGCGGGGACGAGGACGATGGCGCCGAAGACGATCTGGACGACCATGCCGTGACCGATGAAGTCGACAACAGCCCAGTAAAGCAGAAGTGCGACGAGCCAGATCTCCGAGCCGATGAGTACGATTGCACCCGAGGCCAGCGCCAGCGCTGCCATCAGGCTGCGGCGCACCGGTGGCGCGCTTTCAATGATCTTGATTGTGGAGGCGGGGGAGGAGGGGCCGTTTTTTCCGGCGGGGGCGGGATGCGACATGGCGTCAATCCGTAAGGGCGCTGCTGAAATCGAGCGCGACGGCGGATAGGTGCGCCCGGAAAAGGCGCGTTTCAAGTACCAGTGTGGCGGCAGATGAAAAAATACTCTCTGTGTGGCATGCAGAGGGCGGGGCGAAATCCCCTTCGCCTTGACATTACCTTCGGGAATGTCGATGGAACGCGCCCAAACGGACAAGCGTTGATCCGCCGGAGCGACCGTTCCGCGAAAAACGAGACAAAACCGATAAGGGAGACGTCATGGCGCGCGCATTCACTTTCCCCGGACAGGGTAGCCAGACCGTCGGCATGGGCAAGGAACTCGCGGAGACCTTCCCCGAGGCAAGGGCAGTTTTCGAGGAAGTCGACGAGGCGCTCGGCGAGAAGCTCTCGACGCTGATGTTCGAAGGGCCGGAAGAACGCCTGACCCTGACGGCCAACGCCCAGCCGGCGCTGATGGCGGTTTCCATGGCCGTCATGCGGGTGATCGAGGCGCGCGGCCACAAGCTCGCCGATCTCGCCTCCCACGTGGCCGGCCACTCGCTCGGCGAATATTCCGCCCTTTGTGCCGCCGGCACCTTCTCGCTCGCCGACACCGCCCGGCTTCTGCGTATCCGTGGCAATGCCATGCAGTCGGCCGTCGCCCCCGGCGAGGGCGCCATGGCGGCGATCATCGGTCTCGAAGCGTCCGATGTGCAGGCGGCCTGTGACGAGGCGGCCGAGGGCGATGCCGTCTGTCAGATCGCCAACGACAATGGCGGCGGGCAGCTCGTCATTTCCGGTCTCAAGCCGGCAGTCGAACACGCCGCGCGCATCTGCACCGACAAGGGCGCCAAGCGCGCGGTCATGCTGCCGGTCTCCGCCCCCTTCCATTCCGCACTGATGCAGCCGGCCGCAGACGCCATGCGCGAAGCACTCGCCGATGTAACAAAGAAGGCGCCGGTGGTGCCGGTCGTCGCAAATGTGCGCGCCGCCCCTGTGACCGAACCTGAAGAGATCGCCGAACTTCTGGTCGAGCAGGTCACCGGTCAGGTGCGCTGGGCCGAAACCGTCGCCTGGTTCGCCGCAAACGGTGTCGACACGCTGGCCGAGGTCGGTTCCGGCAAGGTGTTGTCGGGCCTGGCACGCCGCATCGACCGCAGCCTTTCGACCGTGTCGCTAGGCACTCCCGGTGACATCGATGCCTTTCTCGCGGGCCTCGAATAGAATTTCATAAAGACAAGAAACCACCCTGAAAGGGATGATTCCATGTTTGATCTGAACGGCCGCAAGGCTCTCATCACTGGCGCGTCCGGCGGTATCGGCGAGGCGGTGGCCCGCGCGCTCCACGCTCAGGGCGCCATCGTCGGCCTGCACGGCACCCGCGTCGAGAAGCTCGAGGCGCTGGCCTCCGATCTCGGCTCCAACTGCCATGTGCTCGCCGCCAATCTCTCCGACCGCGCCGAAGTCGCAGCACTCGGCAAGCGCGCCGAGGAAACGCTCGAGGGCGTCGATATCCTCGTCAACAATGCCGGCATCACCCGCGACGGGCTGTTCGTCCGCATGACCGACGAGCAGTGGGACGACGTGCTCGAGGTCAACCTCGGTTCGGTGTTTCGGCTCACCCGCGAACTTGCCCATCCGATGATGCGCCGCCGACATGGTCGCATCGTCAACATCACCTCCGTGGTGGGCGTAACCGGCAATCCGGGTCAGGCGAACTACTGTGCCGCCAAGGCCGGCATGATCGGCATGTCGAAAAGCCTCGCGCAGGAAATCGCCAGCCGCAACGTCACCGTCAACTGCGTCGCACCCGGCTTCATCGAATCCGCCATGACCGACAAGCTCAACGAAAAGCAGCGCGGCGCCATCATGGGGGCTATCCCGATGTCACGGATGGGCACGGGGGGCGAAGTTGCCTCGGCGGTCTCCTATCTGGCTTCGAACGAGGCAAGCTACGTCACCGGGCAGACCATCCACGTCAATGGCGGCATGGCGATGATCTGACCCCGGCTTTCGTCGTCGGACGACGGCGAATACAGGGGCAATTTTCGGCTTTTCCCGGCAAAAAAACCGTGTTACGTCCCGCCGACAATGGCGCGGGTACCGGCGGCGCCGGGGAACATGGCTGCTTAATCCACAGTCCGGCCCTTGCGGGCGGCAACCCGGCAAACTAAAAGTCCCGTCGAACTTGATTGGTAGTGCCGACCCCGATAAAGGGCGTTGGAGTAACTTGGACAGGTTGAGGAAACCGTTATGAGCGATATCGCAGACCGCGTGAAGAAAATCGTCGTCGAACACTTGGGCGTTGAGGAAGAAAAAGTCACCGAAAGCGCAAGCTTCATCGACGATCTCGGCGCGGACTCGCTTGACACCGTCGAGCTCGTCATGGCGTTCGAGGAAGAATTCGGTATCGAAATTCCCGACGATGCGGCGGACACCATCCTGACCGTCGGCGATGCCGTCAAATTCATCGAGAAGGCCCAGGCCTGATCCATTTCCGTCCGCCGGCGCGATGTCGAACCATCCGCCGGCGGCTTCGGATTCCGGTTGCAACCTTCCCGCGACGGAAGAGTTGACCACCGTAACGATGGTACATCCGGACTTTAATTGATGAGACGCGTTGTCATAACCGGAACCGGGCTGGTCACACCGCTTGGGTGCGGGACCGAGATCACCTGGAAGCGACTTCTGGACAGCCAGAGCGGGATCAGCCGCGTCACCTCTTTCGAGGTGGATGATCTGGCAGCCCAGATTGCCGGCCAGATTCCGACCGATCCGTCCGACGAGGGATACTACAATCCCGACGACTGGATGGAGCCGAAGGAACAGCGCAAGGTCGACCCCTTCATCACCTATGGCATGGCGGCCGCCGACCTGGCGCTCGCGGATGCGGGCTGGAAGCCTGAAACCGAGGAAGACGAGATCGCCACCGGCGTTCTCATCGGCTCGGGTATCGGCGGGCTCGAAGGGATCGTCGAGGCCGGCTACACGCTGCGCGACAAGGGTCCGCGGCGCATCTCTCCCTTCTTCATTCCCGGGCGGCTTATCAATCTGGTCTCGGGCCAGGTGTCGATCCGACACAAGCTGCGCGGACCC
The DNA here is from genome assembly GCA_002709005.1 of Hyphomicrobiales bacterium. Taxonomy (GTDB): domain Bacteria; phylum Pseudomonadota; class Alphaproteobacteria; order Rhizobiales; family Rhizobiaceae; genus Pseudohoeflea. Next base: position 47,742 of record PAPH01000060.1, on the reverse strand, counting down.
AACCACTCTGTTGTCACCGCCTGCTCGACCGGCGCGCACGCCATCGGCGACGCCGCCCGTCTGATCATGCTGGGTGACGCCGACGTCATGGTGGCAGGCGGTGCCGAATCGCCCGTCTGCCGTATCGCGCTCGCGGGTTTCGCCGCCTGCAAGGCGCTGGCGACCGAATTCAACGACCGGCCGACCGAGGCGTCGCGTCCCTATGACCGCGACCGTGACGGTTTCGTCATGGGCGAAGGCGCCGGCATCGTCGTTCTCGAGGAGCTCGAGCACGCCAAGGCCCGTGGTGCCAACATCATCGCCGAAGTCGTCGGCTACGGCCTGTCGGGCGATGCGTACCACATAACCGCCCCCGCCGAAGACGGCAACGGCGCTTATCGCTGCATGTCGATGGCGCTCAAGCGCGCCGGACTGACGGCCGCCGATCTCGACTACATCAACGCCCACGGCACATCGACCATGGCCGACACGATCGAACTCGGCGCCGTCGAGCGTCTGGTCGGCGATTCGGCTTCGAAAGTATCGATGTCGTCCACCAAGTCGGCGACCGGCCACCTGCTCGGTGCTGCCGGTGCGATCGAGGCGATCTTCTCCGCCCTTGCCATTCGCGACAATGTCGTTCCGCCGACGCTCAACCTCGACAATCCCGAGGTGGAGACGGCAATCGACCTCGTCCCGAAGGTCGCGCGCAAGCGCCAGGTCGACGTGGCGCTGTCCAATTCCTTCGGCTTTGGCGGCACCAACGCATCGCTCGTGCTGCGCCGCTATCAGGATTGATCCGCAAGCGTTGATTTGCGGGCTTTTTTCCGTATCTTTTCCGACCAAATCGTCGCGTATGCCATTGCGTGGCAAACCGGGTTTTTGCCACATTGCTCCCTGAAATTTCGGGGATTCGAAATGAGGATACGACGTGACTGATCCCAATAACGCCGACAAGGCGACCTTCGGGCGCGCAGGGGCTGAAAAGGGGCGCGATGGCGGCTCTTCCGGCCCGATTGTACCGGTTTCCCCGTCGCAGGCGCTGAAGCCCGAAAAGGTGCCCCCGCCGCCCAGACGCTCGCGCCGGGCGCGCAGTCAGGTCGTCATTTTCCTCAATTTCATCATGACGATGATGATCCTCGTGGCCATCGCCGCGGTAGCGCTGTTCTGGTACGGCAAGACAGAATTCGAGGGCGAGGGGCCGCTCGAACAGTCGACCGCCTTCATGGTTCCCGACGGTGCGGGCTTCAACCAGATCGCCGCCTCGCTGGAACAGCGCGGTATCATCTCCGACCAGCGCATCTTCCGTGTCGCCGGACGAACCGTCATGGGCGACGACACCATCAAGGCCGGCGAATACGAGATCAAGGCGCACGCCTCGATGCGCAATATCCTCGACCAGATGCGCGACGGCCGGTCGATCCTGCATTCCTTCACCATCCCGGAAGGCTACACGACCCATCAGATCGTCGAGAAGCTCCGCGAGGAGGAACTGTTGACGGGCGATCTTCCCGAAGAACTGCCGGAAGAGGGCGACCTGCTGCCTGAAACCTACAAGTTCTCGCGCGGTGCGGAACGGGCCGATATTCTGGCGCAGATGGAGCAGGCACAGACCCGCGCGCTCGACCAGATCTGGGCGCGCCGGTCTCCCGACCTGATGCTCAAGACCAAGGAAGAACTCGTCATCCTCGCCTCGATTGTCGAGAAGGAAACGGGGCGCGCCGACGAGCGGCCGCGGGTCGCCGGCGTGTTTCTCAACAGGCTCGCCAAGGGCATGCGCCTGCAGTCCGACCCAACCGTGATCTACGGCGTCTTCGGCGGGGAGGGGAAACCCTCCGACCGGCCGATCTACAAGTCGGATCTCGAGAAGGAAACGCCCTACAACACCTACATGATCAGTGGATTGCCGCCGACCCCGATCGCCAATCCGGGGCGCGAATCCATGGAAGCGGTCGCCAATCCCTCGCGCACCGAGGATCTCTACTTCGTTGCCGACGGCTATGGCGGTCACACATTCGCCAGGACGCTCGACGAGCACAATGCCAATGTCGCGCGCTGGCGCAAGCTCATGCGCGAGCAGGAAGCCAAGGCAAAGGCCGAGGCCGAGGGGGCCGAGTAAGGGAAACGGGCGCGGGCCGCGAATTGGCACCGCGCCACGGCCCTGAAGGAGGGGAGCATGTCGGTACAATCCATGACCGGGTTCGCCCGGTCCGAGGCAAGCTGGAACGGTGCGCGGTTCGTCTGGGAAATCCGCTCGGTCAACGGCAAGGGGCTGGATGTGCGCCTGCGTCTGCCGCCCGGTTTCGAGTCGCTCGAAATGTCAGCGCGCAAGCTCGTGGCGGATGCATTCACCCGAGGAAATCTTCAGGTCTCGCTGCAGACGGGCGAGGGCGGCCAGCCGGTCGAGGCTGTCGTCAACGAGGAAGCCCTGGAGGCGGTCATCGCTCTGGTGGACCGTCTGTCCGACCGAATCGACGCCCGCAAGCCGGCGCTCGACGGTATTCTCAATATCCGTGGCATTCTCGAACTGCGCGAGCCCGAACTCGGCGAAGAGGACCGGCAGGCGCGTGATGCCGCCATTCTCGCCGGGCTGGGGAAGGCGGTCGAGGCGCTCGCCGCCATGCGCGCGCGCGAAGGCACCGAGATGGTCCGGGTTGTTTCGGGCCAGGTCGATAGGATCGCCGCGCTGGCCGAAGCTGTGGAAAACAGCCCCTCCCGCTCGCCTGAAGCCATCCGGTCCCGGCTGGCCGAACAGGTCGCAAGCCTGCTGGATGCCCATCAGGGGCTCGATATGGACCGCATCCACATGGAAGCGGCGATCCTTGCGACGAAGGCCGATCTGCGCGAGGAGATCGACCGGCTCAAGGCTCACGTCGGCGCCGTGCGCGAACTGCTCTCCGAGGGTGGTCCCGTGGGGCGCAGGCTCGATTTCCTTGCCCAGGAATTCAACCGTGAAACCAATACGATCTGTTCCAAGTCGAATGCCGCCGCGGTCACCGCGATCGGGCTTGATCTGAAGGTGCTTATCGATCAGTTTCGCGAACAAATCCAGAATCTGGAGTGAACATGGCCGGCATCCGCCCCGATGAACTGCCTTCGAGCCGCATCAAGCGCAGGGGCCTGATGCTGGTCCTGTCATCGCCCTCGGGTGCGGGCAAGTCGACCATCGCCCGCAATCTTCTCGAAACCGATCCCCAGCTCAATCTTTCCGTCAGCGTCACCACGCGTCCGCGCCGCGGCAGCGAGATCGATGGCGTGCACTATCACTTTCTCACCGAACGCGAATTCGCCCGCATGCGCGACAATGACGAACTGCTCGAATGGGCCGAGGTGCACGGCAATTTCTACGGCACGCCTCGCGAGGCGGCGGAGAAGGCGATGGCCGAGGGGCGCGACATGCTCTTCGACATCGACTGGCAAGGCGCGCTGCAATTGCAGGAACGCATGGCGGCCGACGTGGTGTCGATCTTCGTGTTGCCGCCCTCGATGGCCGAACTGCGCTCGCGGCTTCACCGCCGTGCCGAGGATTCCCCCGAGGTGATCGAGCAGCGCCTCGCCAATGCCCGCGCCGAAATCGAGCACTGGCGCGAATACGACTACTGTGTTGTCAACGACGATCTCGAGCGTGCCTATGACGCGGTGCGTGCCATCGTGCAGTCGGAACGGCTGCGCCGTGACCGCCGGCCGGGCCTGTTTGAATTCGTCTCCGATCTCCTCAACGAGCCGGATACCGAGCCGAAACGCTAGCTCGCAAGGCTATCCGCCGCTCCCATCGCGCGGGCGATCACGGCGAAATCCGCCGCGTTGACGGTGATGCTGCCCTCTTTCAGGGCTTCTTCCCACTGGTCGCCGAGAAGACGTGTCAGGTCCAGTCGCGACAGAAGCGGACGGATCGGGGCAGGGCTGGCCTCTGCGATGTAGGCCACCGGTGGCGGACTGGCATGCGCGGTCACGCGACCGATCGCTGTGAAGGCTTCCAGGCGGTCGCCACTGCGGGCGCTCGTTCGCGGCGTGTAGAAGACAAGCCGGTCGCCTTCCTGCATCGGCGGGAGAGGGCGGTCGTCCGGCAGTCGCGCCACGCCGTAGCCGACACAATCCGATACGAAATCCGCCGGGGCGACGAGAATGACATGGCGCGGCTCCGTTAGCGGCATCGGGCTTCTCCTTCAAACTGGGCCTTTCTCCCTCACATGGCGTCCGCGCGCGAACTTTCACGGGGGCAAGCAAGCTCCGTGAAAGCCGGCGCTGCCATTGTCGCCACTGGCTTAACTTGTATTCTTGAACGAGAATGCAGCCCTGGGAGGTGGAAAGCGCGATGATTGCCGATATTCAGGGCTGGTTCCATCAGGTCTTCGTCGCCCAGTTCGATAGCTGGGTGGCGATCGGCTTCGTGGCTCAGCTTCTCTTCACGATGCGCTTCGTCGTCCAGTGGCTGGCTTCGGAGAAGGCGGGGCGCTCGGTAATACCGGTGGCCTTCTGGTTCTTTTCGCTCGGCGGCGGCTTTCTTCTCTTCCTTTATGCGATCCAGCGGCAGGATCCTGTCTTCATCGCCGGGCAGGGCTTCGGCCTCTTCATCTATATCCGCAATCTCGTGCTCATCCGCCGCGAGCGCAGTGCGGTCGGGGCCTAGCCGTCGATGTCGTGCTGCTCGATCATCATTCCGTGCCGGGACGAGGCCGGCAATCTGGACTTCGTGGTAGACGAGGTGGTTACCGTCTTTTCCGGCCGGGACTACGAGATCGTGCTGGTGGACGATGGCTCGACGGACGGCACGGCCGATGTCGCCCGTTCGATCGCCGTGCGCCACGCTGCGGTTCCCATCGTCGTTCTCCGCCACGCGTCTCCCGCGGGCAAGGGCGCGGCGCTGCGGACCGGTCTCGACGCGGCCCGTGGCGATATCGTCTGCACCATGGACGGCGACGGACAGAATGATCCGGCCTGTCTGCTCCGTCTCGTGGAGGCGCTCGCCGCGGCAAGGCCGGAGATTGGTCTGGCGGCCGGGCAACGGGTGAAACGCACCGACACCCCGGTCAAGCGGCTGGCCTCGCGTTTCGCCAACGGCCTGCGCGCACGGCTTCTGCGGGACGGCACCCGCGACACCGCCTGCGGCCTCAAGGCGGTCCGCGCCGGGCTGTTCCGCCGGCTTCCCTATTTCGACAACTGGCACCGCTTCCTGCCCGCACTTGCCAGGCGCGAGGGCTACGAGGTCATCCATATCGACGTGGTCGACCGCGCGCGCCGCCACGGAAAATCCAAATACGGTATCTGGGACCGCGCGAGAGCGGGGGCTCTCGATCTCTTCGGTGTGTGGTGGTTGCGCCGGCGCAGGCGGGTGATCCCGGAGGTGACCCGGATGCAAGATTAGGAGCGCGCGTCGCGCCACCTCCGTGCCAGCAGGCAGAATTCCTCGAGCGAAAGTGTCTCCGCCCGGCGGGTCGGGTCGATTTCGGCGGCCTCCAGAAGCGCTTCTCCCCCCAATGGCTTGAGGCTCTGGCGCAGCATCTTGCGCCGCTGGCCGAAGGCGGCCTGGGTAATCCGTTCGAGATCGTCGAGCCGGCACGGGATGCGCGACGGGCGCGGCGTGAGATGGACCACTGAGGAGGTAACCTTCGGCGGCGGATTGAAGGCCTGCGGCGGGATGTCGAAGAGGATTTCGGCCTCGGCGATCCATCCCGCCAGCACCCCGAGCCGGCCGTAATGGTTCGAGCCCGGTTTTGCGACGATGCGCTGGCCGACTTCCTTCTGGAACATCAGCGTCATCGAGCTCCAGAACGGGTTGTCGACGTCCCGCGTCAGCCAGTCGATCAGCAGTTGCGTGCCGACATTGTAGGGCAGGTTGGCGACGATCCGTGTCGGCGCTCCCGCGGCCAGTTCGGCGAGATCGGTCTTCAGGGCGTCGCCCTCGATCACCTCGAGGCGTCCGGGATAATGGGCGGAGATCTCGGCGAGCGCCGGCAGGCAGCGGGTGTCGCGCTCGATGGCGATCAGCTTTTTCGCGCCGCTTGCGAGCAGCGCCCGGGTCAGGCCGCCGGGCCCCGGTCCCACCTCGATAACCACATGGTCGTCAAGCGGTCCGGCCGAACGGGCTATCTTCTGGGTCAGATTGAGATCGAACAGAAAATTCTGACCAAGCGCCTTGAGCGCATCGAGCCCGTGCCGGGCGACGACGTCACGGAGAGGGGGGAGGCCGTCGAATGAGAGCGTCATGGGAACGACGTCGGCCACGCCGCTTCGTGCGCAGCCATTCCCGCGGCCATCATCAACGCCGAGATCAGGCTGTCGGGCCGGGCCTGACCGGTGCCCGCGAGGGAGAACGCGGTGCCGTGATCGGGGGAGGTGCGGATGAAGGGAAGGCCGAGCGTGATGTTGACGCCGTCGTGGAAGCCCAGCGTCTTGACCGGGATCAGCGCCTGATCGTGATACATGCAGATTGCCGCGTCATAGGCGGCGCGGGCTTCTTCGTGAAACATCGTATCGGCGGGAAGCGGGCCGTAGGCGAGAATGCCTTCCGCCTGCAACTGGCTGACCGCCGGGCGGACGATCTCCTCGTCCTCGCTGCCGATGGCGCCGTTTTCGCCGGCATGCGGGTTGAGGCCCGAAATCGCGAGGCGCGGGCTCGGAATGCCGAACCGACGCGTCAGCCCGTCGGCCAGAACCTGCGCGGTTTCGACGATGTCCTGTGTGGTCAGTTCCCCGGGAACGCGCGCCAGCGGAATGTGTATGGTCACCGGCGCAACCCGCAGATGCTGGTTGGCGAGCAGCATGACCGGGCGCACGTCGGCGCCGGTACTCTCCGAGGCGAGAGCCGCGAGATATTCGGTATGTCCGGGAAACCTGAAACCGGCATTGTAGAGTACCGACTTGGCGATCGGGGCCGTGACCACCGCACCGGCGCGGCCCTCGGACACATATTCGACCGCCATGCGGATCGCTTCGATCACTGCCCCTCCATTGGCCGGATCGGCTTCGCCCGCGCGCACGGCGGCGGGACAGCGGACCGGCACCACGGGCAGGGTGTTCGTGAAAGCGGATGCAGCGGATTCCGGCGTGCGCTCCTCGATCGAAACGTCGATCCCGAGCGCGCCGGCCCGTTCGGAAAGGACGGCCGGATCCCCGACGACGAAGAAGGCTGGTATCCGCGTGCGGGCGCGCCGCGCCCAGGCCATGAGGGCGATGTCGGGTCCGATTCCCGCGGGATCGCCCATGCTCAGCGCCAGCGCGCGCGCTCCGTTCTCCGATGTCATCGGAACGCCGGGGTCAGCGGTTGGAGATGACGGCGCGCGAACGCAGTTCGTCCAGATATTTTTCCGCGTCGGCGCTGTCGGAGGCGCCATTGTCGCCTTCCGCCTGGAAGACCATTGCCGCGGCCACGTCGTCGGACACGGTCTTGGCCGAACACACGGCAATGAACTCGATGCCGCGGTCGGTCTTGCGCGACTTGGTGGTGCCGCCGCTGCTGGTTCCTTCGATCGCAGCTTTCCAGTCACCCGGAAGCTGCGGCTGAAGCACACGGCCGAGATCACGCACGGTGACGTCCGTCAGACCCTTCACCATGTCGTGGGTGGCTCCGCAGTTTGAGAACTGGGCGCGCATCCGCTCGGCCTCGCGCTGACGCGCGCCGAGATAGGAGCCCGACCGCTTCGACTGGGGTACGACGAAAATGACCTGCTGGAGAATGTATTCGGTGGTCGAAGGCTTGGATTCGCCGCTTTCGAGCATCTTGGAGACGAGATCCTGGGTCGACGATCCGTCCGACCCGTAGCGCGCCTGAACCATGCGCGGCCAGGTCATCTGCACGCGGATGTAATCCTTGAAGTGACCGGCGGTCACGCCGGCCTGCGCGAGGACCTGGGTGAGCTGCTGGGTCGACATCTTGTTGTTGGAAGCGAAGCGCTGGAACGAGGCGTCGACCTGGGAATCGGGAATGACGGCGCCGACCCGGCGCGCTTCCTGCATCTTCAGTGCTTCCTCGGTCAGTTGCTCGCGCGCCTTCTGCTGAAGGTTGCCCTTCTGCCGCTGAAGCCGCAGAAAGGCGGCGCGGCGGGCGATGTCGACGCTGGTGATCGCCTGCTTGTTGACGACGATCTTGATCTCGCTCTCCGCGTGGGCGGCAGTGACGGCGGGGCCGGCCAGGCTGACGGCGACCACGGCCGCGAACAGGCCACGGGCAAACCGGCTGACGGTCGTTGAATTCATGGCGATTTCCCTTTTTCTCCGGCTTCTCCGCCGGTCTCCCTGCCGATACGGGCGCCTCGCGGCGCCCCCGGCCCAGATCGCCCGCCTCAATCGCCCCTGCATGCGGCAAAAGGATGACATCCGCGAGGAGGCCTCTCCGTTTCGCCGCCCGGGCGGGCGCGTGAAACACTAGATCAGAATGTTCTCCCGGTCGCCTCGCCATAGTCAAGGTCTCCGAGGGTCCGCAGGCTCAGCCTTGCGGCGATGCTCCACTTGTTCGGATCGGTCGTGTAGCTCGGCGTGTGCTTGTAGCTCACCGTAAGCGCCACGCACTCGTCCTCATAGGCCACGCCGAAGGTCGAGGTCGAGAAGCGCTCGTCGACGAGATCGTAGCCGGAGGAACCGAACACCCGCCAGTTGTCTGCGAACTTCAGGCTGAGCGAACCATTGAGGCCTTCGCGGTCCACTTCCGAACCGTAGCCGGGTTGACCCGCCTGCCTCTGCGCCTTGATGTCGGAATAGGTAATCGAGCCGGCCAGCTTTTCGTGGGTGAAGCTCGCCGTCAGGTCGGTGCGCTGGGCTTCGAACGTATCCTTGTCGAAACGACCGCTCGCCGAGAGGCCGACGCCGACCGGCAGTTCGACGGCCGCATAGGCGACAACATCGGACACGTCGGTGTCGAGGCCCGAATTGCGTCCGGCATAGGTCAGGCTGTCGACCGCGAAGGAATTGACGCCCGCCAGATGGTAGGACTGGCCGAAGATCGCCTGCGTCGTCACGCCATTGTCGAAGGTGCCGGTATAGCGGAAACCGAGATTGGCGCGGCTGCCGCCCTCGATCCGGTCGTAGCCGGAAAACTTGTCGCGCTCGAACAGGCTGGTGGCGTCGAAGACGAAGCTCTGCGCGTCCTCGTTCGGCAGCCCGCCGGCAATATCTTCGTCATTGCGCGCGAAAACCTGTGCGATGGGCTCGAACACATGGGAGGCGTTCGCCGTCGTCGCCAGGATCGGGTAGCTCGCCTCGAGACCGGCCGTCAGCATGCCGCGCGTGGCGTTGTCATCGCCGTAGATTGTAGTCGAGACCGAGGTCGTGTTGAAGTGGTGGAGATCGCCGCGCGCCGCCAGAAGCGGCGTCAGCCGTAGGCCGCCTTCTGTCGTGAATACCCGCTTCCATTCCATCTCGGCAGTCAGGCGCTCATTCTCGCCTTCCAGCCCGCGAAAGATGTCATCGGTGAGATATTCGCGTTTGCGGCTGATCGACTGGGCGTTCACGTCGAGCGACAGTTCGCCTCCGGCGACCGGGCGGGAGAAAATCTTGTTGTAGTCGATGACCGGATGAACGCGTGCTTCGCGGTCTTCGCGCCACTCTGCCATTTCGCGGCCGAAATAGCCGTCATAAACCGGGTCGAGACTATTCACGACTCGACCGTCACGGATATCGACCCGGAAGGCGCGCATGTCGAAATAGTTCCGCTTGCCGAGACCCGTCAGATAGACTTCGGATTTCTGCCGCGTATCGTCGAAACCCTCGATATCGTAGGTCTTGGCGAAGTTGGAATCGCTCTCGACCATGACGTCCCAGCCGAAGGTCCAGCGGGGATTGATCTTGAACACGCCGGTCGAACCGATCAGCCCACGATCGTCAATGCCCGCGTCCACTGCCGCGTTGTTGCCGGTGAACCTGTCCTGTCCGCGCTGGGAAATGCCGGCCGCGCGCAGGGTCATCATGCCGTTTTCGAAGCGCTTGCGGAACTCGGCGTCGAGCAGGAAACCCTGATAGGAATAGCCGGTGGCTGTCACGGTCACGTCGGCAGAGTCGCCGAGCGTCAGGAAGTAGGGGACCTTGCCCCATGTTCCCAGCGCATCGTCGGAACCGAAGGACGGCGCGAGAAAGCCGCTTTTGCGCTTGCGGTTGAAATCCGGCACTTCGAGATAGGGCAGGTAGGCGATCGGCATGCCGAACAGTTCGAAGCGCGCATTGCGCAGCTTGATCGTCCGGGTCCGCTCGTCCTGAACGACCCGCTCGGCCTTCACCTGCCACAGGGGCGCCTTTTCCGGATTGTCCTTGCACGGCTGGCAGGCGGTGTAGACGCCGTTGTTGAACGTCGTCTCTACGCCGCCGCGGCGTTCGGCGCTTTCAGCCGCGATCCGCGTCTGGTCCGGCGTGACGATCTGCAGCGCGTTGACGAAACCGTCGGCGAAATTGTCCGTGATGTCGATCTCTTCGGCGGAGATCGTGTTTCCGTCCGGCTCCAGGATCTGCACGCGGCCATAGGCCCGCATCCGTCCGGTCTTCTGGTCGTATTCGACGCGGTTGGCGACGAGATTGTAGTTCGCGTAGTCGATCTGAACGCCGCCGGTGGCGATCACCACTTCGGTATCGTTGTTGTAGATCAGTTCATTCGCCGTCAGCAGCATGCGTGCGTCGGCGGGGGCCTCGATCCCGGGAAGTGTGGACTGGGCGATGGCGGGCGTCACGGTGCCGAGAGCGGAAGCGGCAACCAGGGCGCAGACGGCCGCACCGGCGCGCAATACGCCAGTCAGAGCTGATTTTTTCAATCGGCCCGTTGCCGTCACTATCCGTCCTCCTTGTGGAGAAGCACCGTCGTCCCCAATGAAGCCGCCACCACCACCGGCAGCCAGGCTGCAACGATGGGGGGCAATGTCCCCGCCTCACCGAACGCCTGTATGACTTCGGAAACGACATAAAGCACGAAGCCGGCGAGGATGCCACCCAGAATCACAGCCATTGATTGCCCGAACCTTACAAACCGGAGCGATACCATGGCGGCAATCAGCGTCATTGCCGAGAACAGTGCCGGAAGTGCAACAAGGCGATGAAATTGCATCGCGTATCCGTCGGCCGACACGCCGTAGGACCGCGCGGCTGCGATTTTGCCGGGAAGGCGGAAGATCGAAATCGAATCAGGGGGAACCAGTGATTCGTCGAGAAACTCGGGCGACAGCGATGTCGGCACCTCGATGCGGTCCTGCCGTTCGCGCGGCTGTCCGGCCTGGTAGCGGGTGACGTCGCTCAGGATCCAGGCGCCGTCGGCGAGCTTGGCGCGTTTGGCTTCCAGCCGGTCGAGCGGCTGGCCGTCGGCGTCGAAGCGGATGAAGGTCGCATCGCCCAGCAGCGTTCCCCCTTCAGCCCGGACCCGCGCGGAAATGATGGTATCGCCCTCGTCGGTGCGCTGTTTGAAGAAGGGAGGGGCCGAATTCTCGGCCGGCGCGCTCGAACGCAGCCCCGTATCGAGCATCACGCTTTCCACGAGGGCGGTCGAGCCCGTCGCCAGCGGATTGAGCAGGAAGATCGTCGCGACCCCGAGCAGGAGGTTCGCCGCCAGAAGCGGCGCCAGAAACTGCCATGCCGAAACGCCCGAGGCGCGCGCGACCACGAGCTCGTATTTGCGATTGAGCTGCATCAGCGTCGCGATCGAGGCCAGAAGCGCGATGAAGGGGATCGCCGTCTGCACCACCAGCGGCACGCGAAGCAGCGAGATGTAGAATCCGATACCGATCGTATAGCCCGGCGAGGCGGAGAACCGTCCCGCCGTTTCGTTGAAATCGACCAGCAGGATGATCAGCACCACGGCGACGAAATAGCCGGCGAAGGTCTTCAGGTAGCGGCGGAAGAAATAGCGCCAGAGGGTTCCCGGAACGAGTGTCATGCCGCGCCCGCTCCCCTGCGGATACGTTTCAGGTACCAGGAATGGAGACTCCGATAGAAACTGCTGACGTGATGGCCGGCAATGGCGATGCGGCGTGCCATCCAGGCCGGCATGCGGGGCAATCGGCCCGTCAGCGCCAGGAAGAGGAAAAGAAGCGTTGCGCCCGCAGGAACGGCGAAGGCGGCGATCCACATCGTCGACGAAAGGCCGGCTTCCTCGGCCGAATAGAAGCCAAAGGCACGCAGCAGCACCACGATCCCGACCACGCCGGTGATGCTCTGGAATTTTTCCTGCCGGTTGGTCACGGCCTTGCCCATGTAAACAAAGGCGATGAAGCCGAAGAGGAGAGGGTAAATCCAGCCAGTCAGGCGTTCGACGAGCTGCTTGGAAATATCCTCGGGGGATTTCTGCACGAAGTAGTCGTCCTCGGGCGGGTTGAGCAGATAGCCGGTGGACTGTTCGCGCGGCTTAAGGCTCTTGCGTTCGCTGTTGGGCAGAAAGGAGGAAAGGTCGAGCGCATAGGAATCGAATGAGACGATCGAGATGTTGCCCGACCGCGTGTCGCGCTGCTGTGCCTGGCCTTCCGCGAGCACCAGAAAGCGTTCGTCACCGACCTGCAGCATCCGGCCCCGGCGGGCGAAATAGACCAGTTCGGTATTTTCGGCGCGTCGGTCCGAGAGGAAAATGCCACCGAAATCGCCGCCCGGGAACATCTCGTTGATGTGCACGTAGAGCCCGTCATCGAGCTTCTGGAAACTGCCCTTGCGCACTGCGATCGACAAAAGATCGGCGGAGGCCTCCGCCAGCGTGTCGCCGAAGGCGCGGTTGGCTCTTGGTTCAAACAGATTGCCGCTGGCGAACGTCAGCGCCGAAATGATCAGCGAAAGCACGAGAACGGGCTTGAAGAGCAGCATCGGTCCGGCCCCAGCGGATTCCATCACCACGAGTTCGGAATCCGAGTTCATGCCGTTCAGCACCTGCGTCACGCCGATCAGCAGCGCGAAGGGCGCCACGATGGAGAGAACGTTTGGTATCAGGAAAAAGGACACTTTCAGGAACGCCATCAGCGCCTGTTCGCTCGACGTCAGAATGTTGAGCCGCAACAACACCTGCGTGGTCAGAACCAGCAGCGTGGCCGAGACCAGGGACCAGAACGTCAGAAGCGCCATCCGCCGGAAGAGGTACCGCTCGAATTCTTTCATGAACCTCGACCTGTCCCGGTACCGTCCCCGGGGCCTTTTCGCTTAAGTGACCGGCGGGTACCCCCCGCAGCCGCCGCCTGTCAACAAATCCGATCTCCCATTACAGGCGAAATTGGATAATTGTGCGGTAACGAACACGGTTAACCGAATCTCACCATGCGCCATCGCGGGATTGGCGGAGAGGGCACGTTCCGCGCGCAACTTGAAACAGCGCGGATAACCCCTACCATAAAATTCACGCTTTGGGCTGCCACAGCCGCGACAAGCCGGGACAATTCTGGACCGCAACTTGCCTTTGACGTCAAAAGAGTGAAGATCGCCCGCCTATCCGAGGCGCGCCATTTCTGGAGAAAACATGTCCGTCGAAATCGATATTTCCTTCGCAAAATCCACCAAGATTTCGGGAGGCCTCGCCGTTGCCGTCGGTAGCGAAGCCTCTCCCGTGCCCGAGGCCGCGCGCGCCTTCGACCCCGCGGGCGTTCTGGACAAGGCGGTGTCCGTCGCCGGCTTCAAGGGCAAGGCCTATGCCACGGTCGACATTCTGGCACCGAAGGATTCGCCTGCCGACCGGATCGCCATTGTCGGCGCCGGCACGCCTGGCGACCGGACGAGCTTCGACTGGATGCGCCTGGGCGGCAAGATTTTCACGCTGATCCGCTCGGCGAAAAAGGTCGTCATCGATCTGGGCGAGGACGAGCAGCCGGATGCCGAACATGCCGCCGATCTGGCGCTCGGCCTGATCATGCGCGCCTATGATTTCGATACATACAAGACCCCGAAGGAGGATGCCGAGGAAACCGGCGGCAAGGTCAAGGTGACCATCGTCCACTCCGACGTGAGCGGCTGCAAGAAGGCCTTCGCCGACCGCGAGGCTGTGGCCGGCGGTGTCTCTCTGGCGCGCGATCTCGTCAACGAGCCGGCCAACGTGCTCGGCCCGGTCGAATTCGCCGCCAAGGCCAAGGAACTCGAAAAACTCGGCGTCGAGGTCGAAATCCTCACCGAGAAGGAGCTCAAGAAGCTCAAGATGGACGCGCTGCTCGGCGTCGCGCTCGGCTCGGCCCGTCCGCCGCGTCTCGCCGTCATGCAGTGGAAGGGCGGCAAGGCCAAGGACAAGCCGCTCGCCTTCGTCGGCAAGGGCGTGGTGTTCGATACCGGCGGCATCTCGATCAAGCCGGCCGCCGGCATGGAGGACATGAAGGGCGACATGGGCGGCGCCGCCGCGGTCACCGGCCTCATGCATACGCTCGCGGCCCGCAAGGCCAAGGTCAACGCCGTCGGCATCATCGGTCTGGTCGAAAACATGCCGGACGGTGCGTCCCAGCGTCCGGGTGATATCGTTCGCTCCATGTCGGGCCAGACGATCGAGATCATCAACACCGACGCGGAAGGTCGCCTGGTTCTGTGCGATGCGCTCTGGTACTGCCGCGATCGCTTCGATCCCAAGGTGATGATCAACCTCGCCACGCTCACCGGCGCGGTCATCGTGGCGCTCGGAAATCATCACGCCGGCCTGTTTTCCAATGATGACGGCCTCGCCGCAGCACTTTCCAACGCGGGCGCGATCACCGAGGAGAAGGTCTGGCGCCTGCCGCTGGCCCCCGAATACGACAAGCTCATCGATTCCAAGTTCGCCGACATGAAGAATACCGGCGGACGCTGGGCGGGTTCGATCACCGCCGCGCAGTTCCTCAAGCGCTTCGTCAAAGATACCCCCTGGGCGCATCTGGACGTCGCCGGCACCGCGATGGGTTCGCCCGCCACCGACGTCAACCGTTCGTGGGGCTCGGGCTTCGGGGTGCGCCTGCTCGACCGCTACGTCCGCGATACGTTCGAAAGCTGATGGCGGAGGCGCTGTTCTATCATCTGACGGAATCGCGCCTCGAGGATGCGCTGCCGCCGCTTCTTGAGAAAAGTCTGGAACGCGGCTGGAAGGTGTCTGTCCACATCGCAAGCGCCGAGCGCCGCGACGCGCTCGACGCCCATCTGTGGACCTACCGCGACGAGAGTTTTCTCCCGCACGGCATCGATCAGGGTGACGATGACCAGGCATCTGGCCGCCAGCCGGTGCTTTTGACACTCTCAGGCGCGCCGGCCAACGGCGCGTCCGTCCGCTTCGCCGTCGACGGTTCCGATGTGCCCTCGCTCGAAGGCTGCGACCGTCTCGTCCTGATGTTCGACGGTCACGATCAGGCACAGCTCGAACGCGCGCGCGGACAGTGGAAGGAACTGAAGGCCGGCGATCATACGCTGACCTACTGGCAGCAGACGCCGGAGGGACGCTGGGAGCGGAAGGCTTGACCGCGTTCACGGGCGTGGGAACACCGGCCGCATGCGCCTGATTGCGCTCCTTGTCGCTCTTCTCGGGGCGTTGCTCGCTTTCGGCTATTCAGCCTGGATCGATCTCCGTTCCGGCGTCGAGATCGGCCGCTACGCACTCGAAACGCGTTTCGCCGAACCGGCCGGACCGACGCTGACACTTTCACCGGCGGACGCGCCGGTGGGTCTCTATCTGTCGGCCGTCCGGTCGGAACAGGCGATTGCCCGGGGAGGGGGAGCGGCCGTCTTCGAGGTTTCCGTCTTGCATGGCGGCAGCGAAATCGAGCGCAAACAGGTCCGTTTCGAATTCGGGGACTCTCCCGGCGACGGGCGGACGCTTAGCACCGCACAGGCGCTAAGAATGCGGCTCGTGCTTCTGCTGAAACCGTCGGAACAGGGTTCGTATCGCGTCCTCGTGGCGCGCGGCGACGATGAGGGTCCGGAATTGAGTAGCGCCGTGCTTTCGGTCAGACGGAAAGCGATCGTGCCCGACGATCGGGTCGCGCCTGCGGGCTTTCTGCTTCTGGTGATTGGCGGTGTGGCTTTCGTGCTGTTCCGCCGCCGCAAGCCGGCCAGGACGGATCCGCGTCCGCCGCGATCGCACAAATGGGGCCGTTGAGATCAGGCCCGCTCGACAGAACTCGCGGACCTCAGCCCGGCGTCCGCCACTTTTCCTGCGTGATGAATTCCGCCAGTTCGGACGCGGCCATTGGCCGGCCGAAATAAAAGCCCTGAAGGCAGTCGCAGCCGAGATCGCGCAGGATCTCCATATGCGCCTGCGTTTCCACGCCCTCGGCGCAGACCTGGATGCCTTGCGACTTTCCAATGTCGATAATCGACTTGATCAGGCCCCGTTGCGCAGCACTTTCGGCGATCGGGGCGATGAGCTGCCGGTCGATCTTCAACCGGTACGGGCTGAGCTTGAGCATGGAGATGATCGAGGCGTGGCCGGTGCCGAAATCGTCGATCGCGATATCCACGCCTTCCTGCTTCAGCTTGGCGATCTGCTGATCGTAGACCGGGTCGCTGTCGTCGAGAAAGATGGATTCGAGCAGTTCGACAGCGATCCGGCCCCGCGCCCATTCGTTGCGTGATATCGTCTCGATCAACGCGTTTTCGGCAAGCCGGCTGGCGGAAACGTTGACGGAAATCTTGGGAATGGCCGTGCCGGTCCGGTCCCAGCGCCTGAGATCGCGCAACACGGTTTCAAGCACCGCCCGGTCGATATCCTGCATCACGTTGAGATCCTGGGCGATGCTCAGGAAATGGGCGGGCGAGCGCATCCCTTCGGGGTGCCGCCAGCGCACCAGCGCCTCGGCACCGATGATGTCGAGCGAGCGAGCGCAGAATTGCGGTTGATAGAAGGGGAAGAAAGCGCCCTGGGCGAGGCCCTTGATGATGTCGTCACCGCACTGTTTGTGGGCGATGATCTCCGACTGCATCCGCGCGTCGAAGAAAGTGGCCTGGTTGCGGCCCAGGTTCTTCGCCCGGTAGAGCGCCAGGTCCGCATTGATCAGCAATTTGCGCGCATCCGTCTTGCCGTCGGCGATCGCCACGCCGATGCTGGCCGACGTCCGGCACTCCTGGCCGCACCAGTAGATCGGCACGTTGCTGCGGTGGATGATCTCCTCGATCATGTTGTGCAGGCGGTCGAAACCGGGGGAGGGCGAGAGCACCACGACGAATTCGTCGCCGCCGATGCGTGCGACGGTGTGGCGGGGGCCGACGATGGCGCTGAGCATGTCGGCCATGTGCACCAGCAGCGTATCGCCCGCCGCATGGCCGCGCGTGTCGTTGATCTGCTTGAAGCGGTCGAGGTCGACGTGCAGGATCGTCAGGTTGCGGCACATGCCCGCCGAATCCGACAGTGAATCCAGCAACTGGTCGAGATAGCGCCTGTTGGCCAGACCCGTCAGCGCATCGTGGAGCGAGGCGTGTTCCATCGTCGCCCGCGCCGTCTCCAGTTCGGCATTGCGCTGTTCGGCCAGCCGCTTTGCACGATCAAGCGCCTCGGCGCGTTCCACTTCCTCGGTGATGTCCCAGTTGACGCCGATCATCTTCCAGACGCCGCCCTCAACGAGGGAAAAACTCGCCCGGCTGCGCAGCCGGCGGATATCGCCGTCGGGCCGGACCACACGGTACTCGCATTCGTAGTCCGTTCTGGTCGCTACCCCTGCCTCGGCGATCGCCAGTGCCGCCTCCCGGTCCTCGGGATGGATCAGGCTCGGCCAGGCGGAGGAGGGATCGTCGAAATCTTCCGGGCGGCAGCCGAATATCTCGCAGGTCCGCGCATCCCAGATGGGACAAAGGGACTTGAGATCCGTTTCCCAGACCCCGATGCGGGAGGTGGAAAGTGCGAGTTCCAGACGCTCGCTGAGTTCGAGATAGGTCTGCTCGCTCTGCTTGAGTGCCGTGATGTCGGTATCGGTGCCGATGATGAATTTCGGCGTCCCGTCCTCGTTGCGGTCGATGCAACGGCCGCGCACCATGATCCATATCCATTTGCCGCCTTCGCCTAGATGGCGATATTCGTAGGCGACCTCGTCGACTTCTCCCGATCTTTGTTTGGAAAACAGGTCCGCGACATGGTTCCGGTCGTCGGGATGAATCTTGTCGAGCCACCGGTGGGTGATGACCTCGGCTATTTCGTGCTCGTCGACCCCCCGCATCTGCTTCCACGCTTTCGAGAACGACCATCGATCGTTCTCGATATCGTAGTCCCACATGCCCTGACCGGCATTTTCAAGCGCGAAGGTCCAGCGGTGGAGAGCTTCCTCGGCCGCTCTTTCGGCCCGCTTCTGCTTGCCGATCGCGGTGACCTGGCAGACATAGCCCGGCCGGCCCGTGCTGGTGATGGATCCGACCCTGGCAATGGAGAAAAGCACCCAGAGCAAGGTTCCGTCCCGGTGAATCAGCCGGCGTTCCACCGCGCGCGCCGATTTGCGCTCGTCATCGAGCGCCAGAAGCTGGAGCTTGGCGGTGGCGCGGTCTTCCGGATGCAGGATAGCGGTTCCGTCGGTGCCGATGAGCTCGCTCGATGAATAGCCGATGAGCTGGCACAGCCCGGCGCTTACGTCGAGGACGCGTGCGTGCTCGTCGAGAACGAACAAGCCGATCGCCTTGCTGTTGAAGAGAGCGGCGAGAGCTGCGTCGTTCTCGAGCTCAACCTGCTCGAGCGCAAAGGCATGGGCGGAAGGCTTGGCTGTCATCGACATCCGTGACGGGTTGTGACGGAGCGGAGGAGAAGTCGATCACGATCGGAACGTTGCAGGAATTCCGTCGTGCGCTGGCCGGGCGCAATAGTCATGTCTGGGCATCCGCATCGGTAAGATGGCATAACTGTTCTGGGCATCAGTATAGATACCGAGTGTTAATCGAATTTCTAACGGCCAGACGAAAACGTGAAAATGTTCTCGAGACCGCGGCCCTCCTTCAAGGTGGTGTGTATCTGCCCCCACGAGGTCGGGGGGATTATTTGAGGGGGCGCCGGTTAAGCCCTTTTTACGTGAAATTGCTTATCTTGCCGCGATGCTGTGGTCCGGAAGGGAAGCGTGATGCGAGGGAAGCGGAACGGCTTCGCCAGGAAACGGGCATTCCCTTCGAAAATCTCGGGGCGTTTCAGCCCGTTCGCCGCATTGACCCTTCTCACACTCATCTTGATCGTCGGCGGCATCTGTGATGTCGCCCACGCAATCCACTGCCGCCACGACATGCAGCGTGACCTGGATACGGCCCTCATGTTTGCCACGAGGGAGACCGGCGAGGCCGAGCAGTTCCGCTCCGCCGCAACCTATCTTTCCGACACAGCGGACCGGTTCGAGCCCGACAATTTCCAACTGACCTCCGGGCCCGACGGAGAACTCGTCGGCACCTATCGGCTGGATATAGCCTCCGTCGTACTCATGCTCACGGGCCGAACCGGGTTCGATCTCGATACCCGGGTTCCGGCTCCGGCCGGCCTCGCCGCACGCTCGGGCCACCCGGCGTCATGCATCTATCTGCTGGGGACGAAGAAGCAGGCTCTTCTGGTCAATCCGAAAGCACTGATCAGCGCGGAGCGGTGTGGAATTGAGGTGGCTTCCGCGGCTTCGCCCGCTTTCGTGGTTCATTCCGACGCTCGTCTCGATATCGCCGAATTCTGCGTTCGCGGACAGGATGGTGTTGCCGAAGTCGGCACTGTCGCCAATCTGCGGACCGGCTGCGCAGTCGGTTTCGACCCGCTCCGCGGCCTTCTTCCGAAGCCCGAACTGCCCGAGACCTGCGCTACGGCGGGGCTCGTGAGTGGGGAAGTGGTGGTTCTGGCGGCCGGAATGCATTGCGACGTGAGGATGCCGCAGGCCCGAAGCGTCGTGTTCGCGCCGGGCCTACACATCATCAGCGGCATGATGATGATCGACAGCGGCGCGCGGATTAAGGCCGAGGGGGTGACCTTCTACTATCCCGACGTTCACAGCGAAATCTGCATCGCCGGCAGCGCATCCATGACCGCATCCGCGCCGGCCTCCGGCCCTTATGCCGGAATACTGATGTTCGAGGAGACGTCGGATGCTCTCAACAACGCCGACAAGCGTACGATATTCTTCAACGCTTCGGCCGGAGAGACCCTTTCGGGCGTCATCTATCTGCCGAACCGCGATGTCGTCTACAATTCCACGACCGAGGGGGTAAGCCGCATCGTTATGGTGGCCAACTCGATGATCGTCGATACCCCGCTTTGGAGGATCGAGCCCTATCGCTTGGCTGAGCGCCCGTTCAACGGCGCCGCCCAACGGGGGGAAACGGCGCGGCCCATTCACGTGGGGTGGCAGCCCGGTCGATGAAATTCGCGTGAAAAGCTGGAAAACTGCGCAGCAATTGGAACTATTCCGCTCTCCGTGCGTAGCTTCTTAAGGGCAACCCTTAGGAGGAACCAATGGAATCTTCCCAAACAATGAAAGTCTGCCATGCGGCCAAGGCCGGGGAGGGACTTGAAAAAGAGGCGCTCAAGCGTGAGCGCGCTTTTGAACAGAAGGTCGGCCGGGACAAGCGCAAGGGCGCAGACCGCGTCGAGGAGCGCGCCGAGGCAGCGAACGGCAAGGGCCCGGTCGCCGACGACGACTAGGGATCTCGCTTTCCCGCGAGCAGGTCGCCGGGAGAATCTGGACGCTCTGCCTAGGGCAGGAGCGACCTGAGCCGTGAACGTTCTTCGATGTCGAAGGCCTGCTGCGCGAAGCGGTGGGCCATCTGAAGCCCCTTGATCTTCTTCGTCAGAGCGGCGTTCAGAGCCTCGCACCCGTTCTCCGAGCTCGCGTGCCGGATGACGTATTCGATCCGGTCCGCGAATTCCTCCGCGATCTTTACGTGCGTCATCTCGTGCTCGCGGACGGTGTCCTCGAGCGTTTCCCATTGTCCTGACATCGATGCCGGAACGGGGATGGCCTCCCGCCACTGCGGCAAGGTCATGTTGATGTCGAGATTGACGCGGACCTTTGCGGTTTTGCAGTTCACGCCGTCGGAGGCGTAGGCGAAGGCCGGTTCGATGACCACGTTTGTCAGGCCGAAGGCCCGTCCGCCGAGCGGTCCGCCGCGACGGATGCTGTTTTTCAATCCCTCGATATCGGCGCCGCCGACATCGTAGTGATTGATGACCTGCGTGACTTCAGCGCTTGCGGGTCCCCACCCAAGGCACGAAGCCGCGATCGCCAGGGCCGAAGCCGTGGCGCCCATTTTTACACCCTTCATATGCTGTCCCCATTTTTGTTCCCCGGGTTCTCCTCCCAAGGCACAAGGGTAGGCTACGAAACTTGTCTGAAAATGATAGGTCGCCGGGCCGGAAGTGGCGGGCTTTTTCGGCCCGGCGTGTCAAATATGCGCCAGTCGGGATTTCCGCCGTTCCCGGGCCACCGCTCCGGGCCGGGATGTCTGGAGCATGCGCGAGAAGCTCAGCCCGCCGTGACCGCCGCCTCGTATTGGGCTGAAAGCGAGAGCCATTCTTCTTCTGTGCGCTTGAGTTCGCTCGCCCTGTCGGCGCGTTTCTTGGAAAGCTGCGCCACCTTCCATGCCGCATTCTCCCGCATGTCCGGATCCGAAAGTTCAGCATCAAGCGCCTGAATCTGCTTGCTAAGTTTCTCGGTCAAGGATTCGAGATCGTTGATCTTTTTCTTCAGCGCCGCATTCGCCGAACGCTTGTCTGCTGCCTCGCGCCGCTTGTCGGACTTCGAAGCGTTTTCGCCGTTGTCCTGCTTCGAGCGGCTCTTGCCGCCGGAGACGATATCCTGCCGGTAGTCCTCGAGGTCGCCGTCGAAATCGCTCACCGTTCCGTCGCGGACTATCCACAGGCGATCGACCGTCGCTTCAATCAGGTGACGGTCGTGGGAAATGAGAATCACCGCGCCGGGAAAATCGTTGAGCGCCGCGATAAGGGCCGCGCGGCTGTCGATATCGAGGTGGTTGGTCGGCTCGTCGAGGATGATGAGGTTGGGATTGTCGAAGGTCGACAATCCCATGAGGAGCCGGGCCTTCTCGCCGCCCGAAAGATCCTTGGCCGGCGTATCCATCTTTTCCGTCGTCAGTCCCATGCGGGCGACGCGGGCGCGAACCTTGGCCTCGGCGGCTTCCGGCATCAGCGCCCGCACATGGGCGACCGCGCTTTCATCGGGGCGCAGGTCATCGAGCTGGTGCTGGGCGAAGAAGCCGACCTTGAGCTGCGGCGCAAGCTTGACGGTACCGCTTTCGGCCTCCAGCCGCCCGGCGATCATCTTGGCGAAGGTCGATTTGCCGTTGCCGTTGGAGCCCAGCAGCGCGATGCGGTCGTCCGCGTCGATGCGAATGTCGAGCTTGCTGAGAACCGGCTGGCCGGGCGTATAGCCGACCGCTCCCTCGCGGATGGCGATGATGGGGGAGGAGGCCGCTTTTTCCGGCGCCGGAAAGGAAAAGCCGCTGACCGAACTCTCGATCACCGCATCGACCGTGCCCATGCGCTCGAGCGCCTTGAGCCGCGACTGGGCCTGCCGGGCCTTGGAGGCCTTGGCGCGGAAGCGTTCGACGAAGGCCTCCATGTGCTTGCGCTTGGCGAGGTTCTTCTCGCGCGCCTTCATCTGCAGCATGTCTCGCTCGGCCTTCTGCCGCTCGAACTGGTCGAAATTGCCGCGATAGAGCGTCAGCTTCCGCTGGTCGAGATGAACGATCATGTTGGCCGCGGTGTTCAAGAGGTCGCGGTCGTGGCTGATGATGATCACCGAATAGGGATAGCGGCGGATATATTCCTCGAGCCAAAGCGTACCTTCGAGGTCGAGATAGTTGGTCGGCTCGTCGAGAAGCAGGAGGTCTGGCGCGGAGAACAGCACCGACGCAAGCGCCACGCGCATGCGCCAGCCGCCCGAAAAGCTGGAGGCCGGGCGTTTCTGTGCCGTCTCGTCGAAGCCAAGGCCTGCGAGGATGGAAGCGGCCCGTGCTTCCGCCGAGTGCGCGTCGATGTCGACGAGCCGCGTCTGGATTTCCGCGATTCTGTGCGGATCGGTGGCCGTCTCGGCCTCAGCCATCAGCGAGGCGCGTTCGGTATCTGCCCGAAGAACGATATCGATCAGCGCTGTTTCCTCGGACGGGGCTTCCTGCGCCACCTGGCCGATGCGGGTGTTCTTCGGGATCGAGACGGTTCCCGTTTCGGACGCCATCTCGCCGGTGATGATACGGAACAGCGTCGACTTGCCCGCGCCGTTGCGCCCGACGAACCCCACCTTCGCGCCTTGCGGCAGGGAGAGGGTGGCGTTCTCGATGAGCAGGCGGCCGGCGATGCGGGCGGAAATGTCGTTGAGCGTGATCATGGCCGCGCTTTTGACCGAGCCGGCGTCACGTTGCAAGCCGTCCCGCTAAAACGGCGCGCTGGAAGGCGTCCAAAACGGGGAAGTGTGGCAAACGGGCACAAAACGAAAAGGGCGGCCCGGAAGCCGGACCGCCAGTTGGTGCGTATGGGTGGGGAGCGTCCCCGAGGCTACCGGGCCGCGGCTTCGCGAACCAGCTTGCAAAGATCGACGAGGTCGCTTTCGAAACTCGCCGGAGAACGAAGGACGTCGATGCACTTCTTCTTGTAGGCCGCGAGTTCCTCGGCGCTCATGTTGCTCACCGAACTGGTGATGCCGGGGTCGATGCCCGGTGTGCCGGGTTCCGCCGCATCGTCGTCGCTGGTGAAGCCGAGCGCGGCCGCAATGCCGGTATCGTCGCCGATATTCACATCGGCATCGGCGTTCAGGTCGCCGACATTGGCGTCGACGTTGGCGTCGAGGTCGGTCGGGCCGCTGGTGCGAAGGCTGGCGCCGAGGTTGGTGTTGCCGGTGCCGCCCGTGCCGCCGACGCTGGCGTCGACATCGGCGCTCGTGCCGTCGCTTCCGCCAATGCTCGCTGTTGCCCCCGCGTCGACGCCGCCGGTGCCGCCGACATTGGCACCCGCATCTGCGCCCAGGCCGCCGGTGCCGGTACCGCCGACGCTCGCATCGACGCTGCCCGCGCCGCCCAGACCGACACTGGCACCCAGCCCGCCACTGCCATTGCCGCCGACACTGGCGCCGACACCGCCGCTATCCGTGCTGCCGATGCCGAGCGACTGGGCCGAGGCCGAAAGTGGCATTGCAACGGCAAGCGCGCCCGCCGCAAGACCGATCATAAGTTTCTTGTTGATGTTCGTCATGATGCTGCTCCTGTTTCTTCTGCTCCAGGGCTCTCCCGAGGAACTGCAGGAACAATGCTTTCCGTCGTGATGTGGTTTCGCGGAGCTTCCGGACATGGTCTCCGAAGTGTTACCGGCGGAACAAGTATCAAGAGAACGATATAAGTTGAATTTTGAATGTGCGTTGATTCTCCTTGGTAATCGGAGGCGCGAATGGTGGATGTTTTGTTTCCGGCCACTGTGGTGCCGCTTCACCGAACGGGCCCGATACTGCCGGGCCGCGTTTGACAGCCCTGCCTCTCCTTTCTAGAAATCATGGTCATGGAGGCATTTGCCGGCCGGCATCTCTGGCCGGGTTCCGTCGGGGGGATTTGCGGTGACTTTACGTTTCGTGCCGTTGGCAGGCGTCTTGTGCCTGCCGCTTGTGCTGGGCTCCTGCGCCACCATGTCCAAGGAGGAATGTGTCGCCGCCGACTGGCGCGTCGTCGGCGAAACGGACGGCGCTGCGGGCCATGATCCGCAAAGCAGGTTCGCCGCCCACGCCAAGAGCTGCGAAAAGGCCGGCGTCGTGCCCGACCAGTCGCTCTGGTATCAGGGCTTCCAAGCCGGCGTGATCCGCTACTGCACCCCGCTCACCGGCTTGCAGGAGGGCCGCGCCGGAAAGACCTATCACAATGTCTGCCCGCCCGAGTCCTCCGGCGGCTTCCTGCGCGGCTATCGGCTCGGCAAGGCCGAGAGCGACCAGAGGCGCAAGATCCAGTCGCTTGACAGCCGGATCCGGCAGGCGGAGTTCCGGATCGCCGATCTGCGCAAGAAGATCGCCGAGGGCGCGGTCAACGAGAACGAGGCGGAGCGGGAAATTCACCGCCAGCGTCGGGAGATCCACCGGCTTCGGTTCGAGATGCGGCACGAGGAGCTCGATTTGCGGGCCATCGAGCGCGACGGCGAAATTTTTGCCGCAAATCCGGATATGGTCATACCGCCCAGATACAGCTACTGACGTCCGGAATTTTTCTCCTGGAGTATACGATGAAAATGCTTCTGCCGATGGCGGCCCTTGCCTGCGCCTCCCTCTTCGCCTCGGTCGCGGCCGCCGAATCCTATCGTTGCGGTGATCCGAATGTGGGCATCAACGTCACGGTCGACATCGCGCCGGACAAGGGCGTCGGCGGGTTTGACGGCATGGGGCGGGGCGGATTGCTGACGCCGGACGGACAGGGTGCCTGGCTCAACAAGGAAGCCGGCGTGCGCTTCATTCCCGTGCAGGTCCCGCCGGTGGTTTTCCTCGGAGGCGAACAGTTTTCCTGTCAGGATGCGGCGGCCGATCCGTCGAACCTCGGTACCGCCGCGCCGGGCCAGGTCCCCGATGATGGCAACCCGCCCATGCCGGGCACGCCCGGCGAGGAGACAGATATAAACGCACCGGGCCGCTCGCTCGGCGGCAAGCTCAGGGAGGGGCCGGGGACCGAATACCCGGACATCGCGTCGCTGCCGGAGGGAATGCCGTTGATCCTGTATTCGAATTCCCATGTCGAGTTCAACGGCTTCGAGTGGTTCCGCGTGGTGTTGAGCGACGGTCGGGTCGGCTACCAGTGGGGCGGCATCCTCTGCTCGGAGGACCAGGAGCTTCCCGGTCTTCTGCGCATGTGCGGCGCGACGAACTGACGGCGCGCCGGTCCTCCGGGAACGACCTTTCGGAACCTGCCAACAAGGAGCGGCAAGGCCATGACCCTCAAACTCTACACGCTGTGTGGCGCGGATACTGCCCGGCATTTCTCCCCCCATGTCTGGAAGACGGTGATGTCGCTTCACCACAAGGGCCTCGATTTCGAGGAGTGCCCGACGCCCTTCACCGCAATCCCGGAAATCGAGGGCGGGGCGACGAAAACCGTTCCGCTTCTCGTGGACGGCGACACGATGATCGTCGACAGTTTCGCCATCGCCGAATATCTCGAAGAAACCTATCCGGACGCTCCGTCGCTCTTCGGCGGGGCCGGCGGCGTGGCCGCTGCCCGCTTTGTCGAGCGGTGGAGCCTTACGCATATGTATGTGCCGCTGCGGTCGATCATCATCATGGATATCTTCAACAGGCTCTCCGAAAAGGACCAAGCCTATTTCCGCTCGACCCGCGAGGTTCGTTTCGGCAAGCCCCTCGAAGAGCTTGCCGCCGGAGGCGCCGCGCAGATCGATGCCTTGTCGGCCAACCTCGAGCCGATGCGCCAGACCCTGTCCTTCCATCCCTTCCTCGGTGGTGAAGCGCCGCTGTTTTCCGACTATATCGTCTTTGGCGGGCTGCAATGGGCGCGCGTCATCTCGCCGATCAAGCTTCTTGCCGACGACGACCCGGTCAGCGCCTGGTTCGAACGCTGCCTCGATCTCTTCGAAGGAGCCGGGCGCAAGGTGCCTGCCGCCGCCTGAGCTCGCCGTTGCCGCGAAGGTGTCTGACCCCTTGCTAACCCCTTTGCCCCTTGTCTTGTCGCGGTGGGGCGGCTATTGAGGCGCCAACTCCGGGCAGCCCTTCGCGGCCCGGTTTTTCAAAGCCAATCGGCGGCGGACCGCGCCGCAATCAACACACGGAAGAGAACCATGGCGATCGAACGTACCTTTTCGATGATCAAGCCCGATGCGACCAAGCGCAACCTGACCGGCGCGATCACCAAGATGCTCGAGGATGCCGGCCTGCGCGTCGTTGCCTCCAAGCGCGTCTGGATGAGCCTGCGTGAGGCCGAAGGCTTCTACGCCGTGCACAAGGATCGCCCTTTCTTCGGTGAACTGACCGAATTCATGTCCTCCGGCCCGACCGTCGTTCAGGTTCTCGAAGGCGAAAACGCAATCGCCAAGAACCGCGAAGTCATGGGCGCCACCAACCCGGCCAACGCCGAGGAAGGCACCATCCGCAAGGTGCACGCGCTGTCGATCGGCGAGAACTCGGTCCACGGTTCGGATGCGCCGGAAACCGCCGCCGAGGAAATCGCCTACTGGTTCTCCGGCACAGAAATCGTCGGCTGAATCGGTTTCACGGCTTTCTCCGCGAAGCCGCTGAATTGAATCGGAAAACCGGGCCCGCAGGGGCCCGGTTTTTTCATGCGGGATTATGACTTGAGCTTTTCCTGTCGAAGCAGGATGTAGATGCCCGACGCGGCGATGATGACGGCGCCGAGATAGGTCGTCCAATCGGGGATGGTGCCCCAGACGAGCCAGCCGATGAGGCTCGCCCAAATGAGCGCGCTGTAGTCGAAGGGTGCGACGACGGCCGCCGGCGCGGTCCGGAAGGCCTCGCTCACCACCGCTACGCCAAACGACCAGAAAACTGCCATCGCCACAAACACCGCGAGGTCCACCGTCTTCAGGGGCGGCCAGTCGCCGAGGAGCACGAAGCTCGAGTACACGGCGGGGACGGCACTCAGATAGAAGACCACCGTGCGCATCGTGTCGCCCGAATGAAGCCATCGCGAGCTGATCATGATGAAGGCGTAGACCAGCGCCGTGGCGACCGCGAAAAGCGATGCGGGCTGGAACGTCTCGGCGCTCGGCTGGACGATGATCATCACGCCGATGAAGCCGACCAGGACCGCCGACCAGCGGCGCGGACCGACCTTGTCCCCGAGCAGCGGCACTGAAAGTGCGGTGATGAAGATGGGAGCGGCGAAGAAGAGCGCGGTTGCATCGGCGAGCGAAAGAACCTTCAGCGCGTTGAAAAAGCAGAATGTGGCGGCCAGAACCAGCACCCCGCGCAGGGCGTGCGGCGCGAACCGCTTGGTTCCGAGGCCGCTGAAACCGTCCTTGACCAGGATGACGGCAATGATCATCGGAATCGTGATCACGCTGCGCACGAACGTGATCTGGAACGGATCGTAGCGGTCGACCAGCCATTTGGCCGACGTGTCGTTCATGACCAGCATCAACGCGCCGAGGCACATCAGCAGGATAGCCTTGCGGTTGCTCGCCGCCGAGCCGAAGCTTGCATCGATAGGCGTCACGGATCACTCCCGGAAAAAAGAAACTGGCGGCAAAGCCATAACCGGTAACTGTGGCGGGGCAAGTGCCAATTAGGCGATGCTGATAGCTGGTGACATGGGATGGCAGCAAGCGACCGAGCGTGCGTTTCGCCCGCCTCACACCTTTTCGGGCAGTATCCAATCGATCGGTGCAAGCCCGTTCTTCTGCAGGAACGCGTTGGCTTTCGAAAAATGCTTGCAGCCGAGGAAGCCGCGATGGGCCGACAGCGGCGAGGGGTGGGGCGCTTTCAGCACCAGATGCCGCCGGTCGACGAAGGCTGCCTTCTTCTGCGCATAGGAGCCCCAGAGCATGAAGACGACCGGATGGTCGAGCCCGTTGACCTTGGCGATCACCGCGTCGGTAAAACGTTCCCAGCCGCGCCCCTGATGCGAGGCGGCGAGGCCGCGTTCGACGGTGAGCACGCTGTTCAAGAGCAGCACGCCCTGTTCGGCCCAATGTTCGAGAAAACCATGCCGCGGCGGACGGATGTCGAGATCGTCCTCGATCTCCTTGTAGATGTTGACGAGCGAGGGCGGCACGCGCACGCCGGGCCGGACGGAGAAGCACAGCCCGTGCGCCTGTCCGTCGCCGTGATAGGGGTCCTGGCCGAGAATGACGACCTTGACGTTGTCGAGCGGGGTGAGGTCGAGCGCGCGAAAATATTCCGAACCCTTGGGAAAGATCGCCTTGCCGGCCTTGTACTCGTCTTTCAGAAAGCTCTTGAGGGCCGTCATGTAGGGGCTCTCGAATTCGCCGATCAGCGCCTGTTTCCAGCTTTCCTCCAGATGGATCTCGCTCATGACCTGCCCTTCCAGCGGTCGCGGGCGCTGTCGTCGGCGTCCTTCGCCGAGACCCAGTCTCCGGACGTGCCGTCGGCCATGTGTTCCTTTTTCCAGAACGGCGCCTCGGTCTTGAGGTAGTCCATCAGGAATTCAGCGCCCTCGAAAGCTGCATGGCGATGGCCCGCGGCCGCGGCCACCAGGACGATGTTGCCGCCCGGCGCGATCTTGCCGTAGCGGTGAACGGCGAGAATGGCCGACAGCGCGAAGCGGGCGACCGCCTCCTCGGCGATGGCACGTATCGCCCGTTCGGCCATGCCGGGATAATGCTCGAGTTCGAGCGCTGACAGCGCGCCGCCCTCGTCGCGGCACAGCCCGATGAAACTCGCCACGCCCCCGATATCCGCGCGGCCCTTCGTGAGCGCGTCGATCTCGGCGGAGACGTCGAAGTCACCGGCCTGCACGCGGATCTCGATGAGCGGCGCAGCGGGCATTCTCAGCCCCCCGTCATGGGCGGGAAGAGAGCGATCTCTCTCGCGGCGCCGATCTTCTCTGAATGCTCGACATGCTCATGGTCGATGGCCGCGCGGATGACCTCGGGAAACTCGAACGCCGCCTCATATTCCTCGCCGCGCGTCTTCAGGAAATCGATCAGTTCGCGGATGGTGGCGACACCCTCGGGCAGGTCGATCTCTTCGTCGGCCTTGCCGATCCGCTCGCGTACCCAGGCGAAATAAATCAGTTTCATCGTGTTCTACTCGTTGATCACGTGCCGTAGTCCGGCGCGGAAATAGTCGTATCCGGTATAAATGGTGACGATCGCGGCTATCCAGAGCAGGGTGATGCCAGCCTCTGTGGTGTAGGGCAGCACCTTGTCGCCGGCGGGGCCTGCCAGCAGGAAGGCGATGGCAAGCATCTGCACCGTGGTCTTCCACTTGGCGATCTTGGTCACCGGCACGGAGACCTTGAGCGCGGCGAGATATTCGCGCAGGCCCGAGACCAGGATCTCGCGGCACAGGATGATGATCGCCGCCCAGATCGACCAGCCGGCGATCGTGCCGTCGGCTGCGACGAGCAGCAGGATGGAGGCCACCAGAAGCTTGTCGGCGATCGGGTCGAGCATGCGGCCGATATTCGAGGTCTGATCCCAGATGCGGGCGAGATAGCCGTCGAGAAAGTCGGTCACCGAGGCCACGACGAAGATCACGAGCGCCACCCAGCGGGCGGAGTCCGAGCCGTGCAGCCGCCCTTCGATGAAAAAGCACAGCACGATCAGCGGAACCGCGAGGATCCGGGCGTAGGTCAGCAGGTTCGGGATGTTCAGCGCACGCGAAGCCATGGAAATTACCGCTTTATTCTTTCATGGCCAGATGACCCCTCCGCCCCCCTTGCGTCAAGGGCGGGCAGCCGAGGAAGGCCGGGCAGGGGGACGGGAGCTACCGCTTGTCCTCATGGAAATGATTGTAGATCTGCTCGGCCAACGCCGCCGAAATGCCCTCCACCTCCCGCAGATCCTCGATCCCGGCGCGGCTGACCGCCTTGGCGGTGCCGAAATGCATCAGCAGCGCCCGCTTGCGGGTCGGGCCGATCCCGGCCACCTCGTCGAGCGGGTTCTTGACCATCTCCTTCTTGCGCCGCGCCCGGTGGCTGCCGATGGCCCAGCGGTGCGCCTCGTCGCGCAGCCGCTGGATGAAATAGAGCACCGGATCGCGTGGCGGCAGGGTGAAGGGCTGGCGACCGTCCATGAAGAAGCGCTCGCGGCCCGCCTCGCGGTCCATGCCCTTGGCTATGCCGATCGCGGTGACGTTCTCGCGAATGCCGAGTTCGTCGAGGATGGCGCGCACTGCCGTCATCTGCCCCTGGCCGCCGTCGATCAGCACCAGATCCGGCCAGGCGGGGAAGGGGGTGTCACCCACATCCTCGTTCTCGCTTGACCCCGCCGTTTCATTCGCCGGCTTCGGCATGTCCTCCGCATGGTCCTTGAGAAGCCGCGAGAAACGCCGCTGCATGACCTCGCGCATCATCCCGAAATCGTCCCCCGGGGTGATGTCTTCCGAGCGGATGTTGAACTTGCGGTACTGGTTCTTCACGAAACCTTCGGGGCCGGCGACGATCATGCCGCCAACCGCATTGGTGCCCATGATGTGGGAGTTGTCGTAGACCTCGATGCGGCGCGGCACCTTCTTGAGCCCGAAGGTCTCGGCGAGCCCCTTGAGCAGCCGCGCCTGCGAGGCGGTTTCGGCCAGATGCCGGCCATGTGCCTCGCGCGCGTTGGAGAGAACGTCGTCGACGAGCTCGCGCTTTTCGCCGCGTTGCGGCTGGCTCACCGTGACCTTGTAGCCGGCGCGTGTCGACAGGGCCTCGGCGAGCAGGGCCCGGTCCTCGAAATCGGCGGAGATCAGGATCTGCTTCGGCACCGGCTTGTCATCGTAGAACTGCCCGATGAAGGCGCCGAGAATTTCGCCCGGCTCCATGGACGCATCGGCGCGCGGGAAATAGGCGCGGTTGCCCCAGTTCTGCCCGGTGCGGAAGAAGAAGACCTGGATGCAGGCCAGCCCGCCATCGACGTGTATGGCGAAAATATCGGCTTCCTCGACGGTGCGCGGATTGATGCCCTGATGGCTCTGCACATGCGACAGCGCGGAGAGACGGTCGCGATAGACGGCCGCCCGCTCGAAATCGAGATCCTCCGAAGCCGCTTGCATGGCTTCTGCGAGATGCGCCTTCACCGTCTGGCTGCGGCCTGACAGAAACCCCTTCGCCTCGTCGACGAGCCCGGCATAGTCCCCGGGCGAGATCTCGCCGGTGCATGGGCCGGAGCAGCGCTTGATCTGGTAGAGGAGGCAGGGCCGCGTGCGGCTGTCATAGACCGAATCCGTGCAGGTGCGGAGCAGGAATGCCCGCTGCAGCGCATTGATCGTCCGGCCGACGGCGCCGGCCGATGCAAAGGGCCCGAAATAGTCGCCCTTGCGCGCCCGCGCGCCGCGATGCTTGTAGATCGCCGGCGCCTCGTGATTACCGGTGATCAGGATATAGGGAAACGACTTGTCGTCGCGCATCAACACGTTGAAGCGCGGCTTCAGCCGCTTGATGAGGTTGGCCTCGAGCAGCAGCGCCTCGGTTTCCGTGCGGGTGGTGACGAACTCCATGTTCGCCGTCTCCCGGATCATCCGGGTGATGCGGTTGGAATGTCCGCGCCCCTGCGCGTAGTTCGTCACCCGCTTTTTCAGCGACCTCGCCTTGCCGACATAAAGGACGTCGCCGTCGCCGTTCATCATCCGGTAGACGCCGGGCTGGTTGGGCAGATGCTTGACGAAGGCCTGGATGACCTCGGCGCCCTTCAGACCGGGATTGACGACCGGGCTCTCGTTCCATTCGATGGAGGAGAGAAGCGCATTGGCGGCGGTATCGGAGGGGGCGATAGCCTCGTCCTGCTCGTCATCGTCGTTTTCTGTTTCGTCGTAAATCACGCCGCCCTTGTCGGCGGAGCCATTGCGTTCGCGGCGCGGGGAGGCGGGGGCGCTCATTCGTTCACCCCGGTGACGTCGGGCGTCTCCCAGGCCAGATGCTGGCCGCCGTCGAGCGCGATCATCTGCCCGGTGATCGACTTGTTCTCCCAGAAATAGCGGATTGTCGCGCCGAATTCGCCGAGCTCGGGCCCATGTTCCAGCGCAAGCGCATCGACCTGGCGGGCGAATTCCGCGTCGCTCTGGCGCGAACTCTTGATCGTCGGGCCGGGACCGATAGCGTTGACCCGGATTGTCGGCGCAAAGGCGAGTGCCATCGTGCGCGTGGCCGTCCACAGCGCCGATTTCGACAGCGTGTAGGAAAAGAAGTTGGGCGTCAGCCGCTTCACGCGCTGGTCGACCATGTTGACGACGAGCCCGTCCGTTTCGTCAGGGAGCGCCTTGGCCATGGCGGCGGCCAGAAGCGCCGGCGCCTTCACATGCAGGGCCATGTGGTGATCGAAGAGTTCGGGATCGAACGTGTCCGCGGTATCGGCCTCGAAGATCGAGGCGTTGTTGACGAGAATGCGCGGTGGGCCGAATTTCTTCTTGATTGCGGCAATCAGCCTGTCCGGCACCGCGGGATCGGTCAGATCGCCGAGAAACACTTCAGCCTTGCCGCCGGCATCGCGGATGATCGAGGCGGTTTCCTCCGCCTCGTTCTTCGAATTGTTGGCATGAACGGCGATCACGAACCCGTGCACCGCGAGATCGAGCGCGATGGCGCGGCCGATGCGTTTGCCGGCGCCCGTCACCAATACGATTTTCGATGTCTCTTCCGTGACCACGGTTGCTCCGTTTTCAGCCGATTCGACGGCTCAGAATACCGTCACGATATACAGCGCGAAGGCTGCGAGCATGGCAAGGCCACCAATCTTGCCGATCGGGCGGTTCCAGTGCGCGAGAGCCACGACCAGCGCCGAAGTCGCCAGCATGACCCACATGTCGACATGAATAACACGCTCGTCGACCTGAAGTGGCAGCACCAGGCTGGTGAGCCCGAGGATGAAGCCGATATTGAAGATGTTCGATCCGACCACATTGCCGATCGCCACCGCGCCGGACTTGCGCCAGGCGGCCATCACCGATGTCACGAGCTCCGGCAGCGAGGTCCCGATGGCGACGACAGTCAGCCCGATCGCGGTTTCCGAGGCGCCGAACATGCGGGCGATTTCCGAGGCTCCGGCAACTGTCAGCCAGGCGCCGAGCGGCAGGCCGATCAGGCCCAGCAAGATAAAGAGGCCGATCTTGCCAGGCGTATCGGCCGCCGCGATATCTTCGTCCTCGTGGCCTTCGCAGGCGTGAGCCGGATCCTTGACCGCGCGGCGAATCTGCCAGCCGAGATAGCCGGCCATCACCAGAAGAAGTACAGCGCCTTCTCCCCGCGACAAAGTTCCGGTCGCCATGAAGGACATCAGCAGGACCGACAGCAGCAACATCACACCCAGCGAGATGCCGATACCGCGCTCTGAACAGTGCAGTGCGGCCAGAAGCGCCGGCGCGCCGAGCACCAGAAGCACATTTGCAATGTTGGAGCCGACCACATTGCCGATCGCGATGCCCGAAACTCCGTCCCAGGCGGCCTGCAGCGATACGAAGAGTTCCGGTGCGGACGTGCCGAAGGCGACCACCGTCAGGCCGATGAGGAGCGGATTGATCTGAAACCGTGCGGCAAGCCCCACGGATCCCCTGACGAGATAATCCCCCGCACACATCAGAAGCGCCATTCCGGCGATGAGCATCACATAACTGAGCATTGAAAAACTTTGTCTCGCGGCAAGCGGGGATGGGCGTGAAGTCTCGCACCACATATAGGACGGCCCCCCTCGGATGCAAACTGGAGGGCGCAAAGCCCTGTGGCGCAAGGAGGTGTCAACTATGTGACATTTCAGCAACGTCACAATCAGTCTTCTTTGTGCCGCCGTCTTGTCACATTCCCGCTCATTCGCCGCCGCATTCGAGGTCCAGATATTCTGCCCAGGGCGGGGAAAAACCTGCCTGGCCGTCCTAGGGACGGGAGTGCAAACAAGGAGTTTTATTCATGCGCAAGATCACGCTGGCCCTCGCCGCCACCGCAATGGCGCTGCCGCTGTCGCTTCAGGCGCGTGCCGCCGATGCCATCGCCGAAGCACCGCCCGCACCGCCGGTCGCTGACGTCGCAACCGCACCCGCCTACCTTTGGGCCGGTGGCTACGCCGGTGTCTATGGCGGCTACAAGTGGGGCGAAACCGAGGTTACGTCGGACAATGACGGCTGGAACGGCGGCATCTACGGCGGTTACAACTGGCAGTTCGACAACTTCGTCGCCGGTGTCGAAGCCGACGTCGGTTATTCGGGCGCAGACGGTTCCTCGCCGGGCTTCACCACCGAACAGGGTGTCGAAGGTTCGCTTCGTGCCCGTATCGGTTACGACATGAACCCGTTCCTGGTCTACGGTACGGCCGGTGTTGCAGCGACCAACCTCGAAATGTCCGATGGCGTAGGCTCTGACGACAACACGATGGTCGGCTACACTGTCGGTGCCGGTGTGGAAACCTTCCTCACCGAAAACGTCACCGCACGTGTCGAATATCGCTACACCGATTACGGTTCGGAAGACTTCAACCTGGGTCTCGGCACCGTCTCGTCGGGCTATGACGATCACTCGGTCCGCGCCGGTATCGGCCTGAAGTTCTGACGTCCGGGCACGTCAATTCCGGCTAATTCCTCCCATGGCCGGAGAGTTTGAAGGCCCGGTTTCGTGCCGGGCCTTTTCTTGCCTCATTCATGCCCCGGGCACCTTTGTCAGTAATCTCGCCGGGGTGCGGAACAACATGCGTTGCCGTTCGTTATGACGGGAGTGCGAACAAGGAGATCCTCTATGCGCAAGATCACGCTGGCCCTCGCTGCGACGGCCATGACCCTGCCGCTGTCGCTTCAGGCACGTGCCGCCGATGCCATCGTCGAAGCGCCGCCTGCGCCGCCCGTCGCTATCGAAACCGCGCCCGCCTATCTCTGGGCCGGCGGTTATGCCGGTATCTACGGCGGCTACAACTGGGGTGATGCCGATGGCGTGGCCTCCGACACCAACGGCTGGGCCGGTGGTGTGTACGGCGGTTACAACTGGCAGTTCGACAATTTCGTTGCCGGTGTGGAAGCCGATGTTGGCTACTCCGGTGCTGACGGCCTTTCCGCTGTCGGTACCAGGGCTGAACAGGGCGCCGAAGGTTCGCTCCGTGCCCGCTTCGGTTACGACATGAACCCGTTCCTGGTCTACGGTACGGCCGGTGTCGCAGCCACCAGCCTGGAAGTCACCGCCCCCGGCGGCGGCGCCTCTGACGACAACACGATGGTCGGCTACACGGTCGGCGCTGGTGTGGAAACCTTCCTCACCGAGAACGTCACCGCGCGTGTCGAATATCGCTACACCGATTACGGGTCCGAAGACTTTACCTACGGCGGCACCACCGTCTCGTCGGGCTTCGATACCCATTCGGTCCGCGCCGGTATCGGCCTCAAGTTCTGACGTTTTCAACGTCGGTCCGGCAAAACTCCTCCCTTGCCGGAAAATAAAAAGGCCCGGGTTCGTCCCGGGCCTTTTCTCGTCTTCTGTCTGTCTGGGCCTCAGGCCGAGGGCATCAGCTCTGCCACGCCAGGATAATTGGCGGAGAATTTCTTCGCGAACGCCTTGAGCTTGGGGTGGCCACGTTCCCATTTTCCGTCGAACCTCAGCGCCAGATAGCCGACCAGCGCGGCGATCGCCAGATGCACTGCGGATGGCGATTTTCCCATGCGCGGAATACGCGTTTCCAGCGAGTCGAGACCGCGCAACACCTTGCGCCACTGCAAGTCGACCCATGGCTGGTGAAATGTCTCTTCGGTGCGGTAGCGCTTTTCGTAGACGCACAACAACAGCGCGTCGCAGATACCGTCGCACAGCGCTTCGAGCACGTCCGTCTCCGTGCGCTTTTCGGCGTTGCGCGGGTAGATGCGCTGCGATCCTGTGCGGTCGAGAAAGCCCATGATGGCCCGGCTGTCGAATACGGTCAGGCCCTCGTCGGTAATCAACGTCGGGATCTTGCCCAGTGGATTGTTGTCGATCAGGTCCGCCGGTTCGTCTGCCGTGGAAACCGGCTTGGATTCGATGGCGACGCCGGTAACGGCGGCAGCCATGCGTACCTTGGCTGAATAGGGAGAGGCGGAGGAATAGAGAAGCTTCATCCAGATATCCTTGATTGGCGGAGGGCCGGACTGATGTATCCCGGCAGAGGGGCGGAAAAGAGCCTGGTCAGCCGGGAGGCGGGACCAAGATCGAACCCGCCCTGCATCCCGATCGGTCGACCTGGGGGCAGGAGCGGAAGGAGAGGCTTTTCGTAAGGCAGATGCGCACCTCCCGCAACTGTCCGTTCGAACACGCCGTTGCGATGGCGTCTGATGAGAGCCCCGGATTGCTTTCGATGAAAAGGGTTTCGACCTGATTCGGCGAGACCGAGCGAGATCCGGTGCCACCGCTGAAGCCATCGGGAACAGTGACCCTTCCGCGGGCGCTGCGCATGACCTCGAAATAGTCGTTCTGGGTCAGTCCCGAACAGCTTCCGTGCTTGCGCCACATATGCCCGATCAGCCCCATGCTCGGGGTCAGATCCATCACCGAACGTCCGAGCTTGTCGGGAACTCGGTCGCTTTCCCGTGTCGGGCAATATTCCGGATAGCCGTTGTCGAACTGCGGCCAGAGACCATGAACGATGAAGCCATGGGCCTTGTCGCCGCCGCACTGCGTGCGATCGTTGCGACCGCGGCCCTCATTCAGGCAGTAGGTCGGCGACCAGGAAAGGGCCAGCACATAAAAATCGAAACCGGACCCTTGCGGAAGATCGTCCGCAACGGAGGAGGGCGGTGAAACAACCTTGCCGGCGGCTTCGTCGTGGGCCGGCGTCTCGCTCTCGGAACAGGCGGCTAGAAGGGATGCTGCCAAAAGCAGTGGAACAAGTGCCGCCTTTCGGCTCGGAATGTCCAAGGATCAGCGTACCGAGCGGCACCAGGCTCCGTAGACATGCCACGGGTCGAGGCCGGAAATGCAGAACTCGACATTGTTGCCGACGCCCGCAAAGCCCATGCCTTCCTCGATCAGATACCACATCTGTCGCTTGGTCCCGTCGTTCATCCACGCGGTTGCGTGGCAGTAACGACGGCCGATCAGATGGGTGTCGGTGGTCGGCTCGTACTTGTTTTCGTGGGTGTGGGTGATGTTCTCGATCCGCAGGCCGCGCTGGATCACGTGTTCATCGGTCCATACAAAGCGTCGGGCCACGTAGTCGAGAACGCCCTGTTCGGAACAGGAAGCGGCGCTTGTACCGGTAAAGGCCTTGGCCGGCGTGATCGCCGCGGTCCCGGCGAAGCTCATGGCGAGCGCTGCCATTGCAACCAGCGGGGCAACCCGCTTCGATAGTATTCCCATCGTCGTCAACACCTGTCCAACCCTCCAACCCGCTCCGCCAAAGGCGATTCAGCAATTGCGGAAAAGATGGGCAGGGCGGTGTGAAAGGTCAAGCGGCAAACGGGACGAGGAGCGTGAAGGTCAGGTCAGATATTCGGGCAGGCATTCGGCGATATGGTCGTAGACCATCTTGATGCGTCGGCTGTGGCGCAGATCCTCGTGCATCGTCAGCCAGACCTCGACTTCGAAATGGACCGCTTCCGGCAAAACCGGAATGAGGTCGGCCTCCTTCTCGGCGATCCACATCTGGCAGATGCCGATACCGATGCCGGCGCGCAGCGCGGCGAGCTGGGTGATGTGGCTGTCGCTGCGGTAGGTGAAGATCTCCGGGGCGATTTCCGGCACGGCTGTGAGAAACCTGCTGCGGTAGAGCGGATCCCTGTCGGGGCCGATGATCCGGTGTTGCGCAAGCTCGGCGGGTTTTTCAGGCGGCTTTCGGTTGCCGAAATAGGACCGCGAGGCGAACAGGCCCAGACGCAGCGTTCCGAGCCGGCGGGCGAGAAGCGCACCCTGTTCCGGGCGCTGCATGCGGATTGCGATATCCGCATCGCGGCGCAGGAGATCGACGGTCCGGTTCGAGGCATCGACCTCGATCTGAAGGCCTGTGTGCTCGCGAAGGAGAGGCGCGAAGATGAGCGGCAATATCTCGCTCGACATGATCTCAGTCGCGGAGATGCGCACCATGCCGTCTTCCGAACTGGAATCGGCGGAAGCGGTGCGGGTCAGTGCGGCGGCGGACGCCGCCATGCCCTGGGCTTGCGGTTCGAGGGCCTGAGCGAGATCCGTCGGCGTCAATCCGTTCTGCGCGCGGGTGAACAGGCCGACGCCGAGCGCCGTCTCGAGCTGATCGATATGGCGGCCGATCGTCGGCTGGGAAACGCCGAGGCTGCGGGCGGCTCCGGAGAGGGAACGTTCGTTCATCACAGCCAGAAAGCTCCGCCACAGCTCCCAACCGATTTCGGACTGGCCCATATTCATTCCAATGTCTGTCTGTCCCGGGAAGCCGGGAATAGTCCACCCGCGCGTGTGCGCTCGACGAAATTCGTATTTCGCAACATAGGAACGCGGATTGGTTCAAAAAAGGCTTTACGACGCAATGGCGTGATTTTGGTTGCCGTAAGCAGCGCCGCCGGCGCCCGTCTCATTCGCCCACAAGGGTTTCGACCCGGAAGCCAGCTTGGCCGTCCTGAGCCAGGATTTCTGTCAGCTCCGGCAGGGTTTTCCGCAAGTTGTCCGCAAGGGTGAACGGTGGGTTGACGACGATCATCCCGGAGCCGTTCAGTCCCTTTTCCGTTGCCGGATCGCGCACCCACAATTCGGCGACCAGCGTGCGCGGCCGCCCGAGCTGCTTGAGCTTGTCGTGAAAGCCTGCCGTATCCGTGTCCGCCTTGAGCGGGTACCAGAGACAATAGCTGCCGCCGGGAAAACGCTTCGTCGCCCGGTCCAGACCCTCGATGAGCCGGTCGAATTCGCCCTCTTTTTCGAACGGCGGATCGACGAGCACCAGACCCCGCTTCTCTTTTGGCGGAAGGTGCGCGCCGAGCGCCAGCCAGCCGTCGAGCTCGGTGACCCGCACCTGATGGTCGCCCGCAAACAGTTTCGAAAGCTTGGCTGCATCCGCCGGATGGAGCTCGATCGCCGAAAGCCTGTCCTGCTTGCGCAAAAGCGCGCGGACGAGGAGGGGCGAGCCGGGATAGCGTTCGAGCGGCAGAAGCGACCCGCCATTGACCTCAGCCACGGCGCCAAGCCAGGGCGCCAGGAAGGCGCGCAGCTCATCCGACATTTCGGCAGCGGCGATGCGGCCGATCCCGGTCTTCCATTCGCCGGTCTTTTGCGCCTCCTCCGAACCGAGCTGGTAGGCGCCGAGGCCGGCATGGGTGTCGATCACCCGAAAGGCGGTGTCCTTCTTCTGCAGATAGGTCACGATCGCTGCGACGATCGCATGCTTGAGGACGTCGGCGAAATTTCCGGCATGGAAGACGTGGCGGTAGTTCATGGAAAAATTGCCTGCCTGAGGGCGCAAAAAGAGGAAATTCAGCTCACCGGCACAACTGGCGGTACGCGCGCCTTTCCCATATAGGGAAACCATGAATGAAGCGAGCCCCATCCTCTCCGCCAAGCAGGCTTCCGAGGTCCGGATCGGCCACACGGCCTGTCCGCACGACTGTCCGTCCACCTGCGCGCTCGATGTCGAACTTCTCGGGCCCGGCCGGATCGGCCGCGTGCGCGGCGCCCCGGACAATTCCTATACCGCCGGCGTCATCTGCGCGAAGGTTGCGCGCTATTCCGAACGGGTCCACCATCCCGACCGCCTGATGAAGCCGCTCATCCGGTCTGGCGCGCGTGGCGACGGCCAGTGGAAGGAAGCGAGCTGGGAAGCTGCGCTTGACCTCGTCGCCGAAAAATTCGTCGCTGCAGAGCAGAAATACGGCGCCGAGACAGTCTGGCCCTATCAATATGCCGGCACGATGGGGCTGGTGCAGCGCGACTCCATTCATCGCCTGCGCCATGCCAAACGCTATTCCGGTTTCTTCGGCACCATCTGCGTCAACGCCGCCTGGACCGGCGTGGCGATGGGGACCGGCGCGCTGCGCGGTCCCGATCCGCGCGAGATGGCGAAATCCGACTGTGTGGTGATCTGGGGCACCAACGCCGTTTCCACCCAGGTCAACGTGATGACGCACGCCATCCGCGCCCGCAAGGAGCGCGGCGCGAAGATCGTCGTCATCGACGTCTATGAGACGCCGACGATGAAGCAGGCCGACCTGGCGCTGGTGCTCAAGCCCGGCACCGATGGAGCGCTGGCCTGCGCCGTCATGCATGTGGCCTTCCGCGACGGCTATGCCGACTGGCCCTATCTGGAGAAATACACCGACGACCCGCGCGGGCTCGAAGCGCATCTGAAGACGCGGACGCCCGAATGGGCGGCGGCGATCACCGGTCTTTCCGTCGAGGACATCGAGGCTTTCGCCGCGCTCGTCGGCCGGACCAGACGCAGCTATTTCCGGCTCGGCTACGGTTTCACGCGCTCGCGCAACGGCACCGCCAACATGCACGCAGCCCTTTCTGTCGCCTCCGTCACCGGTGCCTGGCAGTATGAGGGCGGTGGCGCGTTCCACACCAATGGCGGGATCTTCAATATCGACAAGGTGCTCGTCGAGGGCCTCGGCTACGAGGACAAGACGGTGCGCAGTCTCGACCAGTCGCAGGTGGGCCGCGTGCTGACTGGCGATGCCGCAGCGCTCTATGGCGGACCTCCGGTCACCGCCATGCTGATCCAGAACACCAATCCGGTGAACATCGCACCGGAGCAGCGGCTGGTGAAGCAGGGCTTCCTGCGTGACGATCTTTTCACCTGCGTGCACGAGCAGTTCATGACCGAGACGGCGGAACTCGCCGATGTCGTGCTGCCCGCCACCATGTTCCTCGAGCATGACGACATCTATCGCGGCGGCGGCAATCAGCACATCCTGCTCGGTCCCAAGCTCATCGATCCGCCGGAAGGCCCGCGTGAGAACCTTTATGTGATCGAGGAGCTGGCAAAGCGCCTGGGTATTGCCGACCGCGAGGGGTTCGGGTTGACTGCCCGCCAGCATATCGATCGTATGCTGGAACTGCGCGGCCTGGGGAATTTCGAGACCTTCGCCGAACAGCGCTGGGCCGACGTGCAGCCGGATTTCGAAACGTCCCACTTCCTCAACGGCTTCGGTCATCCGGATGGCAAGTACCGCTTCAAGCCGGATTGGCGCGGTCAGCGGACCGCGACCCGCCCGCCCGAGACGATGGGCCTGCAGGGCCCCTACGACCGGCTGCCGGAATTCCCGGATCACGTCGAACTGATCGAGGCCGCCGATGAAGGGCATCCCTTCAGGCTTGCCACGTCGCCGGCGCGGCAGTTCCTCAATTCGACGTTCACGGAGACACCTGGCTCCCGCAAGCGGGAAGGGCGGCCTGAACTGATGATCCATCCCGAGGATGCCGAGGCGGCAGGCTTGGTTTCTGGTGATCGCGTCGAGATCGGCAACGGGCGCGGCGAAGTGGTGCTGCACGCGAAGGTCACCAGGGAATCCAAGCGCGGCACGGTGATCGCCGAGGGCATCTGGCCCAACAAGGCGCACGAGCGCGGCGAGGGGATCAACGTGCTGACAGGTGCCGACGCCATCGCTCCGTTCGGCGGTGCCGCCTTCCACGACACGCGTGTCTGGATGCGCAAGGCCGGCTGATCTGCCGGGCGGTTACAGCCGGTGAGCGGATGGACGCGTCGGATTTGGGGAAGGCGGAACCCTGATACGGGTTAGTCTGCCTCTACGCTTGCCTTGAGCGACTCGCGTACGCGCAGCAAAATGTCGTGCAGATTCTTGAGTTCCGGCATCGGCAGCCCGAAAGCTTCGGCGATAC
This sequence comes from Hyphomicrobiales bacterium, assembly GCA_002709005.1. Lineage (GTDB taxonomy): Bacteria > Pseudomonadota > Alphaproteobacteria > Rhizobiales > Rhizobiaceae > Pseudohoeflea. The sequence continues at coordinate 5,601 of PAPH01000060.1, read as the reverse complement.
AGCCCGGAATATGGCTGGCGCGTGTCTCCATCTCGCGACCCGTCTCGGTCAGGTGAACCCGTACTTTCCGCTCGTCCGCCTTGTCCCGCTCGCGGCGCAGGAGGCCGTTCTTTTCCAGACGCTTGACCAGGGGCGTCAATGTCGAGGATTCGAGGTTGAGACGTCCGCCGAGCGCGCCGACCGTCATCCCGTCGCCGGTCCACAGGGTCACGAGGACGAGATATTGCGGATAGGTCAGTCCAAGCTCGGCAAGCAGCGGCTGGTACACCTGCCCGACAGCGTGATGGGTGGCGTAGAGATCGAAGCAGATCATCGATTCGGGTGAGGGCCGGAATCGTTCGGGCAACTTTTCATCTGACATCGCGTTGTACTCCTGCGCCGAAATTAAATCGCGCGCGATCGAGCCGCAAGGCTTGACCGGTCGTTTCGTCGCCAATATATATCGTGCACGATTAAATCGCAAACAAGGAGAATGTCATGCCGACCAAGATCGCCTACACCGCCAGTGCCACCGCCACCGGGGGAGGCCGTGACGGCCATACCCGCACAGAGGACGGTACCATCGATCTCGATCTCGCGGTTCCCAAGGAAATGGGCGGCTCCGGCAACGGCGCCAACCCCGAACAGCTCTTCGCCGCCGGCTATGCCGCCTGCTTCATGGGCGCGATGCGCTTTTACGCGGGCCAGCAGAAGGTCAAGGTGCCGGATGATGCCAAGGTGACCGTCTCGGTCGGCATCGGTCCGCGCGAGGATGTCGGCTTCGGTCTCGACGTGAAGATCAAGGTTGACCTGCCGGGTGTCGAAAAGGACGTCGCAGAAGACCTGATCGCCGGTGGGCACAAGGTCTGCCCCTATTCGCACGCCACCTCCGGCACGCTGTCGATCACCCCTGAACTCGTCTGATCCTCACACGAGCGCGAAAAGGCCCGGACACCCCGCCTGTCCGGGCCCTTTCATTTTTTTTGGCAGCCGGTGAAACTTTCCCGCGACCCCTCTCGTCTTCCGCCATGTGATCAAAACACAGAGGAGACGTATTATGACTTTTATCCGCACTTCCGTTCTGACCGCTGCCGCATTCGCAGCTTCGCTCGGCATGGCCCACGCCATGGATGAATATTCCATTTCCGGCTCCGATCAGGACGTCTCCGGCGGCAGCGTGACCGCCTCGTCCATCATGACCGCGCAGGATGGCTGGCTCGTCGTTCACCGCACCGATGCGAACATGAAGCCCGGCCCGGTCGTCGGTCATGCCTGGATCAAGAAGGGCGAGAACACCGATGTAGCCGCCGAACTCGACGAAGACGTGGCCTCCGGCGACATGCTGATGCTGATGGTGCACGGCGAGGAAGGCGGCATGAAGGAGGGTGAATTCGAATACACCCTCGGCGCCAAGGAAGACGGCCCGGTCAAGGTCGACGGCAAGCTGGTGATGACCACCATCACCGCCCAGTAAACTCCAATTTAAATCTGCATTTTCCAGCCCCCTGGAAAATGCTTGAGCGCCTGCCGGACAATCCCGTAACCGGCAGGCGCTTTTTTTGTCTATGCGGTCGAAAGAAGGATGACGCCGGCGATCAGCACGCCGCATCCGCCAAGTCGCCAAGGGCCGACCTTCTCCCGCAGGATCAGCATGCCCAGAAGCGCTCCGACCATCATCGACATCTCCCGCATCGGTGCGACGAGGCTCAACGGGGCTCCCGAAGTCAGCGCTGCCAGAACGAGGATGTAGGAGAGCGGCGAGAGCAGGCCGACGCCGAGGGCGATGCCCCAATAGCCTCGCATCGCTCGTATCGAACGCCGCGGATTCGAAATGACCAGCGGGGCCAGCAGAAGAAAGCGCAGCAGGTTTGAAAACCAGTCGAGCACGACCGGCGCGATGCCGAGCGCCTTGACCGCATAGGCATCTATGACCGTGTAGGTCGCGATAAGTCCGCCCGTCGCCGTCCCCCAGCCAACGCCCGGTCGCCCGTCGGGACGCTGAAAGGCGCGAAGATCGCCCTGCGTGGCGATGAGGCCGATCCCAATGACCACCAGCAGCAGGCCGAAAAGACCCGGGCCGGTGGGCGTTTCCCCGAGGACGAGGAAGGCGGCGAATGTCGAGAGCATCGGGGCGGAACCGCGGGCGACGGGGTAGACGACGGAGAGATCGGCCTTCTGATATCCCCGTTGCAGACAGAGACTGTAGGCAAGATGGATCACCCCGCTGGCGACGACGAAACCGATAGCGGCCCATGTCCAGCCGGTTCCCTTGCCGGTCGCCAGAAGATAGATGACCCAGGGGGCGTAGGCCACGCAGGCGACAATGTTGTAGGCGAAGACGAATACCGGGCCGACCGATGCGGCCCGTTTGGCGAGCAGGTTCCAGCTCGCATGTATGAGTGATGCAAGAACGACAAGCAGCAGCGAGGCAAGTGCCATCGAGACCTCCTTTCGCGCCAACGGCGCTGGTTGATCTCGACATCTCCGCCTCTGGGATTTTGCCCCTCGGGTGCAGCCGTGAAACGCCACGGTTTCTGCAACGCTCGGTCCAGCGACGGCGCTGCCGTCCGGAACCCTAGTTGCCACTCAGTCGATGGGGTGAGATTAGAGGGTCGCCTGCGCGCTTTCAAGCAAGACGGCAGGCTTTTCCGCCACAGGCCATGTTCAGCCGGTGACGATCAGCATCTCGTCTTCGGTGGAGAACCGGCCGGTTCCGGAAGCCGACGACATTCCGTCGCCGCTCATGCGCACCTCGCCGCGGGCGAGCAGGGCCAGGGCCTCCGGGTAGAGCTTGTGCTCGGCCTTGAGAACGCGCTCGGCGAGCGTGTCGGCGGTATCCTCGTTCAGCACCGGCACGGCCGCCTGCGCGATGATCGGGCCGTCGTCCATGTCCTCGGTGACGAAGTGTACGCTCGCGCCGTGGATGCGGCAGCCGGCGGCAAGCGCCCGGTGATGGGTGTCGAGGCCGGGGAAGGAAGGCAGCAGCGAAGGGTGGATATTGATCATCCGGCCCTTCCAGCGCTGTACGAAGTCCGCAGAGAGGATGCGCATGTAGCCGGCGAGACAGATGAATTCGGCGCCCGTTTCCGCAACCGCCTCCATCATTGCCGCTTCGTGGGCCTCGCGGGATTCGAAGTCCTTGCGTGCGATGGCGTGGCCGGGAATGTCGAAGCTCGCCGCCCGCTCGAGCCCGACCGCATCGGCCTTGTCTGAGAACACGGCAACGATCTGCGCAGGGTAATCGGGCTTCATGGCGGCTGCGATCAGCGCGCCGAGATTGGAGCCGCGGCCGGAAATCATCACCGCCACCTTGCGGCGCGGCTTTTTCGGGGGGGAAGGGGTGTCGTTCTCGCTCACAGGCTCAATGTCCCCGAATAATTGACGCCAGGCGCTCCGGCCTCGCGGCTCCCGATCCGGCCGAGGCGGACGACGCTTTCGCCTTCGTTGGCCAGGATCTCCGACACCCGCGCGGCGTTTTCTTCCGCGACCACGACGATCATGCCGACACCGCAATTGAAGGTGCGCAGCATCTCCTTCGGTTCCACGCCCCCCGTCCTGGCAAGCCAGCCGAACACGGCCGGCGCCTTGACGGCGTTTAGATCGATCTCCGCGGACAGTCCTTCGGGCAGCACGCGGGGGATGTTTTCGGGGAAGCCGCCGCCGGTGATATGAGCGAGCGCCTTGATTGCGTTCGTCTCCCGTATCGCCGCGAGCAGCGGCTTGACGTAGATTTTGGTCGGTGCGAGCAGCGCCTCAGCAAGTGTCATGTCCGCGGCGAACGGCGCTTTGTCGGCATAGTCGAGCCCGGAGAGGCCGACGATCTTGCGAACAAGCGAATAGCCGTTGGAATGAACGCCGGAGGATGCAAGACCCAGAATGATGTCGCCCTCGGCGAGGTCGCCCGACGGCAGCAACTGTCCGCGTTCGGCCGCGCCCACAGCGAAACCCGCGAGATCGTAGTCGCCGTCCGAATACATGCCCGGCATTTCGGCCGTCTCGCCGCCGATCAACGCGCAGCCTGCCTGACGGCACCCCTCGGCGATGCCGCCGACGATATCCTCGCCCTGCGCCGGATCGAGTTTCCCGGTGGCGAAATAGTCGAGAAAGAAGAGAGGCTCTGCGCCCTGGACCACCAGATCGTTGACGCACATGGCCACCAGATCGACACCGACCGTGTCGTGCTTGCCGGCCTCGATCGCAACTTTCAGCTTGGTGCCGACGCCGTCATTGGCAGCGACCAGTACCGGATCGGTGAAGCCCGCGGCCTTGAGGTCGAACAGGCCGCCGAAGCCGCCGATCTCGCCATCCGCACCCGGCCGGCGGGTCGATTTGACCAGCGGCTTGATCCGGTTGACCATTTCGTTGCCCGCGTCGATATCGACCCCAGCATCGCTGTAGGTCAGGCCATTGCCCTTGCTGCTCATCCGCCGGCACCTTTCTTGCGCGATCTCCGCCCGTCGAAAGCCCGGGAAGCGGGGCGGTTCCATCTGTCCGCGCAAATCGCATTTTGCCGGGACGGGCGCAAGCGGCTATTCCCTCCAGCCTCCTGTTTCCACATCCGCCGTCGCCGCGAAATTGTCGCCGCACTTGCAAAGACGGCGGTTATTGCCGATCTGCTGCTTATGGGTGGGCGGGAAACGAAGAATTAAATCGGGAAGGCATGGTTCACGTCGATGACTTGGCCGAACTTCATCACAATAGGGCGGGTGATCCTGGTCCCGGTCTTCATCCTGGCGATGTTGCAGGGCACGACAGGATGGGCCTTCGCCGTCTTTCTGGTTGCAGGCTTGTCGGACGCCATCGACGGCTATCTCGCGCGCCGCTTCGGTCAGGTCAGCGAGCTCGGCGCCTATCTCGATCCGGTCGCCGACAAGCTGCTCCTGATCAGCGGCTTTATCACCCTTGGCTATGTCGGCGCCATTCCGGTCTGGCTGGTCCTTCTTGTCGTCTCACGGGATGTGCTCATCGTCGGCGCGGTTCTCACCTCGCATCTGATCGGCCGTCCCGTCCCGGTGCGCCCGCTTTTCGTCTCCAAGCTGACGACGACGGTGCAGATCCTGCTCGTTACCGTGGCGCTGGCGCATCTCGCCGGGTTCGCCGAGCTTTCGGCCGGTGTTTTCTGGCTGGGATTGGCGGCGGCGGGCTTGACCATCGCTTCCGCCGCAGCCTATCTCAGGACATGGATGCGGCACATGGCCGAGACCGGCTAGCGCAATGTCGATATTGGCGGAACCGGCAAAAGCGAAACGCGTACATGAACTCGGCGGCCCGTCGAAGCCATCCGCTCGCACCTTGAGGTGAAACGGTCCGGGCGGTGGGCGGGCGCCGGGGTACTCCCCGACGGGCGGAAAGCGAGGGCGGCATGACCACTCATATCGATCGCGCGGCTCTGCGCCGCCAGATTTTCTTCTGGCTCATCGCGCTCGCGGTATTCGCGCTCTTTCTCTACATCTTCTCGTCGATCCTGCTGCCCTTCGTCGCCGGCATGGCGCTGGGCTATTTCCTCGATCCGGTGGCCGACAGGCTGCAAAGGATCGGCCTGAGCCGGCTTGCGGCGACCGTGGTCATTCTGCTGTTGTTCGTGCTCGTCTTCGTCGCGAGCTTCATCATCATCATCCCGCT
>PAPH01000059.1 GCA_002709005.1 Hyphomicrobiales bacterium | reverse complement strand
AGGCGCCCGCGGGCGCCTTTTTCTTTGGATTTCAACAGGGAAATGCCTGGCGCCGTCAGGGCCGCCTGGCGCGTACGAGAACCGCGAGCACGGTTTCGGCGGCATTGTCCTCCGGCGGCCGCTCGACCGCCATCTCGCGCCAGACGATATCGAGATCGGCGAGCACCGCCTCGCGCGTTTTGGCGTCGCCGACATACTGGTGCGCGAGCCGCGCGATACGCTCGGGCCGGATCTGGCTTTCCAGATATTCGTGAACGATCACCCGGTCGGAGATCAGGTTGGGAAGTGCCGCCGACCACGTGGTGACGAGATGGGGCGCGAGCAGCCCGGCGATGAAATCCAGCCGGTAAAGCGAAATCGCCGGCACCCCGGCCAATGCAAGTTCCAGAAGCACGGTTCCGGAAGCGGCAATCGCCACGTCCGCTTCACCGAAAGCCTGCCATTTCGCCGCATCGCCGGACACCTTTTCGACCGCAAACGGCCAGGTGGCAACCGCCTCGTCGATCAACGTCTCGCGGCCCGGCGCAACCGGCAGGACGAAGCGAACGTCGTCGCCCAGCCGCTCCCTCAGAAGTGCGGCGGCAGCGCCTATATCGCTGCCCAGGCGGGAAATCTCCCCACGCCTGGAGCCCGGCAGGAGAAGGCAGTTCACCGGGCCTTGCGTGCCCGGCATGGCCGAGCGTAGCGCCAGTTGCGCCGCGCGAGCTGCGGCGAGCCCGGGATCGGTCATCAGCCTGTGGCCGACATAGGTGAGCGGCGGCCCGCCGAGCTCAGCGACCACAACCGGCTCGAAGGGAAAAATGCCCAGAACATGGTCGACATAGGCCGTCATCTCCCGCGCCCTGCCCGGCTTCCAGGCCCACACGGTCGGGCAGACATAGTTGATGACGGGCAGATGCGGCAGCGCCTTGCGCACCCGCCGCGCCACCCGGTGGGTGAAGGCCGGGCTGTCGACGATGACGAGGCAATCGGGCCGCGCGGCGATGATCGCGTCGGCCGTCTGGCGGATGCGGAAGATGAGCGATGGAAGTTTCGCCAGCACCGCACCGATGCCCATCAGCGACAGTTCCGAATAGTCGAACAGGCTGTCCAGCCCCTCCGTCGCGAGCGCCGGACCGCCGACGCCGACCAGATCAGGATTTTGCCCGGTTCGCCCGGCAAGCGCCCGAACCAAACCTGCGGCGAGCACGTCGCCGGACGGTTCACCGGCGATAATGGCAAGGCGCGACAGCGTCACGACAGATCCTCCCGCGCGTCGATCCCGACGATGAAGACGCCCGCCGCATCCGCCGCGGCGATCGTAGCCTCGCGGTCCAGGATCAGCGCCCGCCCCACTTCGATGGCGACGCCCGCCAGCCCCGCCTCCGTTGCGCTTTTCACCGTTCCCGGCCCGATCGAGGGCAGATCGGCCCGCATGTCCTGCGTCGGCTTGCACATCTTGGCGAGAACGCCCGCATGGCGCCGGCTGATGCGTCCAGCGGTCCGCAATTCGCGGACCCGGGCGAGCATGCCGTCGGTGCCTTCCGGCCCCTCGAGTGCCACCACCCGGCCACCCACGGCCACCGCGCCCTGCCCGATATCGAGATTGCCCAGCGCCAGCGCCGCCTCACGGGCGACAGCGATATCTTTCAGATCGGAAGCCGAGGGCCGGACGGCGCCGACCGCACCCGGCGAGGCGATCAGTCCCGGCGTCACCTCCTGCGCGCCGACCACCGTGAAGCCTTCCGCCTCGAACAGGCCGATGGCGATCCGGAGCATCTTGTCGTCACCGGCGCCCGAGAGTGCGCGAATGACGTTCGCCGCCTGGCCGACGGTTCGCCAGGTGGGGCGCAAGTCGCCAAGCAGCGGGCGGTGCCGCACGCCGCCGGTCATGATCATGCGTCGCGCGCCGTGCCGGCGCATGAAGCCGATGATGCCGCGCAGATCGCCGATGGAGAAAGTTCCCGAATCGAATGCCGCCCAGTCGTGATCGGATTCGCCCTTGAGCGCCACGATGACCGGGTCCAGGCCGGCCGCGCGCACCGCCTCGGCGACTTCGACAGGCATGCGCCCGTAGCCGGCGATGATGGCGAGACGCCCGCTATCGCCCTCCGGGCTCAGTTCTTGCGCGCCCTTGCGGGAGATGTCAGTCCGCATTTGCGATCGCTTTCGATGAAGGCGATGATGTCGCCGACGGCTTCGTTGGCGATGCCCTGGGCCTTGATCGCCTCGACGGCTTCCGCCACGGTCTTGTCCGACATGAAGATGGTGCGATAAGCCGCCCGCACCGCATGAAGCGCCGCGCGGTCCATGCCGCTGCGTTTCATGCCCACCACGTTGAGCCCGCCGAGATAGGCCGGTCCGCCGTTGACCATGCCATAGGGGATCACATCGGCGGTCACCGCGGACAAGCCGCCGATGAAGGCATGATGACCGACCTGGCTGAACTGCTGGATCGCCGCGCCGCCGCCCATGATCACACGATCGCCGATGGTCACGTGGCCGGCAAGCATGACGTTGTTGGAGAGGATGACGTTATTGCCGACATGGCAGTCGTGGGCGACATGCGAATAGGCCAGGAAGAGGCAGTTGTCGCCCACCGTGGTCTTGCCGCCGTGATCGGCCATGCCGGTATGCATCGTCACGCCTTCGCGGATGACGCAGTTGACGCCGATCACCAGTTCGGTGTCCTCGCCCTTGTAATGCACGTTCTGCGGCGCGCAGCCGAGAACCGCCTTGGGGAAGACGGTCGCATTGGTGCCGATCGTGGTCCGGCCCTCGATCACCACATGGCTCATGATCTGGCTGCCGTCGCCGATCGTCACCCTGGCGCCGATGAGGCAGAACGGACCTATGGTCACGTTTTCACCGATCGTCGCGCCGGCCTCGACAATCGAACTGGGATGAATCCGGGCGCTGGAGGCTACACTCATTCGGCGTCGCCTTCCCGCGAGGCCAGCATAGCGCCGACGTCGGCTTCCGCCGCCTTGGCGCCGTCAACCATGGCATCGCAATGGAATTTCCAGATATTGCCGCGCTGCTTGATCTTCTTGACGTGGAACTCGATCCGGTCGCCCGGCACCACCGGTTTGCGGAAGCGCGCATTGTCGATGGTCATGAAGAACACGTTCTTGGCGCCGCCGCCCGAGGCCTTGGCGCAGATCGCGCCCGCCGTCTGCGCCATCCCCTCGATGATCAGCACGCCGGGCATGATCGGATTTTCCGGGAAATGGCCGGTGAAATGCGGCTCGTTCATCGTCACGTTCTTGATGCCGATGGCCGAATCGTCGCCATCGATATCAACAATCCTGTCGATCAGCAGAAACGGGTAGCGATGCGGCAGAAGCCGCATGATCTCGGTAATCTCGACTGTGCCCAGTTCGCTCGTCGTATCCGTCATGTCTTTGTGCCGCCCTTTTTCCCCGTCTCGAGTTGCCGTGCCCGCGCTATCGCTTCCAGACCGTCGCGGATCACCCCGCGCAGCGGCCGCGCCGGAATGCCGCCCCACTGCACACCGGGCGGCACGTCGCCGTGAACACCTGTAAAGCCCGCGATCACCGCACCGTCGCCGATGGTGATGTGGCCGTTGATACCGGTTCCACCGCCGATCATCACGCCGTTTCCGATTGTCGCACTTCCCGCGATACCGATCGTACCGGCCAGCGCGCAATGCCGACCTATCCGCACATTGTGGCCAATCTGCACGAGATTGTCGATTTTGGTCCCCTCGCCGATCACGGTATCGTCCATCGCGCCCCGGTCGATACAGGTATTGGCGCCGATCTCGACATCGTCCTGCAGGATGACGCGGCCGACCTGCGGAAGCTTGGCGAGACCACGTGCGCCCGCCGCATAGCCGAAACCGTCATTGCCGATCCGCGCGCCGGAGTGGAGGATCACCCGGTTGCCGAGGAGCGCGTGAATGACCGAAGCGCCCGCCCCGATCGAGCAGTCGCGGCCGATCCGTGTGCCGGGACCGATGACGACGTTGGGGCCGATCACGCTGCCGCTGCCGATTTCCACGTCACGGCCAATCACCGCGCCGGCCTCCACGATGACATCGGCCTCGAGCCGTGCACCTGGATCGATCAGCGCGTGGGGCGATATGCCCGTCTCCGAGGTCACGCGCACCGGCCGCATGGCTTCGGGATAGAGAAGTGCCGCGGCAATCGCGAAGGCAGATTCGGGATTTTTGGCGACCAGCGCCGCTGCACCGGCCGGAACTTTCTCCGCGAGTTCAGCCGGACAGAAAACCGCCGACGCTTCGCATTTTTCGAGGTCGGCCAGAGACTTGCGAGATTTTATGAATGTGATTTCGCCGGATGCGGCCCGCTTTAGCGGGGCAATCCGAAAGATCGTCACGTCACCAAGCTCGGGACGCGCCGGCTCCGCTCCGCAAGCCTCGGCGAGATGCGCAATGCTCAGGCCCGTGGATCCGGAGAAATAATTGCTGGCGGTCATAGGTGGACCAATACTGGCGTGAAAGGCATGTGCGCCGCGGAGAAATTCCCGCGGCGCCTGCCCGGCATTCTAGAAGCGCGTGGAAGCGCCGAAGCCGATCGTCTTGGTTTCGTCGTAGCTTTCCTTGGCCACCGGCTCCGCATAGTAGATGCGCAGCGGACCGAAGGGCGAGGCCCAGGTCAAGCCGACACCGACCGACGCGCGCCATTCCATGTCGTCGCCAACGACAGCCTGTCCTGTCCCAGCACATGGTGCCGGAGTACCAACCGGACAAAGCGATGAAGCACTCAAATCGCTGCCGTAGAGCGTCCCGGCGTCGGCAAAGACGTTCAGACGCAGGCCGATCTCGCGCGAGATCATCGGCAACGGCGCCGAGACTTCGAGCGAACCGTTGAAATATGTCGTACCGCCCGCAGAGTCTGCGTACGTACCACTCGGATTCTGCAGACGCGGACCGAAGCCACGCGTGTCGAAACCGCGGATGATGTCCTGACCGAGGAAGAAGTGGTCGAAGACGTTCAGGTTACCCGAAGTCGCCATCACATGGCCGCCACCGACGGAGACCGAACCGATGATGTCTTCGGCTTCGCTGATCATCTGGAAGTAGGTGGCCTTGCCGGTCACCTTGACGTAGTCGGCGTCGCCGCCGAGGCCCGCATATTCCACCGACATGCGCGCCGCGATACCTTCGCGCGGCAGCGCGCTGTCATCAAGTGTGTTGTAGCTCAGCGCCGCGGTGACCGAAGAGGTATCGTAACCGCCGTCTTCCACAGCGTTCGCGTAGGGGTTGCTGGTAATCCCGGTAGGCGACTCGCCGTCATAGTCCGTCTGGTTGAACTTGTAGGCGAGGCTTCCGATCAGATTTTCGGTGATCGGCGCGCCGATGCGCAGGTTCACGCCCTGGTCGATACGGTTGAAGCCTCTGTAGCCGGAGTCCTCATTCTTGTAGAGGTCGAAGCCGGCGGCAAGACGGTAACCGAGGAAATAGGGCTCGGTGAACGAGATCGAATAGGTCTGGGTGTCCTCTCCGCGACCGATCGAGCCGCGGATGAACTGGCCGCGACCGAGGAAGTTCTTCTCGGTGATGTCGAGCGTGGCGCTGAAGCCGTCGGTGTTCGAATAGCCACCGCCGATACCGAATTCACCGGTCGGCTGATCCTTGACGGTAACGACCAGGATCACGCGATCAGGCTCGGAACCCGGACGGGTCGAGATATCGACGGTCTCGAAGAAGCCGAGCGCCTCGAGGCGCTTCTTGGCGCGGCGCACCAGCACCTGGTTGAAGGCATCGCCTTCCGACAGGTCGAATTCGCGGCGGATCACGTAGTCGCGGGTGCGGGTGTTGCCGATGATTTCGATGCGCTCGACATAGGCACGCGTGCCTTCGTCGACCAGATAGGTCACCGAAATGGTGCGGCTGGCAAAATCGCGGTTGCCGCGCGGGGTAACCTGCGCGAACGGATAGCCCATGCCGGCCACGCGGTCGGAGATCGCGAGAATGGAGTCCTCGACGTCCTCGGCGCTGTAGACGCTGCCGCTGCGGGTTTCGAGAAGACCGCGCAGGGATTCGGTATCGAGGCCCGAAACGGTCGATTCGATATTGATGTCGCCGAAGGTGTAGCGCTCGCCCTCTTCAACGGTGATCGTCAGCACGTATTCGTTGCTGGTCTCGTCGAGTTCGGCGAAGGACGACAGGACGCGGAAATCCGCATAGCCGTGATTGTAGTAGAAGCGGCGGAGCAGCTCCTCGTCGGCGCGCAGCTTGTCCTCGTCATAGACGTCCTTGCGGGTCAGGAACGACAGGATGCCCGAACGCTTGGTCGAGATGACGTCGGCAAGACGTCCGTCGCCATAGGCCTGGTTTCCGACGAAATTGATCGAGGCGATCTTCGTGCGGTCGCCTTCATTGATCTCGAAGGCGACGTTGACGCGGCCGCCATTGACCGGGACCAGACGTGTGGTGACCGTCGCATCGCTGCGGCCGATCGCGTCATAGGCTTCCTTGATGGCGGCAACGTCGGCCTGGAGAATTTCGTCGTTATAGGCGCCCAGCGGCTGCATCTGCACGACGCGCTGCAGCTGGTCGTCCTTGAGCTTCTTGTTGCCGTTGAAGACCACCTGGTTGACGATCTGGTTTTCCGAAACCGAAACGATCAGCGTTCCGCCCGAGGTGCTGATGCGCACGTCGGAGAACAGCCCCGTGGAAAACAGACGCTTGACCGATTCGTCGATGTCGTCGTTGCTGAACGACTGCCCCGGCACGATGGTCACGTTGTTGCGGATTGTGGAGGCTTCGACGCGTTCGTTGCCGCGCACCTCGATCCGGTTGATGACGGCGGCCTCTGCCACGGTGATCGCCGAAAGGGTCGCGATACCTGCGCCCGAGACGACAAGTCCTGTCGACAGCGCAACCGCCGACACTGCGTTCAAGAGGTTTGAACCGGCCTTCATGAATCTGCTTACCTTTTTACCCAATGTCCCCGGCAGCGCGTGCTCGCCCTGAGTCACTCAAGAGCCGTTTTAACTGCTTTTAACCCACAAGCAAGGGCGCTGGTTAAATTCTGTTTACTTCATTGCCAGCCGTGGCCAAATCGCCACGCCTGCTTTTCCTTAAGCTTAACAATCGACTAAGGAGCGCCCCATCTCCTAGCCTATCAACATGCTGACGTCGTTCCAGGTCGCGAACAGCATCAGAGATAAAACCGCCGTCAAACCGATCCGAAACGCCCACTCCATGGTCGCCTCGCCCAGTGGCCGGCCCAATACCGCCTCTATGGCATAGAAGACCAAATGTCCACCGTCGAGCATGGGGACAGGCATCAGATTCAGCAGTCCGATTGACACCGAAAGCACAGCCGCCAGCTGAATCAGCGCCGCCCAGCCCAGAGTGGCCATCTGGCCGGACACCTGGGCGACCCGAATCGGGCCACCGAGCTGGTCGGCCTTCTCGCGGCCGGTGATGATGTTGCCGATATAGCCGAAGGTGCGGGTGACGATGAACCAGCTCTCCTTGGCGCCCTCGCCCACCGCCTCGACCGGCGTGTAGTGCTCGACCCGGAACCGACCGCTGTCACGATTGGTCACCACGCCGATCTGCCCGACTTCCATCTTGTTGCCGAACTCGTCCTCGATCTCGGTACGCACCGGCGTCAGTTCGAGATCCAGCATCGCGCCGTCGCGCTCGATGCGCAGGTCCATCGGCACGCCGGGACGCGGCGCCACGTGGCGGCGCACGTCCTCGAAGGTCTTCATTTCTTCGCCGTCGATGCTGACGAAACGGTCGCCGGGCTGGATACCCGCTGCCGCCGCCGCACTTTCAGGCTGCACTTCGGCCACCACCGGGTCGGCGATCATCCGCCCGTTGAGCGAGAAGAAGACGGCGAAGATGGCTATGGCGAGAATGAAATTGGCGACCGGGCCTGCGGCAACCGTCGCCGCGCGGCGCCAGAGCGAGGCGCCAGGGAACGAATGCGCCCTCTCCTCGGCCGACATCCGGCTCACCGCGTCCGCATCGGGTACGCTTGCCGCATTCTCGTCGCCCAGAAACTTAACATAGCCGCCGAGCGGGATCGCGGAGAGCTTCCAGCGGGTTCCGTGACGGTCGGTGAAGCCGGTGATCTCGGGCCCGAACCCCACCGAGAAGGCGAGCGCGCGGATGCCGCACCAGCGGCCGACGAGGTAGTGGCCGAGTTCGTGAAAGAAGACCACGATGGTCAGAACGATGAGGAACGGCAGAATATAGCCAGTCAGCAGGCCCCAGATGCCGGTGATAAATTCCATCAGTCTCCGTCCTGTCCCTCGCCCGCCAGCCTGGCCATCCGGGCGCGCTTCGCATGAAATGCTGTGTCCTTAATTGCCGAGCAACCTTGCGGCAAGCTCCCCACTCGCCGGCCCGGAGGTCGTTGACGGCATTGCGAGCGCCAGAATAAAGGCCGCAAAAACGGCGAACACAAGGCCATCCACCCGGTCCATCACGCCGCCATGTCCCGGAATGAGGCGACTCGAGTCCTTGACCGAGAATTTCCGCTTGATCCAGCTTTCGAACAGGTCGCCGCACTGCGAGGCGACCGAGAGCGCCAGCGCGATCAGCGGAACCGCGAAGCTGCCGCCCTGCCTCAATGTGAGCGCCACGAGGAGGCCCGCTGCCACTCCGGCGCCAGCGCCGAACAAGGCGCCCGACCAGGTCTTGCCCGGCGAGATCGCCGGCGCGAGCTTGCGGCCGCCGATCGCTCGTCCGCAGAAATAGGCCAGGATGTCGGTGGCCCAGACGATGGCGATGATGAAGAGCATCGCATAAAGCCCGTAGATCCCGGTGCCGCGAACCCCGGCGAGCGTGATCGCAAACAGCCCCGAATAGAGAATGGCGACCGCCGCCCACGGCGCGGTCCGGTGCCTGAGCGCAGGCAAGGCGGCAATGGCAGCGCCGGCCACAATAGCGATCAAAGCCTGACTGGGCATCGCCATCACAACGAGGATGCCGGCGAGTGCCACCGCCGCCCAGCCGACGATCCCTTCCGCCGGCTCGCGCGACTTCAAATCGGTGATGCTGGCGAATTCGTAATAGATGAGAAGACCCAGAACCGCGGCGAAACACCGGAACCAGAGACCGCCGAACCATGTCAGCGCGAGAACGGGAATGGCGAGAACGACAGCCGAGATGATCCGGAGACGCAGTTCCCGGCTGATCATGAACCGACCGCCAGACCGGGCGGGCTGACGGCGCCGAATCGCCGGTCGCGCCTCCCGTATTCCTCAAGCGCGGCGCGAAGCTGGGCGCGGTCGAAATCGGGCCACAGGCAGGGCACGAAGACCAGTTCGGCGTAAGCGGCCTGCCAGAGCAGGAAATTCGACAGGCGCTGCTCGCCGGAGGTGCGGATCACCAGGTCCGGATCGGGAATGCCCGCCGTATCGAGCGCGGCCTCGATGCGCTCCTCGGTCACCGCGTCGGGCGACAGCCTCCCTTCGGCGACCTCCTTGGCGATCTTTTGCGCCGCGCGCACGATCTCGTCGCGGGCGCCGTAATTGAAGGCGATCTGAAGATTGGGCCCGGTATTGCGCCGGGTCCGCTCCTCGGCCTCGTCGAGAAGCGCGCGAATGTCGCTCTGAACCGTCTCGCGGCAGCCGATCACCCGGATGCGCACGTTTTCCGAATGGAGTTCGTCGAGATCCCGGCGGATGAACAGCTTGAGAAGCCGCATCAGGTCGGAGACCTCTTCCTTGGGCCGGCTCCAGTTCTCAGACGAGAACGCGTAGAGGGTCACATACTCCAGACCGAATTCGCGCGCCGCCCGCACCACGTCGCGGACCCGCTCGACACCGGCCTTGTGGCCGGCTGTCCGGGGCAGTCCGCGCGCCCGCGCCCAGCGCCCGTTGCCATCCATGATGATGGCGACGTGACGCGGCAATTTGGTTGGGTCGAGACCCTGCATACGAACCGTGCCTCCCGAAATCACGCCCGGCATGTAAAAGCCGGAAAGGCTAGACCTGCATGATTTCCTTTTCCTTCTCGCCGAGCAAGCGGTCGACTTCGGAAATCACCTCGTCCGTCATCTTCTGGACGCGGTCGGAATCGCGGCGATGATCATCCTGGCTGATGTCGCCGTCCTTCTCCGCCTTCTTGAGATCATCCATACCATCGCGGCGCACGTGACGCACGGCCACACGCGCGTTTTCAGCATAAGTATGGGCCACCTTCACGAGTTCCTTGCGGCGCTCCTCGTTGAGTTCGGGCAGCGGAATGCGCAGGTTCTGGCCGTCGACGATCGGATTGAGGCCCAGATTGGCCTCGCGGATCGCCCGGTCGACCGCGCCGACCATCTGCTTGTCCCAGACCGAAACCGAGAGCATGCGCGGCTCCGGAACGGTGACGTTGGCCACCTGGTTGAGCGGCATCTTCGAGCCGTAAGCCTCGACATTCACCACGTCGAGAAGATTGGACGATGCACGGCCGGTCCTCAGCGAAGCCAGATCGCTCTTGAACGCGCTGATCGCGCCATCCATGCGCCGCTGGATGTCCTTGAAATCGATTCCCTCACTCATGCGTCTCTTCCTTCTGTCTTCCGGCGTGGCGCGCGCGAAACCGAAGCCCTCTCCGGTCTCGGGCGCCTGCCGGGCCTATCTGTCCTTGACGACCGTGCCGCGTCCCTCGCCGCCGACGATCTTGGCGAAGGCACCCTTCTCGTGGATCGAGAAGACGATGATCGGAATTGAATTCTCGCGCGCCAGAGCCACGGCCGCCACGTCCATGACGGCGAGCCCCTTCTGCAGCACTTCCTCGTGCGTCAGCGTATCGAACCGCGTGGCCGTCGGATCCTTCTTCGGATCGGCCGAATAGATGCCGTCGACCTGCGTGCCTTTGAGGATCGCCTGGGCACCGATTTCGGCGGCGCGCAGGGAGGCGGCGGAATCGGTGGTGAAGAACGGGTTGCCCGTCCCGCCGGCGAAGATCACGACCTTGCCGCGCTCGAGATGATGAAGGGCCGCGCGCTGGGAGAAGCTCTGGCAGATCTCCGGCATCGAAATGGCCGAAAGAACCTCGCAGTCGATGCCGATCTTCCTCAGCGACGTTGCAAGCGCCAGCGCATTGATGACGGTCGCCAGCATCCCCATGTGGTCGCCGGTCACCCGGTCGCCACCCTTGGAGGCCACGGCCACGCCACGGAAGATGTTGCCGCCGCCAACCACCACGCCGACCTGCACGCCCATGGCGCGCACCTCGGCGATGTCGCCGGCGATCCGGTCGGCCACCGTCACGTCGATGCCGAACCCCTGCTCGCCCATCAGCGCTTCCCCCGAAGCCTTGAGTAGAACGCGCTTGTAGACGGGGGTGCCCTGGGTCATCGTGATTGCTTTCATTCTGTTTGAGCCCGGATACACGAAGGGCACCGCGTTGTCACGCGATGCCCTTCGGTTTTCAAGTGCTTGTGCGCGTTACGCGCACCGTGTTAGCCCTTGGCGGCTGCGGCGACTTCGGCGGCGAAATCGCTCTGTTCCTTCTCCACGCCTTCGCCGAGGGCGAGACGCACGAAGGCGGTAACTTCGATCGGGGCGCCGACTTCGGCTTCCGCGGCCTTGACGGCTTCGCCGACGGTCTGGTCCGGGTTGATTACGAAAGCCTGCGAGAGAAGGGCCACTTCCTCGTAAAACTTGCGCATGCGGCCTTCCACCATCTTTTCGATGATGTTGTCCGGCTTGCCCGATTCGCGGGCCTGTTCGATGAAGACGTTGCGTTCGCGATCGGCGATCGCCGGATCGACGGCGTCCTTGTTCAGCGCGAGCGGAGCGGTCGCGGCGACGTGCATGGCGACCTGACGGCCGATGGCGTGAAGCGCCTCGGTGTTGCCGGTCGACTTCAGCGCCACGAGCACGCCGAGCTTGCCGAGATTGTCGGCAACCGCGTTGTGAACGTAGCTCGACACCACACCGGCATCGACCGAAAGCTTGGCCGAACGGCGGAAGGTCAGGTTCTCGCCGATCTGGCCGACGGCATCCTTGACGGTGTCGGCGACCGACTTGCCCGACGAG
The DNA here is from genome assembly GCA_002709005.1 of Hyphomicrobiales bacterium. GTDB lineage: Bacteria > Pseudomonadota > Alphaproteobacteria > Rhizobiales > Rhizobiaceae > Pseudohoeflea. The sequence continues at coordinate 25,156 of PAPH01000059.1, read as the reverse complement.
GCGACGGTAGCGGCGGAGACCGCCTCGACCGAGCCGTCGGTGGAAAGTGCGGCTTCCGCGACATCGCGGACCAGCGCCTGGAAAGCATCGTTGCGGGCAACGAAGTCGGTCTCGGAGTTGACCTCGACGACGACGGCTTCGTTGGCGCCCGAAGCGAGGCCGATCAGACCCTCGGCGGCGGTGCGGCCGGCCTTCTTGTCAGCCTTGGAGATGCCCTTGGCGCGCAGCCAGTCGATGGCGGCTTCCATGTCGCCATTGGTTTCGGCGAGCGCCTTCTTGCAGTCCATCATGCCTGCGCCGGTCTTCTCGCGCAGTTCCTTCACCATCGCAGCGGAAATGCTCATAATTGCCTCTTGTAGATTCAGGCGGGGCTGCCGGTCTTCGGCGCTCCCGCGAAACTGGCGCAGATGCGCCGTCCGGATAGCGGTTCCGGCAGGTTACTGCCGGAACCGTATGAAGCCTGTATGTCAGGCGTTGTTGGCTTCCGCCGCCGGGACTTCCTCGGCAGGGGTTTCGGCGATTGCCTCTTCCGCCGGAGCTTCCGCGGCCGCACCGACGTCGACGCCCGAGGCGCCCTGCTGACGGGCGATGCCGTCGAGGCAGGCGCGGCTGATCAGGTCGCAATAAAGCGACAGCGCGCGCGATGCGTCGTCATTGCCCGGGATCGGGAAGTCGACGACATCGGGATCGCAGTTGGAGTCGATCACGGCGACAACCGGGATGCCGAGACGCTTGGCTTCCTGAATGGCGATCGATTCCTTGTTGGTGTCGATCACGAACATCAGGTCCGGGGTGCCGCCCATGTCGCGGATGCCGCCGAGCGCGCGGTTGAGCTTTTCGCGCTCGCGCTCGAGGTTGAGGCGTTCCTTCTTGGTGAAGCCCTGGGCGTCCGAAGCAAGGATCTCGTCGAGCTTGCGCAGACGCTGGATCGAGTTCGAAATGGTCTTCCAGTTGGTCAGCATGCCGCCGAGCCAGCGGGCGTTGACGAAGTACTGGGCCGAACGCTCGGCGGCGTCAGCGACGATTTCCGAAGCCTGGCGCTTGGTGCCGACGAAAAGAACGCGGCCGCCCGAAGCGACGGTATCGGAAACGACCTTAAGCGCCTGGTGCAGGAGCGGAACGGTCTGACCGAGGTCGATGATGTGAAGATTGTTGCGATCGCCGAAAATGTACGGCTTCATCTTCGGGTTCCAGCGGTGAGTCTGGTGGCCGAAGTGGACGCCTGCTTCGAGAAGCTGGCGCATGGTGAAATCAGGCAATGCCATGCCTTGTCTCCTGTTTCCGGTTGAACCTCCGCGGAACGTCAGCGCTCAACCTGACTGGTTGACGCCACCGGCGGAACGAACCGGATTTCTCCCGGACCGTCCCATGCTCCGCGTGTGGAATGCGGCTGGCCATACAGAAAAAGATCCCTGACCGCAAGCCCTGGGCGCAAAGTCCGCAAGCTCCGGCCCCGCGAAGGGCCGCGCTGCCAGGGTTCAGTTGGCGCAGGGCTCGCTCTGAAGATATTCGAGTTCGGCGAGTTCCCCCTCCAGCGCGAAGTCGCCGTAATCCATCGTCAAGTCGCGGGTCACGCCGTTGCGATAGAGCTTGAATGCGATCGAATAGATCGGCACGCCGTCGCCCTCGCCTTCATCGTTGAAATAGGAGATGGCAACGGGCCAGAACCGTTCCTTTTCGAGCGGCTTGGCCTTGTCGAGTTCCGGATCGCCGGCCTCCGCGCCCTGTTCCTTTCCGACCACCGTGGTCGTCATCAGGGATTCGTCGCCCTCGTCGGAACCGTCGAAGATGCGCGACTGATAGAAGGTCTCGCCGGCTTCGGCCTTGGTCAGAAGCTCAAGCAGGTGCTCGGTCGGAAACAGCGCTGGCGACAGATCGAGCGATTCATCCTTCGGCTGGTCAAGGTCGACCTTGAGCTCGGCGCCGTCGATATTGGCCGAGCCCTTGATCTCATGATCGAGCGAATCGTTGACATAGGACTTGGTGACGAAATCAAAGCGATGATCGCGGATGTCCTCGTACGTTGTCGTCTGCTGGTCGGTCACGCGCACCGCCTCGCCGGTGTCGATCTGCGTGACGAAACGGAACTGCACCGTGTAGCCGTCGCACTGCGAGCCGTTGAACTCGTAGACCATACGGCCGCGCATATCGTCGATGCCGGACCGTTCGGAGGCTTCCTTGAGTGAAAGATCGTAGACCGCCCTGTGCGGAACGAGATCGGACGGCCCCGCCAGGGCCGGTGTGAGGCCAGTGCTCAGTGCTGCCCAGCACATCACCATCAAGCGCATGCGTTTTGCTCCTGTCGAATCCCGGGACGGATGATATATGGAGTTTGCCCGGATTGGCGAGGGGTCGTCTTCGCCAGCCCTGTGTGACTGCCAGCATAAAAGCGGAGAAATCATGTCCGAGACGATCGCAGCCCGCCTCGCCGCCCGAGGTATCACCCTTCCCGAGGCCGCAGCACCCGCTGCCAACTACCTGCCTTACGTCCAGACGGGGAATCTCCTCTTCATTTCCGGCCAGCTGCCTCTCAAGGACGGCAAGCTCGCCACGACCGGCCTTCTCGGCAGGGATGTCGATGTTGAAACCGGCGCCAAGGCCGCCGAGATCTGCGCCATCAACATTCTCGCCCAGGCAAAGGCGGCGCTCGGCGGCGATCTTGAAAGGATCGCCCGCGTCGTCAAGCTCGGCGGCTTCGTTGCTTCCGCACCGGATTTCACCGAGCAGCATCTGGTGATCAATGGCGCATCGAACCTGATCGCCGACATTCTCGGCGAACCGGGCAAACATGCCAGAGCGGCCGTGGGCACGGTCAGCCTGCCGCTCAACGCGGCGGTTGAAATCGAAGCCGTCATCGAGGTGAAATAGCACGACATGGGGCGCTATACCGGCGATCTGAACTGGCTGACGGCGCGGCCCATCGCGCATCGCGGCTATCACGACATGAACAACACGGTCTGGGAGAATACGCTCTCGGCCTTCGACCGGGCGATCGCGCATGATTTCTCGATCGAGTGCGATCTCCAGCTTGCCTGCGATGGCGTGCCGGTCGTCTTCCACGACGACGACCTGAGCCGGCTCTGCGGTCTCATGGATGACGTGCGGCTCCTCACCTCCCGCGAACTGGCGATGAAGCGCATCGGAGGCACGAGCGACGCAATCCCCTCGCTTCGTGTCATGCTCGACCGGGTCGCCGGGCGCGTGCCGATCGTGTTTGAACTCAAGGGCCGGAAGGACGAGGACGACGGCTTCGCCGGCGCGGTGCTCGAGGAACTCGAGAACTACGAGGGCCATGTCGCGCTCATGTCGTTCGATACATGGCTGCTCGAGGAACTGATCGAACTCGACTGTCCCTATCCCGTCGGGCTGACGGCGGAGGGCGTGCGCGAGGAGAAATTCGTCGAGCACGAGAAAGCGATGGCGCTCAGCCTCGATTTCGTCTCCTACGGCATTCTCCACATGCCGAACCGGTTCGTCACAGGCATCCGAAAGAACGGCACCCCAGTCATCACATGGACGGTGCGCACGCCCGACATGCGGCAACGAACGGAAGAGGAAGCCGACCAGATGACCTTCGAGGGCTTCGATCCCGACACGGCGTGACGACGGACGTCCGCCGGACGCCTTGCATTCGCGGTTCGGGTGGCTAGATTCAGCGGTGTGCGTTGCAGCAGTCTCGCCTCCCGAACGGACATTTGATGCATTCCGATCCCGTCGAATACACCCTCCGAACCACCGCGGCCATCACGGACATTCCTCCCACGGAATGGGAACAGCTCGCCGGCGCGAACAGACTCAATTCCTCAACGAACGCGTATAACCCGTTCGTATCTCATGCTTATCTTTCATCGCTTGAGGAATCAGGAACGGTGTCGGCCGACACAGGCTGGATGCCGCGCCACCTCGTTCTGGAGGACGATACAGGACGGCTGCTCGGCGCGATGCCGAGTTACATCAAGAGTCATTCGATGGGCGAATACGTCTTTGACCACGCCTGGGCCGATGCCTATGAGCGCGCCGGCGGACACTATTATCCGAAGCTCCAATCCTCGATCCCGTTCACACCCGCCACCGGCCCCAGGCTGATGGCGCGGACCGGGATCGACGGCGATCCGGTGCGCCACGCCCTCGCCGGGGGCGCCCGCACGCTCACCGAGCGGCTCGGCCTCTCATCGGCGCATGCGACATTCGTTCCCGAGGACGAACTCGCGGCCTTCGAGGAGGAAGGCTTTCTCCATCGTACCGATCAGCAGTTCCACTTCACCAATCAGGGCTACGGCGCCTACGACGACTTTCTCGACACGCTCGCCTCCCGCAAACGCAAGAATTTGCGGAAGGAGCGCCGCACCGCCACCGAAAACGGCATCGACATCGAATGGCTGACGGGCACGGATCTAAGCGAAACAGTCTGGGACACGTTCTTCGGCTTTTACATGGATACGGCGGGGCGCAAATGGGGCCGCCCCTATCTCAACCGCCGCTTCTTCTCGCTGATCGGCGAGCGCATGGCCGACGACATCCTCCTGGTGATGGCGAAACGCGAGGGCCGTTATATCGCCGGTGCCATCAACTTCATCGGGTCTGACACGCTCTACGGCCGCCACTGGGGCTGCGTCGAGGATCATCCATTCCTGCATTTCGAGGTGTGCTATCATCAGGCGATCGACTTCGCGATCGACCGCAAGCTCACGACCGTGGAAGCTGGCGCGCAGGGCGAACACAAGCTCGCGCGCGGCTATCTGCCTGTGACCACCCATTCGGCCCATTTCATCGCCCATCCCGGCCTGCGCGATGCGGTTGCCAACTATCTCGAGCACGAGCGCCGCGACGTCGAGGTGGTCAGCGAGGCGCTGACCCGGCACGGTCCCTTCCGCAAGACGGATGCTTCCGATTGAGGGACGATTGACTTGCCCTTTTCCCGGGATAGAACGGCAATCCAGATCAAGATGAGGAGAACCCGCGATGAACACGCCCGCCTATGACGACGAGAACATCTTCGCGAAGATCCTGCGCGGGGAAATCCCCTCGGTCAAACTCTATGAGGACGACGATACGTTGGCCTTCATGGATGTGATGCCGCAGGCGCCCGGCCATCTTCTGGTGATCCCGAAGCAGCCCTCGCGCAATCTGCTCGACGCCGATCCGGAAGTGCTGGCAAAGACCATTCCCGTGGTTCAGAAACTGGCCAAGGCGGCAAAGACCGCATTCGACGCCGACGGCATTTTCGTCGCCCAGTTCAACGAGCCAGCGGCAGGCCAGACGGTCTTTCACCTCCACTTCCACGTCATCCCGCGCCGCGAAGGCACCGTTCTCAAGCCGCATTCGGGCGGCATGGAGGACATGGAAGTGCTCAAGGAAAACGCCGAGAAAATCCGCGCCGCACTCTGATTGGGTTTCCCTTCGGGCAAATCCGGCCGGGTCATGGTTTCGCCATGGCCCGGCCTTTTTTTCGCGCCCTTCCGCTCCTAGGTCATGGACAGACGGGAAAGCGAGACCGACATGCAAGCCGCAATGATCGCCATGATGATCCTTGGCTGCGACGACGCCGCAACGCAGTGCCACTATATCGACCAGAGCAACAAGCGCTGGGAGACCGTTGCCGCCTGCGACGCCGAGACGCAAACGCGATTGAATGACTATTCCGATCGCAACTATCCGGTCGTCATCGCCATCTGCCAGCCTCCGACCAACCCGCGGGAGCTTGTCGCCGGAGCCTCGGCCAATCAGATCGTTTCGCAAACCGCCGAACCGCTTCCCCATCACCCCGAAGCAACCACCAACGCCGAAATCTCGGCCGATCCTCCCGGCGAAACCGATGACGAGGCCGCCGGTCTCACCGCCCGCGTCCTGGGGCAGATCCGCTCGGTCCTGCCCGAGAAGGAAAGCGTCAAGGCCGTGGTTACCTCGCCGGTCCGTTTCGCAGGCGAAGGCTATTCCTGGGTCGTCCGGCGCTTCGGGGATTAAGCGGTCTCAGCCCGCGGTCAGCAACCGCCCGACCACGACCAGCACGATCGCCGTCAGGATACCGGTCCACGGCCGCCTCGATCCGGCCGCCAGAAAAACGCCGAACCCTATGACCGCCGAGCCGACGCGCAGCCACAACGGGAAATCCGCCAGGGTGCCGTTGGGATAGATGATCAGCTTGGCGATCACCGCCGCGACCAGCGCGGTCGCCACCGACCGCACCCAGATCAAAAGCGCCGAATCGTCCCGAAGCCGGTTTCCCACCAGCACGCCGAGCCATCGCCACATGTCGGTGGCGATCCATCCGGCGACGACGATGAACAGGAACGGCCACCACCAGGCATCGAGCGAATCCCAGTTCACGATTTTGCCCTCCCCGCCGATTTCGCCTTCCGGGCGCGGATCAGCCGTTCGAGGCCGAAGGCGATCGTTCCACCGATGATGCCGGTGTAAAGAATATCGAATTCTGGCGCGACCTGATGGAACAGCGGCGCCAGAACGAGCCCGACGATCATCGCCAGATAGACCGCCATGTCGCGCGCCGAGGCCCAGATTGAGGTGACGAAATAGATCGGCGTCAGGAAGAACAGCGTACCGGCGGCGAGCGGCGGCAACGCGTCGACCAGGCTGTAGCCGACGCCGACAATCATCATGTTGCAGCTCGTCAGCGTTATCCCGAACCCGGCGAAGAACTTGAGGCGATGTTCGGGCGGGACCTTCTGGATGCGCTCCATGGTGAACACCCAGGCCGTCACCGCAACGAAATGCGAGACCGCCAGCAGCGCGATCGTCCTTGTCTTGCTGGTGCGGATTTCGGGAATGAGCGCGGCCACCATCGGCATAAGCCGGATGGATGACAGCGTGACGGTCAGGAAGGCCGCCGGAAGCGCCACGTTTCCCAGCGCGGAGGTGACCAGAAGCACCATCGCCGGCAGCGCCCAGACCGACCCGGTCATGAAGACCGCTTCTGCGCGGCCGATACCGGATTCGGCGGCGAACCCGGTGAACCCCACGAAGGAGCAGAAGAGAATGAAGGCCGGCAGGGAGACGATACCGCGCATCCCCTGAATGAACCAGTAGGAACCGCCGGCCTGGGTGGCGGGTGATTGCATGGATGTGTGGTAGAGCTTTTTGGCCCCTGCGAAAAGTCAATTCACGCCGGATCCAATCCTGCAGGGCGACTATCTTATCGCGCCGTCCGCTCCGAACAGGCTTTCGATGACTTTGTCGCGGGCGCGAAAACCGGGCGGCGTACCTTGTCTTTCACTATCCCGGATCAGCCGCGCGAAGACCACCGTTCTGCCGTCCTTCTCCGCCCAGCCGACGAGCCAGCCGAAGGGCTGGCCGCGCAGCAGGTTGCCTTGTGCATCCTTCGGAAGCCCTGCCCCGGTCTTGCCGTGGATTCGCCAGCCGTCGCCCATCGTGCTGTAGTCGGTGATCGCCGCCGTGTTCGCGACCGCATCGGCACTGACCGGCAGTTCACCGGCAATCATCCGTCGCAGGAACGCCACCTGCTCGCGCGGCGATATCTGGAGCGACGAACTCAGCCACGCGCGTGTCAGCCCGTTCTCCTTGCCCGGATCGCCCGAGACATCGGCATTGCCGTAGCCGAAGGCTTCGGCATAGCGCTTGTAACGCTCCATTCCGAGCTTGAGATTGACCTGCTGCGAATACCAGACAACCGAATATTTCATCCACCGCGCCGGCGTCGTCGGCTGCTTCCATTCCGGTCGCCAATCGACATAGCCTTCCTTGAAGGGAAGCTCGGGCGCATCGGGAGAGGTCAGAATTCCGCTGTCGAACCCCATCAGCGCGATGGCGATCTTGAAGGTCGAGGCCGGCGCCATCCGCCCGGCGCAATCGCCCTCCTCCACCAGAACTTCGCCGCTGGCGGCATCGGTTGCCAAAGTGCAGACAACCCTGGTTTCCGCGAACGCGGACGACACCCCGAGCCCGAAACCAAAACCGAGAAGGGCCGCGGCGGCCAGCAAAGTTCGTTTCATGAAAATGTCCCCTGACTATCCGAGTTTTGAAATTCGGACCTCATTCGCCCATGCAAAAATGCCCCGGTGATGACCGGGGCATTCTGAACCGTTTAAAGCCGGTTATTTCTTGCGCGGCACTTTCGGCACCGTGCCGGAGCGCTTGGCCGCTGGCTTCTTGCCGCCCTCGCCGTCGCCGGACTTGGACGGGCCGCTCTCGGCGGTGGCTTCCGCATCCGGCTTCTTGGGCGGCGACTTCTTCGCCGGCGCCTTGCGCGTGGTCTTGGCCTTGGTCGTCGACTTCGACTTGGAGCTGGGCGACTTGTCGACCTCCTCCTTCTTAGGCTTGACCGGCGCTTCAGCCGGGATTGCCTCGAGGATCAGGCCACGTGTGCCGTTGTCGCGCGTACCGACGGTCACCTTGACCGTGCCACCATCCTTGAGCTTGCCGAAGAGCAGCTCGTTTGCGAGCTCCTTCTTGATGTGCTCCTGGATCACCCGGCCGAGCGGTCGCGCACCCATGCGTTCGTCATAGCCCTTCTCGGCCAGCCACTTGATGGCGTCCTCGCCGAGGTCGAAGGTGACGTTGCGTTCGGCGAGCTGGGCTTCGAGCTGCATGACGAACTTCTGCACGACCATGTTGACCACCTGCGGCGGCAGCGAGCCGAACGGGATGATCGCGTCGAGACGGTTGCGGAATTCCGGCGTGAACAGCCGGTTGATCGCCTCCATGTCGTCGCTGTCGCGCTTGGACGAACCGAAACCGATATTGGCCTTCGCCAGATCGGCCGCGCCCGCATTGGTCGTCATGATCAGGATGACGTTGCGGAAGTCGATCTTCTTGCCGTTGTGGTCGGTCAGCGAGCCGTGGTCCATCACCTGCAACAGAATGTTGAAGAGATCCGGATGGGCTTTCTCGATCTCGTCGAGCAGCAGCACGCAATAGGGATGCTGGTCGACGCCGTCGGTCAGAAGACCGCCCTGGTCGAAGCCGACATAGCCCGGAGGCGCGCCGATGAGCCGCGAGACCGTGTGCCGCTCCATATATTCCGACATGTCGAAACGCAGGAGTTCGACGCCGAGCGAGGAGGCAAGCTGACGCGCCACCTCGGTCTTGCCGACGCCGGTGGGGCCCGAGAACAGGTAGCTGCCGATCGGCTTGTCGGGTTCGCGCAGACCGGCGCGTGCCAGCCGGATGGCAGCCGTGAGCGCATCGATCGCCGCATCCTGGCCGTAGACCACCGAGCGCAGTTCCTTGTCGAGATTGGCAAGAACGGTCTCGTCGTCCTTCGACACGGTCTTTGCGGGAATGCGTGCCATCGTGGCAATGGTCGCCTCGATGTCCTGATCGGTGATCTTCTTGCGCCGCTTGGACTCGGCCAGCAGCATCTGGGATGCGCCGGTCTCGTCGATCACGTCGATTGCCTTGTCCGGCAGTTTCCGGTCGGTGATGTAGCGTGCCGACAGCTCCACCGCAGCCTTGATCGCTTCGTCGGAATATTTGACCTTGTGGTAGTCCTCGAAATAGGGCCGCAGACCCTTGAGGATTTCCACCGCGTCATCGATTGTCGGTTCGTTGACGTCGATCTTCTGGAAGCGGCGGACAAGCGCCCGATCCTTCTCGAAGAACTGCCTGTATTCCTTGTAGGTGGTCGAACCGATGCAGCGGATCGCGCCCGAGGACAGAGCCGGCTTGAGCAGGTTCGAGGCATCCATCGCCCCGCCCGACGTGGCGCCTGCACCGATCACGGTGTGGATCTCGTCGATGAACAGAACCGCGCCCGGCATGTCCTCGAGTTCCTTGACCACCTGCTTGAGGCGCTCCTCGAAGTCGCCGCGGTAGCGCGTTCCCGCCAGAAGCGAGCCCATGTCGAGCGAATAGATGGTGGAATCGGCAAGCACCTCCGGCACGTCGCCGTCGACGATGCGCTTGGCGAGGCCCTCGGCGATCGCCGTCTTGCCGACGCCGGGATCACCCACATAGAGCGGGTTGTTCTTCGACCGGCGGCACAGGATCTGAATCGTACGATTGACCTCGTTCATGCGGCCGATCAGCGGGTCGATGCGGCCGTTCTTCGCCTTCTCGTTGAGATTGACGCAATAGGCTGTCAGCGCGTCCTGACCCTTCTTCTTGGCCGCCTCCTCGGCTTCGCCCACCGTCTTGTCTTCCTCGCCCTCCGCATCGGCGCCGCGCACCGGGCGCTCCTCGCCCGCGCCGGGTCGCTTGGCGATCCCGTGGGAAATGAAGTTGACCGCGTCGTAGCGCGTCATCTCCTGCTCCTGCAGGAAATAGGCGGCATGGCTCTCGCGCTCGGCGAAGATGGCCACCAGAACGTTGGCGCCGGTGACTTCCTCGCGACCGGACGACTGGACGTGGATCACCGCGCGCTGGATGACGCGCTGGAAGCCCGAAGTCGGCTTGGAATCCTCGTTGTAGCCGGTGATGAGGTTGTTGAGTTCCTTGTCGACATACTCGATCACGGTTGTCCGCAACTCGTCGAGATCGACGTTGCAGGCGCCCATGACGGCGGCTGCGTCCGGATCCTCGATGAGCGCGAGCAACAAGTGCTCGAGCGTCGCATATTCATGATGGCGCTCGTTAGCGAGCGTGAGCGCCTGGTGGATCGCCTTTTCAAGGCTGGGAGAAAAACTTGGCATCAGACCCTCATTTCTTTTCCATCACGCATTGAAGCGGATGATGGTTCTCCCTGGCGAAATCCATCACCTGAGTGACCTTGGTTTCCGCCACCTCGAAAGTGAAGACGCCGCACTCCCCGACGCCATGATTGTGGACATGCAACATGATACGCGTCGCCTGCTCACGGTCTTTCTGGAAGAATTGTTCGAGCACATGGATGACGAACTCCATGGGCGTGTAGTCGTCATTGAGCAGCAGCACCCTGTAGAGGCTGGGGCGCTTGACGTCCGGGCGGGTCTTGGTGATCACCTGTGTACCGCGCTCGGGCGGCGTATTCCCGGTCTTCTTGTCGGCCTGCATGACGATGGGGTTGGCTTTTTGCATCAAAATCCGCATTCCCGTCAGTCACCTTCCTCGGCCCGGCGTCAAGTCCGGACCGCGCAAATCGCTTGAATGGGTAATTTAATCCTTCCTACGACGATTTTAAGCCCCCAAAGCCGATAGGCGCCGAATTTTGTTCCCGCGCACAACCGGACCGTTCGTCGATGCGAAATACCTACCTGAAAAAGCACAAAAAAACCCGGCCGCGGATATTTCCGCGACCGGGTCGTTCCCGTCCACTCCCCGCCCCCAAACGGTGAGGACGCGTCGTTTTGTCAGGCAGAAGCCTTGGCGACGGCGTCTTCGAACGGCTTGTAGGCTTCCTTGGCGAGATCGGTGTAGAGTTCGCCCATCTTGGTGGCCTGCGCCACGAAACCTTCATAGGAAGACTTCGCATAGTCGGACTGCACCTCGAAGGCCTTGTCCAGGCTCTTGGCGGTCACGAGCTTCTCGAACGCGGCGGCGCTGTCCTCATAGGACTTCTTCGAGTAGTCGGCGGCTTCGGCGGCGATCTGCTGAAAGCCCTTGGTCATGGACGAATAAGCGGTCAGCATGTTGTCCATGGCTTCCTTGGTCATTTTCGAAGTCGATTCAAAATTCATCATGGCACTGTCCAGTTCTGTTTTCCTATGCGGGATGGCGCTTGTTTATATGCATTGCACCATCGTGTCAAGGAATTTTGTGCAGCGCACAAATGACGCAGCGGAATGTGCCGACCCGGAACACAAGCCGTGAATTGGACATACCTCGGCAAGGAACCGTTCATCATAAACATTTTGGTAACGAGGCCCGGCTAGGGTGGTGTCAAATCGCGGCAAAAGCGCCGCTAAATGCATCCCCGGTTTCAATGAGTACTGCAGTGTTCAAGCGTAACCACCCGATCCGTTCGCCATTCCTCCGCCTCCGTCACGCCGCCGTCGCCATGCTGATGGCCGCCGGGCTGGCTGCCGTAGCGGCGACACCCGCCTCCGCCAATTCGAAATATGCCGGTATCGTCATCGACGCCAAGACCGGCAAGGTGCTCTACGAAAACAGCGCCGACGCGAAGCGCTACCCCGCATCGCTGACCAAGATGATGACGCTCTACCTCACCTTCGAGGCACTCGAGAGCGGCCGCATCTCGCTGTCGACCAAGGTACCCTTCTCCGCCAATGCGGCGGCCGAGCCCCCCACCAAGCTCGGTGTGCGCGCCGGCGGTTCGATCACCGTGGAACAGGCAATCCTCTCCCTTGTCACCAAGTCTGCCAACGATGCGGCGACCGCCACCGGCGAAATGCTTGGCGGTTCCGAGGCCCGTTTCGCGCAGATGATGACGTCCAAGGCCCGACAGCTCGGCATGAACAACACCACGTTCAAGAACGCCAGCGGCCTGCCGAACTCGCAGCAGGTCACCACCGCACGCGACATGGCCCGCCTCGGCATCGCCCTGCGTGAGCACTACCCGCAGTACTACAAGTACTTTTCCACCCGGTCGTTCAAGTTCGGCAACTCCCGCATGGGCAACCACAACCGTCTGCTCGGCCAGGTTCGCGGCGTCGACGGCATCAAGACCGGTTACACCCGCGCCTCCGGCTTCAACCTCGTCTCCTCCGTGATTGATCGCGACCGCTCGATCGTCGCCGTCGTGCTCGGCGGACGCACCGGCGCATCGCGCAACGCGCAGATGCAGAAGCTGATTGCCCAGTACCTGCCCAAGGCGTCGACCCGCGGCGGCGGCATCAACATCGCCAAGGCCGGCGGTACGGAATTCCGGGTGGCCACCGCCAGCTTCGACCTGCCCAAGGTGGGCCCGGTTCCCAGTTTCAACCGCGCCGGCAACGAGCGCATCGAAATGGCCTATGCGGCTTCCGCAGGTGACCCGATCGTGGGACGTGCGGCCCTCGCAGCACAGCTCAATCGCCAGAAGGTCGCGGTTCCCTCTCCCGCTCCGGCCTATGCTCCGCCCGCTCCGATCGAGAGCGCAGCGGCTGCCGTCGAAGCTGCCGTCGTCGATCCGATCACCACCGCTTCGACCAATACGTCGGCTCCGGAAGGTTGGCAGATCCAGATCGGCGCGACGCCTGATCAGGGTGCCGCCCAGGAACTGTTGGGCCGCGCCAAGTCGGCAGCCGGCAACACCCTGTCGGGCGCCGAGCCGTTCACCATGGCCTACAACGAGTTGTACCGCGCGCGTTTCGGCGGTTTCTCCGGCCAGAAGTCGGCGGTCAATGCATGCCGCACGCTCAAGAAGAAGGGCTTTGCCTGCTGGGCCACGCCGAACTGAGGCCCGGACAACCATCACAGGTGGCGGCCCGGACAAGCCGCCTCCGATCCCTCAAATTTTGTTTTTCGTATTGGGGAATTCAAACATGTCGACGCAAGAGAAGGTCTTTGGCCTCATTCAGCCGCGCGGCAAGCGCGGCCGACCCGCCCGTATCGGGATGCACCCGCTTCATGAGGCTGCGATGCGCCTTGCGGATCTCGGCCTCTCCCGCACCAAAGGGAAGTCCAAGGATCTCGTAGGCCTCCTCCTCTGTCATGGCGCCCGCGCCTGGCGGAGTTCCCAGCCCCGCGCCAGCCTGCGGATTCACACGGTCACGCCAGTCGGATACGCGGCGGTCAAGATACGATTCAAGTAGCTGCCGGCTTTCGGGCCACTCCTCCAGTTCGTCGTAGAGCTTCAAAAGGGCCTCCTCGTCGAGCTGGTTGAGTTCCGAGCCGTTCATCGCTCCCTTGAGAACCAGGCCGTTCATCTCGCCGGAATCGAGATCGAGTTCCATCATCAGCGCGTCGGAATAGACGCGCGATTTCTGCCCCGGTTTCCGCGATGTCGCGAGCTTGGAAAAAGCATGCCGCATCAGCGCGGCTGCTCCCGCCAGAAGCGGCATGCCGAGAAACGCCTTTCCGGTTATCAGGAACAGAAGCCCGACGAGCCCGGCAATCGCCGCCCCGCCGAAGCGGACCGAATGGGCGATCTTCTCGGGCTTCATGCGCAGCGTCATCGCCACGGCAAGCGAGGCGCCGGCAATCAGCAGGACGATCAGGACAAGCCGGGCCATCAACGCTCACCCGACGAGGGCGGCAACTGGCTGAGAAGCAGTTTCGCCGCCGATCCACCGGAATTCTCGAGCGCCTTGCGGCCGCCCGCCGCGTAGGTGGCGACCGCTCTGAGAAGGGCCGCGAGTTCTGCTGCCGCCGACCGGTCGAACCGCGCATAGGCGCCGCCCGACAGACGTGCGATTTCGCGAAACCCGCCTTCGGCTATCGCATCGCGGCCCTCGTGAAAGACGAAGCACGGCACTTTCCGCAAGCCCAGTTCACCGGCGCGCTCGCAGAGAAGATCAATATTCTCCTCCATCGCGTCGCCGATATAGACGACCGCGCTCACCTTCTCCTTGCCGGTTTCCCGCAGCGCGTGCTTGAGCACCTTGCCGATCTGCGTCCGGCCACCACGGCAATCGATCTTCTGCATCATCGCCGCAAGATCGTTTCCGTCGCGCGACCACCGCGAGGCCTTGCATTCGCCGAAACCGCGGAAATAGACGAGCTGTACGGACAGCCCATCGACCCCGCCCGCCACCTTGAACATCTCGGCCTGCAGGTCGCAGGCGAGATCCCATGTCGGCTGACGGCTCATTGTGGCATCAAGCGCGAAGATCAGGCGCCCCGAGCCCTTGACCGGTGCGGTCCGCCGTGCGGCCTCCATGAAGGCAGCGATCTCCCGGCTCGACGAGCGGGAAGGAGTCGCGCCGGTCTCGACGCCGATTTTCGAAATATCGCGGTTGTCGGTCTTCTTGTCCGCCATGAACCCGGGCGCCTCCTCTATCTTAAAGATAATTTGGCGATCGGGGCCGCAACTGCAAGGGCGGGAAATGTCACAGAAGCCCGAGGCTGGCCAGTTCGCCCCGCAGTTCCGGCGGCAGTTCCTCCACACCCTCGTCCGCGCCGAGGTCGGCGGGCTTGTCCTCGTCCTTGAGGTAGCGCCAGCCCTGGAAGGGCCGTTTGGGCTGCCAGCGCGTGTGCACGAGTACCGGGTCTAGCACCAGCCGGCAGCGCGCAATTCCCTCATTGTCGGTGAACGGCTCGATGCCGACGAGCCTTTGCCGCGCCTGCACATTGCCCTTGATCACCCAGTAGAGCGATCCGCCGTCGAGAAGTTCGTCGCCACGCTTGGGCTGCATGCGGGTGACGTGGACCTGCCGCAGCGGCTGGCCGGCGGCGCGCTGCATGTCGGTGCGGTGAGCGATCCAGGATTCGAGATCCTCGACCGAATCCGCGCCCACGCACAGTTTGATGAGATGAAGAGCCATGTCCCGTCTTCACCGCTTGCGCCGGCTCGGTCAAGCGCGGCTGGCGCAATCCACAGGCGCGCGGCCACGCACCCTCAGCATTCCGGTACGTTGACCGCAAGGCCGCCGGTCGAGGTTTCCTTGTAATGCTCGCTCATGTCGCGGCCGGTCTGGCGCATGGTTTCCACGCAGGCGTCGAGCGAGACAAAATGCGTGCCGTCGCCGCGCATGGCAAGCGAAGCGGCGGTGACCGCCTTGACCGCGCCCAGCGCATTGCGCTCGATGCACGGTACCTGGACGAGACCGGCCACCGGATCGCAGGTCATGCCGAGATGGTGCTCCAGCGCGATCTCCGCGGCGTTCTCCACCTGCTGCGGGGTGCCGCCCATGATCGCGGCCAGCCCGGCCGCCGCCATCGCGGACGCCGAACCCACCTCGCCCTGGCAGCCGACTTCGGCACCCGAGATCGAGGCATTGTGCTTGAGGATGCCGCCGATGGCCGCCGCGGTCAGCAGAAAATCGCGCATGCCTTTCTGGTCGAAATCCTCGTGGAACCGCCCGAGATAGCGCAGCGTCGCGGGAATTACGCCGGAGGCGCCGTTGGTGGGCGCGGTGACGACACGGCCGCCGGCCGCGTTCTCCTCATTGACCGCCATGGCGAAGACCGAGAGCCAGTCATTGGCCTGAAGCGGATTGATGCGGTTGGACTTCCAGTCGTCCTCGAGCTTCTCGTGCATCAATCGCGCCCGGCGCTTGACCTTGAGCCCGCCGGGCAGGATGCCCTCGCCGCGCAAGCCTCGCTCGACGCAGGCGTCCATCGCATCCCAGACCCTGTCGAGCCCTGCATCGAGCTCCTCCGTGGAGCGATGAATCTCCTCGTTGGCCCGCTTCATCTCGGCGATCGACAGGCCCGAACTGGCGCCCATTTCAAGCATCTGGCTGGCATTCGCGAAGGGATACGGCACCGCCTTGAGTTCGGGCGCACCCTTTTTCGCCCTGTCAGCTTCCAGTTCCGTATCCGTCATCACGAAACCGCCGCCGACGGAATAATAGATCCGTTTCAACAAGAGCGCCCCGTCACGGTCATGCGCCGACAGCGTCATCCCGTTGGCGTGTCCCGGCAGCGGATTTTTGCGGTCGAAGACGAGGTCGGTCGCTGGGTTGAACTCGTAGTCCGGATGTCCGGGCGGCGCGATTTTCCGTGTTCGCTTCACCTCGTCGATGATCGCGTCCATCCGGTCCGGGTCTATCGTCTCGGGTTTCTCGCCGGTCAATCCCAGCACCACGGCGCGGTCGGTCGCATGCCCCACGCCGGTAAAGGCCAGCGAACCGTGCAGGCTGGCCTTGATCGAGGCCACCCGCGCGCCTTCGGGTCTCGGCCAGTCGTTGCCGGCCAGTTCATCGAGAAACCGCCCCGCCGCCACCATTGGCCCCATCGTGTGCGAACTCGACGGTCCGATGCCGATCTTGAAGATGTCGAAGACGGAAAGAAACATGGGCGGTTAATCCTGGTGCGTTCGAGAAGAGACTACATTGCCGGAGGCGGCGGGGAACACCAAAACTCCGACGTTCCGGCGTCCAATGGCGACACGCCGGCTTCCATCTTCGCCATATGGACTTTCAACCTTTAATACCAATAGCCGCGCCCTTCCCGCTCATTCCTGTCCTGAGCCGATACTAATTCATGTCCTTTCCTTCACGCGGCTTATCGGTGCTGGCGCGCCGTGCCGCCGCCTGCCTACCGTTGCCGCCTCACAACGGAAAGGACATCCCATGGTCGGCATCCTCGCCTATTTCGAAGAATGGTCGGTGCGTCCCGGCGATCCGGTCCGCATGGCCGTCAGCACTCGCCTGGACACCGTTCGCGCCACCCTCGAACGGCTCGTGACCGGTCCGGGCGCGGCCGGGGAATCGAAGATCGGCACCGAGGCAAGGGCCGATATCCTCGATACCGAGTTCGAGGGGCGCTGGCAGGAGACCGCCGTGGGTTCCTACGCCCTGCTGCCGTTGCCAGCAAAGCTCGCAAAACCGGCGGAATTGACGGTCCACACCTGGATCTGGCCCACCGTCCCGCAATGGGAGACCCGGCAGACGGTCTGGTCGATCGACGACGGCGCCTTGTCGCTGGTGATCGAGAACGGCGTGCTTTCGCTGCTCGCGGATGGCGAGTCCGTTCTTTCCAGTTCCGCGCGCATCCTGTCGCGCAAATGGTATTCGGTCGCCGTCGTCATCGACGCGACCACAACGCGGCTCGACGTTACCCAGATCGGCGGCCTGATCGGCGAGACGAGTTCTGTCGACAAGGGGCCGCAAACTACCTTGCCGGAAACCTCGAAGCTGATGCTCGCCGGCGCGTCGGTGGACAGGATCGGCGCGCCTGTCGCCCCCTATAACGGCAAGATCGATACTCCGACCCTCTACGCGACCGCCCTCGACGCCACGGCTATCGCCGCCATCCGCGGTGGTGACGGTCCCGCGCCCGATGCCGCGTGGCTGGCCGACCGGGATTTCGCGAGCCTCACCCTTTCCGGCGATGGCGACACACCCGACGGCACGCTGGTCAACGGAGTCGAGCGCGCGGTGACCGGCCACAACTGGGACGGCCACAGCGACTCCTTCATCGAGACGCCCGGGGAATATCGCGCGTTGCAGTTCCACGAGGACGACATGGTCGATTCCGGCTGGGACTACGACCTCACCTTCACCCTGCCCGACGATCTGCCGAGCGGCATGTATTGCGTGAAATTCGAGGCGGATGCCAGTACCGAGCGCTATCCGCTCTTCGTGAGGGGCGCCAAGGGAGAGACGGCGGATACGCTGTTCCTCGTTCCCACGAACACCTATCTCGCTTACGCCAACGAGCGGCTCGCCAAACTCGATTTCTCGACGGTCATGGCGCACGAACAGCAGCCGCACCCCGATGACGTCTTCCTCTTCGAAACGCCGGAACTCGGACGCTCCTGTTACGACACCCATACCGATGGCAGCGTCTGCCGCTATTCCTCGCGAAGACGCCCGATCATCCAGGTGCGCCCCGGCTTCCCCAACTGGCTGACCGGCTCCTACCGCCATTTCCCGGTCGACACCTACTTCATCGAGTGGCTGGAGCAGCGTGGCGCGCCCTACCACATAGCCACCGACGAGGACTTCGAGCGCGAGGGCCGCGACCTGCTCGACCGCTACAAGGTGGTCGTCACCGGCTCGCATCCGGAATACCTGACGAGAGAGGGTCGCGCGATACTCGATGCCTATCTGCGCGCCGGCGGCAAGCTGATGTATCTCGGCGGAAACGGGTTCTACTGGGTCACCTCCCGGGACCCCGAACGTCCCTGGATCATCGAGGTCCGGCGCGACAATTCCGGCACCCGCTGCTGGGACGCACCGGCTGGCGAGCGCGGCCATGTGCTGACCAATGAACAAGGCGGCATCTGGAAAAACCGGGGTCTCGGCCCGCACAGCCTTGTCGGTATCGGTTTCTGCGCCGAGGGCTGGTCGGAAGGCTGCGGCTACAGGCGCCGGCCGGAAAGCTACGAGGGCATCGGCGCCAAACTCTTCGACGGCATCGAAGAGGAGATCGTGGGCGATTTCGGCTATGTGCTCGGCGGCGCGGTGGGCGACGAGTTCGACCGCTACGACACTGCGCTCGGCAGTCCCGAACATGCCGTCCATCTGGCGAGTTCCACCGGCGTGGGCCGTGAATATATTCACGTCGTCGAGGAACAGAATGTCGGCCTGCCGGACCAGGGTGGCGACGCCCAGCCCGATCTCGTGCGCAGCGACATCGTCTGGTTCCCGATCGGCAAGGGCTCGGTGCTCTCGATCGGCTCGATGACGGTGGCAAGCTCGATGGCCTGGAACGGTTTCGACAACAACATGGCGAAACTGGTCGACAACGCACTGGATCTGATGCTCAAGGGCGAGGCTTGAGGGCGAAGCCGGGCGGACTTACTCGGCCGCGACGAAGTCCCGCGCATAGGCCGTTGGCGAGGCCCCGACCGAACGGGCGAACGCGACGCTGAAGGTGCTTTGTGAACTGTAGCCCACACGTCGGGCGATCTCGGCGATGGTGAGGCGCTCGTCGCGCAAGAAATCCTTGGCGAGCGCCATCCGCCAGCCGAGCAGATATTCCATCGGCGCGACGCCGACCTCGCGCTTGAAGCGGTCGAAGAAGGTGGACCGCGACAACGCTGCCTTGCGCGCCAGTTCGCCCACCGTCCAGGACCGGGTCGGCTCGCCGTGCATGCAGCGCAGCGCCGCCGCAAGCCTCTCGTCGGCCAGTCCCCGCAGGAGACCGGGTGCCGCGGCGGGCCCCTTCGAGGCACGGAACGCCTCAATCAGCAGCACTTCGAGAAGATGGGCCAGCACCGCGTCGCGAGCTGGTCGTGCCGCGCGCGTCTCGTCGTTCAGAAGCTCGACCAGGGTCGTCAGCCGCCTCTCGCCGCGTACAATCACCTGGCTCGGCAAAAGCGAGACCAGAAGCCCGGCATCATGGGTGCCGAAGGAGCAATAGCCGACCAGCATGCGTGTATCGGGCTCGCCCGGACCGCCGACATGGAAGACACCCGGGCTGATCTCGATCGGATCCAGCACCAGGTCCGACGGCGACGCAACACCCGTGACCGTGAAATCGGTGGATGCCGGCATCAGGATGAAATCCCCGCCCGACAGCCGCACCGGCGAATGACCCTTCATCGACAGTTCCACGTCGCCCTCGAGCAAGGCGGCATAGAACGGCCCCTCGCCAGGCGGGCGCACGGCCCAGGGGCTGGTTGCCGTCACAAACTTCGAAAAGGATGCGCTCGGCTGCAGCAGACGGATGATCTGCCCCACCGGATCAATCAACATTGGACGATCTCAAACACGCTACGGACTATCGCTCGTAGCACGTCCGGGTTCTCCTGCCTATCTGTCACTCATCGTTTAAAGGAGACCCGACATGAAAACCGTTCTGATCACCGGCGCCTCAACCGGCTTCGGCCGCGCGACCGCAAGCCATTTCCTCTCGCAGGGATGGAATGTCGTCGCCACGATGCGCGACCCGTCAGCCAACACCCTGCCCGCCGACGATCGTCTGCGCGTCCTTGAGCTCGACGTCACGGATCCCGACAGTATCCGCGACGCCGTCGCTGCTGCCGGCCCGATCGACGTGCTGGTCAACAATGCCGGCATCGGCTGGCTCAATGCCGTCGAAGGCACCTCGCTGGAGATGGTGCGACGGATCTTCGAAACCAACACCTTCGGCACGATCGCCATGATGCAGGCGGTGCTGCCCGGAATGCGCGAGCGACGGAGTGGCGTGATCGTCAATGTCAGCTCCAGCGCCACGATCAGGCCTTTGCCGCTTCTCTCCGTCTACCGCGCGAGCAAGGCAGCCGTGAACGCGCTCACCGAGGCAGCCGCGCTGGAACTGGCGGAGTTCGGTATCCGCACGCGGGTCATCCTGCCGGGCGCAGCGCCTTCCACCAGCTTCGGCAACAGCGCACGGGCGAAAATCGAGGCGAATGGCGGGTTTCCCGAGGCCTATGCCGGTTTCGCCCAGCAGACGATCGCCGCCATGCAGGCGAGCCAGAGCGGCCCGGTAACGACCGCGCAGGATGTTGCGGAAGCAGTCTTTCGCGCGGCGACCGATGCCGATTGCCCGATGACCCTGCCCGCCGGTGCAGATGCGGTGGACTGGTTCGAGGAACGGTAGGCGATCCGCTCTTGCTGCCGGCGGCGCATCGCCTCAAGGAAGACGGCGAAAGCAGGCACCACCGCCGCCAGGCAGCCCTGGTGATGAATTACCCGTCTGGATTCCGCTTCAACCGGGCGCCAGACGGGATCTCCGGGCAAACAAAAAGGCAGCGCGGATCATGTCTCACGCGCTGCCCTTGAACTGAAATCTCGTTGGTCTGACGGTCAGAAGCCGCCGATCAGATATGCGAGTACGATGATGCCGCTGAAACCGATCACCGCACGTACGGTAATGCCCCAGCAGCTTTTGGTCGCGCTATCGTCCATTTAATCTCCGTTTTACCCCTGTGCACCCGCGGTGGGAGTGTTCGAATTTAATCGTTCATATCGCGGACACGGCTGCGGGTATTAATCCTTCGGTAATGTCTTCGCAAGTGCAAAAGTGGCCGAATTCGGGCCCGTTTTACGCATAGCTCTCATGCTGTTTCCGGACCTCTCAACCATTCCAATGACTTCCCCGGGGAGATGGCCAAAATGCTGCATGGGGGCCGTCCACAATTGGGACACAGGCGTAAATAAGACGTTAACCGTGTGCGGGGCTGGCGGGCGCATCTGGTAACCAACCGCGCGCCGTGCCAAAAGGGCGTCATGGGCATTACCGACATCCTCGCCGTTCTCTGGTTTCTCGCTCTCTGGTCCGGTTTCTCGCAGACCACACAGCCGTGGCATGCGCTCGGTCGCACCAGCCTGTCGCAACGCATGAACACCCATCGCAGGGCCTGGTTCCGGATGGCGGCGCAGCGCGACCTGAGGATGATCGATACCGCGATCCTCAACGGGCTGCAGAACGGCACGGCATTCTTTGCCTCCACCACCATCTTTGCCATCGGCGGCTGTTTCGCGCTGCTCGGCGCCACCGAGGAGGTGCTCGGCGTCTTCCGCACCCTTCCCTTCGAGATCGAGCCCTCGCCGGTCGCATTCGAGATCAAGGTGATCGGGCTGACCGGCATCTTCGCCTATGCCTTCTTCAAGTTCGGCTGGGCCTACCGCCTGTTCAACTATTCGTCGATCCTCTTCGGCGCCATTCCGCCGGCCAAGGTCGCCGAGACCGAGCCGGACGCGCTCGATGCCGCGGCGGACCGCGCGGCCGACATGAACATCCTTGCCGGCCAGAGCTTCAATGCCGGGCTCAGGACGATCTTCATGGCGATCGGCTATCTCGGCTGGTTCGCGGGCCCGCTGGTGCTGATGGCAACCAGCCTCCTGGTCATCGCCGTCCTCGTCCGCCGGCAGTTTTATTCCCCCGCCCAGGACGCTGCGATCCCGCTGGAGCCGGGGATCCGACCGTGACGATGCCGATCAACGCCGAAAACGTTCGAGCCGTCCTGGGCGAGATCGCGAGCGCCCGCCCGGGTGCCTCGATCGATCCGGGCGAGGTGGCGCGCAAGCTCGCCGGCGCCGATACGAAGGCGTGGGGACGGGCGATGAAGCCGTTGCGCGCCGTTCTCGTCGGTCTGGCGAAGAATGGCGAGATCGAGTTCCTGCGCAAGGGCAAGCCGGTAACGCCGGAGGAGCTGCGCGGCGTCTACCGTCTCCGGATCGCCACTCTTGGTTTGTAGAACCGAAATCCTTAGTTGCGCCATTTTGCAATCTTTCCATCTGACGACGAATCAGCCGGTATGACACACGGCTGAAAAGCTCATTCGAACGGGGTATTGAATGACGACCGAGCCAGCGGCGGGCTTGTCCGCGCCTCCCAAGACGGGTCGCGTGGAAGCCATTGATCTTGCGCGCGCCCTAGCGCTTCTCGCGATGGCGCACTATCACCTGATTTGGGATCTCGAGACCTTCGGCTATCTCGATCCCGGAACGGCGGGGAGCGGCTGGCCGAAATTTTACGCGCGGTCCATTGCCTCGAGCTTCCTCTTCCTCGTAGGCGTCAGCCTGGTGCTGGCGCACTGGCCGGTCTTCAAGCCCGACAAGTTCCTTCGCCGCCTGGCAACCGTGGTGGGCGCCGCACTCCTTGTTTCGCTCGGCACCTATGTCGCTTTCCCCGATGCCTTCGTCTACTACGGCATTCTCCATTCCATCGCCGTATCGAGCGTGGTCGCCCTTCTGTTTCTGCGCCTGCCCGCTCCAATCGCGTTCGTGGCGGGCGCTGCGGCCGTCGCGCTGCCGTTCTATGTCGTCTCCCCCGCATTCGACCCACCCTGGCTGATCTGGACCGGCCTGTCCGAACGTCTGCCCCGTTCGCTCGATTTCGTTCCCTTCTTTCCGTGGTTCGGTCCGGTGCTCTTCGGCATCGCGGCCGGCAGGCTCGCAAAATCGTCCGGACTGATCGCCCGAATGGCACAATGGAAGCCGGGCGAAAATCAGAAGTGGAAAACCGCGCTCAGGCCGCTCGATTTCATCGGCCGCCACAGTCTTGCCTTTTACCTCCTCCACCAACCTGTGCTCATCGCGCTGGTCTGGAGTTTGAGCCAGATCATGCCGCCGGACCGGACGGAGGCATATCTTTCCAGTTGCCGGCAAGGTTGCCTTGCTAATCAGGAGGCCGCGATGTGCGAAAGGTTCTGCTCCTGCACCGCCGAAAGGCTCGCCGAGACCGGCAAGCTGGACGCGGTTCAGACCGGCAGGCTCGATCCGGCAAGTGATCCGCAGATCATGGAAATGGCCCGCATGTGCACAGCGAGCGCAATGGGCGACGACTAATCCGGTGGAGACCGGATCGACTGGCACGGATGGGGACCGGGGACAGAGACGATGACGGATTTTCGGGTTGAACGAGGGGCAGGACGAAATACAACGCCGTACCGTCAGGTGCGGAGAACTGGCACCGCGATGAACAGCTACAGGAAGAGACCCACCGCATTCCCTTGGCCCCCAGCCATCCTTGTCGTCGCGGTCGTCACCGGCCTCGTGCTCGGCCACAACGCGCCCTTCCCGCTGCAGTTTCCAATGGCGCGCCCGCTCGGCGTGGCGCTCCTGGCCGCTGGCATGTCGATCGACGTCTGGGCGATGATGGCACTCCACAAGGCACGCACCACGATCTGGCCGAACCGCTCGACAAGCCATCTCGTGGTCAACGGACCCTTCGGCTATTCGCGCAACCCGATCTACGTCTCGAACGTCATGCTGCTTCTGGGCGCGGGCCTCGTTCTGGGCAATATGTGGTTCGTGCCGCTGGCGATCGCCGACGCGGTCCTCACCCATTTCCTCGCCGTGCGGCGGGAGGAAAATCACCTGATCGCCAATTTCGGATATAAATACGAAGCCTATTGCCGCGCGGTGCGCCGCTGGATCTGACGGTTAGGGTATCCTGAGTGCAACCGGAATTGCCCGACGCAGAAAAGATGCTCTAGAATCCAAAGCTCTAGCTCCGCACGCCGATCTCGGCCAGCCGCGCCAGACACGAATCCTCGATATTGTCGAGCTCGGTGAGCGTATCGTCGATGTCCTTGCGCTTCTGACGCAGTTCCTCGCGCTTTTCCTCGACCTTGCGCATGAGAAGCCTGAGCTGCCCCGCCTCACCCGGCGGATCCTTGTAGACCTGGATGATCTCGCGGATCTCGGCCACCGACAGCCCGACGCGGCGGCCCCGCAGGATTTCCTGGATCAGATGCCGGTCGGCTGTACGGTAAAGGCGCGTGCGGCCCCTGCGCTCGGGCTGGATCAGCCCCTCGTCCTCGTAGAAGCGGAGTGTGCGCGTGGAGATGCCGAATTCGCGCGTGAGTTCCGTGATGGTGTAATAGCGATTCAAAACGAGCCAGTCCCGTAGCTGCCCATGAGCGGGCTTTGACCTTTACGTATAAGTCAATTCGCCGGCCGTGACCAGACGCCGGGCAATTGCTCCCCGCTGAAGGAATGTTCCGGCTTGTCGTTCAGCCCACCAGCCACAGGCTCGCCAGCCCGAGAAAGGCGAAGAAACCGATCACGTCGGTCACCATCGTCACGAACACCGCCGAAGCAATCGCCGGATCGGCGCCGAACTTGTCGAGAAGCAGCGGCAGCAGGATGCCCGCGAGTGCCGCGGCGAGCATGTTGACCACCATCGCCGCGGCGATGACGCCGCCGAGGGCGGGATTGCCGAACCAGATCGCGGCGACCGTGCCGATCACCGTGGAGAACAACAGGCCGTTGATCAGCCCCACCGTCGCCTCGCGGCGGATGATGCGGCCGGCATTGTAGATGTCGAGGTCGCGGGTGGCGAGCGCCCGCACCGTCACCGTCATCGTCTGGGTGCCGGCATT
>PAPH01000058.1 GCA_002709005.1 Hyphomicrobiales bacterium | reverse complement strand
GCCGAGACCGGCGATCGCAGCATGGCTGCCCTTGCACCGCGGCTGGCAAGCTCGCTCTACAATCTCGACATCATCGCGGAAGACGTCGAGGACACCGAGACCAACGTCACCCGCTTCGTGGTGCTCGCACGCGAGCCGAAAATGCCGCCGGTCCCGCAGAACGGCGACATGGTGGTCACCACCTTCATTTTCCGCGTCCGCAACCTGCCGGCAGCGCTTTACAAGGCGATGGGCGGCTTTGCCACCAACGGCGTCAACATGACCAAGCTCGAGAGCTACCAGACCGGCGGAAAATTCTTTGCCACCCAGTTCTACGCCGATATCACCGGACACCCGGAAGAGCCCCACGTGGCGCGCGCCATGGAAGAGCTCGGCTTCTTCTCCCGGGAGATCAACATCCTGGGGACTTACCCGGCACATCCCTTCCGCATCACCCAGTCCGAAGGCGAGCTGGAGGAGTAACCCTGTTGAGGGGAGTGCGGCTCCTAAGGCCATAGGCATGAAACAAAAATGGCGCGCCTCAGGCGCGCCATTTGTCTTTTTGGTGTTGAGCCTGGTTTCTTAGAACTCTTCCCAGCCCTCGACGGCGAGAGCCGTATTGCCCGATACCTGCGGAACCCGCGACTGTGCCGCGGATGCTGCGGGCCTTGGTGTCGTCGGACGCGATGGAGCGCGCGCTGGCTCGGCAGCCTGACGTGCCCGCTCGGCGACCGGCGAACCCGCCTTGCCGCTGGTGCTGAACTTGGACACCAGTGCAAGAAGGCTGCGGGCCTCGTCGCTCAGCGACTGGCTGGCGGCAGTGGCCTCTTCGACCATGGCCGCATTCTGCTGGGTGACGTGGTCCATCTCGTTGACGGCCGCATTGATCTCCTTGAGGCCGACCGACTGCTCGGCAGCGGAACTGGAGATTTCCTGGATCGTGACGTTGATCTGCCGGACCTGCGCGGCGATGCTCTCCAGAGCACTTCCGGTCTGACCGACGAGATCGACGCCTTCACTCACCTGGGTCGTGGAGGTGTTGATCAGCGTCTTGATCTCCTTGGCGGCCGTCGCAGAGCGCTGAGCCAGCTCACGGACTTCCTGGGCAACCACGGCAAACCCCTTGCCGGCTTCGCCCGCCCGCGCGGCCTCGACACCGGCGTTGAGCGCCAGAAGATTGGTCTGGAAAGCGATCTCGTCGATAACGCCGATGATCCGGTTGACCTCGTGGGAGGACTGTTCGATCCCGGTCATTGCGGTGATCGCCTTGCGGACGATTTCACCGGACTTTGCGGTATCGGCGTCGGCTTTACTGACCGACTGGGCGGCCTGACGCGCGTTTTCCGCACTTGCGTTGATCTGCGAGGTCAACTCGTCGAGCGCCGCGGCGGTCTCTTCGAGGCTTGCGGCCTGACGCTCGGTCCTCTGCGAAAGATCCGAGGCGCTGTCGGAAATCTCGTGACTTCCGGTTCCGATCGTGTCGGCCGAAGTTGACAGGGTCACGATCGTTTCCTCCAGGCTTGCGATTGCCGAATTGAAGTCGGCTTTAAGCTTGGCGTACTCGCCGGGGAAATCGCCCGAGAGTCGATAGGTCAGATTGCCCTGCGAAAGCTCGGACAAGCCGTCTGCCAGGCTCGCAACGACGCGCTGCTGAACGGCGAGCGAACTTGCGCGTTCGTTCTCGGCCTTTTTCCGCTCTTCTTCCGTGAGATGACGCTGGTCCTCGGCGACGCGTTCGAGACGGACACCGTCGGCAAGTTTGTGGCGGAAGCCTTCAAGCGCTACTGCCAGGGCGCCGATTTCGTCCTTTCGGTCTTGGCCCGAAACCGGAGTCTCGTAGTCACCCAGGCCGAGATTGTCGACGGATTCGAGCATCGCGGACAAGGGGCGTTGAACCAGCCGGCGGCTTGCCAGATAGAGCACGGCAAGCGCGGAAAGCAGCAGGGCCAACCCGCCTGCAATCATCAATTTGGTCTGGGCATTGACCTGGGCGCTGATCACGCTTTCAGGCACATCGACGAGGACGACCCAGCGGGCGTTCACCCCCGGAAGGTCGAACGGGAAGACGATGCGATCGAACGCCTCGCCCTGCGCATTCTCGATGCCGCCGATTTCGCCGATCGTGCCGTCAGACAGGGCCTTGCCGACGGGGTCCGTCTGTCCGCCTTCATAGGGCTTCATCATGAAGGACGCATCCGGTCCCACGAGCCACTTGGAATCCTGCGAGATCAACATCACGCGCCCGGTCTCGAAGGGACGGATTGCCGTCAGCTTTTCCGAAAGCGATGCAAGTGAGATGTCGACGCCGGACACACCCACAAGCTTGCCGCCGGATTCGACCGGATAGGCGATGGAGCTCATGACGGTCGGTACGTCTGTGCCATCGGCGAGGTAGGGCTTGGTGATGGCGCCGTCGCGGCTGGCTGCGGCAAGAGCGTACCATTCAGCGTCATAGTCGATCTTGAACGTGCTGAACTGGATCTCGCCGTTGCGGTCCTTCGACCAGTAGGGCGAAAACAGTCCGTCGGCATTCGATCCCAGCGCGGTATTGCCTGCGGTCTCTTCCTGCAAGCCATCGAAAGCCTTCGGCGCCTCGGCCATCCAGCTGCCGAATGCGAAAGGATTCTGTTCGAGATTTGCCTTGAGAATGTCGATCGTGCCCTCGCGTTGCAGGAGCCCTGCCGAATGGGTGTGCTCCAGGACGCCGGCCATCGTGCGGGCAGCACTTGACAATTCGCTGACCTGGGACGCGATGTCCTGCGCGATTGCGCGGGCCTCGGACTGGGCCTGTTCGACCACGAGACCGCGCACGCGATCAGATGTCTGGAAGATCGTAAAGAGGTTCGAGACGACGAGCAGCAATGTGATCGTCAATCCGGTTACGAGAATGAGCTTGGTCGCCACCGACCGATTTGCTGACTTGGGCATGGGGCCTCGCGAATAGGCACTGCGTTGACGGGAATGGAACCCGGGCAAGATCAATTTTCGGGGAGTGCCCATCATGGGCGGCAGGTCGCAGCATTCGCGCTGACCATGACCACGGCCTAATGCTTTAGTCGTTAAACAATGCTGAAGCGGGCGCGCGGAACCGCTGAAAAACAAGGCGGCGCGCGGCATGCGACACGACGTGTCGCAGGCGTGTTATGCGGTTATCTACTTCAGCGCGAGCTGCGCCTCAATCATACGCGAATTGGTTGATCAGCTTGTCCGCGGCCAGTCGATCCAGTCGCGCATCAGCCGGTGCGCGATGGCGCCGGGCGGCGGGGTCTTCGCGGCGTCGCCCAACGACGTCGCGAGCATTGCCTCGGTTTCCTCGACGGAAAACCAGCGGCAGTCTTCGAGTTCGCGGCTGTCATAGGTGATCTCGTCACTGAGCGCCTCGCCGATCATGCCGATCATCAGCGAATGCGGGATCGGCCAGGGCTGGCTTGCGTGGTAGCGCACCCGGCCGACACGAATACCGGATTCCTCGAGCGTCTCGCGCCGCACCGCATCCTCGATTGTCTCGCCGGGTTCGACGAAACCAGCCAGACACGAATACATCCCTTCCGGAAAATGCGGGCTGCGGCCCATCAGACAGCGCCGGTTTTCTTCGTCGATGACCATCATGATGACCACCGGGTCTGTCCGCGGGAAAACCGCGTGACTGCAAGCGCTGCATTTGCGGCGATAGCCGCCGGCCTCCGCCGTCATCGCGCTGCCGCATCGCCCGCAATGACGGTTTGATCGCGCCCATTGCACCAGACTGTTGGCCTGGGCATAGGCCCCGAGCGTCTTCTGGTCCATCAGGAGTTGGCGGTAGACCGAACGTGCGTCGATCGCCTTGTAGGGCTCGGGCAGGTTGTCTGCCTGGATGAGGCAGTGGACTGCAAGCAGGGCCTCGCCTTCCTCCGTGCGGCCCAGCAGGATCGTGTCACGCAGCTCGGGATGAAACTTGTCGAGTTCACGTTTCTCAAGAAGGCCCACGGGTGTTGCTTCGCCCTCGGCGCGCATGATCAGCCGGTCCCCGGTAATGGCGAAAAAGCGAGTGCTCTCCTCGGCCATCGCTTTCGGCAGTTCATCCTCGCTGCGAAATTCCGATTGGCGGTCGATGGTGTTGCCGGAAAAGGCGACGAGGCGGCTCGCCTCGCCGTGTGGCGCGGAAGTGTCGAAAATCGATGACGGCATAAGGTCAGAAGGCTCCGAGAAGTTCGCCGATGAATGTGTCGCGATCGGCGGGATCCCATGGCCGGGCACTGCCATGTCCCCAGACCGGCCGCGGCCAGTTCTCGTCACCCTGATCGCGGGCGATGACATGTAGATGGAACTGTGAGACCACATTGCCAATAGCACCGATATTGATCTTGTCGCATCCGGTGGCCTTTTTCATGGCTTCCGCCGCGAGGGCGGATTCGAAGGTCAGCATGGTCTGGTCGAGCGGCGTCAGGTCAAACAGTTCCACGATGTTCGGACGTTGCGGGATGAGGATGATCCACTTCCAGCGGGCATCGTTCATCAATCGCAATTCGCTCAATCCCAAACGGCTGACACGGACCGTATCCGCCTCCAGTCGCGGATCGAGCGTGTAGTCTGACATGCGGCATCCTCCCTTATGTCTTTCGCATTACCATTTTTTCTCGCACTTGGCTTGCATTTGTCGGGTCGATTGACGATATGTGGGGCCGGGAGGTTGGTGGTGGACGAGCCACTCGCCAACCGGGTCAGGTCCGGAAGGAAGCAGCCCTAACGAGCCAGGCACGGGTCGCCGTGCCAGCCTCCCACCCGAACCGGCGGCGGCCATGCGGGCGCGACCCGTTCGCGGACCCGCCGGCCGCGGCACTCAAGGGATCACGACTCGAGGGACAACGCGGCGCATGGACGACCAGACCGGTCAAAATCCGTCAGTTCATGGACAATCCGGTAAGGAGCGGTCGGATCAGGCCGGCTACCGCGTTCTGGCCCGCAAGTACCGTCCGCGCGATTTCACCGATCTCATCGGTCAGGCGCCGATGGTCCGCACCCTCACAAATGCTTTCGAGACCGGCCGCATCGCACAGGCCTGGATGCTCACCGGCGTGCGCGGGGTGGGGAAAACCACCACGGCCCGCATTCTCGCCCGCGGCCTCAACTACAAGACCGATACGATCGATCGCCCGACCATCGATCTCACCGAGATCGGCGAGCACTGCCAGGCGATCATGGACGGCCGTCATGTCGACGTCATCGAGATGGACGCCGCCTCCCACACCGGGATCGACGACATTCGCGACATTATCGAGCAGGTGCGCTACCGCCCCGTCTCGGCGCGCTACAAGGTCTATATCATCGACGAAGTCCACATGCTCTCCAACCAGGCCTTCAACGGCTTGCTGAAGACGCTCGAGGAACCACCGTCCCATGTGAAGTTCATCTTTGCCACCACAGAGATCCGCAAGGTTCCGATCACGGTCCTGTCGCGCTGCCAGCGCTTCGACCTTCGCCGCATCGACGCCTCGCTGCTGGTCGAGCACTTCCGCTCCATCGCCGGCCAGGAAGGGGTGGAGATCGACGACGAATCGCTGTCCATGCTGGCGCGCGCCGCCGAAGGCTCGGTCCGCGACGGCCTGTCGCTGATGGACCAGGCGATCGCCCATGGCGGCGGCAAGGTCGACGCCGAGACCGTTCGCTCCATGCTCGGTCTCGCCGACCGTTCGCGCATTGTCGGTCTGTTCGACCGGCTGATGGCCGGAGACGTTTCCGCGGCCCTCGCCAATTACCGCGACCAGTATGATGCCGGCGCCAATCCGGTGGTCGTCCTCAACGATCTCGCCGATCTCACCCATCTGGTAACCCGGCTGAAATTCGTGCCCGAGGCGGCCGAGGACGCATCGCTCACCGAAGTCGAGCGCACCAGCGGCGCGGAATTCGCCGCCAAACTTTCCACGCCCGTTCTTTCGCGCACCTGGCAGATGCTGCTCAAGGGTATCGCCGAGACCGAGACGGCGGCGCGTCAGTCGGCTTCCGCCGAAATGGTCATCATCCGCATTGCCCATGCAGCGAGCCTGCCCTCGCCGGAAGAAGTCGCGCGAATGATCGCTCGCGGCGATGTGCCCTCTGGCGGACCCAATCCCGGAAACGGTGCCCCGACCAACGGCGGTGGCAATGGTCAGGCTAACGGCGCCGGCATGGCGTCGCCCTCCCAGCCCGGCGGAGCGATGCCGCATGATTCCGGACCCGCGCCGCGCATGATGGCCGGCGGCGGGCGCGATGGCGGCCCCATGATGCATCTCGCCCATTCCGCCGAACCGGCGCCCACCCCGCAGCCGGTGGGGCGGGTCGAGGAACGGCTGGAGACGGTTCCCGTCCGCTCGATCCAGGACATGATGGCGCTCGCCGACAAGCACCGCGACATCCAGGCCAAGATCCAGCTCAGGACCATGGTGCGGCTGGTGCGGATCGAGCCTGGCCGCGTCGAGATCAACCTCACCGAGGACGCCAACCCGACACTGCCGGGCGAATTGATCAAGAAGCTCGCCGACTGGACCGGTACCAAATGGACCGTGGCGTTGAGCCGCGAACCGGGCCAGCCGACCATCGCCGAGACCGAGAACTCGCGGCGCGAGGCGCTCGTCAGCGACGCCCGCCAGGATCCGGACGTCGCTGCCATCCTCAAGCAGTTTCCCGGCGCCAGGATCACCGACGTCCGCATTCTCGCCGGCGAGGAGGAATTCGTCCCCGAAAGCGTGAGCGAATCGGAGGAAGGCGATATCCTGCCCCGCGACGACGAAGGGTTCGACGATCCCCTTTGATCCGGACCGCGAAACCGAAGATTTGAACAACAAGGAAGGAAGCGCCGATGAAGGATATCATGGGCATGATGGGCAAGCTCAAGGACATGCAGTCCAAGATGCAGAACATGCAGGCCGAGATTGCCGAACTCGAGGCCGAAGGCGTGTCCGGCGGCGGTCTGGTCAAGGTCCGGCTGGCCGGCAAGGGCGAGATGCTGGGTCTTACCGTCGATCCGTCGCTGCTGAAGGAAGACGAGGCGGAGATCCTCGAGGATCTCATTCTCGCCGCCCATAACGACGCCAAGGGCAAGCTCGACGAGGCGATCCAGAAAAAGACCGAGGAAATGACCGCCGGCCTCCCGATCCCGCCCGGCATGAAGCTGCCGTTCTGATCGGGATCCGCGTCCGCCCATGGCCAAGAAAGTCACAGGTCCGGAGATCGAGCGGCTGATCCAGCTTCTCGCCCGCGTGCCGGGTCTGGGGCCGCGCTCGGCGCGCCGCGCCGCCCTTCACATGATCAAGAAGAAGGAGCAGTTGCTCGGACCGCTCGCCGCCGCCATGAGCGAGGCGAACGAGCGTGTCGGCCTGTGCTCGGTCTGCGGCAATGCCGATACATCCGACCCCTGCACCATCTGCTCCGATCCGACGCGCGACCAGAGCGTCATCATCGTCGTCGAGGACGTCTCCGACCTCTGGGCGCTGGAACGCGCGGCGGCGATGAACGCGGCCTATCACGTGCTCGGCGGAACGTTGTCGCCGCTCGACGGCGTCGGTCCCGACGATCTCAATATCTCAGGCCTCGTCGACCGGGTGTCTGCCGGCGGGGTGCGCGAGATCCTGATCGCCGTCAACGCCACCGTCGAGGGCCAGACCACGGCCCATTACATCATCGACCAGCTCGCCGGCTTCGACGCCAAGATCACCCGGCTGGCCCATGGGGTGCCGGTCGGCGGCGAGCTCGACTATCTCGACGAGGGCACGCTGGCCGCTGCCATCCGCTCGCGCACCAGCTTCTGACGCCGGTGATCGCGGTAAGTTCGCGCTTGCCGTTCACGGGGCGCAACAGTCTGCGCCAATTCGTGCTTGTGCGCTGCCAAACAGTCCTTGCTTTCGCCGCTTTCACGATGATAGCGAAACCCACGAGTTCGGGGGACTCGGTCGGCAGCATGGGGTTTTCATGGTTCAATACATTGATCTGAAGTCGCAATATGCGCGTCTCAAGGACCGCATCGGCGAAAACATCACCGACGTCCTCGAAGGCGGGCAATACGTCCTCGGACCGGCGGTAAAGAATTTCGAATCCGAGATGAGCGACTATCTCGGTGTCAAACACGCCATCGGCGTGTCGAACGGCACCGACGCCATCATCATGGCGCTGCTCGGCCTGGGCCTGACGCCGAAGGACGCGGTTTTCGTGCCCTCCTTCACCTATGTAGCCACCGCGGAGGCGATCCTGATGGGGAACGCCACGCCGGTCTTCGTCGAGGTCGACGAAAAGTCCTTCAACATCGATCCCGCCGATCTCTCCGCCCGCATCGAGGCAGTGAAGAAGGAAGGCAAGCTCACCCCGCGCGTCATCATCGCCGTCGACCTCTTCGGCCAGCCCGCCGACTATCAGGCGCTGCGCAAGATCGCCGACGAGCACGATCTCTTCATCATCGCCGACGCGGCCCAGTCGATCGGCGGCAAGTCGGGCAACAAGATGATCGGCACGCTGGCCGACTGCACCACCACCAGCTTCTATCCGACCAAGCCGCTCGGCTGCTACGGCGATGGCGGCATGGTTTTCACCGATAGCGATGATCTCGCCGCCATCTACAACTCGGTCCGCGCCCACGGCGAGGGCGCCCACCGCTACGACGTCGTGCGCATCGGCATGAATGCGCGTCTCGATTCCCTGCAGGCCGCGATCCTCTCGGCCAAGCTCGGCATCTTCGAGGACGAACTCGAGAACCGCGAGCGCGTCGCAAAGATCTATGACGAGCGGTTGAAGGATGTCGTGACCGTGCCTTGGCGGGTGCCGAATTCCCGTAGCGCCTGGGCGCAATACACGATCCAGGCCGAGAACCGCGACGGGCTGAAGGATCATCTGGCGGAAGAGAAGCTCGCCTCCATGGTCTTCTACGCCAAGCCGATGCACCTGCAGACCGCCTACGATATGCATGGCGACGGCATCGGCTCTCTGCCGGTCAGCGAGCGCCTTGCCGACCGCGTTCTCAGCCTGCCGATGAACCCCTATCTCTCCGATGAAGAGGTTCACCGGGTCTGCGACCGGATCGTCTCCTTCTACAAATAGACGTCCTCAGCTTCCATGGGCCTGCCCTCTGGCGAGAGGGCGGGTGCCCGGCTTATGCTGGGGCATGATTCGGCTGTTCGGACTTCTCATCGCCCTCACCCTGGCCGCAACCCTTGCGCTTTCGGCTCATGCCGCCAGCCGCGGCGAGGTGGAGACGCTTTATGCAAAGTGGCGCGAGAACGATCTCTGGCCCGAGGCACGCTCGCGCGGCGTCTCCCGGGCCTCCTTCGACAAGGCGATGAAGGGCGTGGGGCTCAACTGGGATCTGCCCGATCTCGCCCCGCCCGGTTTCCCCAAGCCGAAAGAGCGCAAGCAGACCCAGGCCGAGTTCCGCAGCCCGGGCGCGTATTTCTCTGAAAAACGGCTCCAGGGACTGGCCGCCACCGGCCGGTCGCTCGCCAGCCGCCACGCCTCTGTCCTCTCCCGCGTTGAGCAGAAATGGGGCGTGCCCGCAGGCATTATCATCGCAATATGGGGCCGGGAATCGGGCTTTGGCGGCGCGAAGATCCCTCATTCCATCTTCGACGTCCTGGCGACCAAGGCCTTCATGTCGACCCGCAAGGAGCTGTTCCGCAAGGAGCTCCTTGCCGCTCTCGAGATCGTCGAGCGCGGTCACGTGCCGCCGTCGCGCATGAAGAGTTCCTGGGCCGGCGCCATGGGGCAGCCGCAGTTCCTTCCGTCGAGCTATCTCCAATACGCGGTCGATTTCGATGGCGACGGCATGGCCGACATCTGGAACTCGGTGCCTGATACGCTCGCCTCGATCGCCAACTATCTGTCGCAGAAGGGCTGGCAGCGCGGCCGTGACTGGGGCTTCGAGGCGGTGATCCCGCAAGGCGTGACCTGCGCGCTCGAAGGACCGGACCGCGCCCGGAAGATTGCCGACTGGACGAAGATGGGCATCATCCGCATTTCCGGGCGCCCGTTCCCGGATAATGAGCGCGGCCAGGCCGGCATGGTGCTGGTGCCCGCCGGCATCTACGGCCCGGAATTCGTCGTCACGCCGAATTTCTACGTCATCAAGGAGTATAACAACTCCGATCTCTACGCGCTCTTCATCGGGAACCTGGCCGACCGCATTTCCTGGGGCACAGGCGATTTCGTCACCGGCTGGAAGGATATCGGCGTGATGCTGCGCTCTGATATCGCCCGGCTGCAGAAGGAACTGGAAGGGCAGGGCTACGACGTCGGCGGAGCCGACGGTCTGCCGGGCTACAAGACCCGCCGGTCGATCGGCGAATGGCAGGAGAAGCGCGGAGAGACGCCCACCTGCTTTCCGACCGCGCGGATGGTGAAATAGGGACCACCACTTGGAGCCTCGCCGGGCCGTCCGGTTCAGTCCTGAGCGGTGGGCCGGATGACGATGCTGCCCACATCCACGTCCGAGGGCTGTTCCAGCGCGTAGAGGATGCCGCGGGCGATCGCTTCGGGCGGCATGGCGATTTCTCCGAGCCGTTCTTCTATGAGGCGTCTGGACCCTGCGTCGGTCATGCTGTCTGTGAAATTCGTCGAGGTCATTCCCGGGGAGATTTCGGTGACGCGCAGGTGTGGCCCGGCCTCCTGGCGAAGAATTTCGGTGGCCGTGCGGACCGCGTTCTTGGTCGCGGCGTAAACGCCCATGGTCGGGGTATTCTTGAGCCCGGCCGTCGAGACGATGTTGATGATATGACCCGAGTTCTGCCGCTCGAAAACAGGCAGCGCCGCCGCGATCCCGTAAAGCGTGCCGCGCAGATTGATGTCGATCATCGCGTCCCAGTCTTCCACCCGCAGGGCGTCGAAACGCGAAATCGGTCCGATACCCGCATTGTTGATCATGGCGTCGAGCCGGCCGGTATGTGAAATCGCGGCAGCGACAAATGCCTCGAGATCGCTCCGTCTGCGCACATCGGTAACGTGGAAAGCCGCTTGGCCGCCCGCTGCCTGTATTTGCGCCACGGTTTCGGCGAGCGGCTCTTCCCGGCGGGCGCCGAGCAGGACGAACGCGCCTTTCCCGGCGAGAAGGCGCGCCGCCGCACGGCCAATGCCGCTGCTTGCCCCGGTTACGGCTATTGTCTTTCCTTCGAGTGTCGCTGTCATTGCCTTCGCTCCGTTGCTGCTTTCTTGTGACGGGGAAATATGCAAGGGATCGAAGACGAACAATATCAAAGAGTCTCCAGATTTGTCGCAATCGTCTAAATTGTCGTCCGATCCGCTATCGAGCGTGCTCGATGTTCTCGGCGCAAGGATCACGCGCCACAGCCGGTTTGAAGCAGCGGGCCAGTGGGCCTTGTCCTTTCCCAGTCTGGACAGGTTGAAATTTGTCGCCATCCTGAGAGGTGATGCGTGGATGGTGCTTCCGGGATGCCACCCCCAGCACATGCAGGCGGGCGACGTGTGCCTTATCGGGCGCACCGGTTACGTCATCGCCAGCGATCCTGCGCTGACACCCGGGGATGGACCGGCCTTGTACGCGGCCGCGGAATCCGATGTGCTTCGTATCGACGGCGAGGACGTCGTCGGAATTGGCGGTTCGGTCTCTTTTGCCGGCCAGAATGCCGGCTTCTTTCTCAATATGCTGCCGGATTTCATGGTCATTCCCCGATCCGCTTCGAGTTCCGGTGTCATTTCCACGGTGCTCATGCTCATGGAAAAGGAGCTCGAGCGAGATGCGTTCGGCTCCGGCCTGATTACTGCGAGACTGGCCGACATATTGTTGGTGGAGGCGATCCGCGATCGTGCCGACCGCGAGGGGCGGGCCGGAATGGGTTGGCTCGGCGCCCTGCTCGATCCGCGGCTGGGGCGTGCGCTGGAAGCGCTTCATGGCGACGTTTCCCACGCCTGGACGGTCTCGGAGTTCGCGCGAGTTGCCGGCATGTCGCGGGCGGCGTTCTCCGCCGAGTTCGCGAAAAGCATGGGTCATCCGCCGATGACCTATCTGCGGAAATGGCGCCTGGCGCTCGCCCAAACCGCTCTCAGGCGAGGCGACAAATCCGTGGGCGAGGTTGCCCGCATGGTGGGCTACACCTCGCCGAGCGCCTTCAGCCAGGCGTTTCGTCACGCATTCGGACGATCGCCCAAAACCGGTTCGCCGTCCTGAGACGTCTTACCTCACCCATGTCTCGCAGGCTCGCGCCATGAACTCCGCCATTTTATCTACCACTCCCTCGGTCAGCGGCAGATCCGGATCCTGGTAGGTCGCCATGGGTGAGCCGCGCACGTCGTCCTTGAGCATGTGCGTCATCCCCTCGAGGATCGCCACCTCGCCATTCGGCAGGTTTTCGGACAATAGCCGTGCATCCTCGGGTGCGATCTGGAGATCGCGGTCTCCCTGAACAACGAGGGTCGGCAGGGTCACGCTCCGGGCCAGCTCCGCAGGGTCATAGGCGAAGAGCTGGATCATGTATCTCTGCAGCCCTTCCCGAAACAGCGCTCGAAGCACCGGACTGATATTCTCTATATCCGTCATCTCGCCGCGCTCCAGCCGGTCGACAAGACTGTCGAGTTCGTCGAGATAGGGGCCGTTGGCCGGATTGGAGCGGAACTGCTCGCGCATCAGGGCTCCGATGGGGCGTCCGGGTGAGGAGAGCAGCACGAGGCCGCAGGCCGGCATGCCGCCGGCGGCCGCCGCCAGCGCCACCAGCCCGCCCTCGCTGTGTCCGGCGACGAACACGCACTCGGTCCCGAGCTTTTCGGCGAAGGCGTCGCGCCAGGCCCGCACATCGTCCGCATAGCCCGCTATCGTCACGGCCTCGGGATCGGCCACGGCATTGCTGCTTCCGAAAAATCCGCGCTTGTCGATCCTCAGCGAACTCACGCCCGCTTCCGCGAGACCTTCGGCGAGAAGCCTGTAGGTGTCTGTTCGCATGCCGGCGGGGCTGTTGCCGTCGCGGTCCGTCGGCCCCGAGCCGGGAATGATGATCACCCCGATTTTCGCATCCGGCACGACCACCACCTCGCCCTCGAGCGGTCCGTCCGGACCGGGGACGCTCATGGTTTCTGACACCGCGGGTTCAACGGACATTAACACGCCTGTGACAAGGAGAACCGCTCGGAATGATCTTCGCGTAGGCATTACTGAAAACTCGCCTGGAAAGTTGTGGCCGTTAGCGAGACATGCGCGTCGAGCGGTGGGTGGAGCTCAAAAGCTTTCGGTTCCCGCGAGAAATTCCATAGGCGGAACAACAACCACTCATGCCGTCGCTCTTCAGCGACAGCGAGTTCATTCCTGCTGATATGGAAAGGGGTCCGTTCCCAGCCGTTCGTTGTTTTGACTTCTATAAGTCGCTCACGGCCATCCGCTCCAAAGCTCGCTATATCGTAGCCGAGACCGTCTCCTTCCTCTTGCGAGACCCAGCGGACTTTTTCGGCGAGATCTCTTCTTCCAGCTCTGGTTAGATTCGCGCACTCATGCGCGAGAACGCGCTCTTCGCCGGAGCGCCCCAAAGCGCGATTTCTTTCGTCTCTTCCAGCCACGTCGAATTTTTGCGCGATACGAAGGGTTTCATTGAGTTCTTTGGGAGGAGGTTCATTTGAAAGTGTGGGCGGCGGACCAACCCAGAGACTCTGAGGTTCAGCGAAACCGGCGGCTGATCGTTGGGCCATAGACGTGCGACCGGTCCACTCCGGATGGGTTGCAAGCCATCGTGCGACGGCATCCTCCAAACTCGTCTGGATATTAAATGCGGGCTTATATCCCTCGATTCGAGTTTCCCCCAAGCCCTGCAGTACGGCGCTAATGTTGCGATGCTTGAATTCGATAGAACTGCGGGACCGGTCGATTCGGCGCTGAAGCTGCCGGTTGTGTTCCGCTTTATTGTAGGGGGCGCCTACGTCTTCAGCACTCAGCATGGCGAAATAGTCTGAAACGATCAGATCGTTCTCGCTATCGGTCCAGTCTTCCGCCATGGCGGCAAGCTATCGCGGTCGAGCCGCATTGTCATCTCGTGAAAAGAGTAAAACCGCCAGACGGAATCGATCGAGAAAAATAAATCGATTTCATTCCTGCAACAGGAAATTTGGTGGAGCCAAGCGGGATCGAACCGCTGACCTCCTGCATGCCATGCAGGCGCTCTCCCAGCTGAGCTATGGCCCCAAGCCAAGTGGATCGAATGTGCGATCCCCGGGAATGTAGACCGACACGCTTGGTGTTGGCCCGACGGGCGGCTTCTTACGTCCGCCCGCTGATAAGATCAAGAAGAAAAATCGGACACGCGGAGAAGTTTGCTCCGGTCGCCGTGTCGATCAGCTGTCGTCGTCGTCGTCGCCGACGCCGATGATGTCGCTGACGTCATCGTCATCGTCTTCGTCGTCTTCGAGGAACGTGTCGTCGTCGTCGTCGATTTCCACATCGTCATCGTCGTCGCCGTCGATGTCGGGCAGGTTCTCGTCGTCGCTGCCGCTCTTGGTGCCCGTGGCCTCGTCGTCGGCGTCATCGAGCGAGACGATCTCCACGTTCTCGTTCTCGGTATCCACTTCCTCGACGGCTTCCGGCTCTTCCTTCTCCAGGACTTCGTTTGAGCTGGTGTCCTCGAAATAGGAGAGCGGATACTCCTTGCCCGTATAGGGGGAGACGATCGGATCCTTGTTAAGATCATAGAATTTGCGACCCGTTTCCGGGCAGATGCGCTTGGTTCCGAGTTCCGGTTTAGCCACTGTCTGAAACCTCTTGCCTTGCGGGAAAGCGGGGGTTGAAAGGCGGGCGAGCCGTCTTTCCCTGTTTCGCGTCCCATAATCATCTTGGACGTGTCTGTCAAAGCCTTATGTGGCTCTCTTTTCGCTCCTGCCGAATTTGGCGCGAAGCGGATGACGCGACCCGGAGCCTGTGCTAGTCAGGCCGCGGTTTTTTGCAATTTCGTCCCGTTTTCAGGGCTTGAGGCGCATATGTCCGCGCAGCCGGGCGACAGGGCGTCTGAGGGTTGACTATGAATCACATCAGCAAGCTGCGCCCAGCCAGCGCCCGGCGCGGCGCGGCGCTCAAGGGCGATATCCGCATTCCCGGCGACAAGTCGATCTCCCACCGCTCCTTCATGTTCGGCGGACTGGCGCGTGGCGAGACCCGCATCACCGGTCTGCTCGAGGGTGAGGATGTCATCAATACCGGCAAGGCGATGCAGGCGATGGGGGCATCGGTTCGCAAGGACGGCGATACCTGGATCGTCACCGGCACCGGAAATGGCTGCCTGCTCGCGCCGGACGCCCCGCTCGATTTCGGCAACGCCGGTACCGGCTGCCGGCTGACCATGGGTCTTGTCGGCGTCTACGATTTCGATTCCACCTTCATCGGCGATGCCTCGCTGTCGCGCCGCCCGATGGGCCGCGTGCTCGATCCGTTGCGCGAGATGGGCGTGCAGGTGACGTCCGAGCCGGGCGACCGGCTGCCGGTGACGCTTCACGGTCCGCGCGTGGCCGCGCCCATAACCTACCGGGTGCCGATGGCCTCGGCCCAGGTTAAATCGGCGGTCCTTCTGGCCGGCCTCAACACGCCGGGGGTGACCATCGTCATCGAACCGGTGATGACGCGCGACCACACCGAAAAGATGCTTCGCGGCTTCGGCGCGGAACTCGAGGTCGAGACCGATGCCGAGGGTGTCCGCACGATCCGGCTTACGGGCCAGGGCGAGCTCAAGGGCCAGGTGATCGACGTTCCTGGCGATCCGTCCTCCACCGCCTTCCCGCTGGTCGCGGCCCTTCTTGTTCCCGGTTCGGAAGTGCTCATACGCAACGTGCTTATGAACCCGACGCGTACCGGCCTGATCCAGACGCTGCAGGAAATGGGCGGTGATATCGAGATCCTCGATCCGCGTCTGGCGGGCGGCGAGGACGTGGCCGATCTGCGCGTACGCGGCTCGGATCTGAAGGGTGTCACCGTTCCGCCCGAGCGCGCGCCCTCCATGATCGACGAATATCCGGTTCTCGCCGTGGCCGCGAGCTTTGCCGAGGGCGAGACCGTCATGCACGGGCTCGACGAATTGCGCGTCAAGGAAAGCGACCGGCTCGCCGCCGTCGCGCGCGGCCTCGAACTCAACGGCGTGGACTGCACCGAGGGCGAGGACTGGCTCACCGTGCGCGGCCGCCCGGACGGCAAGGGGCTCGGCAATGCGAAGGGAGAGGCGGTCGTCACCCATCTCGATCACCGCATCGCCATGTCCTTCCTGGTCATGGGGCTCATGAGCGAGCAGCCGGTCACCGTCGATGACAGCGCCATCATCGCCACCTCGTTCCCGGAATTCATGGACCTGATGGCGGGCCTGGGCGCGGACATCTCCAGCGGGGATGAATGACCGTGAAGATCGATTTCTGCTTCGACCTCCTCTCGCCCTTCGCCCATGTGGCGCTGGCGCGGCTCGGCGAGTTGCCGGCGGATGTCGAAGTGCGGCCGGTTCCCGTCCTGCTCGGCGCGATTCTTTCGCATTGGGGGCAGAAGGGGCCGGCGGAAATCGAACCGAAGCGGCTGCATACCTATCGCATCGCCGCGTTTCTCGGCGAGCAGGCGGGGCTGACGATGAAATTCCCGCCGCGCCATCCGTTCAATCCGCTCGCGGCGCTGCGGATCCTGGCGGGCGCGAATGCCGATCTTGCCATGACCCGACGTGCCTTCGATTTCGTCTTTGCCGAGGGCCGGGCACCCGATAACGAGGCCGAGCTCGCGGCGTTTGCCGAAGCGGTCGGTGCGCCTGTTATACTGGCTGGTGACGACACGGCGAAGGCGAAACTGCGCGCCAATACCGATCAGGCGATCGCCACCGGCGTTTTCGGCGTCCCGAGCTTCGTCGCCGGCGATAACGGCCATATCGAGATATTCTGGGGCGTCGACTCCTTCGAGATGCTCAAGGCCTGGCTCGGTGAGCGGGGCATGTTCGACCGCGATCCCTATCGGACGCTCGCAGATGTCGAGGTGGGCGTCCGGCGGAACTGAGCGCGGACCGGAACGGAAAGAATGAAAAAGGGAGCGACAGCGGCGTGAGCATCAATGTCATCGCCATCGACGGGCCGGCAGCCTCGGGCAAGGGAACGCTGGCGCGCAGGCTCGCCGCCCATTACGGGTTCCATCATCTCGATACCGGGCTGACTTACCGCGCGGTCGCCCACGAACTCATCGAGACCGGCGCTTCC
The DNA here is from genome assembly GCA_002709005.1 of Hyphomicrobiales bacterium. Taxonomy (GTDB): domain Bacteria; phylum Pseudomonadota; class Alphaproteobacteria; order Rhizobiales; family Rhizobiaceae; genus Pseudohoeflea. The sequence continues at coordinate 1,331 of PAPH01000058.1, read as the reverse complement.
CTCGATGACGAGGCACTCGCAGCCCGCACGGCGCTGTCCATCGATTTCTCGGCGCTCGACCGCAACATTCTCTCCGCGCACGAGATCGGCGAGGCGGCTTCGAAGGTGGCCGTGATGCCCCAGGTCCGCAAGGCGCTCGTCGAGGCGCAGCGCCGTTTCGCCGCCACCCCGCCCGGCACCGTTCTCGACGGCCGCGACATCGGCACCGTTGTCTGCCCCGACGCGCCGGTGAAGCTCTATGTCACCGCCTCGCCGGAAGTGCGCGCCGGCCGCCGCGCCGCCGAGATGGCCGCAACCGGCCAGCCCACCGACTACGATCAGGTGCTCGCCGATATCCGCCGCCGCGACGCGCGCGATTCCGGGCGATCCGATTCACCGCTCAAGCCCGCGGACGACGCGCACTTGCTAGATACGTCCGAAATGACTATAGAAGCGGCGTTCGAGGCGGCCTGTGCGATTGCCGACGCCGCCCTGAACCGGAATTAAGCCAGCGATACTGTCATCAGCGCCCCCCTTGCCCCGCCGAAAAGGCCGGGCCGACAGCCCGCAGGTCCGATCAACACCAACCCGGCGCTTTCGACCGCGAAAATGCGGTTTCCAGGAGTTTTAATGTCACAAGCTATTTCCGAGAAGGAGGATTTTGCCTCCCTCTTCGCAGAATCCATCGCCGACCAGGATCTGGCGGAAGGTTATGTTGCCAAGGGCATCATCACCGCCATTGAAAAGGACATGGCGATCGTCGACGTCGGCCTGAAGGTCGAAGGTCGCGTGCCGCTCAAGGAATTCGGTGCCAAGTCCAAGGACGGCACTCTCAAGGTCGGCGACGAAGTCGAAGTCTATGTCGAGCGCATCGAGAACGCTCTCGGCGAAGCCGTGCTGTCGCGCGAAAAGGCACGCCGCGAGGAAAGCTGGGTCCGCCTCGAAGAGAAGTTCAACAACTCCGAGCGCGTCGAAGGCGTCATCTTCAACCAGGTCAAGGGTGGCTTCACCGTCGATCTGGACGGCGCCGTGGCCTTCCTGCCGCGTTCGCAGGTCGACATCCGTCCGATCCGCGACGTCTCCCCGCTGATGAACATCCCGCAGCCGTTTGAAATCCTCAAGATGGACAAGCGCCGCGGCAACATCGTGGTTTCGCGCCGCACCGTTCTCGAGGAAAGCCGTGCCGAACAGCGTTCGGAAATCGTGCAGAACCTCGAAGAGGGCCAGGTTGTCGAAGGCGTGGTCAAGAACATCACCGATTACGGTGCGTTCGTCGACCTCGGCGGCATCGACGGCCTGCTGCACGTCACCGACATGGCCTGGCGCCGCGTCAACCATCCGTCGGAAATCCT
>PAPH01000057.1 GCA_002709005.1 Hyphomicrobiales bacterium | reverse complement strand
TGTCGATGTTGAGGATGTCGACGGGGAGTTCGTCCTCGAGCCGGAAGCGGTTGACGCCGACGATGACGTCCTCGCCGCGGTCGATCCGCGCCTGGCGGCGGGCGGCCGCCTCCTCGATGCGCATCTTGGGCAGGCCCTGTTCGACGGCCTTGGTCATGCCGCCGAGGCTTTCCACTTCCTCGATGAGCTCCCAGGCCTTGTCGGCGAGAGCCTTCGTCAGCGCCTCGACATAGTAGGAGCCGCCGAGCGGATCGACGACCTTGGTGATGCCGGTCTCGTGGCTGAGGATGAGCTGGGTGTTGCGCGCGATGCGGGCCGAGAATTCGGTTGGCAGCGCGATCGCCTCGTCGAAGGAATTGGTGTGCAGCGACTGGGTGCCGCCGAGGACAGCCGCCATCGCCTCGAAGGCGGTGCGCACGACGTTGTTGTAGGGATCCTGCTCGGTCAACGAGACGCCCGAGGTCTGGCAGTGGGTCCTGAGCATCTTCGAGCGCTCGGATTTGGCGCCGAAATCGGTCATGATCTTCGCCCAGAGCTGGCGCGCGGCGCGCAGCTTGGCGGCTTCCATGAAGACGTTCATGCCGATGCAGAAGAAGAACGAGAGCCGGCCGGCGAACTTGTCGATGTCGAGGCCGCGATCCATGGCGGCGCGGACATATTCCATGCCATCGGCGAGCGTATAGGCGAGCTCCTGGGCGAGCGTCGCGCCGGCTTCCTGCATGTGATAGCCGGAAATGGAGATGGAATTGAAACGCGGCATCTCGGCCGAGGTGTAGCCGATGATATCGGCGACGATGCGCATGGAGGGTTCGGGCGGGTAGATATAGGTGTTGCGGACCATGAACTCCTTGAGGATGTCGTTCTGGACCGTGCCGGTGAGTTCGGCGCGCGCCACGCCCTGCTCCTCGCCGGCGACGATGAACATGGCGAGCACCGGGATGATCGCGCCGTTCATGGTCATCGACACGCTCATCTCGCCCAAGGGGATGCCGTCGAAGAGGATCTTCATGTCCTCGACGGAATCGATCGCCACACCCGCCTTGCCGACATCGCCGCGCACGCGCGGGTGATCGGAATCGTAGCCCCGGTGGGTGGCCAGATCGAAGGCGACGGAGAGCCCCTTCTGCCCGGCGGCGAGGTTCTTGCGATAAAACGCGTTGGATTCCTCGGCGGTGGAGAAGCCCGCATATTGCCGGATCGTCCAGGGCTGGCCGGCATACATGGTCGAGCGGATGCCGCGCGTGAAGGGGGCGAATCCGGGGAGTTCTGACGCGGCCGCTTCCGGCAGGTCGTCGGCGGTATAGAGCGGGCGGACGGTGATGCCCTCCGGCGTTTCCCAGTCGAGTTCCGACGGGTCGCGGCCCTTGAGATCCTTGGTCGCAAGATCGATCCAGTCGCGTCTTGTATGGGTCACTTCTCGAACTCCATGATCACCTCGTCCACGGCGAGGCTGTCGCCGGGTTTGACGGGGATGGTTTTCACGGTGGCGCGCTTTTCGGCCTTGAGCACGTTTTCCATCTTCATGGCCTCGACGATCGCCAGCGTCTGGCCTTCTTCCACGGTGTCGCCCTCGTTGACGGCGATGGAGACGACGAGGCCGGGCATGGGACAGAGAAGCAGGTTGGAGGTGTCGGCGACCTTCTTCTCCGGCATCAGCGCCGCCAGTTCGGCGACGCGCGGGGAATAGACGCGGACGTCGAGGTCGACGCCGTGGCGGCTCAGGTTGAAGCCGCCGGCGATGGGGCGAACCTTGAAGACGAGCGAGCGGTCGTCGAGCTCGATCTCGGCCAGCGTGTCGCCCGGGGCCCAGCCGGTATAGACGACGCCGCGGCTGGCGCCGTCGAGATGGACGGCAAAGGAGCCGTCGGTGTCGTCGATGCGCACGCGGCGTTCGGCAGTCGCCAAGCGGACCACCTTCTCCTCGTGCTCGCGGTTGGAGGCCTGTGGGAAGCGGGCGCCGGAAATCCAGGCGTTGCGCTCTGAGCGGATGTGGGCGAGCAGCGCCGCTGCCATGGCGAACTCACCGAGTGCTGCGTCATCGGGCGCGGTGGGCGCGAACCCATCGGGATATTCCTCGGCGATGAAGCCGGTCGACAGCCGTCCCTCGCGCCAGCGCGGATGCGTCATCAGCGCCGAGAGGAAGGGGATGTTGTGGCCGATGCCCTCGACCTCGAACCGGTCCAGCGCCTCGGCCATGGCGTCGATGGCGGCAAGCCGGTCGGGCGCGTGGGTGCAGAGCTTGGCTATCATCGGGTCGTAGAACATCGAGATCTCGGAGCCCTCGGTGACGCCGGTGTCGTTCCTGAGCGTCACGCCCTCGACATTGCGGATTTCGGCGGGCGGGCGGTAGCGCGTCAGGCGACCGATCGAGGGCAGGAAGTTGCGGTAGGGATCCTCGGCATAAAGCCGGCTTTCGATGGCCCAGCCGTCGATCTTCACGTCGTCTTGGGTCAGCGCCAGTTTCTCGCCGGCAGCGATGCGGATCATCTGCTCGACCAGATCGATGCCGGTGATCAGCTCGGTGACCGGGTGCTCGACCTGCAGGCGGGTGTTCATCTCGAGGAAGTAGAAATTGCGGTGCTTGTCGACGATGAACTCGACGGTACCGGCGGACTGGTAGTCGACGGCTTTTGCGAGCGCCACCGACTGCTCGCCCATGGCGCGGCGCGTCTCCGCATCGAGGAACGGCGACGGGGCTTCTTCCACGACCTTCTGGTTGCGGCGCTGGATCGAGCATTCGCGCTCATTGAGCCAGAGGCAGGTGCCGTGGCTGTCGGCAAGCACCTGGATCTCGATATGGCGCGGCTCCTCGACGAATTTCTCGATAAAGATCCGGTCGTCGCCGAAGGAGGACGCGGCTTCTGACTTGGAGCGGTCGAAGCCCTCGCGCGCCTCGGCGTCGTTCCAGGCGATGCGCATGCCCTTGCCGCCGCCGCCGGCAGACGCCTTGATCATCACCGGATAGCCGATCTCGGTCGAGATCTTCACCGCGTGGTCGGCATCCTCGATCAGGCCCATGAAGCCCGGCACGGTGGAAACACCGGCCTCGGCGGCGATCTTCTTGGAGGTGATCTTGTCGCCCATCGCCTCGATGGCCCTGGGCTTGGGGCCGATGAAGGTGATGCCTTCCTTCTCGAGCGCCGCGCAGAACGAGGCACGTTCTGAGAGGAAGCCGTAGCCCGGATGGACGGCCTGGGCGCCGGTTTCCCTGCAGGCGGCGATGATCCTGTCCGCGAGCAGATAGGACTGGGCGGCCGGCGGCGGGCCGATATGGACGGCCTCGTCGGCCATCTTGACATGCTCGGCGTTGCGGTCGGCATCCGAATAGACGGCGACGGTGGCGATGCCCATCTTCTTCGCGGACGAGATCACACGGCAGGCGATCTCGCCGCGATTGGCAATGAGGATCTTCTGGAAAGGCTTGGTGCTCATACGTCGAGAACGTCCTTGAAGGCGTCGGGATAGGATTTGCGGGCGACCGGTTCGTTGATCTGCAGAAGCGCCTCGTAGCTTTCCGGATCGAAGGGGTTTTCGGCCGGCACGAGCTCGCGGTTGAAGAGCCAGGAGATGCGGCCCGCATCGAGATTGCCGCGCTCGAAGGGCTCGTCGCCGAACATGTGCCAGATGGCGTGCAGGAAGGCGGTATCGGCGAGCTTTTCGGTGGCGGTGCGGTCGTTGAACCGCTTGCGCTCGATGATCTTCGTCGCGCCCCTGGGATTCGCGCGCCGCACGGTGAACTGAAACCCGGTGCCGGGCAGCCCCGAGGGAAAGCCGCGATGTTTGGTCATGTCAGGAAGTTTGGGCATGTCAGGCACTCCATATGGGAATCTAAATAAACTAAAAACATGAACTAATGACACGCACTCATAAATTTTTTTCCAGAACTAGAAAAGAAATACACCTCTCCAAATACATTAAACTGACCAATAAATGGAGTTAATATTGGAAATCCAAAATTATTTTTATTAATAATTCCCAACGAAAAGCATGTATTGAATAAATCTTCACTTGCCATCTCTACCTCAAGCGTCCGAAACTCAGCCGAAGACGGATACCGTATGTAAGAGACAAACAAACCTTTGCGCCTCACTGAGGCCATCGCGGATTCAACAATTCCGTCAATTTTGGAGTCGTAAATGTCTTTCTGCATTATTTGCTTCTCGGCGTTCAATCTCCCCATCAATTCACGCTCTAGCATTCGCACCGGATGACCTTCTTCCGCAGTTTGCCCAACCTCATTCCAAAGACGCTCCAAGAACGCCGCCTCCTCACGGGTTAATTTAGAAAGATAGTCCACGAATATTGGATGCTGAAACTCCTGATCTTGCGCGGCGGAGCAGAGAAGAGAAGCCCACCAATCTATGAGCGAGTTTCCCAACTCCTCATTCGAAGCTTTTTCCAAGAACGGCACAAGAAACTTGTTCGGAATTGGCCCCAACTCCGCACGCTCTACGTCTGCCCTTTGTCGAGCTCTTTTTGCGACTTCGATAAGAACTTCTTCCCTTTGCAGTCGAATTTGATCTGCCTTCAACCCGCGAGCTTCGGTGAACGGGCGAATCGCATCAGTAAGCGCATCAATGAGATTTCCGACGGACTTAGCCGGCACCTCAGCTTTAATCTCAGCTTTGGCACTGACGCCAATATCAACATTAACCGGCGGCTTGTTTTCCTCGCCCATTTCCCTCCCCCTACAGCGGAATGTTGTCGTGCTTCTTCTTCGGGGGCTCGACCTTTTTGGTCTTGAGCATCTCGAAGGCGCGGAGCACGCGGCGGCGGGTGGAGTGGGGCATGATCACCTCGTCGATGAACCCGCGCTGGGCGGCGACGAAGGGGTTGGCGAAACGGTCCTCGTATTCCTTTGTCCGGGCGGCGATCTTGTCGGGGTCGCCGAGTTCGGAACGGTAGAGGATTTCGGTCGCGCCCTTGGCGCCCATCACGGCGATCTGGGCCGTCGGCCAGGCATAGTTGACATCGGCGCGGATGTGTTTTGACGCCATCACGTCATAAGCGCCGCCATAGGCCTTGCGGGTGATCACGGTGACCTTCGGCACGGTGGCCTCGGCATAGGCGAAGAGCAGCTTCGCGCCGTGCTTGATGATGCCGTTATATTCCTGGGAGGTGCCCGGCAGGAAACCGGGCACGTCGACCAGCGTGAGGATCGGGATGTTGAAGGCGTCGCAGAAGCGGACGAAGCGACCGGCCTTCTTGGCGGAATCGATATCGAGGCAGCCGGCGAGAACCATCGGCTGGTTGGCAACGACGCCGACGGTCGAGCCGTTGAGGCGGATGAAGCCGCAGAGAATATTCTTCGCGTGGTCTTCCTGGATCTCGAAGAACTCGCCCTCATCGGCGACCTTCAGGATGACTTCCTTCATGTCGTAGGGCTTGTTCGGATTGTCCGGAATGAGCGTATCAAGCGCCATTTCCAGCCGGTCCTGCTCATCATGGGTGGGCAGGACCGGCGGCTCCTCCCGATTGGACAAGGGAAGAAAGTCGAACAGGCGGCGGATCTCGACGAGCGTCTCGATGTCGTTGTCGAAAGCACCGTCGGCGACGGAGGATTTCTTCGTGTGGGTGGAGGCGCCGCCGAGTTCCTCGGCGGTGACGACCTCGTTGGTCACCGTCTTGACCACGTCCGGGCCGGTCACGAACATGTAGGAGGTGTCGCGCACCATGAAGATGAAATCGGTCATCGCCGGCGAATAGACCGCACCGCCCGCACACGGCCCCATGATGACGGAAATCTGCGGGATGACGCCGGAGGCCTGGACGTTGCGCCAGAAGACTTCCGCATAGCCGCCGAGCGAGGCCACGCCCTCCTGGATGCGGGCGCCGCCGGAATCATTGAGGCCGATGAGCGGGGCGCCGTTCTGCACGGCCAGATCCATGACCTTGCAGATCTTCTCGGCATGGGTTTCGGACAGCGAGCCGCCAAAGACGGTGAAATCCTGCGAAAAGACATAGACCGGGCGGCCGTTGATGGTGCCCCAGCCGGTGATGACGCCGTCGCCGGGATATTGCTGCGAGGCCATGCCGAAATCGACGCAGCGATGCGCCTTGTACATGTCGTATTCCTCGAACGAGCCCTCGTCGAGAAGCACGTCGAGGCGTTCGCGCGCGGTCAGCTTGCCCTTGGCGTGCTGGGCGTCGATGCGGCGCTGGCCGCCGCCCAGACGCGCCTCGGCGCGGCGCTCTTCGAGCTGATCGAGAATATCCTGCATGAAAACTCCTCCGGCGGCCGCCGGTCCGATTGCAATCCGCCCCGACGATAGACCGGCGACGGGCAGAGCAACAGGGTTGAAAATGTGAACAAGTTGAAATAGCAAATATTGAAACAGTTATTTTGCGAAATTGCGAACATGCGCGCGAGAAAGCTCTTCATTGGCGGCAAGATCCGGGCGATCCGCATGGAAGCGGAGCTCACCCAGGCGGCGTTCGCGGCCAAGCTCGGTATTTCGACGAGCTATCTCAACCAGATCGAGAACAACCAGCGCCATGTGAGCGCCTCTGTGCTGCTGGCGCTGGCGGAGAGTTTCGCCGTCGATATCACCAGCCTGTCCGACCAGGATTCCGACCGGGTGCTGGCCGACGTGATGGAGGCGCTGGCCGACCCGCTGATCGGGGCCGCGCAGCCGACCAGCGCCGACGTCAAGCTGGTGGTGCAGAACGCGCCGACTTTCGCCAAGGCGTTTCTGGCCATGCACCAGGCGATGCGGCGGGCGGGCGAGCAGATCGCCGAACTCGACGAGACACTGGAGCGGACGGGAGCGCTGAGCGAACCGACACCCTACGAGGAAGTGCGCGACTTCTTCCACTATGTCGACAACTACATCCACGAGCTCGATCTGGCCGGCGAGAAGCTCGGCGAGCAGATCACCAAGAGCCGTGGCAGCCCCGTGCGCGGGCTCGCCGACCATATCGAGCGCAAGCATCGGGTGCGGGTGACGATCGGGGCCGAACAGCAGGGCGCGACGCTCAGGCAGTTCGATCCGGTCAGTCGCGTCCTGTGGCTCAACGCGCGGACGCCCGCCTCGACGCAGGCCTTCCAGATCGCCCACCAGATCGGGCTTCTGGAACACGAGGCAGTGATCGGCCGGATCATCGAGAAGGCCGCATTCCACTCAAACGATGCGGCGGCGATCTGCCGGATCGGGCTCGCCAACTATTTCGCGGGGGCGGCGATCCTGCCGTATGGCGCACTGCTCGCCGCCGCGCGGGAGTTGCGGCATGACCTGACGCTTCTCGCCGACCGGTTCGGCACCTCGATTGAGCAGGTGGCGCACCGGCTGTCGACGCTGCAGCGGCCGGGGCAGAAGGGCGTGCCGTTCTTCTTCGCCCGCGTCGACCAGGCGGGCAACATCACCAAGCGGCACTCGGCGACGAAACTGCAGTTTGCCCGTTTCGGCTCCGCCTGCCCGCTGTGGAATGCCCATAGGGCCTTCGAGACGCCGAACCGGATCACCCGGCAACTGGCCGAGACGCCCGACGGAATCCGCTATCTCTGCCTGGCGCTGGCGGTGACGAAGGCGAGCGGCGGCTGGCGCGATCCGGTGCAGACCTATGCGCTGGCGCTCGGCTGCGAAGTCACGCACGCCAACGAACTGGTCTATGCCGACGATCTGGACCTGAGCCAGGCCTCGAGCTTCGAGCCTATCGGCATTTCCTGCCGCATCTGCGAGCGCCGCGACTGCCACCAGCGCGCGGTGCCGCCGCTCAAGCGCAAGCTCCACGTGGACGCCAACGACCGCGGCATCATTCCCTATTCGCTGGAGTGAGCTAAAAGCCGTCCGCCTTGACGGAAACCGGGGAACATGGGACGGAGCGGGGAGCGGAAGAAGGGCCTGACGATGGCGAAGACGATCTACATTCTCAACGGACCGAACCTGAACCTCCTGGGCAAGCGGGAGCCGGAGATCTATGGCGCGGAAACGCTGGCCGACGTCGAGGCCGCCTGCGGAAAGCTAGCCGCACAGCAGGGTCTCGCGATCGCCTTCCACCAGTCGAACTCGGAAGGCGCGATCGTTGACCTGATCCACGAGGCGCGGGAGAAGGCTGCGGCCATCATCATCAATCCCGCCGCCTACACGCATACCTCGGTGGCGATCCTCGATGCGCTCAACGCCTTCGAGGGCCCGGTGATCGAGGTGCATATCTCCAACGTGCACAAGCGCGAGGCCTTCCGGCACCATTCCTTCGTCTCGGGCCGCGCGGACGGGATCATCGTCGGCTGCGGCACGCAGGGCTACGAGCTGGCGCTGATGCGGGTGACGAAGCTGCTCGGCTGACCGGACGGTTTGCCGCAGACCGCCTGTTTGCCAATGGCGCTCTCCGCCATTACATAAACAAGCATGAATATACCACTCGAAGGACAGGACGCATGACCTATCCGGTTCACATGGACATCCGGCCCGAGGTGACGGCGTTCTTCGATGCCGACACCAACACGATCTCCTATGTGGTACGCGATCCGGGCTCGAAGGCCTGCGCGGTGATCGATTCCGTCATGGACATCGACATGGCGGCGGGCCGGATCACCCATGACGGGGCTGACCGGATGATCGCCTTCATCAAGGAGAAGGGCTACGCGCTCGAGTGGCTGATCGAGACGCATGTCCATGCCGATCACCTCTCGGCCGCGCCCTATATCCAGGAGAAGCTCGGCGGCAGGATCGGCATCGGAGAGAAGATCCTCGTCGTGCAGGACACGTTCGGCAAGATCTTCAACGAAGGCACCGAGTTCCAGCGCGACGGCTCGCAGTTCGACCGGCTGTTCCAGGACGGCGACAGCTACACGATTGGCGGGATGCCGGTGTTCACGATCTATACGCCAGGCCACACGCCGGCCTGCATGACCCACGTTATCGGCGACGCGGCCTTCGTGGGCGACACCCTGTTCATGCCCGACGGCGGTTCGGCGCGGGCGGATTTTCCCGGCGGCGACGCGGGCGAGCTCTACGATTCCATTCAGAAGATCCTGGCGCTGCCCGAAGAGATGCGGCTGTTCATGTGCCACGATTACGGGCCGAACGGACGCGACATCCAGTGGGAGACCACTGTAGGCGCGGAGAAGCGCGACAACATCCATGTCGGCGGCGGCAAGACCCGCGAGGAGTTCGTGAAATTCCGCACCGAGCGTGATGCGACCTTGTCGATGCCGCGGCTGATCCTGCCATCGCTGCAGGTCAACATGCGCGCCGGCGAAGTGCCGCGCGACAAGGATGGCCGCCCGATGCTGAAGCTGCCGATCAATACGCTCTAGAGAGGATCGTCCTCGCCCGGACCTACGATGCCGGGTGTCTCCGCCAGCTCGGCGAGGCTCGGCATGTTCTCTTTGAGGAAAATGTCGATCCGGATCAATTCCTGCCACGGATCGTGAGGAACCGCGTCTATCTGCGCGCGCAGGAGCCGCACCGAGCTTCTGACCAGATGGCCGGCATCCTGGGAGATGACGGCGTCGAACGTGCCGGTCTCCAGCGCATTGCGTGACATATCTGTCAGTTCGTGGCCGATGACGGTAAGACTTTCCCCGAGCCCCGCCCCTTCCAGGAATTCGACGAGCCCGCGATTGTCGCCGGTCGAGGAATAGACCGCGCAGATATCCTCCTGGGCGAAGACACGGGAGAGAAGCTGGCGCAATTGCGCGGGATCCTCCGGCGCCTCGATGGAGGGCAGGATGTGGAGGCCCGGGAATTCTCCCTGCATGACGGTGTCGAAACCCAGGCGGCGCTCGATGTGATCGCGCGCCAGACGCGAGCCTGTCAGCACGACCACCCTGCCGCGCCGCGCGCCGAGGAACCGGCCCATCAGCTTGCCGGCGGTCTTGCCCGCCGAGATGTTGTCGATGCCGACGAAATGATCGCGGGCAGAACTCGGCAAGTCGGAGACCAGCGCCACGACTGCGACGCCGTTTTTCTTGAGCCGGTCGATCGCGTCACGCACCGAAGGCGTTTCGGGCCCGAAGATCGCCACACCGTGAAAATGGCGCGGGTTGATACGGCCGATGATGCCGGCGACCTCCTTGGGGTCGAAGGAGCGGACGCGGATCTTGTGCACGCGGGTGCGGTCGCCGCCCTGGATGCGGGTGAAATCGCGGATCTTCTGCTCGATGGAGGTGACGAACTCGTCCCCGCTGTCGGGCAGGATGAAGAGGAGGTTGTAGAAGCGGCCCCGGGCGAGGTTTGCGGCGGCGCGGTCGCGCACGTAGCCCAGTTCATCGATCGCCGCGCGCACCTTCTCGATGGTGACCGCGCGGACGCCGGGGCGTCCGTTGAGCACCCGGTCGACGGTTGCGAGCGAGACGCCGGCGACACGGGCGATGTCATTGACGGTCGGCGCCTCGCCGGTCATTCGCATTGGCTCGACCGGTCTAGACATTCGACCCCGGATGGCCGGACGCGCTCATGCTGTCGGCGAGCCCCCAGAAGAGGAGCGCCACGGCTTCAGCGCCCGGATCGTTGTGCCCGGCGAGGTTTTCCTCCGGCACATAGGATGCGCGGCCCGCCTTGGCCTTGCGGATCGACGCGGTGGAATCGGCGGCCTCGCGGGCGGCTTTGGCGGCCGGCTCGAGACCGTTCTCCAACTCGTCGAGCGCGGGCTCCAGCGCATCGATCATCGTGCGGTCGCCCCGTTGCGCCCCTCCGACCTCGGAGATGCGGTTGAGACCGAATTTCAGCGCCTCCAATGTCGACATGCCCTTCGCATAGGCGTCACCCGTCGCACCGAAGAAGATCGCCAGGATGACGCCCGACGAGCCGCCCATGGTCTGGGACAGTTCATTGCCGATCGCCGGGAAGAGTTGCGTCAGATCGGCCAGTGGCATCCTGTCGAGCTTGGCCTTCAGCGCCCGCGAGGCGGTGGCGAGCGTGGAGCCCGTATCGCCGTCGCCGGACTTCGCGTCCAACTCGTTGAGCTTCCGTTCGGCGTCGATCAGGATGTCGCAGCATTCCTCGATGACGCGTCGGGTGGAAGCGTTCTGCGAGGGTACCGGACTGATCGGCGTGAGACCATCCGGCAGATCGACGGTTTCCACCGGGGATATCGCATGGAGACCGGGCCAGGCCGGCATATCGACGGGTGCTGCGAGAGCCGTCTCCCATTCCGGTTTCAAGGGCATGACCGAGACCGAGAAGCCGTGCATGTCGAGCGAGGTCATCAGAAGCGCCGGTCCGATGACGGCCTTGACGTGGCCGGCCTGTTTCGAGCGGACCAGTTCGTAAGCAAGCACCGACATTTCGAGCGGTGTCGTGGAGCCGAGGTTGTTGAGAAGCACCGCGCAGCGATCACCTTCCATATGTGGAGCCAAGCGGTCCATCACCATGCTCATGGCCGAGCGGGCGGATTCGAATATCACCTGCTCGACGCCCGCCTCGCCGTGGATCCCAAGTCCAAGTTCCCCCATGCCGGGCTTGATGCGGTCTTCCTTGCCGACGCCTGGAATGGTGCAGGAATTGAGCGACATGCCGATCGAGGCAATGGAATCGATGACACCCTGCGCGGTGGCGCGGACCTCCTCGAGCGACGCGCCGCTTTCGGCGGCGTGACCGGCGATCTTGTGCACGAAAAGCGTGCCGGCGACGCCGCGCGGCTGCGGCAGATCGGGCAGCGCGATGTCGTCGTTGACCACGACCATCTCGACCTTGACGCCGAAGGCGCGGGCGCGCTCGGCGGCGAGACCGAAATTGAGGCGGTCGCCAGTGTAGTTCTTGACGATCAGCAGGCAGCCCGCCTCGCCGGAGACCGCGAGAATTCCGGCAAGTACCGCGTCGACCGAGGGCGAGGCGAAAACCTCGCCGCAGACGGCCGCTGTCAGCATGCCCTTGCCGACGAAGCCGGCATGGGCCGGTTCGTGGCCGGAACCGCCGCCGGAGATCAGCGCCACCTTCGACTTGTCCCAGTCCGAGCGCATGACGACCTTGATGTGCGGGAAGCCGTCGAGACGACTGAGCTTGCCGCCCGAGGCGCTCAAAAGGCCGTCGATCGCCTCAGTGACGAGGTTTTCCTTCGAATTGACGAACTGGTTCATGGCGTTCTCCCTAAATCCGCCGAGGCTTATATCCGCTGACCGTTTGCGTCGAAATAGAGCGGGTCGCGGGGTTGTATCTTCAATGTGTCGCCGGCTTCATAGTCCTGATGGGGATCGGCGAGCGTGGTGATCGCCTGTCCCTCGAGTTCAAGATGCAAACGCATCTGGTCACCCAGATGCTCCACGCGAATGACTTTCGCGTCCTTGCCGGAACCCTGTTCGATCTGCTCGGGCCGAAGCCCTATGGTGGTGGCGGACTTCGGTCCGCCCGGAAACATCGAAACCGGCAGCAGGTTGATGCGCGGCAGGCCGAGGCGGCTTGCGACATAGGTGCTGACCGGGTTCTCGTAGATCTCGCGCGGCGAGCCGAACTGCACCAGCCGCCCCTCATCGAGAACGCCGACATGGGTAGCCATGGTCATCGCCTCGATCTGGTCGTGGGTGACGTAGAGCAGCGTCGCGCCGAGATGCGCCTGAATGCGCTTGAGCTCGATCCTGAGTTCGGACCTGAGCTTCGCATCGAGCGAGCTCAGCGGCTCGTCCATCAGGAAGATCGAGGGTTCGCGCACCAGCGCCCGGCCGATCGAAACGCGCTGCATCTCGCCACCGGAGAGTTGGGTCGACTTGTTGTCGAGCTTGTGGTCGATCCGCAGCACCCGGGCGACCTCGGTGATCTTCTCGTCGATCTCGGACTGGGGTGTCTTGAGCATCGGTGACTTCAGCGGAAATTCGAGGTTCTCGCGCACCGTCAGATGCGGATAGAGCGAGTACTGCTGGAACACCATCGCCACGTTGCGCTCGGCCGGCGATGTGCCGTTTACGGGCGCGCCGCCAATGGTGACGGTGCCCGCGTCGGGTGCCTCGAGCCCGGCGATCAGCCGGAGGGTCGTGGTCTTGCCCGCCCCGGTGGGACCGAGGAGGACGACGAAGGCGCCGTCGGGGACGGTCATCGAGACGTCGCGGACGGCTTGGGTGGTGCCGAAACTCTTCGACACACCCTTGAGAACGACTTCAGCCATGGGCGAGCACCTCCCGGTTTGCTTCCGACAGGACGGCATTGCCGGTCTCCGTGTCGAAGACTGTCAGGGCCTTCTGCTTGAAGCTCAGGCCCACCTGCGTGTCGGCTCTGACGATCGAGCTCGAGGGCGCGCGCACCTTGATCTCGCCGTTCTGCGTTTCGACGGTGATGATCTGGGTGGTGCCGAGATATTCGGTCGCCAGCACACTGCCGCGGACGGGCGAGGCATCGTCGATCGTCACGTGCTCGGGCCTGACACCGAGCGCGAGCTTTCCGCTTGCCTCGCCCGCCTGCGCGGGAACCGGCACATCCACGCCGTTGAGCATGATCTTCCCGGTTCCCGGTCTGACCTCGCCGTCGAAACGCAGGAAGTTCATCGGCGGCGAGCCGATGAAATCGGCCACGAACATGGTCGCCGGCCAGTCGAAGATATTCTGCGGCGTGCCGAACTGCTCGACCACGCCGTGGTTCATGACCACGATCTTGTCGCCCATCTGCATGGCCTCGAGCTGGTCGTGGGTGACGTAGACAGTGGTCGCCCCCATACGGTCGTGCAGTGCGCGCAGTTCCTCCGCCATGCGCTCGCGGAACTCCGCATCGAGCGCGCCGAGCGGCTCGTCCATCAGGAAGGCCTTGGGCCGGCGGACGATGGCGCGGCCGAGGGCCACGCGCTGGCGGTCGCCGCTCGACAGGCCACCGACGGGGCGGTCGAGAATGTTCTCGATATCGAGAATGCGGGCGACTTCCCCGACGCGCTCGCGGACCTGCTTGCGCGACATGCCCTGGCTGACGAGGGGATAGGAGATGTTCTTGCGCACGTTCATGTGCGGATAGAGCGCGAACATCTGGAACACGAAAGCGATATCGCGGGCGCTGGCGCGCATCTGGGCCACTTCGTCGACCTTGCGGCGCACGTCCTTGCGCGCCATGCCCTGGCTGACGAGCGGATAGGAAATGTTCTTGCG
>PAPH01000056.1 GCA_002709005.1 Hyphomicrobiales bacterium | reverse complement strand
CCCGAACAAGGCGAAGCCGGGCAAGAAGGCCCAGGAACGCGAAGCCGAGCGCAAGGCCAAGGAAGAAGAGGCCGCTGCAGCCGCCGCCGAAGCCGCTGCCGCTCCGGCTGAAGAAGCCCCGGCCGAGGAAGCAGCTGCCGAGTAATCGGACGCTCTTTCGAGACAATGACATCGGGCGGCCTTCCGGTAACGGAACGGCCGCCCGACTTGCCTTCGCGGACCTCTCCGCGCACAGTCCCGGACGTCAGAACTGTCGAACCTGCGCCTCCGGAAGGACATCGAACCATGAAGTCTTTGCAGAACCCCGTTCTCGTCGGCGTGATCGGCGCCCCGCAGGGAATCCGGGGTGAGGTGCGGGTAAAGCCCTATACCGAGGACCCGACAGCGCTCGCCGATTACGGCGTACTCCATGACGCCAAGGGCGAACGCTACGAGGTTCTCTCCGCCCGTCCCAACGGCAATGTGGTCGTGCTGCGCCTGATGGGTGTGAATGACCGCAACCAGGCCGAAGCCATGCGCGGTATCGAATTGTTCATCGACCGCGCCAGCCTGCCGGATGACGAGCTGGAGGAAGACGAGTTCTTCCACGCCGACCTCGAAGGCCTTGAAGCCTTCGACGCCGATGGCAAATCCTGGGGTATCATCACTGCAATCTTCGATTTTGGCGGCGGTGATCTTCTCGAATTGCGGGGCGCCAACGGCAAGTCCGTCGTCATCCCCTTCTCGCTGGCAGCCGTGCCGGAGATCGATATCGAGGCCGGGCGCATTCTCGTTGATCCGGACGCCGCCGGCCTGCTCGACGACGGCAGCGAGGCCCAGGCGAACGAACAGCCTGCACCACCGAAAAAGCCGCGCAAGCCGAAGCAGAAACCGAAGCCCGGGGGAGACGGCACGGCATGAGCTTTCGCGCCACCGTTCTCACGCTCTATCCCGAGATGTTCCCGGGTCACCTTGGCCATTCGCTGGCGGGTCGGGCGATCGAACGCGGCGATGTATCCATCGAGACCGTGCAGATCCGCGATTTCGCCTCGGACAAGCACCGCTCGGTCGACGATACCCCGTCCGGTGGCGGCGCCGGCATGGTCCTGAGAGCCGACGTGCTCGCTGCGACTATTGATGATGCTTCCCCTGAGGGCGACCCCCGCCACCGCCTGCTTATGAGCCCGCGCGGGCGACCTCTGACCCAGGCGCGTGTGCGTGAACTCGCAGAAGGTCCTGGCGTGACGATTGTGTGCGGACGCTTCGAAGGCGTCGACCAGCGCGTGATCGACGCGCGCGGATTGGAGGAGATCTCGATCGGCGACTACATCCTCTCAGGTGGCGAACCGGCAGCCCTTACCCTGCTCGACGCGGTCATCCGCCTCCTCCCTGGTGTGATGGGCTCAGCGGAGTCCGGTGGCGAGGAAAGCTTCGAAAACGGCCTTCTCGAATATCCGCACTATACGCGTCCTGCCGAGTGGGAGGGCCGGACGATCCCCGATGTCCTGACTTCGGGCAATCACGCCGCGATCCGTAAATGGCGGCACGACCAGTCGCTGGCGCTCACCCGCAAACGCAGGCCGGATCTTCTCCCCGGTCGTCCCGAAGACGATTGGTCAACTGGTGAAGTAGTACCAGCTCAGCGCCAGGCCGACGATAATGACCGCAGCACGAATGATGCCCTGCGGTACCCGGCGCGCCGCCCACACCCCGGCATAGCCGCCGAGCGCGCCGGCGGGGATCATGATCGCGGCCGGCAGCCACGCAACGACGCCGCCGGTGAAAAAGACGCAGATCGCCACTGCGGCAATGAGCGTCGAACAGAAATTCTTGATGGCGTTGAGCCGGTGATAGTCCCCGCCCTTCGACAGCCCGAGCACCGCGAGCATCATGATGCCCATGCCCGCGCCGAAGAACCCGCCATAGATCGAGGTCGCGAATTGCGCGATCCAGCCGCCGATCCCCATCGGCCGGGCTGGCGCGCGCTTGATCTTGATATAGGGCCCCACAGCAAAAAGCATGGTGGCTGCGATCAACAGCCAGGGGACGATCTGCTTGAAGGCCGGGTTGGAGAGCGACAAGAGCGTCAGCGAACCCACGATCCCCCCCAGGATCGACAATCCGCCGATCAGCATCGCTTCGCGAAAATCGCGCCGAATCTCGTCACGATAGGCAAGCACGGACGTCACATAGCCGGGAAACTGGGTCACCGAGGAGGTGGCATTCGCCATGATCGGCGGCACGCCGGTGAGCGTCATCGCGCCGAAGGTCAGGAACGTGCCCCCACCGGCAATGGCATTGACCACGCTGGCCACGAAGCCGGCAGCAAACAGCAGGATGATATCGAAGATCGGCATGCAGGCACCCGGACGACGCGAGAGATCGGCGATATGCCAATCTCGAAGGGATGCGCGGACTTAGCCGATATCGCAGTGCGGCAGCAAGATGCGACCGCCGGTCCGCTTTTTCAGCTCAGATCCTCGACGAGAACGAACCGCTCCCAGACAATCATCATATCCGGAGAAAAGCCGCCGTTTCGCTCGAAGTAACCGGCATGCCCGGCGCGCCACGCTTCGAGGCTGTCATCCTCGCCTTCCGCGAGAGCCATCTCTTCCGTCACCTCGTCGAACCGGCACTCGATGAGCTCCACCGTCTCGATGACGAGGGCCGGTGTATCGTCCCAGTTCAGAGCGATATCGCGCCGGCCGATCACCGGCACGGGCTCGCCTTTCTCAAGGTCCCGCAGCGCGCTGCAGGTCGCGACTTTCCGTCCGGAGCGAACGAGGGACAGAAGCGTCTCGGACAGGCTGGCGCTGTCACCGAACTTGAACGTCTCGGCTCCCGGGTAGCGCAATTTCAATGCCTCGAGCTGTTCCACCATATCCTGCCTGTCTTCTCGGTGCGGTATGGCAGGCGATGTCGCACATTCGCCCGCCTGGGTGAAGGCATGCGAGTGATCGAAGTCAAATCTTGCCAAAGCGCGTCATTGACGGCTTCTGCGGCGGGAATCTCGGCCTTTGGGCGTGACAAGTGTGAAAATCTGTTGTATGTGCCCGCCCGGATCGGGGTCTACCCGGCAACCGTCAATCAATGAATGGCGTATTCGCTCCTGTCCGGAAGCGGTGAAAACCTCGACCGGACAAGACTTGAAGGCATGGCTCCCCAGACGGGGCATGAACCGACAGGTCCTCGCAGAGCGCTCTGGCTGTCGAGAACAAATAAAAGGTTCGTCCGATGAACATCATTCAGCAGCTCGAGGCCGAAGAGGCCGCCCGCATCGAAGAGAAGCGCAAGCTTCCGGAATTTTCCGCCGGTGACACCGTGCGCGTCAACGTCCGCGTGACGGAAGGCACCCGCACCCGCGTGCAGGCCTATGAAGGCGTCTGCATCGCCCGCTCCGGCTCGGGCCTCCACGAGAACTTCACCGTCCGCAAGATCTCCTACGGCGAAGGCGTCGAGCGCGTGTTCCCGGTCTATTCGCCGCTCGTCGAGAGCGTCGACGTGGTTCGCCGCGGCCGCGTCCGCCGCGCCAAGCTCTATTACCTGCGCGACCGCCGCGGCAAGTCGGCCCGTATCGTCGAGAACACCGGCACCCGCGCCCGCAAGCTTAACGAAGCCGAGCGCGCGGCGCTGGCCGAGGAAAAGGCCCGTCTCGAAGCCGAGAAGATCGCAGCAGCGGAAGCCCTGGCAGCCGAAAAGGCAGCACAGGAAGCCGCTGAAAAGGCCGCTGCCGACGCAGCAGCCGCAGAAAACACAGAAGGCAAGGCCGAATAAGGTCTGCTTCTGTCGGTTTTTCAAGAACGCCGGGAACGAGAGTTTCCGGCGTTTTTCGTTTCGGCGGCCCGTGTCCTGATGGCCGGAACCAAATAATCGCCTCGCGCATTCTCAATTTCATGCTTGAAGCCGTGGTCAATGACATTTTCGCCCCGACGCGACTGCCCTATTCGGTGATCGTCGCGCGGCTCGTCGGCGCCATACTGCTGGTCGCCGGCATCGGATTCGAACGGGAGAAGAAGTCCCGGGCGGCGGGTCTGAGAACGCACATGCTGGTCTCGCTGTCGGCGGCACTTTTCGCCATCGTGTCGCTCGAGGTGGCGTCCAGCCCGCATTTCGACGGCGATACCGTGCGGATGGACCCTTTGCGCATCATCGAGGCGGTGACGGCGGGCGTGGCGTTTCTCTCCGCCGGCTTCATCATCTTCAACCAGGGCAAGATCCGCGGCGTCACCACCGGCGCCGGCATATGGCTGGCGGCGGCCACCGGACTTGCCGCCGGTTTCGGTTTCTGGGGCATCGCGCTGGCCGCCGCCGTCCTCGGCCTCGTCATCATGATCGCGCTCAGGCGCTTCGAGACCGCCTGGGAGCTGAAAGGCGATTAGGCGCCCGCCTTGCCGAATAACACGTGCTTCCGTTTCAATTGCGATTCGCCCGAAACGCTGGTATTGGAGCGGCCATGATCACCTACTCCATTCTCGACGGCATGCGTTTTACCGGTCGCACCCACGGCCGGACTTCGCTCGAGTTCCTGCCGGTCGGAGATCACAAGCGTTTGCCCGCGCGCTTCTTCGCGGCCCTCACGGGCGCCGACGGCAGCTTCCTCGGCTGAACCGGCCAAACGTTACCGCCGGGGTTCCCGAATGCGAGAGAGCCCGGCCATTCACGCAATTCAATTTCGAAGAGAAGCATCATGAGCGCACCTCGCACACTTTACGACAAGATCTGGGACGACCACGTCGTCGACCGTCAGGATGACGGCACCTGCCTGCTCTACATCGACCGCCATCTGGTGCATGAAGTCACCAGCCCGCAGGCCTTCGAGGGACTGAGGACGGCGCACCGCACCGTGCGGGCGCCGCAGAAGACGCTCGCCGTCGTCGACCACAACGTGCCGACCACGCCGGACCGCGTCGAGGGCATCAAGAACGAGGAAAGCCGCATCCAGGTTGAGGCGCTGGCCGCCAATGCGCTGGAATTCGGCGTCGAGTATTACGACGAGAAGGACAAGCGTCAGGGCATCGTCCACATCGTCGGACCGGAACAGGGCTTCACCCTGCCGGGCATGACGATCGTCTGCGGCGACAGCCACACCTCGACCCACGGCGCTTTCGGCGCGCTGGCCCACGGCATCGGCACATCGGAAGTCGAGCACGTGCTCGCCACTCAGACGCTGATCCAGAAGAAGGCCAAGAACATGCTCGTCCAGGTGGACGGCAAGCTGCCCGAGGGCGTCACCGCCAAGGACATCATCCTCGCCATCATCGGCGAGATCGGCACCGCAGGCGGCACTGGCCACGTCATCGAGTTCGCCGGCGAAGCCATCCGCGACCTGTCGATGGAAGGCCGCATGACCGTCTGCAACATGACGATTGAAGGCGGCGCCCGCGCCGGCCTGATCGCCCCCGACGAGAAGACCTTCGCCTATATCAAGGACCGCCCCCGCGCGCCGAAGGGCGAAGATCTGGAGCAGGCGCTTGCCTACTGGAAGTCGCTCCATACCGACGAGGGCGCGCATTTCGACAAGGTGGTCAGGCTCGACGCCGCCAACCTGCCGCCGATCGTCTCCTGGGGTTCGTCGCCCGAGGATGTGATCTCGGTCACCGGCGTGGTGCCGGATCCGGCCGACATGCCCGAGAACAAACGCGCCTCCAAGCAGCGCGCGCTCGACTATATGGGCCTCAAGCCGGGCACCCCGATCACCGATATCACCATCGACCGCGTCTTCATCGGTTCCTGCACCAATGGCCGCATCGAGGACCTGCGCGCAGCCGCCAAGGTGATCGAGGGCCGCAAGGTCGCTTCCACGGTCAACGCCATGGTGGTTCCGGGTTCGGGCCTCGTGAAGGAACAGGCGGAGGCCGAAGGTCTCGACAAGGTCTTCCTCGAAGCCGGCTTCGAATGGCGCGAGCCGGGCTGCTCGATGTGCCTGGCCATGAATGACGACCGGTTGAAGCCGGAAGAGCGTTGCGCCTCGACCTCGAACCGCAACTTCGAAGGCCGTCAGGGCTTCAAGGGCCGCACCCACCTGGTCTCGCCGACCATGGCTGCCGCTGCCGCGATCGCCGGCCACTTCGTCGATATCCGCGAGTGGAAATAGTCTGAACAGCCGATCCGCTCGACGTCACGAGATCCCCGGCAGCCACGCTGCCGGGGATTTTTCTTTGGCGCCTCACGGCTCGCGCTTGTTGTTGCGGGTGAGATGCTTGGCTGGGATATGCGGCTGCGAACCCGGTTTTCTCGCCGCGCGCAGACCGATGCCGCCGTGTGGGAAAGGTCTCGATACAGGGAGCGCGGAAACGCGCGACCCTCCAGCAGCCGCTCACTCGATGAGCGAGACCTCGTAGCCCTCTTTCCGAAGAAGCGCGACCAGCCCTTCCTCGCCCGGCAGGTGCAGGGCGCCGACGGCGATGAAGGCGTCGCCGTTTTCGAGAATGGGGGCGGCGCGCTCGGCCATCACATGGTTGCGCATGCGGATGATGCGGTCCTCGAACTGGGCGTAAGCCTCGGCCTCGTCGTCGAGATCCTCGGGCGAGGCGGCGGTGATCACCGGCATGATCATGGCGATGTCGCCCTGAAGATAGAGATCGGTCATCGTCGCCATGATGTCGGGCATCAGGTCGCCGAGCTTGATGGTTTCGACCAGTCCCTGCACATGAAACTCGATCGGCAGGCTGTTCATCGCCTCGAGCTGTTCGCCGATCGATTCGAGGCCCTTGAGATCCTTGCCTTCGGCCCTTGCCGTCTCCGCGATCTTCTGGTCGAGGAAGGCGACGCCGGCATTCTTGTTGATGGTCTCGCAATCGGGCAGGGCGACCATGCCGGCAATCATCCAGGGCTTCATGCGCGAGACCAGCGCGAGCGGGATGCCGCGGCGCTTGAGCTCGGCCTTCACCAGTTCGAGGTCGTCCTTGCCGAGAAGCGATTCCAGCGTCGAGCCGTCCGTGAACATGGTCAGTTCCGGCTTGCCGAGAAGGGCGAGCTGGGCCTTCTGCGGATCGAGAATGTCGACGGTTTCGATGACCACGGTGCCGGCGGCCTCGAAGGCCTTTTCGGCGGGGGCGGGCAATTGCGTCACCCGCGGATCGGTCACGTGCATGGTGCCGAAGAGATAGGACGGTTCGGTCCCGGTTTTCTCGATGCGCCAGAGCTTGCCGCGGCCATTGGGCGTGGCTTCGCCCTCGCTGAGGGCTTCGGCGTAGCGTTCGGGGGATTTCTGCTTCAGCGTCTCGACCAGGCTCTTTCCCTCGCACGCCATGGCCGTGGCCGCATGGGCCATGCGCGGGGCGAACAGCATGGCGCAGACGAGCGCGAAAAGAAGCAGGAAGGGCACGGCAAGCGCCAGCCCGGTCACGATGTCGCCGAGCCGGAACGACACCTGCGCCGGGCGCCGATCGATCACTGAAAGTCTCATGCGCACGATTCCCCTTGATCCATCCTGCATTCTATGGCGCGAAGGTGACACGAATGGGTTAAGGACCCACAGCCGTGGCTTGCGATGGTTAGCAAATGGTTGACGTGTCGTGCTGCTGGTTCAGGCGCGCGGATGGGCGCGGTCGTAGATCTCGAGAAGCCGGGCGGTGTCGACGCCGGTATAGACCTGTGTGGTCGACAGGCTGGCGTGGCCCAGAAGTTCCTGGATGGTGCGCAGATCCCCGCCGCCGGCCAGAAGATGGGTGGCGAAGGAGTGCCTCAGCGCGTGAGGCGTGGCGGAATCCGGCAGGCCGAGCGCGCCGCGCATGAGCCGCATCTGCTTCTGCACGATCGCCGGCTGCAACGGTCCGCCACGGGCGCCGCGAAACAGCGGTTCTTCGGCGCCGGCCTGGAACGGGCAAAGGCGCAGATAGTCATCGACCGCCTCGCGAGCGGCGGGCAGCAAGGGCACCAGCCGGGTCTTGCCGCCCTTGCCAGTTATCCTGAGCGATTCCACGCCCCTGGGGAAATCTGACGGCGTCAGGCCGAGCGCTTCCGAAATACGCAGGCCGCAGCCGTAGAGAAGGGTGAGCACGGCCGCGTCGCGGGCGGCGATCCAGGGTTCGGACGCCATCTGCTCCTGCGCGTCGATGACCCGCAGCGCGGCGTCGGCGGAGAGCGGCTTGGGCAGCGATTTGGGCTGCTTGGGCGCGCGCATGGCGAAGATCCCCGCCGCATTGGCGAGGCCCCGCTTTTCCAGATGCCGGAGGAAGGAGCGGATGCCGGCGAGCCCCCGGCCGAGCGTGCGGGCGCCCGCGCCCGCGCGGCGGCGCTCGGCGAGAAAGGCACGCATATCCAGCGGCTTGAGATCGGAGAGATCGCTGAGCCGTGGCGGGCCGCCGAGATGGCCTGTCAGGAAGGTGAGGAACTGCCGCAAATCGCGCTCATAGGCCTCGACGGTCTTGACGGAGAGGCGGCGTTCATGCGCCAATTGGGCCAACCACCGTTGTTTTTCGGCGAGGACATCGGAAGCGGCATTGATGAGCGGCGCATTCATCGGCGTATCGGTCCCCATTGACAGCAGCGGCCAGCTTCGCATTTACAGCTTATCGGGCGGTAAACGGTGGACGGAACCTGCTGACGTCATGCTAGTTTCACAATCCGCTGTAATAGAGCGTCCAGCCCCAGGGGAGCTTACATGACCGGTCGGCGAGCGAACTTTACCGAGGTGCTTTCGCAGATTTCCTTCGGGAATCCGGGGCATATCATCGATCAGCTCATCACCGAACGCGGCGAGCGTCTGGTTCGCAATCCGGCCTGGCCGTTGCTGAGACCGTTTCTCTATTCCCTCTTCAAATACCGTCAGGCGATCAATCTTGCCGACAACCTCGCCGGCAAGTCCGGCTTCGAGGCCTTTACCTGCCTGTCCGACCTGCTGAACCTCGAGATCCAGGTCCGGAATGCCGACCGGATTCCGCGTGAGGGTGGTTTCCTGCTGGTGCCGAATCACCCGACCGGCATCGCCGACGGCGTGGCGGTGTTCGATCTTCTAAAGTCGATCCGGCCGGACATGATGTTCTTCGCCAACCGTGACGCGATCCGCGTCAATCCGCGGTTTTCGGAGATGATCATTCCGGTGGAATGGCGACAGGAGCACAAGTCCCGCCACAAGGCACGCGAAACGCTGGTATTGACCAATCGCGCGGTGCAGGAAGGCAAGGCGACGGTGCTGTTTCCATCGGGCCGCATCGCCTACTGGCACGAGGGCCGGCTGACCGAACGGCCGTGGAAGATTTCCGCCGTCAGCCTGGCGCGCAAGCACAATCTGACGATCGTTCCAGTGCATGTGGTCTCGCGCAATTCCGGGCTGTTCTACTGGCTTGCCAAGCACTCGACCGAGTTGCGCGACATGACCATCTTCCACGAGCTTCTCAACAAGAAGCGGCAGACCTTTTCTTTCACGGTCGGCCACCCGATTCCGCCCGAGCATCTGGACGGCGATCCGGTGGAGGTGACCAAGGCGCTTGAGGAACACACGGTCCACGGTCTGGCCGCCGACGCCGATATCCGGTTCGAGCCGGTGGCGATGCCCGAGGCGGAAGAAGTGCAGGCGGCGGAATAGCCGCGGCCTTTTTCCGATCCGGACAAAGAAAAACGCCCGCCTTCGCGTGAAGACGGGCGTTTCGTTTTTCTGCGGCTTGACGGATCAGCCGATCTTCTGGCCGGTCTTCTTCCAGTCGGAGAGGAAAGCCTCGAGACCCTTGTCGGTCAGCGGGTGCTTGACCAGCGAACGGATGGTCGCCGGCGGCACCGTGGCAACGTCGGCGCCGATGAGGGCGGCTTCCTTGACGTGATTGACGGTGCGGATCGAGGCAGCGAGGATTTCGGTCTCGAAACCGTAATTGTCGTAGATCACCCGGATTTCGCGGATCAGATCCATACCGTCGATCGCCATGTCGTCGAGGCGGCCGATGAAGGGCGAGATGAAGGTGGCGCCGGCCTTGGCGGCGAGCAGTGCCTGGTTGGCCGAGAAGCAGAGCGTGACGTTCACGGCGTGGCCGTCGCCCGAAAGGGTACGGCAGGCGCGCAGGCCGTCCATGGTCAGCGGCAGCTTGATGCAGATGTTGTCGGCGATCTTGGCAAGCACCTTGCCCTCGCGGATCATCTCGTCATATTCCGTGGCGGCCACTTCGGCGGACACCGGACCATCGACGATGTCGCAGATTTCCTTGGTGACTTCGGCGATGTTGCGGCCGGACTTCAGGATGAGCGAGGGGTTGGTGGTCACACCGTCGATCAGCCCCAGTTCCGAGAGTTCGCGGATATCGTTGACGTCGGCTGTGTCGACAAAGAACTTCATGTTTGACTCCCTGGCTGCGGATGCCGGGCCGAGCCCGGTTCGGTATCTCTTTGCGGCTTTCCTTTAGACCAAAGCGCGGGCAAGGTCACGGCAAATGGGAAAAGATTCGCAACAAATGCTGGACCTGCCGGGCGGAGAGGTCTCCGTGCCGGTTCTGGTGCCGACGCCCCTTGACCGCGCCTTCAGTTACGCGGTGCCTAAGGGTCAACATGTCGCGCCGGGACAGATTGTCCAGATCCCCCTTGGCCCGCGAAAGGTGGCCGGCGTCGTCTGGGACGGCGAGGCCGACCAGGTCGACCCGAAGAAGCTGCGGCCGATCGAGGTGGTGTTCGACTGTCCGCCGCTCGACAAACCGATGCGCAGCTTCATCGACTGGGTGTCGCGCTACACGCTCTCGCCGCCCGGCTACGTGGCGCGGATGGCGTTGCGCGCGCCGGCCGCCTTCGAGCCGGAGCCGCATGTCCAGGCATTGCGTCTTACCGCCACACGGCCCGAGCGGATCACCTCGGCGCGCGAACGGGTGATCGAGCAGGCGTCGGACGGTTTCGCCTGGACCAAATCCGGGCTCGCCCACGCGGCCGGCGTTTCGGCGAGCGTGGTCGACGGTCTGGCGGCGCAAGGGGTGTTCGAGACCGTCTTCATGCCGCCGCCGCCGGTTGTGGCGCCACCCGATCCGGATTATGCGCAGGCCGAACTCTCCCGCGATCAGGCGGCGGCAGGCGAACTGCTGCGCGAAGATGTGGAGGCGGGGGGTTTCAAGCCGACGCTGCTCGACGGCGTGACCGGATCAGGCAAGACAGAGGTCTATTTCGAGGCGGTGGCGGAAGCGGTCCGCCAGGGCAAACAGGTGCTGATCCTGTTGCCGGAGATCGCCCTGACCTCGGCCTTTCTCGACCGCTTTCATTCGCGCTTCGGTACCAAGCCCGCCGAATGGCACTCGGAAATGGCACCGCGGATGCGCGAGAAGGTGTGGCGGCAGGCGATCACCGGCGAGGTGCGGGTGGTGGCCGGCGCACGCTCGGCCTTGTTCCTGCCGTTCAAGGAGCTCGGCCTGATCGTCGTCGACGAGGAACACGACCCCGCCTACAAGCAGGAAGATCGGACCTTCTACAATGCCCGTGACATGGCGGTGGTGCGCGCCCATATCGCCCAGATCCCGATTGTTCTGGCGTCCGCCACACCCTCCATCGAAAGCCGGGTCAACGCCCAGTCGGGGCGCTACGAGCATCTGAAGCTCCATGCCCGCTTCGCAGAGGCCGCCTTGCCCGACCTCAAGCTCATCGACATGCGCAGGCATCCGCCCAAGCGCGGCGGGTTTCTTTCGCCGGTACTCGTCGAAGCGATAGGACAGACCTTGAAGCGCGAGGAGCAGTCGCTTCTCTTCCTCAATCGACGGGGCTACGCGCCGCTGACGCTCTGCCGGGTTTGCGGCCACCGCTTCCAGTGTCCTGACTGTTCGAGCTGGCTCGTCGAGCACCGGTTCCGCAACCAGCTCCAGTGCCACCATTGCGGCCATGGCGAGCCGGTGCCGCAGGCCTGCCCGGAATGCGGCACACTCGACCATCTGGTGGCTTGCGGACCGGGGATCGAACGGATCGCCGAGGAGGTGGACGGCCACTTCCCCGAGGCGCGGACGATCGTGCTGTCGTCGGACATGGCGGGCGGAACGAAGCGGCTCCGGATCGAACTGGAGGCGATCGCCAAGGGCGAGGCGGACATCATCATCGGGACGCAGCTCGTTGCCAAGGGGCACAACTTTCCGAAGATGACGCTGGTGGGCGTTGTGGATGCCGATCTGGGGCTCGCCAACGGCGATCCGCGCGCCGCCGAGCGGACCTACCAGCTCTTGAGCCAGGTGACGGGCCGCGCGGGCCGGACGGGTCTCGAAAGCCACGGCCTGATCCAGACCTACCAGCCGGCGCACCCGGTGATGCAGGCGATCGTCTCGGGCGATCCGGAAGCCTTCTACGAACGCGAGACCGACGAGCGGCGGCGGGCGGTGCTGCCGCCCTTCGGCCGGTTGGCGGCGGTGATCGTCTCGGCGGCGAGCCGGCCGGAGGCCGAGCAGCATGCCCGCGGACTGAGAAACGCCGCGCCGACGGGAACCGCGATCTCGATTCTCGGGCCGGCCGAGGCGCCGCTGTCGCTTATCCGAGGCCGCTACCGCTTCCGGCTCCTGGTGCACGGCGACAAGTCCGCCGACTTGCAGTCCTATCTCAGGGCCATGCTGTCGGCGGGGCCGAAAGTGCGCGGCTCGGTGCAGGTCCAGGTGGACATCGATCCGCAGAGCTTCCTTTAAGGTCGAATTTCTTTCAGGCGGCCGCACGGGCCGGAGAGATGTCGCGATAGATCGCCTCTAGACGGTCGAGCCCGGCCTCGAGAGACCGTTCGGCCGCGATGAGACGGGCGACGGCTTCTGCCTGGCGCTTGTCTGCCTTGCGGATCTCTGCCGCCAGGTTCCACAGGCTGTTCGCACGGGTCATGCAGATCTCGCCGAGATTGTGATCCGACCATTCGCGCCATGTGCGTGGGGTGAGAAAGCCCGCGAGCCCGCGTGGGTCGCATACGATGACGGGCGCGCCGGTGGCGGCAGCCTCGGCGGCACAGCGGTCGCTCGCAAACACCAGATCGTAGTTTCGCGCCAGAGCCGGAAAGTTGTCGACGATGCGCCGGGGCTTTGAGAAGAGCGCCACCTGATCGAGCGGTCGGGAAAGGCAGAGCCCGAGAAACTGGAGCCGCTTGCGCAGCGGCCGGGCGTCGCGCTTCTCCGCCGCATAGAGCCAGCGCTTGCCCGGGCCGAAGGGTTGGGCCGGAGCTTCGCCCAATGCCAGATCGATATAATTGGGAAGCAGCGTCACCTCATCGAGCGGCAGGCCGGCTTCCCGCGCCACCCGCTTCCGGCAGTTTTCGGAGACCGCGGACCAGCGCCGGATCGAGGGATGCCGTACGCTGCGGGCGTTGAGGTTCACCGGATCGTGGCAGACGGCCAGGGCCGGCACGTCGGGGAACCTGTCGAATACCGGGAGCGCGTGCTCGAAATGATTGGCGTGGATGACGTCGGGACGTTGCAGCGACGCCGGATCGGTAAGGAGCGGGATGCCGGCCGCCACTATTTCCTCGGAGATGCCGCCGGGGAGACTAGTGAAGACCTCGACCTGATGTCCGCGCGCCGCGAAACCCAGGGCAAGATCGCGGGTGACGATTTCCGTCCCGGTGCGGGCGTCGAGGACGATATTGGTGATGAGTATCCGCAATCGGGCAGGTTCCGCCAGTTTCCGTCGGGCGGAATCGTCTGAAAGGTCCGCCCCGGGCCGCGGGCAATTGCCCCGGATCCGTCTCGCGCTAGCTGCGGATACCGGCGGCAATTGTCAAGGTCCCGTGGTCGCCCGTTGGCTCTGTTCGGCTGTTATGAGCCGTGGAGCCGGGTTCGGTCCAAGCAGTGGGGGTGTCAGGAGCTGATACGCTGCCGGCCCCAGCCGATATGGTCCCACACACGTTCGTGAAGGATGAAGAAGATCATGCCGCTGATGGCGGCGGTTCCGGCGAGTGAGAGCGCGTTGCCGATCGAACCCGTATAGATCCAGGCGAGCGCGCTGGTGGTCAGCAGGCCCAGTGCCTGCCAGGAAATGGCTTTAACGATTGTCCTTGTTTTCGATTCCATAGGTCTCAGTCTTCAAATGTGCGCGGAAGCGCGGTGACGTAATGACAGGTTGGTATCGCAGATCGCGAGTCGCCGGAATTCTGTATCTTTGCGTCATAAAATCGGTAATGTTGACAAAATCTCGCAATCGGTGATTTTTAACCGCATGAAGAAAGAAGATCGCTCGGACCTGTTCCGGACACGGCTTAATCAACGGCTTGCCGCAAGCGGCATGAGCCGGAGTGCGCTGGCGCGGTCGGCGGGCGTCGACCGGTCGACGATCGCGCAATTGCTATCCGGTGACGACGTCCGGCTGCCGAACGCACATCTGGCGGCGGAATGCGCGGCGGCCCTCGGGGTCAGCGCGGACTGGCTGTTCGGTCTGTCCGAACGGCCCGAGCCGGCCGCGGAAGTTCTCTCGGCCAATTTTCGTATCGCCACCGCCTGGCGCACGCCCGCCGACGAGCAGATCATCGCCTGGCACCAGGAGGCGGCGGGTCACAAGATCCGCCACGTGCCGGCGAGCTTGCCGGATATCCTCAAGACCGAGGCGACGCTCGGCTGGGAGTATTCGGCCTTTCTCGACAAGACGCCCGAACAGGCGCTCCTGACCATGCGGGAGACTGTTGACTGGCTGCGGGCGCCGGGTTCGGACTACGAGATCTGCGTGCCGATCGACATGGTGCGCTCACTGGCGCGCGGCGACGGCTACTGGCGCGGGCTCGACAGGGACAAGCGGGCGGCGCAGATCGACTTCATGGCGGAGCGCTGCGAGCGGCTCTATCCATCGCTCAGGCTCTATCTCTACGATTCGCGCAAGGTGTTCTCGGCGCCGATCACCGTCTTCGGGCGGTTGTTGGCGGTGGTCTATGTGGGGCAGTTCTATCTGGTCTACCGCGAGAGCCGGCAGGTACAGGCGCTGACCGAGCATTTCGACACGCTGGTCCGGGAATCGGAGGTCGAGGCCCGCAATGCCGCAAGCATCATCCGCGGTTTTCTCGATGAACCCGGTGCTGGCGCGGAGGGAGGCGGGCAGGCTTGACGCGGTTTCCGGCGCGCGCCAGTTAGACAGGGCGGCATTGGGCCGGTGACCGGCCCAGGGAGGAGAGACGGGAATGATCGAATTCTACTGGCCCTCGAGCGCGGGCGAATGGCTCGCCTGGACCTCGGCGGCCATCACCATCTTCTTCGGTTTCTTGCTTCTCCTCGCACCGCGGCTCTCCTACCGGATCATGCGTATCACCACCGTGCCCGAACATCCGGAAGCCGTCTCGGAAGGGCGCGCGACGATGGCCGGCTTTTATCTCGGGGTCGGCCTGAGCGCGATCCTGTTCGCCCAGCCGCTTCTCTACATGGCGCTCGGCGCCGGCTGGGCGTTTACCGCATTCGGGCGGCTCGTCTCGATCGTTCTCGACCGCGGCAATACCCCCTTCAACTGGGTTTCCATCGCCTGCGAGGCAGCGCTCGCGGCGGCTCCGCTGGCCTTCGTCTTCGGGCTCGTCTGAGCTGCCTGAAGAGGCGGCGGGAGGCAGGCCGGAAGAGGGACCCCGAGCGGGGATTGGCCCGGCCGTGCGGCACAGCGCAAGCGCCGGCGAGGTGGCGGGCCGCGAAATCAGCCAAAAGCAGGGGCTATAAGCTGGCCTGCGCGTGTTGCGAGTCCTTTCGCACTATGCTAGACGAACCGCGAATTTTGGGAATTGGCGGCCGCCCGGTCGTGACTGCTCAAAAAATCGTTTAATAATTTCAAGAGTTTGCAAACGGACGCAAAATCCAGATGCAAGGTCTTGAGTTTAGATGAGGGACAAACCCGCCCGTGGCTGAAAAATCCCAGCGAATTTCCGGTGTCGCCGAACGTTATGCCTCCTCGCTCTACGAACTTGCGAGCGCAGCGAAGTCGGTCGATGCCGTGGGCAAGGATCTCGACCAGTTTTCCTCGATCGTCGAGGGCAACGAGGAACTCAAGCGGCTGGTTTCGAGCCCGGTCTTTGCTTCCTCCGAACAGCTCGGCGCTGTCGCGGCTCTCGCGGAGAAAGCCAAGCTCGGCGAGCTCACCGGCAACTTCCTCAAGGTCGTGGCGCGCAACCGTCGGCTCCAGAGCCTGTCGGAGATCGTCGCCGCCTATCACGAGATCACGGCGCGCGAGCGCGGCGAGGCAACTGCCTATGTGCAGACCGCCCGGCCGCTGACCGCCGCGCAGGAGAAAGAACTCGCCGCCACGCTTTCGAGCGCCACCGGCAAGAAGGTCGCGACCCGCGTGACAGTCGACCCCGCACTTCTCGGCGGTCTGATCGTCCAGGTCGGCTCGCGCCAGATCGATACATCGCTTCGCACGAAGCTTTCCACGCTTAAGCACGCACTCAAAGAGGTTGGCTGATGGATATCCGCGCGGCGGAAATTTCCGCAATTCTCAAAGACCAGATCAAGAATTTCGGCAAGGAAGCCGAAGTCTCGGAAGTCGGTCAGGTTCTGTCCGTCGGTGACGGTATCGCCCGTGTCTACGGCCTCGACAACGTCCAGGCGGGCGAAAAGGTCGAGTTCCCCGGCGGCATCATGGGCATGGCCCTCAACCTTGAAAGCGACAATGTCGGCGTGGTTATCTTCGGCGCCGACCGTGACATCAAGGAAGGCGACACCGTCAAGCGGACCGGTTCCATCGTGGACGTTCCGATCGGTCCGGAACTGCTCGGCCGCGTTGTCGACGGTCTCGGAAACCCGATCGACGGCAAGGGCCCGATCAAGGCCAAGAAGCGCGCCCGTGTGGACGTCAAGGCTCCGGGCATCATGCCGCGCAAGTCGGTGCATGAGCCGATGTCGACCGGCCTGAAGGCCATCGACGCCCTGATCCCGGTCGGTCGCGGCCAGCGCGAGCTCGTCATCGGCGACCGCCAGACCGGCAAGACCGCCATCCTGCTCGACACCTTCCTCAACCAGAAGCCGATCCACGACAACGGTCCCGACGAAGACAAGCTTTTCTGCGTCTACGTCGCCGTCGGCCAGAAGCGTTCGACGGTTGCCCAGTTCGTGAAGGTTCTCGAAGAACGCGGCGCGCTCGATTACTCGATCGTCGTCGCCGCCACCGCGTCCGACCCGGCCCCGATGCAGTTCCTGGCTCCGTTCGCAGGTTGCGCCATGGGCGAGTATTTCCGCGACAACGGCCAGCACGCGCTGATCGCCTATGACGACCTGTCCAAGCAGGCCGTCGCCTACCGCCAGATGTCGCTTCTGCTCCGCCGCCCGCCGGGCCGCGAAGCCTATCCGGGCGACGTGTTCTACCTTCACTCGCGCCTTCTCGAGCGCGCCGCGAAGCTCAACGAAGCCAACGGCGCCGGCTCGCTGACCGCACTTCCGGTCATCGAAACCCAGGCCAACGACGTGTCGGCCTACATCCCGACCAACGTGATCTCGATCACCGACGGCCAGATCTTCCTCGAAACGGACCTGTTCTACCAGGGTATCCGTCCGGCCGTG
>PAPH01000055.1 GCA_002709005.1 Hyphomicrobiales bacterium | reverse complement strand
TCCTTGCCGATCTTCAGCGTCAAAGGCGATTTGGAAAGAATGCTTTGGGCGTAAAGGTTCACAGCCTGAGTCAAATACTGTTTCGGCACGATCCGGTTGACAAGGCCGTAGTCGCGCGCGTCCGACGCGCCGATCGCCTCGCCGGTCAGGAGCATCTCCATCGCCTGCTTGCGATGGACGTTGCGCGACAGCGCCACCATCGGTGTGGAGCAGAAAAGGCCGATATTCACGCCCGGTGTGCAGAAGGTCGAGCTGTCGGTGCAGATCGCCAGATCGCACGACGCCACGAGCTGACAGCCCGCTGCGGTCGCCAGGCCGTCGATCTCGCCGATCACCGGCTGCGGCAGATGCACGATCGTCTGCATCAGCTCAGAGCAGAGCTTCATGGTTTTCTGGAAGAAGGCCCGCCCCCGGTCAGGGTCGGCGCGGTGCAGCGTGAGTTCCTTGAGGTCGTGGCCGGCCGAGAACAGCTTGCCGGCCGCCGCCAGGATCACCACGCGCACGGATGTGTCGGAGCCCGCCGCCTCGAGCGCGCCCTTCAGTTTCTCCATCATGGCGATCGACAGCGCGTTCGCGGGCGGATTGTTGAGCGTAAGCCGCAGCACGCCGCCGTCGAATTCCCTGAGGACCAGATCTTCCCCGGCTCCGCTTTCAGCCTTTTGCGCTTCGGACATCGTTTACTCCCTCAATATGAGGGGCGGAATCTGCATGACTTGACGCATGAATGCCAGCCCCTTCATTTGGCACCCGCACGGAGGATGAAATGAATCTCGAACCGATCATGTCGCCGGAGGAGCTCAACGCCTTTCTCGACCGGGAATTTCCGCAGATCAACGAGCGCGGCCGCTATTACATCGTTCAGGCCATTTCACCGGGAGAGGCCAAGTTGCGGCTCGACCCCGACGGCTCGCATATCCGGCCCGGCGGCACGATTTCGGGGCCGACGCTGTTTTCGCTCGCCGATCTGGCGGCGTATGCCGTCATCCTCGCCCATATCGGGCCGGTGGCGCTTGCCGTGACCACCAACCTCAACATCAATTTCCTGCGCAAGCCGGATGTGGAGCCGCTCGTCGGAAAGGCCAGAATTCTCAAGCTCGGCAGGCGTCTGGCGGTGATCGAGGTGGGCATCGAGCCCGCCTCCGGCGGCGACGTTCTGGCCCATGCGACCGCCACCTATTCGATCCCGCCGCGCTGAATTAATGTGGTAATTAGATACCTTTTTCATAAGTCACTGATTTATATGAACTATTCCGCCAAGCGAGCCGGGAAACCGTATTGACGGGCTGATCGCCGTCCCCTATAAGCCTCCCATTCGCGGTCCTTGACGGGGCCGCGTTCCGTTGTGCGGGGGTTTCCGCGCAATACAAGCAACAAGAAATGTCCGCATCAGCCCTTCGGGTCGTTACGGATCAGACCAAGAGAGACAATCATGAAAACCTTCTCGCAGAAGCCTGCCGAGGTGGAAAAGAAGTGGATCATCATCGACGCTCAAGGCGTCGTGGTCGGTCGCCTCGCCACCATCGTTGCCAACCGCCTTCGCGGCAAGCACAAGCCCACCTACACCCCGCATGTCGATGACGGCGACAACGTCATCGTCATCAATGCCGACAAGGTGGTCTTCACCGGCAAGAAATATTCGGACAAGAAGTATTACTGGCACACCGGTTATCCCGGCGGGATCAAGGAGCGCACCGCGCGCCAGATCATCGAGGGCCGGTTCCCGGAGCGTGTCGTCGAAAAGGCCGTCGAGCGGATGATCCCGCGCGGCCCGCTCGGTCGTCGCCAGATGAAAAACCTGCGCGTCTATGCAGGCACCGAACATCCCCATGAAGCGCAGCAGCCGACCGTTCTCGATGTCGCCGCGCTCAACCGCAAGAACACGAGGGTCGCATAATGGCTGAGCTGAATTCGCTCGAAGAACTGGGCGCTGCCACCGGCACGGAAGCCCCGGTCGAAGAAACCGCACCGGTTCACGTCCGCAAGGTCGACAGCCTCGGCCGCGCCTACGCCACCGGCAAGCGCAAGGACGCCGTCGCACGCGTCTGGATCAAGCCGGGCTCCGGCAAGATCACCGTCAACGGCCGGGACTTTCCGGTCTATTTCGCCCGTCCGGTGCTTCAGATGGTTGTCCAGCAGCCGATCGTCGCCACCTCGCGCGAAGGCCAGTTCGACATCATCGCAACGGTGACCGGCGGCGGCCTCTCCGGCCAGGCCGGTGCCGTCCGTCACGGCATCTCGAAGGCGCTCACCTACTTCGAGCCGGGCCTGCGTCCGGTTCTGAAGAAGGGCGGCTTCCTGACCCGCGACAGCCGCGTCGTCGAGCGTAAGAAGTACGGCCGCGCCAAGGCTCGCCGGAGCTTCCAGTTCTCGAAGCGCTGATCGGTTTCTATCCGCTTTTCTCGAATACGAAAAAGGCCGGGCAATGTGCCCGGCCTTTTTTCTTGCCCTGCCCCGCCGGACAACCGGCGGGGCTTATTGGTTTGGATGGCATGTCGCCCCCGGCTCAGAACTTCACCTTCAGGGACACCGTCGCCGTCCGGCCCGGCGCGCCCCAGTTCGGATTGCCGAGAGCATCCGCATAGGCGACGTCGGTGATGTTGTTGACGGCGAAGTTCAGCGTCGTGGTGTCGTTAAAGTCGTACGAGCCGAAGACGTCGTAGACGGTGAACCCCTCGACGTCGGACTGGTAGCCCGCCGATCCGCGGTAGATGGACGGTCCGGCGTAGGTCATCCGGCCGCCGAGCGTCATGCGCTGATCGAACAGCCGCACACCGGCCTGCAGCGTCGCCTTGTGCTTGGGCGGGATGTAGATGAAGAGGCCCCCCTCGATATCGTATTCGAGTTCCATCCCCGGAATCACCTCGTAGACGAGCGTGTAGCTCGTGTCGATGTCGGCATCGAGGTAGGAATACGAGCCGCCGACGAAGAAGCGGTCGGACTCGTAGTTCGCCTCCAGTTCGACGCCCTTCATTCGGCTGTCATTGGCCGAGTTGACGTTGGTGTACTGGTAGCGGGTCAACGAAAGCACGGCGAGCGAGATGTAGTTCTCCACCAACCGGTCGAAGCCGACGAGCTTCAGCCTGAACGTATCTCCCCCGGTTACCAGATCGTCGAAGCGGAGATTTGCGCCGACTTCCCAGGTTCGCGAATATTCCGGTTTCAGGTAGGGATTGGGTGCGTAGAACTGGCCGGAGCTGCCGATGTGGGTGCCGCTCATGGCGTTCTCCATGATCGACGGCGGGCGATAGCCTTCCGAATAGGAGCCGAAGATGTCGAGCCATTCGGTCGGCGACACGGTCACGGAAGCCGAAGGCAGCAGCCGGCCGCCCGAACTGGCGATGTTTTCGGTGTACCAGCTGCTCGTCGCATCTTCCCACATCAGCGCGGTGGCCGAGAGGTCGTAGGCATCGTAACGCAGGCCGGCACCGAGCGTCAGCCAGTCGGTGACCGCGTAGTCGGCGTTCGAAAAAGCGGAATAGACGTCACGGCGGCCCTCCGGCATGGCGCCGGCGAACCAGGCGCCGCCCGGATCGTCGGTCGGGTCCTCGCCCTCCGAAATCGAGGTGGTGCTGTCACGGAAAGCCTCGACACCATAGGTGACCGCCAGAAGTCGGTCAGCGAGGTCGAACTCGCTGGTATTCTGCACCGTCAGGCCGAGCGTGCCCAGGCCGTAATCGACGTCGAACGCGCCATAACTCGTGCGCGCCGGCCGGTACTGCTCGACCTGGATCGAGTTGTACCAGAGATCGACCTTCAGATCGACGAAGCGCGAGGCGGGATCATAGGCGTACCCGGCGCGCCAGGTGTTGTTGGTGGTGGTGTTGGTGTCGATATACTGCCCCGTTCCGGTGGAGTAATCCCCCTT
Organism: Hyphomicrobiales bacterium; assembly: GCA_002709005.1. Taxonomy (GTDB): domain Bacteria; phylum Pseudomonadota; class Alphaproteobacteria; order Rhizobiales; family Rhizobiaceae; genus Pseudohoeflea. Next base: position 22,540 of record PAPH01000055.1, on the reverse strand, counting down.
GAAGCCAAGCCAGCTCAGGACCAGCTTCTGCTCTTGGTCGGGCGCATATTCCACCTTGGCGAGACCCGACCAGGTGTCCGATCCGGTGAAATCCGCCGGCTCGGTGACGGGGCCGAAATAGCCTTCGATTTCTCCGTTGTGGCCGATGTCGTAGTCGCCGAGCGACTTGTGGCTGACACCGCCGACGAAGGAGAGTTCGTCGGTCAGCCGCAGACCCGCCAGCAAGGATCCGGAAAAGTCGTATTCATTGGTGCCGGTCGTTCCCTCGATCTCGCCGCCAAAGCTCTTGCCCGGCCCGATCAGGTCGTCGGCGTCGACGGTGCGGAAGGTCACCTGGCCGCCGAGCGACGCCGCCCCTCCGGCGCCCGAAGAGACGTTCTTGTCAACTTCGACCGCGCGGATCATCGCCGGATCGAGATAGGTGAAACCGGTGGAACTGTGGCCGCTCATCTGGAAGTTCTGGCGCACCCCGTCGATCGTGGTGTTGATGCGCGTCTGGTCCTGAAGACCGCGGACATTGACGTTGATGCCGGGATCCTGCGGATTGTCGGCCGTGTAGGTTCCCGCCACGTCGTCGAGCAGATCGTTGGCGTGGCGCGCCGGGTTGCTGTCGAGGCTCTCGGTGGAGACCACGCTGACGCCGGAGCCTGCTTCGTAGACCCATTCCGGCGCCCCCTGGAACCCTGGACCGGAAGCATTTTCCGCTCCGGCGGTGACGTCGATGACATCGAGAATGGTTCCCCTGCCCGCGACTCCGATCCCGGCGGACGCCGCCGGATCGAAGATGGTGACCGCGTCCGGCCCGGTGAAATGGTAGACGAGCCCCGTGCCGTCGAGCAGGCGCGAGAGTGCGACCGCCCGCGAATAGGCTCCGGACAGCGGCGCGCTCGTCCGCCCGGCCACCAGACCAGACGGCAAGACAAGATGCAGGCCGGCCACGTCGCCGAAGCGCGTCAGCGCCGAACCGAGCGGCTGGGCCGGGATCCTGTAGGCTGTCCGGGCGGGTTTCATTTGCGCCGCCTCTTCCTCGGCCCCGGCGACTGCGAGCAGCGGCCCGTGAAGTCCGGCCGCAAGATAGACGGCGGCGGTAGCGAGCAGCAGTGCCTGGAACCTGTCCACTCCGTTGTGTTTGCGCTGAGTGTCGTAAGCCATGATCGCCCCTTGTCTCCTTCGTGATCGATGGACGCGGAGCCGGTCTGTCCAACCCCTCCATGCGCCCCCCGGAATCAAGGACGTTACGGAAAAGCCGATAGTGCAGCGGGAAGTGGAAAAAACATGAGTTTTTTACTCATGAAATCGCCGAGGGCCGGGACAGACCTATCTCAGCACCGTGAGCAACGGGAGGCGAACCACTTTTACCGGCAGGCTGCGGGATATCGCATCGAGTACGGATTGCGGATTTTCGAGATCGAAGACGCCCGTCACCTCGAGGTTCGCCAGCCGGCGGTTGGCGATCACAATCCGTCCGCCAATCTGCCGGTCGAGTTCGGTGACGACCTCGCCCAGCGGCCGGTTGTTGAAGATCAGCTTGCCACGCCGCCAGGCGGTCGCCGTATCAGCGTCAACGGGCACTGCGGCGCCAATCCCCTCGCCTTCGCCGTAGCGCACGTGGTGGTTCGCCGACGCGGTGACGCCTTCGGCCCGATCACCGGACCGGGAGACGCCGACCACGCCCTCAAGCACGGTGACGACCACGCTGTCGGGACGGACATCGATGTCGAAGGCGGTGCCGATGGCGCGCGTGCGACCACCGCCGGCCTCGACGATGAAGGGCCGGTCGGGATCATGGGCGACCTCGAAGATTGCCTGTCCGTAGTGAAGCTCAAGCCGCCGCAGGTCGGGACCGAGGTCGAGCGACAGTGCTGAGGCCGCGTTCATCCGGACGCGCGAGCCGTCCGCCAGATCGATCACCCGCGTCTCCCCCGTCCCGGTGACGTGGTCCGCGAAAAGTCCTTCTCGGATAAGTCCCGCCTGATAGGCCGCCAGACCGCCGGTTGCGACCAGGCCCGCGCCGAGCACCGCGCGCCTTGTGTGCCGCCGCCGCGCGGTGGCCCGCCGTTCGTCGCCCGCCCTGCCGATACCGTACCAGAGCGCCTCGGCTTCTGCGGCGGCCCGCTCATGGGCATCGCTTTGCGCCCGCCAGAGCGCAAAGCCTGCATGGTCGGCACGGTCGGCCTTGCCCGAATTGAGCCGGACGAGCCAGTCGATGGCCTCATCGCTCAGACGCTCGTCGGCATGATCTGGCGTTTGCTCGTCCCCTGTCATCCTCAGCCCGCTCCTCCTCCGTCGGCTTTCATCGCCCGTTTGCCCTCAGGCCAGTCCTGCCCACTTACACCAAGGACGAAGCGAGGGGCCGGATCCTGCAGTCCGGTGACGAATTTTCGCAAGCAACCGTGTCAGATGTCGAGCGCGCGAAGATGATCGCGGCAATGGCGCAGCGCCTGCACGAGATATTTGGCGACCATGCTTTCAGAGACGTTCAGCCTGTTGGCGATTGCGGCATATGTCAGCCCGTCGCAGCGGCTGAGCAGCAGCGCGGCACGAGGCTTTGGCGCCAGTTGGGCCAGGGCAAGAACGAGGCAGCGCAACTCATCCCTGTCGATCGCGCAGACTTCCGGCGAAGGCCGGTTGTCGGCGATCGCCCCGATCAGTTCCTCGTCGCTGACGCAACGCGCGGCATGGCGGTTTTCCTTGCGCAGCAGATCGATGGCGATATTGCCGGCGATGCGCAGGATGAAGGCGCGGTTGTCGCGCACGGCTTCCGGCATGTCCTTCAAGGCTGCGAGTCGAAGCCAGGTCTCCTGAAGCGCATCCTCGGCCAACTCATGCGAACCGGTACGGCGCCTCAGCGCGACGCGCAACGTCGTCCAGTAGCGGAGATAGGCGGCAAGCAGGTCCTCGCGGGCGTCTAAGGTGGAATTCATCGGGCAACTACTGTGAACGGGCGTACAAAAAGATCGGATGTCGGACTGGCGCCAGCGGCGAGATGGACACCCTGTTTCGATGCCCAGCCCCCCTGACGCGGGCGGACATTAGATAACATGAGTTTTATTGTCCACTTTTATTCATCAGAGAAGAATGGAAGAATGACCGGCCTTGCCGCGGACGGACCGGACAGCATGGAAATCCCGGCGTTGCGTCCAGCCGGTTTTCATAGTCATATCCGCGGTTTCGAACCACAGCCGAAAGCCGCCGCCCATGTATCTGCCCGAGCATTTTGCCGAGAACCGCTCCGAGGAAATCGACCGGCTGGTCGACGCCTTTCCGCTCGCGGCAATCGTCGCGCAGACCGAGGCGGGGCTTGTCGCCAACCACATCCCCCTGCTGCGGGACGGCGAAAAGAAGCTGATCGGCCATGTCGCGCTCGCCAACGACATGCATCGCGACATTGCTGATGAAAGCCAGGTCCTGGCGATCTTCCGTGCCGACCACGCCTATATCAGCCCGAACTGGTATCCCTCGAAAGAGCAGACCCACAAATCGGTGCCGACGTGGAACTACCAGGCCATCCATATCACCGGACGCATCCGGTTCGATCATTCGGAAAAGTTCAAGCGCGCCGTTGTAGGCAAGCTCACGCGCCATTTCGAGCGGCGCACCTCGGGCGACAAGGCCTGGCGGATGGCCGACGCGCCCGCCGACTATATGGAGATGATGCTCGCCAACATCGTCGGCTTCGAAATGACGGTCGACCGGGTGATCGCCAAGTCGAAACTCAGCCAGAACCGCGACCAGGCCGATTACGAGAGCGTGGTGAAAAACCTCGAGGGAGCGGGCTCTCCGGAACTTGCCAAAACGATGCGCGCTCTGGACAGATAGGTTCAGGCCTGTCCGGCGACTGTAATGCTGGCGGCATCTGCCTTGGCCTTCCGCCCACTGAAGCGCCTGACGATATAGCGGTTGGCGGGCACCTCGACGAAGCGGTGAAAGCCCCAGGCGACCGAGAGCGCCAGCACGGTCATCGCCGTATAATGGTAGATCCACATCAGTTCGAGATCCGGCAGGCGCGGCATGACGATGCGGATATAGCCGGTGATGACGAAGAGATGGGTCAGGTAGAAGGCATAGGACCAGTCGCCGAGCGCCGCCATGGAGGGGCTTGGAAAGCGCATCACCCGCAGGCCGCCGAAGAGAATCATAGCGCTCGGCACACCCCAGAGCAGCGTCCGGTAGGCGCCCGGATCGCTTTCGTGCTGGAGTGCGAAAAACACGACACCGCCGACGAATACAATGAAGGAAAACGTGTCCGCCCGCCCGTTTCCTGCCACCCTGTGCAGATGCCACACGAGGATCCCGAAGGCGAATTCGAGCAGAATGCTGTCGGTGTAGAATGCCGCCGTCGGATGGACGGGCCGCACCAGCCAGCCGAAAAGCACCAGCGCGCACAGGAGCCCGATAAGGCCGTAAAGGCGACGGTCGCCGAAAAGCCCCACCACAAGCAGGATCAGCAGATAGAAGAAGACCTCGTAGTTCAGCGTCCAGCCCACGAGTAGCAATGGTGCCATGAAGCCTTGGGCATCCGGCCAGGGAATGAAGGCGAGAGATCGCACGAGCGCCGGAAGTTCGGCGTGGGTGCTCGTCACCGAGGGCGCCAGCATCGCCAGCACGAAAATCCCGAAGGTGGCGAGGTAATAGCCCGGAACGACGCGGGCGATGCGGCGGAGAAGAAAATCGCCGGGCCGGAAGGGGCCGGGCCGCGCCACGATCATCGCCATGACGAAACCGGAAATGACGAAGAAAAGGTCGACTCCCGCAGCGCCGACATGGTCGATGCCGGCGGCATTCGGGCCCCATGTCGCCACCGTCAGGCTCGAGACGTGGAACAGGAACACGGCGAGCGCCGCGAAGCCGCGCAGATACTGCACGGCCGGGATCAGGTTGCCATCCATCGTCCCTGTTTCGGCATGTCCGGTCTTCATCCGCAGCTTCCGATCCGCAGTTTCCCGTTTCCAAGCGGAATATCACGGGACACGGGGCGAATGGCCGTAAACTTCTTATCAACCTTAACGGCCGAGCGTCGTTTCCGCCTTTATCCCTAGGGCCAACTGCCCTATTTTCACCGCCGACAAGGGAGCCCGACCTCTTCATGCCGTCGAAATCGATCGATCACGCCTTCACCGCCTCGCGCCTCACGGGTGCCGCAACCGACCCGACCCATGCCGGAGCGTTGTCGTTCATGCGCCGGAAATACACCAAGTCGCTCGAGGGGGTGGATGTCGCGGTCTGGGGCATTCCCTTCGATGCGGCGGTTTCGAACCGGCCGGGCGCGCGTTTCGGTCCGCAGGCGATCCGCCGCGCCTCGGCGATCTTCGACAACGACCCGCAATATCCGTTTCATCGCGACCTGTTCGAAAACCTCGCGGTGATCGACTATGGCGACTGCCTGCTCGACTACGGCAACCACCAGAGGACGCCGGCAACGATCGAGGAGGAAGCGTCCAAAATCCTCGGCGCGGGCGCGTTTCTGCTCACGCTCGGCGGCGACCATTACGTTACCTGGCCGTTGTTGAAGGCGCATGTCGCCAAGCACGGGCCGCTGGCGCTGGTCCAGTTCGACGCCCATCAGGATACCTGGGACGATGACGGCGAGCGGATCGATCACGGCTCCTTCGTCGGCCGGGCGGCGCGCGAGGGGCTGATCAATACTGCGAAATCGATCCAGATCGGCATCCGCACGCACGCGCCGGAGGATTGCGGCATCCGGATGATCTACGGCCACGAGGTCGAGGACATGACGGCGCAGGAGATCGCGGATCTGATCGTCGAACATACCGGCGGCGCGCCGGTCTATCTCACCTTCGATATCGACTGTCTCGACCCTGCTTTCGCTCCCGGAACCGGAACGCCGGTCGCCGGAGGCCCCTCCTCCGCCAAGGCGCTTTCGATCCTGAGAAAGCTCGGCGCGCTGGATATCCGCGGCGCCGACGTGGTCGAAGTCGCGCCCGCCTACGATCATGCCGACGTCACCGCGATTGCGGGTGCGACGATTGCCATGTACATGCTCGGTCTTCTCGCCGAGAAGCGATGAGGCCCTTGCCACATTGATTCAACGGCTTGCCGGATTGAGTCCGGTCTCGCGCACAACCATCTGACAGACAAGCATTTTTCAGGAATGACCATGGCCCCCAAAATCTTCATCGACGGCGAGCACGGCACCACCGGCCTGCAGATTCTCAGCCGGCTGTCGGGACGCAAGGATATAGACCTGATCTCGATTCCGACAGACAAGCGCAAGGATCCGGAAGCGCGCGCCGACTATCTGCGCCAGGCCGATATCGCCATCCTGTGCCTGCCGGACGACGCCGCGCGCGAGGCCGTATCGCTCGCGAGCAATGCCGGAACGCGCTTCATCGACGCCTCGACCGCGCACCGGACCGCCGAGGGCTGGGTCTACGGTTTCGCAGAGATGGACAAGGATCAGGCGGGGAAAATCGCCAAGGCGCAGTTCGTCGCCAATCCCGGCTGCTGGCCGCAGGGGCCGATCGCCAGCTTGCGTCCGCTCATCACCGCGGGCCTTCTTCCCGCCGACTATCCGGTGACGATCAGCGGGATCACCGGCTATTCGGGCGGCGGCAAGCAGATGATCGCCGACTATGAGGCCAAGGGCGATGCCGCATCGAAGTTCATGCCCTACGGGCTGACCCTGAAGCACAAGCACGTGCCGGAACTGAAGACTTATGCGAAGCTGGCGACCGACCCGCTGATGCAGCCGGTCGTCGGTGATTTCGCCCAAGGCATGGTCACCATGGTGCCGCTGCAGCTCGGCGCCCTGCCCTCCGTGCCGAAAGGCAAGGATCTGCACGCGGCGATCGCCGACCATTTCGCCGCCATTCCGGATTCGCTCGTCGACGTCGCGCCCTTCGAGCCGCTCGAACGCAGCGCCGACATCGATCCGCAGCGCCACAACGACACCGACCGTATGTCGCTGTTCGTCTGCGCCAATGACGATCGCGCCCAAGCCCTGCTGATCGCCGTCTACGACAATCTCGGCAAGGGCGCGAGCGGCGCCGCCGTGCAGAACCTCGATCTGATGCTGCGCGGATGAGGAAGGGCGGAGCGGCTTAACTGCCGCTCTTCCCGCCGACCAAATTCTCGTAGTCGCCGCGCGAGAAGTAGTAGATCTCGCGATAGATCCGGATCGAGGGTTTCAGCGCGAAGCAGATCGAGCCGACGAGAAAGCACCAGGTTCCCGGTGTCTGCCAGTCCTCGGAAAAGAACATCACCGACCCGACGATGAACAGCAGCGCGGCGGCCATATCGACGGAGGTATAGGCCAGCTCGAAGAGCGCATAGGCCTTGTCGTCATTGACGTATTTGCGGCGATGGGATGGTTTGAACAGCGGCATATGTGATCTCCTTGAGCCGGTCTGCTGGCTTTCGGTGCGTCACGGGTGAGCCCGTTTCCCGGGCGCAGGTTCAACTCCTGAGAGCGATTTCGGTTTCACGCGGATATTCGCCATAGAAACCGCGATAATGCGCAACCGCGAAGGCCAGCACAATGAGCGCCCCGCCCTGGTGGGTCAGCGCGGCGTCGAAGGGCACCTGGAAGAGAAGCGTGACGATGCCGACAATCGCCTGCAGGGTGACGAGCGCGAAGAGCACGGTCGTTCTGCGGGCATGGGTGGTACCAGGCGCCTTGCGCAGCGCCATGACCATATGGGCAAGGGCTGCGATCCAGACCAGATAGCCGAACAGGCGGTGGTCGAGCTGCACCAGTTTCGGGTTTTCGAAGAAATTTCGCCAGGCAGGATCGATGGCGAAGAGGTCGCTGGGGATGAAGGCACCGTCCATAAGCGGCCAGGTATTGTAGCTCAGCCCGGCATCGAGCCCGGCAACCAGCCCGCCAAGGTAGATCTGGACCAGGACCATCAGCACCAGAACCCCGGCGAAGCGGCGCAATCCGGCTGGCGGGGTCGGCCCCTTGCTGTAGGTCGCAAGCCCGCGCTGGACCCACAGGATGGCGGCGAAAATGATGCAGGCGAGCGTCAGATGGGTGGCGAGACGGTACTGGCTGACGTCAACGCGATCCACGAGCCCGGAGGCCACCATCCACCAGCCGACCGCGCCTTGAAGCCCGCCAAGCAGAAAGAGCCCGAAGAGCGGCCATCTCAGCCGCTTCTCGATGCGACCGGTGACCAGGAAGAAGACGAATGGAACGGCGAAGAGAACGCCGACCGAGCGGGCGAGAAAGCGGTGCGCCCATTCCCACCAGTAGATGCGCTTGAACTCGTCGAGCGACATGCCCTTGTTGATCTGCTGGTACTCGGGGATCTGGCGGTAGAGCTCGAGCTCCTCCTCCCATTCCGCGACGGACAGCGGCGGGATCACGCCGTGGATCGGCTTCCACTGGGTGATCGACAGGCCGGAATCGGTCAGCCGCGTCGCCCCGCCGACCAGCACCAGCGCGAAAATCGCCAGCAGCACCACGCCGAGCCAGATGCGGATATGAAGCCGGTTGCGGTCGTTGCGCTCGCGGCTGGCAAGAACGCGGTCGGCGGCTGGGGCAAGGTCGGTCATGGCGGCGGCTCGCTCGTGCAGTCTGTCCGGGCGGCGGCCGTCATTGGCCGGCTTCCGCCCCGGGGTTCTCTCGTCGGAGGTCCATGTGCACCAGCGGCAAGGGCAAGGCAAGTGCGCGCCGATTGCGGCATGGGGTCGCGCGCGATGTTCGATTTTACCCTTTTCCGTCCTCGCCCGAGCGGCTATCTGGAAGGAAAGGAGTGCAGCCCGCCATGCCCGTGAGACTGAAGAAATTCGTCGGAACGATCCTCATCGTTCTCCTCGTCATCATCTACGCGCTGCTCGCCACCACGATCGCCACCTACCGGCTGGCGGAATCGGCCTGGTATATCCACCTTCTCTACTTCTTCCTGACCGGCATCCTTTGGGTGGTCCCCGCCATGTTCATCATCCGCTGGATGGCGGGTCCGGTGAAGCCGAAGGACGACCGCGTCTGACATCCCCGCGTTAGCCGCCCGTTAACCCTGAAAATGCATTTGCGGTAACTGACCGGTCCAAAGACACCAAAAATTCGCAGTCTGTGATGCAGACTGACGATGAATGCGGACTTCTGGACGGAATTCGTTCCCGAAATGGTACATGTCGACGACATCAACGGACGTCGCGTCATCAGCGCGAAGAACAGTCTCACCGGAGCCTATTCGGTGGGGCATGTGCGGCTGTCCGCCCGGCTGATCGACCGGATCGAGAAAGCGGAAAGCGTCTGGCGCGCAATGGAAGCCGCGCCCCACGTCACGCTTCACCAGACCTATGACTGGTGCCGCGCATGGGCGGCGATGCCGGGTGTGAAGACGCTCGTGGTGCTCGTCTCCCTCGACGGCCGGCCGGCCGTGCTGCTGCCGCTCGAAATCGTCCGCCGTTTCGGCGTGCGAGTGGCCCGCCTGATCGGCACGCGGCATTCCAACCACAACGCACCCGTCTACTCGGCCCGCTTCCTCGAGGAAGCCGACCGGGCCATGATGGAGGATCTCGTCGAGACGCTGCGCGCGCTCAACCTGCCCGCGGACGTCCTGGCGCTGGACAAGTTGCGGCCGATGACCGGCGACCGTCCCGAACCCTTCCTGGTCTTTCCGAGCGTCACCAGCCAGAACCCGAGCTTCCAGTTGCCGCTCAAGAACACATTCGAGGCGACACTCGCGCAGATCAACGCCAAGCGCCGGCGCAAGAAGTTTCGCACCTCCGAGCGCCGTCTCGAGCCCTTCGGCGGCTACCGCCGCATCGAGGCGAGGGACGACGCGAGCGCCGAAAGGCTGCTCCGCGCATTCTTTGCGCAGAAATCGCTGCGTCTCGCCGAACAGGGCCTGCCGGACGTCTTCGCCGAACCGGGCGTTCATACCGTCTTCGGCCAACTGGCAGGCTTTGCTGACAATGACGGCAAGCCGGTTCTGACGCTGCACGGCATCGAGATCGACGACGGAGGCGAAGCCAAGCTGCTGGCGATTGCCGGCCTGACGCGAAAGGACGGCCACGTGACCTGTCAGTTCGGCTCGGTGGACGACCGCACCGTTCCGGATGCCAGCGCGGGCGAGTTGCTGTTCTACCTGATGATCGAGGAACTCAATGCCGATGGCGCTGATGTCTTCGATTTCGGCGTCGGCGACCAGCGCTACAAGCGCTCCTGGTGCCCGGTCGAAACCCCGCATGCGGACGTCTTCCTGCCCCTGAGAGGCCGAGGCACCCTCGCCGCGGGAGTGATGGCGGCGTCCGTGCGCGCCAAGCGCTTCGTCAAGACCTCGCCCCAGGCGCGGAAATTTGCCGACCGCATCCGCGCGCTTCTCAACAGCAAAAAGCCGGCATCCGAAGACGCCGGCTGATGGTTTTTCTTCTGGACGAGCCGCGTCAGGCGACGGCGCTGCGCGCGCCAGGCCCGTCAGGATCCTCGCCCGGCGTCATCAGCAGCACGTCCTCGAAACCCTGATCGAAGAAGTCGCCGAGCGCGGCCTCGAGTTCGTCCTCGCTCGGATTGACGACGGAGAGCACGATTTCGGCGTCATCGCGACGGGCGATCCGGGCAATCCCGGCAGCGGTCGTCATGCCGCATTCGACGATGACGAGGTCGTAGGCCTCGACAAAGACATCGAGGATCATCGGCAGCCGGTCGACCGCGCGCATGGCGCGGCGGGCGTTGGAATTGCCGTGCGGCACGATCTGCGCGGTCGACAACCTGTCGGCATGAATGGCGTCGGCGATGGCGATCTCGCCGCACAGAAGATCGGTCAGGCCGGGCAGACGGCGGGATTCGGCCATCATTTCGGTGGGGCATGCCGTACCGGTCAGGTCAACGAGCAGAACCTTGGCCCCCTCGCCGGCCGCGGTGCGCGCCAGCATGACCGCGGAAAGAGACCCCCGGTCACCCTCCGGCGAAACGGAAATCGCAAGCGAGGTCTGGTCGGCGAGAAGCTGATCGGCCACCGCCTCGACCGAGAAGTCTGAACCGCCAGTTCCCGACGCCGCCGGGACCGGTTCCTCTGCGGTCGGCGCGGAGAGAATGGAGACATGCTCGCGCTTCTTCCTCGGTTCGTTGGCATTGGCCACAACCGGCTCCTCGGCGCGTGTCTCGACAACTTCCTCTTCGTGATAGTAGCCCTCCGCCGGCTTGAGCGCGCGGCCGGACAGAAGTTCGGCCAGCATCACCCAGATTGACGAGAGGAGGAAGGCCGCAAGCGCCGCGACGATGATGATCGGCATCGTCTTGGGGAAATAGGGTTCGGCGGGCGCGACGGCGCGCGAGATCACCCGAGCATCGGCAGGCGCCGAAGCCGGCGCCGAACGCGAAGCGGATTCGCGGTAACGCGCCAGATAGGTTTCGAGCAGGTCGCGCTGCGAAGCGGCCTCGCGTTCGAGTTCACGCAGTTCGACGGCTTCCTCGCCCTCGCGGGCCGAACCGGATTTCAGTGCGTTGAGCTGGGCGACGAGTTCCTCTTCGCGCGCAGTCGCCAGACGGGCGTTGCTCTCGAGGCTCGAGAGCACCTTGCGGGTTTCGGCGCGGACCTGCTCCTCGATATCGGAAAGCTGGGCACGCAGCGCCTTCATGCGCGGATGCCCGTCGAGCAGCGTCGCCGACAAATCGGCGATCTCGGCGCGTACAGCACTTTCGCGCTCCTTGAGCCGCTGGACGTTGGTCGAGGAGAGCACGTCGCCGATCGAATCCGACTGGCCGTTGTCGAGGGCGGTACGGACCGAGCGCGCGCGGGCCTCCGCATCGGCGCGCTCGCCGCGCACCCTGCTCAGTTCGGCGGAGATATCGGAGAGCTGCTTGGCGGCGATGGTTTCGGTATCGCTGACCTGCAGAAGCCCCTTGTCGGCCCGGTAACGGGCGATCTTCTCTTCGCTCTCGCGCACCTTCTGGCGCAAACTGTCGATCTCCGGCGCGAGCCAGGCGCTGGCATTGGAGTTGTTCTCGACCTTGAGGCCGGCATTGAACTGGAGATAGGCGTCGGCCATCGCATTGGCGACGCGGGCGGCGAGCGCCGGATCCTCGGAGGAGAACTCGATCGCCACGATACGCGAGGACGGCACGACATAGACGTCGAGCTTCTCGCTGAAGCGCTTGATCACGCGTTCGCCCGGCGGCGTCTCGAGCGGACTGGCCTTCAGGCCGAGACCGACCAGCACCTCGGAGATGACAGACATGTTGGCGGCCGAATCGAACTCCGGCAGGGAGTCGAGATCGAGCTCTTCGGCGACCTTCTTGATCAGATCGGACGATTTGAGGATCTCGACCTGGCTGGCTACCGACAATTCGTCGAAGTTCGGCTCGGCCGGCTGCCGCTGACCGCTTTCGGCGGTATAGACCGGTTCGCGCGCCGTGATGAGCAGCCGCGCCTCCCCCTTGTAGCGGGGGTCGATCATCATCGTCACCAGGAAGGCGGCGACGGCCGCCAGAACGGTGATCAGCACCACCATGAGCCGGCGCTGCCAGACGGCGGCAACGAGCCGTCCGAGATCGATGTCAACGTCAGCCTGATTTGCCGCGACGCTCATTGGAGCACTCCATACTTACAACCGCCGGGCAAGGTAAACGAACATGGTAACCCAAGCGTTAAAGCCTTGTTCAGCAAGCGTTTACCATTGGAGACGGCGTTTTCAGCATCACACCCCCTCCCGCGCGCGTTCTCAAACCTTCACCTACCTGCACCATCGCCGGTCAAATCTCCGGGCCCGGAAAAATCCACGCCGTGCTTTACCGCCCGTTAACCCTAACGGGATGATAACGGACGGACACAAACGGCAGATTGCGGAGCGACAGCGTGGCGTCGGGTCGAATTTCAGGAGCGCGGATATTTGCGGCGGCAACAACATTGCTCGTTCTCGCCGGCTGCTCGGGCTACCATCCCGCGCCCAAGGCGTTCAACCAAGCAGTCATCCAGCCCTACCGGCTCGATTCCGGCGACCGTTTGCGGGTGACCGTATTCGAACAGGAAGGCCTCACCGGCGCCTATTCGGTGGATCAGGCCGGCTATATCGCCTTCCCGCTCGTCGGTTCGGTTCCTGCCCGCGGCCATACGGTCAAGGAAATAGAGGGCATGCTGGCGACCAAGCTTCGCCAGGGCTATCTGCGCGATCCCGATGTCTCCGTCGAGGTCGACCGCTACCGCTCCTTCTTCATCATGGGCGAAGTCGGACAGGGCGGACAATATTCCTACGTGGCCGGCATGACCGTCCAGAACGCCATCGCCATCGCCGGAGGTTTCTCACCGCGCGCCAACCAGCGCAGCGTCGACATCACCCGCAAGATCAACGGCGAAGTGATGACCGGACGGGTCTCGATTTCCGATCCGATCATGGCCGGCGACACGATCTATGTTCGCGAGCGTCTTTTCTGAGCAATGAGCGATAGCAGACCCTTGCGCATCCTCCACTGTTTCCGTTCGCCCGTCGGCGGCATCTTCCGCCATGTGCGCGACCTCGTCGAGGAGCATGCGCGCGCCGGCCACGAGGTTGGAATCCTCTGCGATTCCATCACCGGCGGCTCGTTCGAGGACTCGCTGTTCGACGGAGTCCGCCCTCACCTCTCGCTCGGCCTCCGGCGGCTCGCCATCCGCCGTTCGATCGGCCTCTCGGATCTGTCTGCGTTTTTCGAAACGTACAATGAAGTCAAGGAATTGAAACCGGACATCCTGCACGGACACGGCGCCAAGGGCGGCGCCTTCGCGCGGATGGTCGGTTCACGGCTACGGGTATCAGGTAGTTGCGTTGCCCGTTTGTATTCCCCCCATGGCGGAAGCCTGCATTACGATCAGCGTACTGCCCGGGGGCAGCTCTATTTCGGCATAGAGCGGATGCTGGAACGGTGGACGGACAGTCTGGTGTTCGTCTCCGACTACGAGCGACGGACCTACACCGAGAAGATCGGACAGCCGACGACCGACTGGCGACTGATCCTGAACGGGGTGAAACCATCCGAGTTCGAGCCGGTCACGGCTCCGCCGGAGGCACCGGATTTTCTCTATATCGGCATGATGCGGGACCTCAAGGGTCCCGATATTTTTATCGACGGGCTGCGGCGGGCCGAGCAGATCGCCGGACGGCCGCTCCGGGCGGTGATGGTCGGCGACGGCGACGACAAGCCGCGCTACCGCCAAAAGATCGCCACCATGGGGCTCGGCGCCCGGGTGACGATGCACGATGCCATGCCGGCGCGACAGGCCTTCGCCCTGGCGCGCCACGTGGTGGTGCCGTCGCGGGCGGAATCCATGCCCTATATCGTGATCGAGGCGGTGGCCGCGGGAAAATCCATGCTGGCCACAAGAGTCGGCGGCATTCCGGAGATCCTGGGCGCAGATTCCGAAGCGCTGGTGGCACCGGGCGACATCGAGGCCATGGGCCAGGCGATTGCCCGCGCGGTCACAGAGGACGGCTGGCTCAAGGGCGCGATGCCGGAGCTCCCGAGCTTCCGGGAGCGCTTTTCGGTCGCGCGGATGGCCAGCGACATGCTCGATCTCTATCGCGAACAGACCGCGGCTGCGCCGGAAAGGCACGCGGCGGCCTGACGCGACGTCAAGTCTTTCTTAGGGTCGATCTGCTACTGGGTGTCCGATTGGCCCGGAGTGGACGCCCGTGAACAGAATCGACAAAGCCTCGCATTTCGATACCCAGGCGATACGCGAAGCGCTGCAGAATGCGCCTGCGGAACGCGATCGTCTGCCCGAGCCGGACGAGCTCAACCGCATCGCCAAGCAGACCGCGCGGCGGCTGGCGCAGGAAAGCTACACGCCGACGATGATCACCGGCCTGTTGCGGCTCGGCGAATTCTGCGCGCTCTTTCTCACGGGCCTCGCCATTCACCTGTTTTATGACGGCCCGACGCTGCAACTGACGGCCATCTATTACGCGCCCGCCCTTCTTCTCGGCTCGACAATGACCGTCCTGTTCATGCAGTTGTCCGACTGCTACCAGGTTCCCGCGCTGCGCACGGCTATCAAGACCTATCCGCGGGTTCTCGCCTCATGGACCGGCGCCTTCGCGGTGCTCGCCGTGCTTGGCTTCTTCCTTCAGGCTGGCCTTCTCTATTCCCGCGTCTGGTTCCTCGCCTGGTTCATCGGCGGAATCGTCCTTCTGTTCCTGTCGCGGACGTTTCTCGCCTTCGCCATTCGCCGCTGGGCGCGCAACGGGGTGATGGAGCGCCGGGCGGTGATCGTCGGCGGCGGGCACATCGCCGAGTCCCTCATCCGCGCCATCGAACAGGAACCGGACAACGATATCCGCATCTGCGGCATCTTCGACGACCGGGACACCCGCCGCTCTCCGGCCGTGGTCGCGGGCTATC
Source organism: Hyphomicrobiales bacterium (assembly GCA_002709005.1). Lineage (GTDB taxonomy): Bacteria > Pseudomonadota > Alphaproteobacteria > Rhizobiales > Rhizobiaceae > Pseudohoeflea. The sequence continues at coordinate 7,254 of PAPH01000055.1, read as the reverse complement.
CGAAGCTCGGCACCGTCAGCGAGCTCGTCACATTCGCGCGCCTCGCCCGGATCGACATGCTGATCATCGCTCTGCCGCTTTCGGCCGAGCTTCGCGTTCTCCAGCTTCTGAAGAAGCTCTGGGTGCTGCCGCTCGACATTCGCCTGGCCGCCCACGCCAACAAGCTGCGCTTCCGCCCCCGCTCCTATTCCTATGTGGGCGCCGCGCCCCTTCTCGACATCTTCGATCGCCCGATCACCGACTGGGATTCGGTGGCCAAGAGGGGGTTCGACATTTTCTTCAGCCTGGCGGCGATCGCAGTTCTCTGGCCGGTCATGCTCGGGACAGCCATCGCCATCAAGCTCGATTCCAAGGGGCCGGTGATCTTCCGGCAGAAGCGCCACGGATTCAACAACGAGGTCGTCGAGGTCTTCAAGTTCCGCTCGATGTATACCGAGATGTGCGATCCGGAGGCCAAGGTGCTGGTCTCGAAGGGCGACCCGCGCGTCACCCGCGTCGGACGCTTCATCCGCAAGACCTCGATCGACGAGCTGCCGCAGTTCTTCAACGTGCTCAAGGGCGACCTGTCGCTCGTCGGCCCGCGACCCCACGCGGTGGCGGCCGGCACCAAGGATCTGCAGTTCACCGAGGTCGTCGACGGCTATTTCGCCCGCCACCGCGTGAAACCCGGCGTCACCGGCTGGGCGCAGATTTCCGGCTGGCGCGGCGAGATCGACAGCGATGACAAGATCCGCCAGCGCGTGGCCTGCGATCTCTACTATATAGAGAACTGGTCGCTGCTTCTCGATCTCAAGATCCTGTTCCTGACGCCGTTCCGGCTGTTCAACGCGGAAAACGCCTATTGACCTACGTGCCCGGCCATAGCGCGCTTGGCGACTATCGGAGCGGCTCCAGAAGCGGTGCTGCCGGCGTTCATCCGGGCATTGCCATGCCCCAGCGCGCGGCCATCGGCGTGGTCGCCTCGCTGCTGATCGCCTTTGGCGTGTTCCTATCGGGGTTCGTGATCAACGAGCCCGCCCCTTACGAACTCTACATGGCCGGACTGATCGGCCTCTGGGCGATCCTGGGCCTGCGGCTGTCGCGCCATATCGCGCCGCTGATCGTGCTCTACGTGACCTTCAACATCGGCGGGATGTTCTCCATCCTGACGATGGCGGATGTGAAGGACACGCCGATGTATATCGCCGTGTCGCTGTTCCTGGCGTTTTCGGCGATGTTCTTCGCCGCCGTGATCGAGGCCGACTGGCGGCGGCTTCGGCTGATCTTCCGGGCCTATCTTGTGGCGGCCATCATCACCGCCCTTCTGGGCATTCTCGGCTATTTCGGGGTGATCCCCGGCGGCGCGGTGTTCACCCGCTACGGCCGCGCCATGGGCGCCTTCCAGGATCCAAACGTCTTCGGCCCCTATCTGGTGCTGCCGTCGGTCTATCTGATGTACGGGCTGCTCGACGGAAAGATCTCCACCGCCCCCCTGAAGGTGGCGGGTTTGATCGTGCTCACGCTCGGCGTCTTCCTGTCGTTCTCGCGCGCGGCCTGGGGCCTGTTCGCCTTCTCCATGCTGGCGCTTGTCTTCTCCATGCTCGTCAAGCGCCGCACCGGCGGCTTCCGGCTGAAGATCGGCATCATGTCCGCCATCGGCATCGTGCTGCTGATCACGGCGGTCGTCGTCGCGCTGCAGATCCCGCAGGTGGCGAGCCTGTTCGACGACCGCGCCAAGCTGGTGCAGTCCTATGACGGGGCGCATCTGGGCCGTTTCGCCCGGCACGCGATCGGCTTCGGATGGGCGCTCGACCACCCGCTCGGCATCGGCCCGCTCGAATTCGGTCTGACGCTTGGCGAGGACACGCACAATATCTGGCTCAAGGCGCTGATGGACTACGGCTGGATCGGCTTCATCAGCTATGTAACGCTGACGGTCTGGACGCTTTCGCTCGGCCTCAAATACATGTTCCGCGACCGGCCCTGGCAGCCCTATCTGATGATGACGATGGTCCTTCTGATCGGCCATGCGCTGATCGGCAACGTCATCGACACCGACCACTGGCGCCACTTCTATTTGCTTATGGGGATCGCATGGGGCTGCATCGCGCTCGAAAAGCGCTGGCAGACGCGAGTGAGGTTGGAGCGCAGAGCCATCTGACTTTCGCATCCGGCAGCCGGGGCCGCGAAAAACAAAACCCCGCCTGCACCGGAAAGGTGGGCGGGGTCGCTCATTTCGCGCATGCGGCGGCGCTCAAAACTGACCGGGCGTTACCCGAATCGCGTCAGTTTTCTTCGTTCATCGCGGCGTCGTGGTACCAGCATTCGGTGGCCATGACAGGCACGAGAGCCTGGGCGGCCGCAATGCCGCGTGCCCGAAAATCCTCTGTCCCGGTCGCATTGCGGCGGAACTTGCGGGGAAATTCAATGATCTGGGCCGTTCTGGGCTGCGTGTTCATTTCCATTGCGTATTTCCTCCCCGTTTAAGGGTTGTTGCCTCGACGGCCTCCTAACCGCCTTGATGTCCCCAATATAGCATTTCCCTAAAGCCTTTACACCCAAAAGACACAAAAATTAGTCATTTGCCTATTTATTAGGCGCTAAATTATTGTGCATTCATCAGGGGTGGAAAATGCAGCCCCCCCGACAACCCGACCCTCCGGCCGCCTGCGGCATCACGCCGCCGTTCGCCCGATCCACGAAATATCAATGCGTTACAATGCAGGACGACTGCCAGATCAACGAACGGGGGCGAAACTGGTTCCGTCACACGGGATTTCAGCGCAGCCACATTAAAGTGGCATGAATCATGCTTTCTCATTTTTCGGGAGACCGGCTTGCCCTTCGGGGCGGCGCCGGCACACCGAAAAATCAACGATCAAGTCCCGGCAGGTCAGGAGACTTCACTAGATGACTAAATACAAGCTCGAATACATCTGGCTCGATGGTTACAAGCCCGTTGCCAATCTTCGCGGCAAGACGCAGATCAAGGAATTCGATACCTTCCCCTCGCTCGACCAGCTTCCGCTGTGGGGCTTCGACGGCTCCTCGACCGAGCAGGCCGAAGGTTCCAGCTCCGACTGCGTGCTCAAGCCCGTCGCCGTCTATCCGGACCCGGCCCGCAAGAACGGCGCGCTGGTGATGTGCGAAGTGATGATGCCGGACGGCGTCACCCCGCACCCGTCGAACACCCGCGCCTCGATCATGGATGACGAAGGCGCCTGGTTCGGCTTCGAACAGGAATACTTCTTCTACAAGGACGGTCGTCCGCTGGGCTTCCCGGAATCGGGTTACCCCTCCCCGCAGGGCCCGTACTACACCGGCGTCGGCTACAAGAATGTCGGCTCGGTCGCCCGTGAAATCGTCGAGGAGCACCTCGAGCAGTGCCTGGAAGCGGGCATCAACCATGAAGGCATCAACGCCGAAGTGGCCAAGGGCCAGTGGGAATTCCAGATCTTCGGCAAGGGCTCCAAGAAGGCCGCCGACCAGATCTGGATCGCGCGCTACCTCCTGCTCCGCATCTGCGAAAAGTACGGCATCGACATCGAATGGCACTGCAAGCCGCTCGGCGACACCGATTGGAACGGCTCGGGCATGCACTGCAACTTCTCGACCAAGTACATGCGCGAAGTGGGCGGCAAGGAATATTTCGAAAAGCTCATGGCGCAGTTCGACAAGAACCTCCAGGATCACATCGACGTATACGGTCCGGACAACCACATGCGCCTGACCGGCAAGCACGAAACCGCTCCGTGGAACAAGTTCTCCTACGGCGTGGCCGACCGCGGCGCTTCGATCCGCGTTCCGCATTCCTTCGTCAACAACGGCTACAAGGGCTACCTCGAAGACCGTCGTCCGAATTCGCAGGGCGACCCCTATGCGATCGCTTCGCAGGTCCTCAAGACCGTGTCCGAAGTCGAAGAAGCCGTCTCGAAGGCAGCCTGATCGATATCATGGCGCCCTCACGGCATCCTGAATGAAACACAACACCCCGGGCGGAAGCGTCCGGGGTGTTTTTTGTTTGTGCGATGCCGAAAACTCCGTCGACGTGACCGATCGTCTGACGCGGCAGGCGCCGATCACCGATTCTAAGATCTCGATACGCGCAGAAGCACGGCTCCGGATATCGTGACGATCGTCGAGACGACTTTCGCAAGATCGAGCCGCTCCTTGAGGATGCCGACGCCGATCAGCAGCGCGAAGACGATGGATGTCTCCCGCAATGCCGTGACGAGCGCGATGGGCGCCTGCGTAAAGGCCCAGATGACCAGTCCATAGGCCAGGAACGAGGCCGATCCGCCAACGAAGCCCGTCAGGATCACGGATCGGTTCGACGTCAGCGCCGCGAATACCGGCGGTTTTGCCGCCAGGGTCCAGCCCGACAACAAGACAGCGTTTCCGATAGCAGCCCAGTTCCAGTAGCCAAGAGCCGTCGTCGCCACACGGGCTCCGATCCCGTCGACCAGCGAATAGGCGGCAATGAACATCCCCGTGCCGAGCGCCATGACGACCGCACGCGGATTTCGCATCCCATCGGCGCGCCTGACGAGGGAGAGAGAAGCCAACCCGATGGCGATCAGACACACCCCGGACAATTCCCACTTGCTGAACGAAATCCCCATCACCGCAATGGAGAAGGCCGTGACGATCAGCGGAGCGGACCCTCTTGCGATGGGATAGACCAGGGTGAGATCGCCAATCCGATAACCGGCCGTCAGGAAAAGCTGGTAGCCGAGATGCAACATCACGCCCGCCAGGATCCACGGCAGCGCCGCCATCTCGACCGGCGGGGCGAAGAGCAGCATCAACAGGGCAACCGGCACATGCCCGAGCGCAATGGCGAGCATGGTCGCCTGCTTGTCCGCGCTGCCCTTGAGGAGGGAGTTCCAGATTGCGTGGAGCAAAGCTGCCAGCACGACACACAGGAAAACGGTTACACTCAAATCAGTCTCTTTCCAATTGCCGGTCAGCCACCTGGTCATACTCGTACTGGGCGAGATGGCGCGTCGCAAGACAGCCGGCGCCGGATACTGGCGCGGGTCGGGCGGCAAATTCGGGGCGAAGCGGTGCCACCTGAGAAACAGGCTGCAGGCGCACCGGGTGCCCGGTGGCATGAGATCTGACTGTCGCAGGAAGAAAATGGTCGGAGCGGCGGGATTCGAACCCACGACCCCTTGACCCCCAGTCAAGTGCGCTACCTGGCTGCGCTACGCTCCGAACCGGGATTGGCATTAGATCATGGGCTTTTGGAGCGCAAGGGTGAAAACGGCAAAAAGCATGAAATGCGAACCCATCGCGAGATATGGCCGTGGGCGGAATGGGGCGCGGCAAGACGCGCCACGCTGTTGCAGCCGCTCTTTCCGCCCCTGCCGCGCCGGCAGGCCCAGCGACGTCCGGCACCGCGCGCGAGCCTCGAACCCGTTGCAGCCAACAGCAAAGATTTCCATAGTGACGGCCAGAATCGGGAAACAGTGGAATGGATGCATACGTTCATCTTCGGATTCTTGTCAGCCTGATCATCGGGCTGGCGATCACCCGGACGCTTTCGGGTTTGTCGCGCCACCTGCAAGAGCCCGAGAACACGACCGGCCGGACCACGCAGATCGTCTGGTCGATCGTCCTTCTGCTAGGAACCATTCACTTCTGGTGGTGGGAGTTTGCCCTGCGGCTGATCACGCAGTGGAGCTTCTGGATCTACATCTTCATTCTTTCCTACGCGTCGCTGTTCTTCCTGATGTCCACGCTCCTCTACCCCGACCACATCAACGACCACACCGAGCGGGAAAAGTATTTCATTCGCCGCCGAGCCGCGTTTTTCGCGCTGTTTGCCCTGTCCTTCGGTTTCGACATCGTCGACACCCTGATCAAGGGACAGGAGCATTTCGCGTCTCTGGGAGGATGGTATCTGGTCCGAACCGCCGCAGGCGTGGCGATCGCGCTCGCCGCCATCCGGACGGGCAACAGCCGCATTCTGATGTGGCTGGGGCTCGGCTGGCTGATCTGCAATGGGATCTGGATCACCATGCTTTACAGCGAACTGATCTGACGCAAGGCAAGATACCAATCTGAAAGAGCCGTCAGCCCCCCTCGCCGACATTGCCGTCGTCCCCCAGGGGCGAAACTTGACGGCTTTCGGACGTGGCGACACGGGGCCGAAGCCGAGACCATGGAGTCGCTCAAGCCTTTCATTTCCCGTCGAAACGGGCCGAAGCTCAGTTTCTCGGTCATCTTCATCTGGGGACCGTCAACTGGACAGCCGGCGGCGGCAATCCGCAACAACTGTCCGGATCACGCGCGGAGACGATGATGATGCGAGTGAGAAATACCGGACGGGCGCTTCCGTGCATTACGGAGGCGTCAACCCGTGCGCCCGTCCGGCTCAACCGCAGAGAATCAGACCTCCCCGGCGGTTTTCGAGTTCAGAACCACGACATTCTCGTCGGATTCCGAGTATGCGAGTTTCATCTTCAGTCGCAACAGACTTTCGAGATGATCGTCCCTGCCGTTCTCGCCTGGATCAACCCCTTCCCACTCTAGCGCAGTCTGGAAGATCGCCATATTGATCAGATGGCTAAGATCTCCGAGATCCATCTTCTCGGCTTGACGGCGGCACGTGACGAGCGTCCGGATCATCCACGCGAAGGACGTGGCGTCGGCAGTCGGCATGTTCATCTCAGGTCATTCCTCCCAGTTCAACCAATACCCCCCTCAGGCGGTTCCCCGAGCGGCCGACCTTTCCAGCGGGCCCGGCTCATGCCACGCGCCCTCGGGACGGATGATGCGGTAGGGACCATCCGACAGCCGCACCGAATGCGGCGACGGTTCGATCTCGTCGACCATCTCGACGAAGGAATGGTCCGAGAAGGAAAACGGCGAGCCGTTCTCCTTCAGCTTGAAGCCGAAATGCTGCCAGAAGCGAAGATAGTCCTCGCGGGCGTGGCCGTAGAGGCGCCGGTAGCCCTTGTCGCGGCACAGTTCGACACTGGCCCGGACGAGATCGAAGGCGGTCCGCGAGCTGCGATACTCCTTGCGCACGGCAAGACGCTCCATCTTGGCGAACTCTCCGAAGAAACGGATGCGCATGCAGCCCGCCGGCTCGTTGCCGACGAAAGCCAGCAAATGCGTGGCCGCCAGATCGTTGCCGTCAAATTCCTCCTCGAAGGGGCACGATTGCTCGCCGATGAAGACGGCGGAGCGAATCGCGGCTACCCTCATCATGTCGTCGAAATCGCGAACCACGCGGATGCCGGTCGGACGCAGATCTCGATCATGGCT